>CAZKBT010000061.1:0-19152 GCA_964551305.1 uncultured Burkholderiaceae bacterium
AGCTGATCGAGCAGTGACTGAGGTATTTTAATGCCCGCCGCCGCAACGATGATGGCATCGAACGGCGCAACCGTGGGAAGGCCTATCATACCGTCGGCAAACACCAATCGCACGCGGGACGATAACTTGAGCGCGCGCAAATTATCGCGCGCCATCTCGTACAACCCTCTAATGCGTTCCACCGCATGCACTTCCTTGATGAACTGCGCCAGAACCGCGGCTTGATAGCCGCAGCCGGCGCCCACTTCAAGGACCTTTCCCGGGTTGCGGTTCTCACACGCGACGGAAATCATGCGTCCGACTATCCACGGCTGCGATATAGTCTGACTATACCCTATGGGCAACGCGGCATCTTCGTAGGCACGGCTCGCAAGACCTTGATCGACGAAAATATGACGCGGCACGGCAAGCATGGCATTCAATACTCTTTCATCCTGAATGCCCTGGTTGCGCAAGCGCTGGATCATCATGCCACGCGACCGATCCGAGTTCAAACCCAAATTAACCATCGTTGACGAAGCGGACCCATGAGCCGAGCGCCGCTCAGTCAAGGAGGAGCCGCCCTGTTTCGATGACTGCGCATTGGCCATGATGCGCGCATTGCTATTGGCGGCGGTCATGCCTCCGCCCAGGCTGGATCGTCCGAACCGATTCGTCGTGCCCGTGGAGAACGGAAAAGGCGTCACCGGTTTTCGCATGGCAACTCTACCCAATCCTTTATCTGGCTCATCTGCTCATAGTGAGTCAAATCAAATTTCAGCGGCGTCACCGACACATAGTTGCTTTCGACGGCGCCGAAGTCCGTGCCGTCCGCACTGTCGGAAACCGGGCCGACGGGGCCGATCCAGTATACGGGATCGCCGTAGGGCGTGGTGCTTTTGACGACGGGCTCGGACGGATGGCGCTTGCCGAGGCGGGTAACGCGTATGCCGCGTATCTGGCTCGCCTCCACCGCCGGGATATTGACATTGAGCAGCACCGGCCCGGTCAGAGGCTTCGCCAAGTGGCGCTGGACGATCCGGCGCGCCACGTCCGCCGCGGCATCCAGGTGGTCCCAGCCTTTTTCCGTCAAGGAGAAGGCAATGGAAGGAATGCCGAATAGATAGGCTTCGGTGGCCGCCGCGACCGTGCCCGAGTACAAGGTATCCTCGCCCATGTTGGCGCCGTTGTTGATGCCTGAAACCACGAGATCGGGGCGAAAGTCGAGCAAACCCGTCAGGGCGACGTGAACGCAGTCCGAGGGCGTGCCGTTGACGTAATAATAGCCGTTGGCCGCCTGCCGCACGGACAAGGGCCGATTCAAGGTCAACGAATTGGAAGCGCCGCTGCAATTGGTTTCCGGAGCGACTATCGTCAACTTGCCCAGGCCCCCCAGCGCATCGGCCAGGGCCTCGATACCCGGAACATTGTAGCCATCATCGTTAGAAACCAGTATGCGCATTGCCCTTCCATGAAACTCGTCTGAACGTCGCAAATTGTACCCGGTCGTTTTGGTGTTTTGCGCAACACTGAGTAGAATCGGGCAACGACAAGACTCACCCATCCGGACATGGCCACGATCACTTCCCTATTATCCATCATCGCCGTCGCGGCCTATGCCTATCTGCTGGGCTCCGTCCCCTTCGCCGTCGTGGTCAGCCGCCTGATGGGCCTGCAGGACCCGCGCAGCTACGGATCAAAGAATCCCGGCGCCACCAACGTGTTGCGAACGGGCAACAAAAAAGCGGCCATATTGACCTTGTTGGGCGATGCGTTCAAGGGATGGGCGGCCGTCGCGCTGGCCGCCTACGCGGTGCGCCTGGGCTACGCGCCGGAGCCGGCCGTCGCCGTCGGCGCGATCGCCGTCTTTCTCGGGCATTTGTTTCCCGTCTTCCTGCGTTTCAAAGGCGGCAAAGGCGTCGCGACCGCCTTGGGCATCCTGTTCGCCATCAACCCATGGCTGGCCTTGGCCACCGCCGCGACATGGTGCATTGTGGCCTACGTCACGCGTTATTCATCCCTGGCCGCGATCCTAGCCGCCGTCTTCGCGCCGCTTTACTATATTCTGGGCGCAAAGGTCGTCTGGCCCATGAACGGCGGCATCGCGCTGGCGCTGGGGCTGATCTGCGTCATGGTTCTCGTCAAGCACCAGGCCAACATCAGCCGGCTCCTGCGAGGCAAAGAAACCCGCATCGGCCAAAAAGGCAAGTAAGCCGCCGTGCTTGCAAGCCGCCGGCGCCGCGCGCCGGACCCGCCGCCCTACCCGGCCTGAGCCGCGGCGGGTGCGCAGACGTCCTGCAAATCCCAACGCGGCTTCACCGTAAAGCCGTGCTCCATAGCCCTCAAATCCGCCAACCCCGCCTTGACACGCTGCGCCGCGGCAAACGCGATCATCGCGCCGTTGTCGGTGCAAAACTCAAGGGGCGGGAAAAACACCTGGCCGCCGCGCCGGCGCATAGCCTGGATCAGCCGTTCGCGCAGCACTCTATTCGCACCGACGCCACCGGCCACGACCAGGCGGCTCAACCCCGTCTGATCCATGGCTTTGATCGATTTGCTTGCCAGGACGTCGACAATGGCCGCCTCGGTGGCGGCGGCAAGATCGGCGCGCATCGATTCCGCCATGGCCTGCCCGCCATCGCGCAGCGCCTTGACCTTTGTAAGCACGGCGGTTTTCAAGCCGCTGAAGCTGAAATCGAGATTGCGGCTATGGATCATCGGCCTGGGCAGGTCATGGCTGGCCGGATCGCCTTGCCGCGCCAGGCGTGACAAGGCGGGCCCTCCGGGATAGCCGAGGTCCAGCAGCTTGGCCGTTTTATCGAACGCCTCGCCGGCGGCGTCATCCAGCGTTTCGCCCAGAAGCTCATATTTGCCCACCCCGTCCACCCGCATCAGCTGGGTATGCCCGCCCGACACCAACAGAGCCACGAATGGAAATGACGGCGCCGGCGTATCCAGCAACGGCGACAGCAGGTGCCCTTCCAAGTGATGGACGGGCAAGGCGGGCAGCCCGCGCGCCCATGCGAAAGCTCGGGCGACGCTCGCCCCCACCAGCAAGGCCCCGGCCAACCCCGGCCCGGCCGTATAGGCCACGGCATCAATCCGATCCATGCCCAGCCCCGCCTGGTCGAGCACGGCCCGCGTCAAAGGCAGGATGCGCCGGATATGATCCCGCGAGGCAAGCTCGGGCACCACGCCGCCGTATTCTTCGTGCATCGCAATCTGGCTGTGCAAGGCATGCGCCAAGAGGCCATGTTGCGTGGATACGATCGCCACGCCCGTTTCATCGCAGGAACTTTCAAAACCGATGATATTCACTACCGTCACGCCTAAAAACCGTCTTAGAATGCATGCTGCATTGTATATGCATACAAAATCAATTTTGGGAGCCCCATCATGCTTGAGCGTCTCTTTCAGCTTCGCGCACACGAGACCAGCGTCAGAACGGAAGTGCTTGCCGGACTGACGACCTTCCTGACCATGTCCTACATCATTTTCGTGAATCCCGACATCCTGTCGAGCACCGGCATGGACAGAAACGCCGTGTTCGTCGCAACCTGCCTGGCGGCGGCGCTGGGCACGCTCATCATGGCGTTCGTCGCCAACTGGCCCATCGGCATGGCTCCCGGAATGGGGCTGAATGCCTTCTTCGCGTTCACCGTGGTCGGAGCGCTGGGCTATAGCTGGCAGCAAGCCCTGGGAGCGGTATTCATCTCCGGGGTCATTTTCGTCATTCTCACCCTCACGGGCATACGTTCGTGGCTGATCGAGGGAATACCGAAATCGCTGCGTTCCGCCATCGCCGCGGGCATCGGACTGTTCCTGGCCATCATCGCCCTGGGCAGCGCGGGCATCGTCGTCGCCAATCCCGCAACCAAAGTGGGGCTGGGCGACCTTACGTCCGCTCCCGCGCTATTGGCCATCCTGGGCTTCTTCATCATTGCCGCCCTGGATGCATTGAAAGTACGCGGCGCCATCCTCATCGGCATCCTCGTGGTCACCATTCTGTCCATCGCGACCGGCCAGAACGAGTTCAACGGCATCTTCTCCGCGCCGCCGAGCTTGGCGCCCACGTTCATGCAACTGGATGTCCTGGGCGCCCTGCATATGGGCTTCATCCACGTCATCCTGGTGCTCGTGCTGGTGGAGGTGTTCGACGCAACCGGCACCATGATCGGCGTAGCCAAACGCGCCAATCTGATGCCCGAAGGCAAGCCGAATCGGCTGGGCCGCGCGCTGTTGGCCGACAGCACGGCCATCGTCGCCGGCTCCATGCTGGGAACCAGCAGCACGACGGCATACGTCGAAAGCGCCTCCGGCGTGCAGGCGGGCGGGCGCACCGGACTGACGGCGCTCACGGTCGCCGTTCTGTTCCTGCTCGCGTTGTTCCTGGCGCCTCTGGCGGGATCGGTTCCCGCCTATGCCACGGCGCCGGCCCTGCTTTACGTGGCGGGGCTGATGCTGCGCGAAGTGACCGAAGTCGACTGGAAAGACATCACGGAATCCACGCCTGCCGCCCTAACCGCCATCGCCATGCCGTTCACCTATTCGATCGCCAACGGCTTGGCATTCGGTTTCATCAGCTACGTCGTGCTCAAGGCGGTAACCGGACGTGTCAAGGAGATCCATCCCGCCACGTTGCTGGTGTCCATACTGTTCGTCGTCAAGTACGCGTTCTTCAACGAATAGCAGCGCATGCGCCCGCGGGCCGATGCCTGACATGAGGTCTGCTACACTGTGTTTAACGACCACGCATACCTATCCATTTCACAAGCGGCTGACGAAGCCGCTTTTTTGCATTTCGGGAGTCCCCGCCATGAGCACCGTCGAACTGACCAAAGATAATTTCCAAGAGGCCATCCAGAGCGACAAGCCGCTGATCATCGATTTCTGGGCGCCCTGGTGCGGCCCATGCCGCAGCTTCGCGCCCACCTTCGATGCGGCGGCCGCCAAGCACGACGATGTCGTCTTCGCCAAGATCAATACCGAAGAACAGCAGGAGTTGGCGGCGGCCATGCGCATCCGCTCCATCCCTACACTGATGGCGTTCCGCGAGAACGTCATGCTATTTTCGCAAGCGGGCGCGCTATCGGCCGGCCAGCTCGAAGAATTGGTGACGCAGTTGAAACAGCTCGACATGGCTCAAGTTCACGCCGAAATCGCGGCCCAGCAGGCCAATGACACCGACAACGGCAATAACGGTTGACGCCGCGCCGGCGCGCTTGCCGGATCACGCGGCGCACATCATGGCGCGCTGGAATCGACGGGAGCGCAATGCCCCTGTCCGCGCGTCATATTGACGAATTGCGCGATGAAATCCCGGGATAGATCGACGGGCATGCGCAGGCGCCAGGCCACGCCTTGCGCATCGAACGTTTCCTCTTCCACTTCGATGCCATAGGGGGCGAACCGCGACCGGACCAGAGCCATGTCGGAAAACAGGCAGAAGCACTCCAGGACGCATTGTTCGACGATTTCCAGCTTGTCCGCAAGCCGCAGGCATTGCGCGGCGCACCCGCCGTAAGCGCGAGCCAATCCTCCCGTCCCCAGCTTGATGCCGCCGAACCAGCGCGCGACCAGGACGGCGACGAAATCGCATTGCTGTCCGTGGATGGCCTGCAGGATGGGGCGGCCCGCCGTGCCGCCGGGCTCGCCGTCGTCATTGAAGCGATATTGCGCGCCGATGCGATAGGCCCAGCAATTGTGCGTGGCATCGGCAGTACTGTGCCGGGCGAAGAACGCTTGAGCCTGCTCCGGCGTGCGCACGGCTTGAGCCGTCGCCAGGAATCGGCTTTTTTTGATGTCTTCCTGATAAGTAGCCAGGCCGCTCAGTGTGTAGGACGACATCGACGCCAGTCAGGACTCGATCCCGCGAGACGCCAGGTACTCGTCGTAGGTGCCCATGTAGTCCACGATTTCTCCGTCCGGCATGATTTCAATGATGCGGGTTGCCAGCGCGGAGACGAACTCCCGGTCGTGGGACACGAAAAACAAGGTGCCCGCGTATTTTTCCAGGGCGAACTGCAAAGACTCGATGGACTCCATGTCCAAGTGATTGGTCGGCTCGTCAAGCAGCATGACGTTGTGCCGCCCCAGCATCAGGCGTCCGAAGCTCATGCGGTTCTTCTCTCCGCCCGACAAGACCTTGACGGCCTTGGGAATGTCGTCCGCGGAAAACAGCAGGCGGCCCAATACCGAGCGGATGGCCTGATCGTCGTCGCCCGGCTGGCGATAATGAGACAGCCAGTCGAACAGATTCTCGTCCGAGGCGAACTGCTCCGACACGTCTTGCGCCATATAGCCCAGGTCTGCGTTATCCGCCCATTTCACGTGGCCCGTGTCGGGAATCAGGTCGCGGGCCAGCATGCGCAGCAGCGTGGTCTTGCCCACGCCGTTGGCGCCGATGATGGCCACGCGCTGTCCGGCTTCGAGCATGACGGAAAACGGCCTGATGACGGGCCTGGCATAGGACTTGGAAATGTTTTCCACCGTGACGGCCAGCCTATGCAGCACTTTTATCTGCTCGAAGCGGATATACGGATTCTGGCGCGAGGAAGGCTTCACTTCGATCGTGGAAGCCTTGATCCGGTCGATCTGCTTCAAGCGTGACGTGGCTTGGCGCGACTTGGATTTATTGGCCGCGAACCGGCGCACGAAGTCCTGGAGCTCGACCACGCGCTCCTTGGCCTTGGCGTTGCTGGCCGCGGCGCGCTCGCGCGCCTGCGTCGACGCCAGCATGTAATCGTCGTAGTTGCCGGGATAGACGCGCAGCTCGCCATAATCCAGATCGGCCATATGCGTGCAGACCTGGTTGAGAAAGTGCCGGTCGTGGCTGATGATGATCATGGTGCTGTCGTAGCCGTTGAGCACGTTCTCCAGCCATCTGATCGTATTGATGTCCAGATTGTTGGTCGGCTCGTCCAGCAGCAGCACGTCCGGATTGGAAAACAAGGCCTGGGCCAGCAGTATGCGCAGCTTCCAGCCCGGCGCGATTTCGCGCATCGGCAGGTTATGCTGCTCCACCGGTATTTCCAGCCCCAGCAGCAACTCGCCCGCCCGGGACTCCGCCGTGTAGCCATCATATTCGGCGAACTTCGCTTCCAGATTGGCGGCTTCCATGTAATCGTCTTCGCTGGCATCGGGATTGGCGTAGATCGCGTCGCGCTGCGTCATGGCCTGCCACATTTCAACGTGGCCCATCATGACCGCGTCCAGCACACGCATGTCCTCGAAGGCATACTGGTCCTGACGCAACTTGCCCAGGCGCACGCCCGGGTCCAGCGACACGTTGCCCGCGGTCGGCTCCAGGTCCCCCCCTATGATCTTCATGAAGGTGGATTTGCCCGAACCGTTGGCGCCGATCAATCCATAGCGATTGCCGCCGCCGAACTTGACGCTGACGTTTTCAAAAAGAGGCTTGGGGCCGAACTGGATCGTTAGGTTTGCTGTGGATATCACGTCTAGGAGTCGCGTAGTAAAGTCTGAAGAGGCGAAAAGCGGCGCCACGTACCTGAAAAGGAGGGCGCGCGATCTTCACGCAAAAGCTTCTAGTGTACCAAGCCGGTATCAATGATGCTCGTTCAGCAACAGGTAGGCCATGCCGTCCTCGGTCGCCACCCCGACCTTCCTGCCTACCGGCAAGGTAGCCTTGACTTTGACGTGGCCGTAAGGCAGGCCGGTCACGACCGGCACCTTCACCGTGGCGCGCAGCCAAGACACGACGCTGGCCAGGTCATAGCCGTTATCATGGGCGGCCAGCTTATAGTCGGTAAAGCGTCCCAGGACGATCGCTTTCTGCCTGGCCAGCACGCCCGCGTGCCAGAGCTGGGTCAGCATCCGCTCGATGCGGAACGGATGCTCGGCGATATCCTCCAAAAACAGTATGCCGCCGCGCACCTTGGGCAAGTAAGGCGTCCCCACCAGAGAAGCCAGCATGGCCAGGTTGCCGCCCCATAGCACGCCTCGCGCATCGACGGCATCCGAATCGGGCGACTCGAAACTGAGCACCTCCAGTTCGTTCCTCACCGTTTCGACGAACAGATCCGCTGTCAGATCATCCATGGCCTTGCCGCCGAAATCGTAGGCGGCCGACGGCCCGCTCAGGCTGTGCGCGCCGGTCTGCGCCAGCAGCGCCAGATTGAAGACCGTGAAGTCGCTGTGTCCCACGAACAGCTTACCGCTGTCCGCGACCGCGCGCCAGTCGATGGCGGGCAAAAGGCGGCTCAAGCCGTAGCCGCCGCGCGTCGTCATCACCAAAGGATGCGCTTGCCGCAAGGACCGCCCTATGGCGGCCAGCCTCTGCGCGTCGGTGCCGGCAAAACGCTCGTGCACGGCCAACGCATCGGGGTCCAGGTCCGTCTCGAAGCCCAGTCGGCCCAGGCGCTCCTGCGCCGCTTGGATCGCCGCGGGGTCCTGCACGGCGCCGGATGGAGAGATCAAATAAATGCCTTCGGGAGCCGGCCCGTGGTGATGCCCGTGGTCATCGTGGGCGTGGGAGCCGTGGCCGTGACGATGGCCATGGTCATGGTCATGGTCATGGCCATGGTCATGATTGCGGGAGTGTTCGGCCTCGGACTGCGTCATGAAAAGTGCTCGCTAGTATATGAAGGGTTGGCGTAAGAATAGCGTGATCATGGCGCGCCCGGCGCATCGTCGGCCGTTTCCTCTCGCCTGGATGACTTGATCTGCCGGCGGCGCTCGCGGAAAAAAACGCGCAGGACGTCTCCGCACTCCTGTCCCAGCACGCCGCCCACCACCTGAGTCTGATGATTAAGCGCATCTTGCGCGGCGATATCGAGCACGCTGCCGCAACACCCCGTCTTGGGATCGTTCGCCCCGTAGACGACACGCTGCAGGCGCGCATGCAGCATGGCGCCCATGCACATGGCGCACGGTTCCAGCGTGACATAGAGCCGGCAGCCGGGCAAACGGTAATTCTCGACACGGCGTGCCGCCTGGCGCAAGGCGACGATCTCGGCATGGGCCGTCGGATCGCGGTCGGTAATCGTGCGGTTGCAGCCCTCGCCGATCACCCTGTCCTGCGCATCGACGACCACGGCGCCCACGGGCACTTCGCCCAGCTCCCGGGCCTGTTCCGCTAGCCGCAGCGCCAGGCGCATGAAGACGGTGTCGTCCGGTACATCGTCCGGTCCGCCCGCGCGCGCCATGCCTGCGGCCTCAGCCACGATAGATACGCGCATTGAGCGCGATGCGTCCCGCCAGGCTCTCCACCGCCTCTTCGAGCCATTGATAGAGCTCGGCGTGCTCGTCGTAGCGAGCCTGGTTCAGATTGGAAACCCGCCCTTCCTGGATGAAGCCCCAGGCCCTGCTGCGCTTGTCCCTGTGCTTCGGGTCCCATACGCCGAACGCCACGCCGCCGGAGCGTCGTATGAGGGAAAAGCAAGGAATGTCCGTGTAGCCGTCGCCCACGAACACCATCTGCTCGAACGGCACGCGCAATTTTTCCGGAGCCACCTTGCGGTTGACGTCGAAGGGCTTGCTACGCGATGCCGCACCGATGATGCCTTTCTGGATGTGAAAAAGATAACGTGTCTTGTCGGTAAAGCTGACCACTCTTTTTGGAAAACTGATGCCGTCATCCTCGTCGTAGACGAACTCGGAAGCCCAGATGTCGGTGAATTCATGGGCGATCGCAGTATGGCGAACGACGTCGCCGATGCCGCTGGAAATCAGATAAAACTCCAATTGCACCTGGGGATGGTTGGCCTTGACGACGGCGCGCAAACGCTCGAACAACGTGTCCACGCCGGAATGCAGCGGCAGGCGGCGCCCCCAATCCTCGAGCCGTTCGCGTGTGATCAAGCCGTGTCGCCGCGAGCGGGACACCGCGATCATTTCGTGCAAATAGGCAGGCACGGGATCCCAGTCCTGCTCGAACAGAAGCGGGTTGACGCGCTGCTGCCAGAACGCCTCGACGTCGACGCCGATATCGGCCAGGAAGCCTGAGGTGCTGTCCGGAGCAAGCGTATCGTCAAAATCGAAGATCAAGGCTATCACGTCGGACATGCAGACCTTTGCTATGCAATTGGAATGAGATGCGGGGATTTTAACGCGAAGCCGCTGACCCCGTGCGTCCGAACCCGATCACGTCATGCCCTCGACGCGTTCTCGCAAGCCGCGCAGCGTTTGCGGCACGCGGACGGGCAGATCGTCCGCGATCAGCCCCAAACCGATGCGGGCGGCGGCATCGCCATGCACCCAGACCGCCGCGGCCGCAGCCTGCAAAGCGGGCATGCCCTGCGCCATCAGGCCGACGATGAGACCGGCAAGCACGTCGCCCGTTCCTCCCGTCGCCAGCGTGGCCGGCGCGTTCGTGTTGATGAATGCGCGGCCGTCGGGAGCGGCAATGATCGTGTCCGGGCCTTTCAAGACGATGACGGCGCCGCTGCGCCGAGCGGCCCGGCGCGCGCGCTCCAGTTTTCCGCCGCTCTCGCCGCCGAACAGCCGGGAAAATTCACCTTCGTGGGGCGTCATCACGCAGGGACCTCGTATGGCGCCGAAAAGCCGATCAGGATCCTCGGCGAAAGCACTGATGGCGTCCGCGTCCAGCACGACGCCGCGTTCCGTCGCCAGCACCGACAGGACCTGCCGCGCCGACTGCGGCCCGGCGCCCAAACCCGGCCCGATCAGCAGCGCATTACGTCTCGGATCGTCAAGCAATGCCTTCAGGGCGTCGGCCCCGTCGAACGGCGCCGCCATGACGCTGGTCAGCGCGGCCGCATAGACCGGCCACGCCCTGGCTGGCGCGGCGACCGTGACCAGCCCCGCGCCCATCCGGGCGCAGGCTGCCGCCGCCAAGCGGGCGGCGCCGGTCAAGGTTTCCCCCCCCACGATCAGGGCATGCCCCCGGTCGTACTTGTGTCCATCCGCGCGCGGCCAGGGATAGGCTTCCAGCCAGCACGCGGGATCGTTTTCATACGTATCCAGTGCCATGCCGGCGCGCGCCTGCTCGCCGAGCACGGCCTCGGGAATGCCGATATCGGCAACCACCAGGCGACCGCATAAGCGCCGCCCCGGCTGCAGCACGTGGCCCGGTTTCTTTCTGAAAAACGTTACCGTCATCGCCGCCGCCAGGGCGGCGCCTTTTACCCGGCCGTCGGCACCGTCCACGCCGCTTGGCATGTCCACCGCGCATACCGGCAGGCCTTTCTCTCTGACGGCCTGCTGGAGGTTCATTACTTCGGCCGGAATGTCCCGCGCGAGTCCGGCCCCGAACACGGCGTCGAGCACCAGCTCGGCGCCCTGCAAGGCGGCTGTGGAAAACGGCAGGATCTCTTCTTGCCACCGAGCGGCATGAAACGCGGCGTCACCCGACAGCGATGCCGCGTCGCCATACAAGGCCACGCTAACCTGCCAGCCGTGATCGCGCAAGTGGCGGGCGGCCACGAAACCGTCGCCGCCGTTGTTGCCCGGCCCGCACAGCACGAGCAAGGGCCTGGGGGACCATCGGCCGCGTATCGCGTCGGCGACTGCCCGGCCCGCATTCTCCATCAACGCACGGCCCGGCACCCCGCCGGCAATCGCGGCGCGGTCCACCGCGGCCATTTGCGCGGGCGCAAGCAGCACGGTCGAGTATGAATCGATCGACGACAGCATGGTCATGAGAAGTAAAAATGGATACCGACGGATATTGGCATGAGGGCGAGGCCGTATGTTATTGTCCGACTCAGTGTAAACGCGAAGCCGTCATGTCCCCAATACTTTCCGTCAAACAGTTGAGCAAGCGCTACGCTTCCGGCTTTCACGCGCTCAAGAGCGTCGACCTGGATATCCGGCAAGGCGAGATCTTCGCCCTGCTCGGCCCCAACGGGGCCGGCAAGACCACGCTCATCAGCATTATTTGCGGCCTGGTCAACCCGACGTCGGGCCAAGTGCTTGCCGGCGGCTACGATATCGTACAAGACTATCGCCAGGCGCGCCGCATGATCGGACTGGTTCCTCAAGAGCTCACGACCGAAGCGTTCGAAACCGTCTTTAACACCGTGGCATTCAGCCGCGCGCTTTTCGGCAAAGCCTCCGATCCGGCCTACCTGGAGAAACTGCTGCGCGACCTGTCGCTATGGGAAAAGCGCCACAATCGCATACATACGCTTTCGGGCGGCATGAAGCGGCGCCTGCTGATCGCCAAGGCGCTTTCGCACGAGCCGCAGATCCTGTTCCTGGACGAGCCGACCGCCGGCGTGGACGTATCGCTGCGCAAGGAAACGTGGCAAGTCATGCGCGCCCTGCGCGACACGGGCGTCACCATCATACTGACCACGCATTACATCGATGAAGCCGAGGAAATGGCGGACCGGATCGGCGTAATCAAAAACGGCGAAATCCTGTTGGTCGAAGATACCCGCAGGCTGATGAAAAAACTGGGCACCAAGCAACTCATCCTGCAACTGCGCGAGCCGATGCATAGCGTGCCCGAGTCCCTCGCATCGTATAACCTGAAGCTGGAGGGCGACGGATCACGGCTGATCTACACCTACGACGCCGCCCGGGACAGCGAGACCATCGCCTCGCTGCTGCACGCCTTGTCGCAGGCCGACGTGGCTTTCGAAGACCTGCAAACCAAGCAAAGTTCCCTGGAAGACATTTTCGTCAGCCTGCTCAGGAGCAATCCATGAACCCGCACGGCATACGAGCCATCTATCTCTTTGAAATGGCGCGCACCTGGCGCACCCTGCTGCAGAGCATCATCGCGCCCGTCATCTCGACGTCGCTGTATTTCGTCATCTTCGGCGCGGCGATAGGCCACCGCATCACGGAAGTCGAAGGCATAGGCTACGGCGCATTCATCGTTCCCGGCCTCGTCATGTTGTCCGTGCTGACCCAAAGCATCACCAATGCGGCCTTCGGCATCTACTTTCCCAAGTTCACCGGCACCATTTATGAAATCCTGTCCGCCCCGGTGTCCTACATTGAAATCACCTTGGCCTACGTCGGCGCGGCGGCAAGCAAATCCGTTCTTCTGGCCGTCATCATTCTGATCACCGCATCGTTGTTCGTGCCGTTGCGTATCGACCATCCGGCCTGGATGATCCTGTTCCTGCTCCTGACCGCCTTTACGTTCAGCCTGTTCGGCTTCATCATCGGCATATGGGCCGATAATTTTGAAAAGCTGCAGTTCGTTCCGATGCTCATCGTCACGCCCTTGACGTTTCTCGGCGGCAGCTTTTATTCGATATCGATGCTGCCGCCGTTTTGGCAAACGGTCACCTTGTTCAATCCGCTGGTCTACCTGATCAGCGGGTTTCGCTGGAGCTTCTACAGTATCGCCGACGTCAACGTCTATGTCAGCCTGGGAATGACGCTGGTGTTCCTGGCCTTATGCCTTGCGACGATCGCCTGGATATTCAAGACCGGCTACCGTTTGCGGCACTGAGCCGGTCAATCCCGGAAATTCTGGAACTGCAACGGCAGCTCGACGTCGGTTTTCTTCAGCAAGGCGATCGCCGCCTGCAAGTCATCGCGCTTTTTGCCGCTGACACGCAGTTTGTCGCCGTTGATCTGAGCTTCCACCTTGAGCTTGTCGGCCTTCAGCGCGGCGATCAGCTTCTTTGATACCGGCTGTTCTATGCCTTGGCGCACCGTGATTTTCTGGCGCGCGCCGCCCAGGTTTTCCAGAGGATCGGCCACGTCGAGGCAGCGCACGTCTATGCCCCGGGCCGACAGGCGGCCGCGCAGGATGTCCAGCATCTGCTTGAGCTGAAACGCGCTGGGCGCATGTTGCGTGATGACGTAGCCGTCCAGCTCGAACTTCGCGTCCGTGCCCTTGAAATCGAAACGGGTGGTCAATTCGCGCAACGCCTGGTCGACGGCATTGGACAACTCATGTTTGTCTACTTCGGAGACGACATCGAATGAAGGCATGGCAATCCACAAAAAAACATTTGCATGAAGTGTACCGCCGCGCGGCGCCGAGCGGTAGCCCACGGCCGATAGCCGGTGAAAGAGCGCTCGGCGTCCGCCTCACCCCGACGCGGCCTCCTGCGCCCTCTTGAAGAAATCATACAAACGAGGATCATCGCACTGCGCGACGTTGATGCGGATATAGCGGCTCGCCGACTGGGATAGGCTGAACACGTTGCCCGGCGCCAGGACGATGTTTTCGATCAACGCCTTGCGCGCCAGT
This sequence comes from uncultured Burkholderiaceae bacterium, assembly GCA_964551305.1. Taxonomy (GTDB): domain Bacteria; phylum Pseudomonadota; class Gammaproteobacteria; order Burkholderiales; family Burkholderiaceae_B; genus JBAZDC01. Next base: position 14,123 of record CAZKBT010000061.1, read on the forward strand.
TCGGCGGCATCCACGCCTTCGGGCAGCCGGCACCAGACGAACATGCCCGCGCCAGGCCGCAGCCACGGCGTGATGCCGACTGCGGCAAGCCGGGGCAGGACGCGCTCCATCGCCTCGGCCAGCCGCTGGCGCAGAAGTTCGGTGTATTTGCGGTATGAACCGTTCTTCAGGCAATCGAACACCAGTTGCGACGCCGCATTGCCGGCATTGAAGGCCGTCGCGATTTTCAGATCGGTCAGGTCTTCCAGCCAGTCCCGCTTGGCCACGATGTAGCCGCATCTGACCGACGCCGACAAGGTTTTGGAAAAACTGCCTATCTGCACGACATTGTCCAGGCCGTCGAACGCCGCCAGGCGCGGCGCCGGCTCCACCTCCAGGTCCGCGAATATGTCGTCTTCGACCACAGTCATGCGGTGCTGGTCCACGATCTTGAGCACACGATGCGCCGTAACGGCCGATATACTCGCGCCGGTCGGATTATGCAGGCCCGAATTGGTGATGTACAGCCTTGGGCGGGCAGCGCCGACGACCTGCTCGAAGGCGAGAATATCCGGTCCGTTGGGCGTATAAGGCACACCCACGACTTGTACGCGGTGCGCCCTGAGCAAGGCATGAAAATTGAAATAGCAGGGATCGTCCACCAGAACGGCATCGCCCGGCTCCAGCAGGAAACGGCACAACAAATCGATGGCTTGCGTGCCGGACTCGGTAAGCAGAATCTGGTCGGCCCCCACCTCCAGGCCTTGCCGAGCGCAACGCCGCGCCAACAGCTCCCTCAAAGGCGGCAGGCCTTGCGGATTGGCATAATCCGCCAATGTCCCGGCGTCGCTTCGGGCCAGGCGCCGCAGCCCGGCTCGCAACTCGTCGGTCGGCATCCACGAGGCCGGCAGCCAGCCGCAGCCCGGCTTGAGCACCGTTTTATCGGATTCCAGAGCCTGTCGGGATATCCAGAACGGATCCAGCGCCCTGTCCAGGCGCGGGCCGATCTCCGCCATGGAAAGCGGCGGCAGATTGCCGGCCACGAAATATCCCGAGCCGCGCCGCGAACGGATGTCTCCTTCCGCGACGAGCCTATCATAGGCGTCGACCACCGTGGATTTCGAGACGCCCAGCATGTCCGCCATGGCGCGCAACGAAGGCAGGCGCGCCCCAGGCGTCAGATTGCGCGCCTGGATGCGCTGCCGGATCGTATCGATCACATAGTCGACGCGAGTCATGCCCGGCGCGGTAGTTATCGGATCGGCGCTCATCTGTACTCCTTTCCATATCAGTACAGTTTATGTTAATTGTATTGCTCCGTATCTGGCAATATGGAAGGAACTCGATGATGATAAGGCTTTGATCGACGCACGAGCATGAAATCCATGACTTCCCATTCCAAGGCCTGGCTGCAAGGCTTCATCGGCGTATTGATATTCAGCGCGACCCTGCCCGCGACCCGCGTCGCGCTGCAATCTTTGGACCCCTTGTTCCTGACCTGGGCTCGGGCCGCCATCGCCGGCGCGCTGGCCATCGCCGCATTGATCGTCTTCAAGGCCAAGCTGCCGGAAAAACGGGATATCGCGCCTTTGACGGCGGTCATCGCCGGCACGGTGGTCGGCTTTCCTTTGTTTACCTCGCTGGCGCTGCAGCACATCAGCTCGGCCCGCGCGCTGGTCTTCGTCGGCATGCTGCCGATGATGACGGCATTGTTCGGCGTGATGCGCGGCGGCGAGCGTCCGGGCAAGAGTTTTTGGCTCTTTTCCGCCACCGGCTGCGCGCTGGTCGTGGGGTACGCCCTGTCCCAACACCAGGCGCGCTCCGCGATCGGAGAATGGCTGATGCTTTGCGCGATCGTGATCTGCGGCCTGGGATATGCCGAAGGCGCGCGCCTGACGCGCCGCCTGGGAGGCTGGCAGACCATATCCTGGGCTCTGGCCGTCTGCTGGCCGCTATCGGCGTCGCTGGCCTGGTGGCATCGTCCCGACGCCTGGTCGGACGTCACCGCCGGCGCGTGGACGGGCCTGGCCTACGTGTCCGTCTTTTCCATGCTGGTAGGCTTCGTATTCTGGTATCGGGGGTTGGCGCAGGGCGGGATCGCGCTGGTCGGTCAATTGCAATTGCTGCAGCCGTTCATGGGAATGGCGCTGGCGTCTTTGCTATTGGGCGAAACCGTCACCTTGTCCATGGTGCTCGTCGCCCTGGGGGTTGTCATCTGCGTAGCCGGCGCGAAATGGACGGCCGGCCCGCCCCGGATCGCGGCCATCGCCAAATGACGAAACGCGCCTTCGCTCAATAGCCGACCGTGAATCGCCGACGGGAATACTTGGGCGTTTCCAGCTCGTCGGCCAAGGCGATCGCGTAGTCCTCCATTGAAATATGGCTGCGCCCTTCATCGTCGACCAGCAGATTATCCTCGGCCAAGCGGTACCGTCCGGTACGCTCGCCGGGCTCGAATTGCGCGGACGGCGAAATGAAGGTCCAATTCACGTCGTTTTCGGCACGCAAGGCATCCAAAAACGCCCTGCCCGCCAAGGCCTCGGGCTTATAGGCGTCGGGAAATTCCATGGTATCGATCAACTGCTTGCCTGGCGCCACTTCGAGGCTGCCCGCCCCGCCCACTGCAATCAAACGGGAAACGCCCGCCTGCTTCATGGCCGCCAGCAAAGTGGCGGCGTCCGTGCCGCCTACGAACCGCGTCGAGCTGACGACGACGTCATGCCCCTGCAAGACCGGCACCAGGCTTTCGGCCTTCGATGCATCCGCCCGCTTGACGACCAGGCCTTCCAGCTCGGGTGCCCGCTCCACGTTTCGCGCCACCCCGGTGACGCGATGACCCCGCTTGAGCAATTCCGCGGCAATGCGCGACCCGACTCGCCCCGTGACACCCAACACGACTACTTTACTCATGATCCACCTCGTTTTTTACAGACGGTCACCGCGTAGAATACTGCCTGCGACGGATAAATGTGATTCAAGACATTACAAATGCATCCGCGCCTTGAACGGCGCGATCGAGCCTCCCGATGGTAGGATGGCGCCCATACTTCATGCTAAACCACGCCTTGTGGAATTCCGGCGGACATACCGCCCGATCCGAGGCATTTTCGACAGGGTTCCCCGTGCGCAACTGGTTCAGGCTTTCCGCCATTTCAGCCGGATTCATCGCAGTATTGGTCGGATACACCAGCTCCGCCGCCATCGTATTCCAGGCCGCCAGCGCGGCCGGCGCGACCACCGCGCAACTCAATTCCTGGATGCGGGCGCTGGGCATAGGCATGGGCGTCACCTGCCTGGCCTATTCTCTGTATTACAAGCACCCCATCCTGACCGCCTGGTCGACACCCGGCGCGGCCCTGCTGGCCGTCAGCCTGGTCAACGTCGATATGCCCGACGCCATCGGCATCTTCCTATTTTCATCCTTGCTTTTACTGATCAGCGGCGTAACCGGATGGTTCCACGCCATCACCCGCCGCGTACCCGCGACGATAGCCTCGGCCATGCTGGCCGGCATTCTCACGCGTTTCGGCCTCGATCTGTTCATCGCCATGCAGACGCAATGGGTCATGGTCGGACTCATGTTCGCGGGCCTGCTGCTAAGCCGCATCTGGATGCCGCGCTACGCCATCGCCATTACCTTGCTGATAGGCATACTGTATGCGCAAGCCAAGGGCATGCTCCATACGGAGCTGCTGGACTGGTCGCCCGCGCGCCCACTATGGGTCACGCCGTCCTTTTCACTGTCCGCGCTCATCGGCGTCGGCATACCGTTGTTCATCGTCAACATGACGTCGCAAAACCTGCCCGGCCTGGCCGTGCTGCGCGCCAACGGCTACCAGACTCCCGTATCGCCCTTGATGGCGGGCAATGGCATCATCGGCATCCTGCTCGCGCCCTTCGGAGGCTATGCCTTCGGCGTGGCGGCGATCACGGCGGCGATCTGCATGAGCAAAGAAGCCGATCCAGACCCCGCCAAGCGCTACATCGCGTCGTCATGGGCCGGCTTGTTCTATCTGTTCGTCGGAGTTTTCGGCGCCACGGTAGTAGGCCTCTTTGCCGCGTTTCCCGCCGAACTGGTCGCGGCGATCGCCGGCCTGGCGCTACTGGGAACCATAGGCAACAGCCTGGCCGCCGCCGTGGCCGACGAGAAGGGGCGCGAAGCCGCCATCGTCACCTACCTGGCCACTGCCTCGGGCATGAGCTTCATGAGCGTGGGCAGCGCCTTCTGGGGCTTGCTGTTCGGCATCGCGATGCACTACCTGGCGCAATGGCTGCGAAACAGAAAAATCGCCGCCTGAAAACGGCCCGGCCCACCACGGCGCGTCATCCGCCGCGCCGGGACAGCCACTGGCGCATCTTCGCGATCTCTTCTTCCTGGGCATCGATCACGGCCCGCGCCAGCTTGCGCACCTCGGGATCCTTGCCGTACTTGAGCGCCACACGCGCCATGTCGATGGCGCCTTGATGATGGGGAATCATGCCGCGCATGAAATCCACGTCGGCATCGCCCGTGAATTCGATCGCCATGTCCGCATGCATCTTGTCGTTGGCTTCCCGGTATGCCTGGATGACGGCATTATCCGACGGCGCCGTCGCCTCCGCCGAATGCGCACCCCGGTTGCGCCCGTCCTCTGAGGCATGGGCGGCGCCGTGCGCATGGGCGGATGGCTGCGCATGGCTGATCGAGCCTGCAGTGAAGAGTGTCGCGGCGGCCACAAGACAGAGACGTGGATTCATCGTTGCTTCTCCTGAAGATTTCGACATTCCGATCCTAAACCTTACTATTGTCGGAAGGTCAAGTCCGCCAGGCGCAAAAAAACCTCCGCATTCACGACGAATGCGGAGGTTCCCCATGTCTGATCGCACGCGCGGGCTTGCGCGGCGCAGCCTGACTTACTGATTTTCCAGGAAGCTCTTGAGCTTGTCGGCTCGGCTGGGATGGCGCAATTTGCGCAAGGCCTTGGCCTCGATCTGCCGGATGCGCTCGCGCGTCACGTCGAACTGCTTGCCGACTTCTTCGAGAGTCTGGTCGGTGCTCATTTCAATGCCGA
>CAZKBT010000062.1:0-19127 GCA_964551305.1 uncultured Burkholderiaceae bacterium
CGAGCCTGGGGTGTGCCTGGGATGGTTCCTTCCGGCAAACCGGATCAGCGCTTGCAGGAACCTACGCTATCGAGGCAACCGTGTGGGAACAGCATGGAAAGCATGGCAACGCTCCATGTGGCGCTTACTGCCCCGCGCCAAGGTTCCGGTGTTCATACCCACCGGCAGGTCATTGCAAGGCCAGTATGCCGGGGCATCATCATGTGCGCAGCAATCAATGCGGTACCGCTCTAACCCGTATTGTTGCTGCAGTTCGCCGGGCCGTCACTGCGGCGGGCAGTGACGGCCCCATAGTCCGGTCCAAGCATCGCAGCAAGCCTCTGTTACCAAGGGCTGGCGCACTCATCCACCGCTTTCACTGTATCTGCAGACGCTTGATCGACGGATGTGGCCGCTGCCGAGCCTGCCACAGGTCATAGGCGATCTGCTCATTCAGATACTGGCTCGCACTGCCCAAGCCCGCCAGTTCCAGCCGATAGGCCAGATCAGCGCTAATGGCGGCACGGCCATTCAACACAGTGGAGAGTTGGCCACGGGAGTAACCCAGGTGCTCGGCCAGGGCAGTGATGCTCAGGCCAATAGCGGGCAACACATCCTCGCGCAGGGACTCGCCAGGATGCGGTGGATTGTGCATGGGCATGGCGTGGTACCTCCCCGTGATAGAGACCAACGACAGCGCGGTCTAGCCTAACATCCAGTGTAAGGTCATACCTTACGTTGCGCCAAGCAATCCTGGCATTCCTGCAATGGGCTTCCCCTTGGGCCGAGTGGGCAGCGCACCACTGCCCGCCATGCTCTCAATGATCTGTCCAACCGATTTTGCGGGCGTCTGCAGGATTTGCCGAATCTGCGCCAAGGACTGCTCCACTACCTCGCGAGAGGCCGGTTTGACGGCTTGGACATCAGGAAATGCAGAGGCTGCAGACGGCGAAACCTGTAATCCGCTGGCTGTTGCTGGCGTTTGCTGCGCAGCAGATTTGCGCGCGGCCCACAGCTTGAACATCCCGTTCACCGCCTTCTTGATCAGCCCGTACAGGTAGGCAATGGTGTTATGCACAGCACCCGAGGCGCAGCGCGCATCCCATTCCGCCAGCACGGCCTGGCGTTGTTCCAGCGCCAAGCCCCTGAGACGCGCCATGAGGATTTGCTGCTGATCCTGCGGCAATTGCCGGAAGCGGATCGGCAAAGCTGAACCGGATACTTGCACTTCGGACTGTGACGGGTACGTATGTACTTCTCTTAATACTTCTTTTTCTACAGTACGTACTGTTGCAGTGGATGCCGGTGCGGCCTTCGGAATGTCCTGCCTGGCTTCAACGGGCCTGTTCGTGATGGGACTGCGAACGTCGGATGGCGTTGACCCACTTGGGCCACCTGGATCAGGGTCATCGTCATTGCCCCGCAGCTGTTCGATGCGTTCCCTCGCTGCAACAGGCAACCTCTCCAGCGCATCAGGCTGACTCAAGGCCTCGTCGAGGATGGACCGAGCCAACTGACGATTCGTCGCACTGCTATGGCTGAGTGCCCGTTCGAGCAACGGCAGGTAATCGTCGTCTTCCAGGCACGCTTCGACGAAATTCAGCGGTTGATTGCGCACGGCATAACGGCTGGCCATGGAGAAGCCGGTCGTGGGGTTGCGGCGGTATTCAACCAGGGCAATCCATGTGGACAGCCGCAGGCACAGCACGGCCCTGGACACGGTTTCAAGGGCCGCCTGCTTGCTGCCCGGTGCGCTGGGCAGGTATTTGCGTAGCGCGTCGTAGCTGAGGACCACGGTGCCGTCGCTGCTGGCCAGCGCACGGAAAGTCAGCCAGGCATTGCGCTCCAGCGGCGTCAGCCGCTCATCCAGCAACAAGGCTTTCGGGGTGATGATGTCTGAAGGTTGATGAGACATGGCAAGGCTCCTGTCGGTATCGGCCACATGGCCAAAGGAGCCGCCATCTCACCCCAGCATTACCGCTGCCGCCGCAAACAATCCGAACTGCGCGCTACCCGTATTGTTTGGGCTGGGGCAGGTCGCAGCATTCTTGGCGTTCTGCGACAGAAGGTAGGAAAATAGCCCAGCAGCAGTCAGTGGGCGTTAATGGCAAGATCAGCAGCAGCCGGCCCGCGCGCTTCATCTACGCGAGCAGAGCACGGATCGTCCAAGAAGCGCCATGTACATCCATCAAGAGACACACATCAGCTTTGGGTCCAAGAATAGGTCCAAGCACGCCAGGAACATCAATAAATATTATTTATAATCAAAAGGATACGATTAAATAAACCCTTCTGCATCGGGAAGTGACGTAAATGAGCTCGCTTCGGAGCAACTATCCGGAAATTCCGGATAGTTGAGCGGGAGGATGCCACTGAAACACCCTGCCCCGCTAATCTTGGTAACCTAACGCCATTCAGCTTTACTTTGTTATCCGCAGGAATACACTTTGTCCTACTGCACCTTATCCAGCACCATACGAAACACCCCCGCTCATATGGATCGTACAGGCCATCGCCGTGCGCGAAGCCTGTGGCTCGTTCTGGCGATCGCCCTGGCCGTCCTGCTATCGGCGTGCGGCACCACCAAGCGCGTCGAGCCAGGCCATTACCGCGTCGTGGCTGGCGACACGCTGAGCAGCATCGCTCGAAAGCACGGCCAGAGCGTCAGCGCGTTGATGCGCATGAACAATATCTCCAACCCCAACCGGCTCGAAGTCGGCCAGATATTGCGCGTCCAGGCCGGTGCGGGCTCCACGCCATCCTCCTCCGGGTCCTCGAACATTCCCGTCACGAGGCCAGTGCCGCCGACGCAAAAACCGCCGCCGAAAACACCCGCGCCGCCGCGGTCCATCGCCTTGGTATGGCCGGCCGACGGCACCGTCAACCGCACCATGCCCAAGCCCAGCCCGCACGGCCTGTTCATCGTCAACCAGGCGGGAACCCCGGTGAAGGCCGTGGCCGATGGATCGGTCATCTATGCGGGCAATGGCCTGCGCGGGTACGGCAACCTTGCCATCGTGCGCCATGCTTCGGGCTTTCTCAGCGTGTACGCCCACAATCGCTCGCTTGCCGTCAAAGAAGGGCAAAATGTGAAACAGGGACAGAAAATCGCGGAAATGGGCAATACGGAGAACAGCGCCGTGGCGCTGTATTTCGAGCTTCGCTATGATGGCAAGGCAACGGACGCGACTCGTTTCCTACCCAAGCGCTAACGGCACGCCCGCCGGGCCTCGATGGCAAAGCGGGCGCCATTCCTGCCATACTCAGCCATATCACCGGACGTTCACCAACAAGGAAAACACCATGTCAGACATTACCCGCATCGACACCAACGCCAGAATGAGCCGCGCCGTCATCACCAACGGCTTCGTCTACCTGAGCGGCCTGACGGCCGACGACACCTCACAGGACATCAAAGGCCAGACGGCGCAGATCCTGCAAAAGATCGAACACTATCTCGCGCAAGCCGGCGTCGACAAAACCCGCCTGGTTTCCGCCCAGATCTGGCTCAAGGACATAGAAAAGGATTTCGCGGGCATGAACGACGTATGGGACGCCTGGGTTCCCCAGGGCCATGCGCCGGCACGCGCCACGGGTGAATCCAAGCTGGCCAGCCCCAATTTGTTGGTGGAGATCATCGCCATCGCCCGCGCCGTCTGACACGCCGGATATCCGTCTTCGACGTCAAGACCATCGCCATGCGTCCGAACGAAACCACGATCGTCGCCATCGTTGGCGCCGGAATCGTCGGCCTGTGCACCGCATACGCCTTGCGCCAGGCCGGCTACCGCGTCGTGGTATACGATCCCAATCCGCCGGGCTCGCAATGCTCTTCCGGCAATGCCGGCGCGATTTCGTCCGGATCGATCGCCCCCTTGGCCATGCCGGGGGTGCTGAAAAACGCGGTCTCGATGTTGCTGGATTCCACCAGCCCGTTGTATGTGCCGGCGCACTATTGGCTGAAGGCCGCGCCGTGGTTTTTTCGTTTCATCCGCGCGGCCAGGCCTGAGCGCGTCGCGCACATCGCCTCGGCATTGAACGGCCTGCTGAGCGGCTCCGTGCAATCACACGCGCAGCTGGCGCGGGCCATCGGGCGCCCAGAGCTCATACAGCTGACGGGCCAGCTGCATCTCTATCCAAACGAATCGTCCTATCGAAAGGATCTTGCCTCGTGGAATCTGAAAACATCCCACGGCGTGAAGGCTGACAAGATCGATCGCGCGGCCATACTCGAGCTGGAGCCCGCGATAGGACCCAACTACACGACCGGCGTTTTCCTGCCGGATGAAGGCTGGATCAGCGAGCCGCAGGCCTATGCCCAAGCGATCGCGCAAGCCCTGGTGAACATGGACGTCCGCTTCGAAACGGCCCGCATCCGCTCGATGGCCCGAATGGATGAGGGATGGACGCTCTCCGATGGAGCCGGCCGGTGGAGTGCCGACCGCGTCGTCATTTGCGCCGGCGCATGGTCGCGTCCCTTGCTGGCCGCCCAGGGCTTCGATGTCCCGCTCGAAAGCCAGCGCGGCTACCACCAGCGCATTCCCGATGCGAATCCGGGCATGCGACGCGTCGTCGTGCTGGCCGACCGCAAGGTCTTCATGACCCCCACGGGCGACGGCGGCCTGCGCATGGCCGGCACGGTGGAGTTCGGGGGCAACGACGCCCCGCCCAGCGAGCAACGCGCCAAGCTGCTGGTGCATCACGCCCGCGCGTGCTTTCCTTCCCTGCCCGCCGATGGCTACTCCAGCTGGATGGGCTTGCGGCCCTGCATGCCCGATTCCATGCCGATCATCGGACCCGTGCCGGACCGCCCCGGCCTATGGTGCGCCTTCGGCCACGGACACCTTGGCCTGACGGGCTCAGTCAACACCGGCCATTTGATCGCTCGCGCCATGGCCGGGCAAGCAACGACGCAAGAGCTTTCTCCCTTCGCCGTCCGACGTTTTAGCCTAGCTTGAGCTCGGCGCAGACGGCTTTCAACGATTCGCCGAAATGCGCCTCGGCGGCTCGCTCGACACCCTGGGATCGCCGCAGCACGGCGATGGGCGGCAAGGTCCAATCGAAGGAATACGGCACGATGGACACCCCGGCAACGCGCACCAGCTCTTCAGCTATGTCCACGGGCACGACCGAAATAGCGCGTTCGCTGCCCGCTATCATCTCGCCGATCAATTTCGTGGAATACGTTTCCATCACGGGCCGCGGCGGGGTCGCGCCCGTGCGTAGAAACATGTCCATCACTTCTTCGCGCAGGGCCGTTCCGGGCGGGCCCAGTATCCAATCCAGCTCGGACAGGCTGCTCCAATCCAAGCGACGGCGCGACAACTGGGCCGCCAGGCGGCGGCCGGCAATCAAACGCGGCGGCTGATGGTACAAAACGTCGATGGCCACGTCGGCTGTGTCCAGCGGTGTCCCGATGCGCCCTATCACCACGTCCACGGCATGCTCGCGCAAGGCCCGCATCAACTGACCGCTGGCCCCTTCATGCAAGGTGACCGTCAGCCGGCGCCCGTCCACCAGCGTGCGCTGCACGGCGGCCGACACAATGCGGCCGGAAACGAAGGGTGTGATGCCCACGTGCACGTGCGCGGCATGGCCCGCGGCCACGGCATGGATATCGTGCGCCAGATGCTCCAGGTCATGGATCATCGATCGCGCCCAGCCCAAACTGACCCGCCCCAATGCCGTCGGCGCCATCCCCCGCACCGAGCGATCGAACAAGGTGGCGCCGAACATGCCCTCCAGCTCGCTGAGCGCCTTGGTGACCGCCGGCTGGCTGGTGGCCATTTCCTGCGCCACCCGGGTCAAGGATCCGTGCCGTTGAATGTTCAGCAACAACACGAGATGCCGCATTTTCAGACGGGCCGACAAGCGGCGGACCAGCGCATCCTCTTCCATCAAGCTCATCGTGGTATCAACTTCATAACCTTAATAATATAAAACTATATTAATACAGAATAATATTGTTATACCTCGAAGGTAAAATGCTCGCACGTTGATGCCATGGACATTCGATAGGAAAGAGAATGAAACAAAGTGACCGCCAAGCCGCGCTGAATTACCACGAATTCCCCCGGCCGGGAAAAATCTCCGTCACCGCCAATAAACCCCTGGTATCGCAACGTGATCTCGGTCTGGCCTACACGCCGGGCGTCGCCGCCGCCTGTGAAGAGATCGTCGCCGAACCATTGAACGCCTTTCGCTTTACCGCCCGCGGCAACCTGGTGGGCGTCATCACCAATGGAACGGCCGTGCTGGGACTGGGCAATATCGGCCCCCTGGCGTCCAAGCCCGTCATGGAAGGCAAAGGCGTCTTGTTCAAGAAGTTCGCCGGCATCGACGTGTTCGACATCGAAATCAACGAGACGGATCCGGACAAGCTGGTGGAAATCATCGCCGGCCTGGAGCCGACGTTCGGCGGCATCAACCTCGAGGACATCAAAGCGCCCGAATGCTTCATCGTCGAACGCAAATTGCGCGAACGCATGAACATTCCGGTTTTTCACGACGACCAGCACGGCACCGCCATCACCGTATCGGCGGCCTTCATCAACGGTTTGCGGGTCGTCGAGAAAGACATCAAAGACGTCAAGGTCGTCGTCTCGGGCGCGGGCGCCGCGGCGCTGGCCTGCCTGGACCTGATGGCGGACCTCGGCCTGCCCATGGAAAACATCTGGGTCACCGATATCGAAGGCGTGGTCTACAAAGGGCGCACCGTCCTCATGGACCCGAACAAAGAGCGTTTCGCGCAAGTGACCGAGGCGCGCACGCTCTCCGAAGTCATCGACAACGCCGACGTTTTCCTGGGGCTGTCGGCCGGCGGCGTGCTCAAGCCCGACATGGTGGCTCGCATGGCCAAGCGGCCGTTCATCCTGGCGCTTGCCAACCCCCATCCCGAAATACTGCCCGAAGACGCCCATGCTGTGCGCGACGACATCGTCATGGCGACCGGACGCTCCGACTATCCCAACCAAGTCAACAACGTATTGTGTTTTCCCTATATCTTTCGCGGGGCCCTGGACGTCGGCGCCACGACCATCACGCGGGAAATGGAAAAGGCGGCCGTACGCGCCATCGCGGCCCTGGCCCAGGAAGAACAGAATGAGGTCGTCGCCGCCGCCTACGGCACCTACAACGTTTCCTTCGGCCCCGACTATCTGATTCCCAAGCCCTTCGATCCCCGCCTGATCGTGCGCATCGCCCCCGCGGTCGCCAAGGCGGCGATGGCGGACGGAGTGGCGACCCGTCCGCTCGCGGACCTGGACGCCTATACGGAACAGCTGCAGCAGTTCGTCTATCACTCCGGCGCATTCATGAAGCCGCTCTTCTCGATGGCCCGTCAACACGTCAGAGACGGCGGCAAATCACGCATCGTCTTTACCGAAGGCGAGGAAGAACGGGTACTGCGCGCCGTCCAGGTCATCGTCGATGAAAAAATCGCGCGTCCCATCCTGGTCGGCAGGCCCGCGGTTCTGCTGTCGCGCATCGAGAAGTTCGGCCTGCGCCTGAAGCTGGGCCAGGATGTCGAAGTCACCAATCCCGAGTACGACGAACGCTTCCATCAATACTGGACCACGTATTGGGAATTGATGTGCCGCCGCGGTATCAGCAAGGAAATGGCCCGCGTCGAAATGCGGCGCCGCCTGACCTTGATCGGCGCGATGATGGTGCACCTGGGCGATGCCGACGGCATGATCTGCGGAACGGTGGGCGGTTATCACGACCACCTTCGCTTCATCGACCAGGTCATCGGCAAGCAGCCCGGCGCCGACACCTATGCCGCCATGAACATTCTGCTGCTCGAAAACCGCACCGTGGCATTGGTCGACACACACGTCAACGACGATCCCTGCGCCGAACAAATTGCGGAATTCACGATCGCCGCGGCCCAGGAAATGCAGCGCCTGAACCTGGTGCCGAAAATCGCCTTGTTGTCGCGCTCGAATTTCGGCGACAGCAATGCGGAATCGGGCGAGAAAATGCGCAAGGCGCTGGAACTGGTGAACGCCCAAGCGCCGGAACTGGAAATAGACGGTGAAATGCATGGCGATTGCGCGCTCAATGAAGCGCTGCGCCAGCGCATACTGCCGACCTCGCCGCTGAAAGGCTCCGCCAACTTGCTAGTCTGCCCCAATGTCGACGCGGGGAACATCGCCTACAACCTCCTAAAGACCGTCGCGGGCAGCAACGTCGCGATCGGGCCTTTCCTGCTTGGCATCAATGCCCCCATCCATATCTTGACGTCCAGCGTGACCGTGCGCCGCATCATCAACATGGCGGCATTGACGGTTATCGACGCCAATCGCGCCGAATCTGGAAATATCTGATAGCTGTGTTCGGCCTCTGCTGGTAAAGTGCGGGCACATGCTTGTCATGTGCCCGTTTAAAACAAAAAGAGGTCCCAATGCATTTACAGGATATCCGCCGCTTTACAAAAGCCGGCCTGCTGGCTGCCGCCATCGCCGCGTTGAGCGCGTGCGCTGTTTCCAGCCCCCCTTCTCCCCAAGCACTATCCCCCGCTGTACATACGGCCGCCGCCCCAAACGCCAACGCCGCTTACGACTACGACCTTGACGTATTCCTTCCTGTCATTGCCCATAACGGCATGGTCGCCACGCAACAGGAAATCGCCTCTCAAGTCGGGCTGGACATACTGCGGCAAGGCGGAAACGCAATCGATGCCGCGGTCGGCATAGGTTTCGCGCTGGCTGTAACCTTGCCCTATGCCGGCAATATCGGCGGCGGCGGTTTCATGATCATCCACGATGCAAAAACCGGCCAGGATATCGCCCTCGATTTCCGTGAAACGGCGCCCAGCCAAGCCCATCGGGACATGTTCCTGGATACCGAGGGCAACGTCATCGACAAAAAATCCCTCCTCTCTCATTACGCAGTAGGCGTGCCGGGCACCGTCGCCGGACTGGAACATGCGTTGAAAAAATGGGGCAGCATGCCTCTTTCCCGTCTCGTGGCACCGGCCATATCGCTGGCCGAGAACGGCTTTGCCGTCAGTCAAAGCCTGGCCGATACGTTGATCATCAAGAAAGAAGCCATGAGCAGCCTGCCCGAAAGCCAGGCCATTTTCTGGCGTAACGGCGAACCTCTGAAAGCCGGCGACCTGCTCGTTCAAAAAGACCTGGGCCTATCCTTGCGTCAAATAGCGGAACAAGGCTCGCACGCATTCTATCGAGGCGATATCGCCCGCAAGATCGCCCGGGAAATGGCGCCCTACCCGGGCACCATGACGCTGCAAGACCTGGCCGACTTTAAAGTCGTCGAGCGCGAACCCATCATAGGCACATACCGCGGCTACGAGATCGTCACCATGCCGCCGCCTTCGTCCGGTGGCGCTCATCTCGTACAGATACTGAATATCCTCGAACGCTGGCCGCTGGCGCAATGGGGTTCGAACAGCGACCAAACGATTCATTACATGGCCGAAAGCATGAAGCTGGCGTATGCGGACAGGGCCGAATACCTTGGCGATCCTGACTTTGTCGAGATCCCATTGAAAGGATTGACGTCCAAGCGCTATGCCGACGAGCTTGCCAAGCAGGTCGGCGAAAGAGCCAGGCCCGCGGAATTGATCAAACCCGGCGTTCCCCAGCAATATGAAAGCGATGAAACTACGCACTACTCAGTCGTGGACAAAGAAGGCAACGCCGTTTCCGTCACTTATACGCTGAATGGTTACTTCGGCACAGGCATCGTGGCCGCGGGCACAGGCATACTGCTCAATAACGAAATGGACGATTTCTCCGTAAAACCCGGCGCGCCCAACCTGTTCAAGCTAATAGGCGGCGAAAAGAACGCCGTGCAAGCGAACAAGCGGCCTTTATCGTCCATGACGCCCACCATCGTCCTCAAAGACCGCAAACCCTACCTGGTCACCGGCAGTCCGGGCGGCGCGCGCATCATCACAACGGTATTGCAAGTCGTCGTCAACGCCATCGATTTCAACATGAATCCGGCCGAATCGATAGCCACGCCACGGTTTCATCACCAATGGCTGCCTGACGAGCTTCGCATCGAAAAAGGCTTCAGCCCCGATACGCTGCGCCTGCTGGCCCGACGCGGCCACACCATCGACCTCAAACCTTCCATGGGACGCACGCAGAGCATACAAATCCGGGACGACGGATCCCTGCACGGCTATTCCGATCCTCGCAGACCGGACGGCAAAACGCTGGGCTATTGATACGATACTCCAGTCCCTGCTCGGCCATGCCGGCGGTTTCCGCCATCGGCATGGCCGGCGTTCCGCCTTGTGGATAAGATCTATGGCGCGCAGGTGTTCATAATATGTTGACGGTTAGTGGACAAAACCGTCTTGCGCATCCCGTCCAAAAATTTGTCCAATATTCATACACGCGCCAAGCCGCGCTTATCCACACAAGGAAAATACCGGCATCCGCTTGAATTCACAGCACAAATTCAGACTATTAGACTTGTCCACAAACACCCATTAGTAATCATCGTTATATATAAGAGAAAATATACAAACAGAAGAATGTCTTTCGACGCAGGACCAACTTGCCGCTCAAGCTTGCATGAACACGTCGCCCTCTTGTAACAACGTCCCAACCCATCATGACCCTCATACAACGCCTTCCCGATGCCCCACTGGACATCATCGGCGACATACACGGCGAATTGGAAGCTCTCAGAGCCTTGCTATGGCATTTGGGCTATAAAGATGATGGCCGACATCCAAAAGGCCGGAAAATCGTCTTCGTGGGTGATCTGTGCGATCGTGGCCCCTATTCCTACAGCGTCATCAAGCTCGCGCAACGGCTGATCACAGGCGGCCATGCACAAGCCATTCTGGGCAATCACGAACTCAATCTGCTGACCAACGACATCAAGGACGGTTCGGGGTGGTTTTTCGATGAACGGCTCTCACAGGATCAAAAATATTATGCGCCGTTCGAGCGTGCGCCGATCCAGGAACGTGAAAACATCCGATCCTTCCTTGAGAAACTGCCGGTCATACTGGAAAGAGACGATATCCGCGTCGTTCATGCCGCCTGGACTGAAGCGGCGGCAAATGCCGTCGCCTCTGCGTCGCCGGTTGCCGTCAGCGAGCATTACCGGCGCTGGGACGAACTTGCTCGACACGCCGCTGGGAAAACCGGCCTATATGCCAAGTATCTGGAAGAAAAAGTCAATTGGGCCAATGAGCTGGAAGACGAACATAATCCACCGCCGTTTCTACACGCCATTGCCGAATACGAGGCGACGCAACAAACGATCAATCCGCTGAAAGTGCTCACGTCGGGCGTGGAAACCAAGGCAAGCACGGCTTTCTTCGCGGGAAACAGATGGCGATTCTCGGATAGGACGACGTGGTGGGATGACTATGAAGACAAGAAACCGGTGGTCATCGGGCATTACTGGCGCCTGTACAACCCCGTTCAAGGACAGCTGGTATCCCGCTACAGCCGTTTGTTCTCGAATATCGAATCCGGCTCGTGGCATGGCAAGCACCGGAATGTGTTTTGCGTCGATTTTTCGGTCGGCGCCCGCTGGAGGGACAGGCGCGCCGGGAGGCAAGCCGATCAATCGCGCTTTCGGCTCGGCGCGCTGCAGTGGCCCGAAAGGCGCCTAGTCTTCGACACCGGACTCCACATCCCTACCTACTGAACCAAGGGTTGAACCTTTCCAGTCCCCTCTCCAATGCGGGGCGACAGGACAGGAGCTTGTGGATAAGCTCTAGGCGAAGGAGCTGTGCATAGGCTGTGCACTGGATGCGCACAAGCCCCTCATTCGATCCCCACCCAAAAGTTCTCCAAATACCGTCCTGAGATTACCAACCTTGTTGTCCACTCCAAATATCTATGTAATATTTTGATTTAAAACACTATTTAGTCTTATCCTACTTGTCCACAGGCTCCCATCCATCATTCTCGGTTGTATATATAAGAAATTAACAACATCATGGAAAGCCGAAGCTCTTTTTCTACACCTTTTGCAACTTGGCAATCGCCGCATCCAGAGTCTGGTCCTGTTTGGCAAAACAAAACCTCACCAGGTGATGATTCGAACTTGGCGCCGCAGGATCCTCATAGAAAGCGGAGACAGGAATGACGGTGACGCCATGTTCGACGGTCAGCCAATTGGCGAACTCCAGTTCTGACATCGACGAAATGGCGTCATAACGAGCCAGCAAGAAAAACGTTCCCTCGCTTGGCAAGGGTTCGAATCGGGTTTTCGCCAGGCCCGACGTCAACCGATCCCGCTTTTTCTGATAGTACGCCGACAATTCGAGATACGGTTTTGGATCTTGCATATAGCGCGACAAGCCCACCTGCATGGGTGAACTTACCGTAAACACCACGAATTGATGGACTTTGCGAAATTCCTTGGTGAGTCCGGCGGGCGCGCAGCAGTACCCTACTTTCCATCCCGTCGTGTGATACGTTTTTCCGAACGACGACACAACGAATGCATGTTCGGCCAGTAACGGCCTGCTGGCCAGGCTGTGATGGCGCCGGCCGTCGAATACGATGTGTTCATAGGCTTCGTCGGAAAGCAGAAGAATGCCGGTGTCGGCAACAATTTTCTCCAGCTCGTCCAGATCGGCGGGTTTCAAATTTATGCCCGTCGGATTGTGCGGGAAATTCAGGATGATCATCCGCGTTTTTGGGCCCACGGATTGTTCGATGCGATTCCAATCTATCTGATAGGTAGGCCTGGATTCATCGGGTGCCGACAAAGGAACGATGACCGGCTTGCCTCCTGCCAGTTCGATGGCCGGAATGTACAGGTCATAGAACGGCTCGATGACGATGACTTCGTCTCCGGATCCGACCGTGGCCAGTATGGCTGTCATCAGCGCTTCGGTCGCTCCGCTGGTTACCGTGATTTCCGATGCATCATCATAGGAACGGCCGTACAGGTCGAGAACCTTTTTCGCTATTTGTTCACGCAGATCGGGAACGCCGGGCATGGGAGGATACTGATTATGGCCGTTCAACATGGCGTCTGTTACATATTGGATGAGCTGCTTGTCGGGATTGAAGTCCGGAAAGCCTTGCCCTAGATTGATCGCGTTATGCGTGACAGCCAATTGGCTCATCGTAGAGAAAATGGTGCTGCCGATATTCGGTAGTTTCGATTGCAAAATCATTATTCGATCCGTTTTTCTATTCCGTTGAATGGCCGATGCATTATTGATTCTTACACTGGAAATCGGGGCCGGCATCGACTGGAATGGCCAATGACATCGTTTGTGTTTCAAGCGGTGCTATATAGGAAATAGCTGCGAAAAAATACCACATTAGTGTGAATACTTATTTGAAATCCCTGTTCCTCATGAGTATGCTTTCACAGGCAGATGAATTCAAGCTTTGCGCAGGTCTCGTATTTAGTGGTTAAGTCAGGATTGATTTAAATCTATTTCGTATCAGCGTTCTTGTCTCATTGCATATTTCATTTATAAAGATTTAAGGACGCTACCTCATGGCTCAAAAAGGTATAGTTAAATGGTTCAACGCGGAGAAAGGCTTCGGCTTCATTACGCCGGATGCCGGTGGTACTGATGTGTTCGCCCACTTTTCGGCGATATCCGGCCGAGGCTATCGCAGCCTGACCGAAGGCCAAGCCGTTGAATTCGAAATTAATGACGGTCCCAAAGGTCCCCAGGCAGCGGACATCCGTCCTCTATAAGTCTGATTGATTTCATCGTACATAGAGAAAGCCCTGGCATGATGTGCCAGGGCTTTCTAATTTGTCCACTTGTTATCCTTCCTTTATCAACAAAGTTATCCACAGGCTGTTCCGATTTGATGAGTTCAGCTATGTAACCTGGCCTTTCTGTACCACCTCTATGAATACTTGTGGCCTGAACCATGTTTCACGTGGAACATAGTCTGTTGATCAGGTTATGTCCTATTCAAACTTTGACTGTTTGTCGGGCTTATCCACATTGATGTCGTACCTCCACGCTCTATACCAAACTAGATATTTTTAGATCTGTAAAGCGGAGGTCGTGCTTCCGATTAGACTAAATATAGTCATATCATCAGTACTCAAGATCAGTCCCTGTTTTTCTATTTATCTTCGGTGCGGCTCTGATCAAAGAGAATTTCTTACCTGGGTATTGAGTGTCTTGCAAAATGAGAGCTCGGAATCCTCAAATGAACTTTCTCTTTTACCGATTCTGTTGATCGATTGATATGCATTAAGAAGCACGTTATGTTGGTACATTCTGGACCAGACATATCTTAGTATCAAGAATTCATTAGCATGAACTAGTGCCTGACTCTTAGAGTCGAGGCAAGCTTTGAAAAAAGAAACTTTTGAGAATGCTTGACGTAGACAAACCGAGTGTTCCACGTGAAACATTCAAGCTTTACGTATCTTTTCATGTTTCACGTGGAACAAGATATAGGCAGCAAGTATAATTTGACATTTATACGGTCTCTACGTAGACGTAAGCATGATTTATCAAGAACACTTCGACGTAATTGTCGTCGGTGGCGGCCATGCGGGAACTGAAGCTGCATTAGCTTCGGCTCGCTCGGGCGCCTCTACGCTGTTGCTAACCCACAATATCGAAACTCTGGGACAAATGTCTTGCAATCCTTCCATTGGAGGGATAGGAAAAGGCCATTTGGTCAAGGAGATAGATGCGTTAGGCGGAGCCATGGCCTATGCGACCGATTTGGCTGGCATACAGTTTCGAATCTTGAACAGCTCAAAGGGGCCAGCTGTTCGGGCAACCCGTGCCCAAGCAGATCGTTCACTATATCGACGAGCAATACGTACCATCCTTCAAAACCAATCCAACTTAATCATCTTCCAACAAGCCGTGGATGATCTCGTGTTGGATGGCGATAGGGTGGTTGGCGCCGTAACCCAGATAGGAATACAGTTTCGAGCCAAGACGGTGGTGCTCACTGCCGGCACATTCTTGAACGGCCGGCTTCACGTGGGATTGAACAATTATTCTGCCGGCCGATCCGGAGATCCACCTGCGATTTCGCTGGGCCAGCGCTTGAAGGAAATGAAGCTTCCTCAAGGGCGCCTGAAAACGGGAACACCGCCTCGAATAGACGGTAATGCTATCGACTACAGTAAGTTGGAAATCCAGGCGGGAGATAGCAATCCCGTGCCGGTTTTTTCCTACATGGGCAATGCCAGCATGCATCCTCAGCAATTACCCTGCTGGATTACGCATACCAACCAACGGACTCACGATATCATTCGCTCAGGCTTGGATCGTTCTCCGATGTATAGCGATAGCGGCACGATAGAAGGGGTGGGCCCAAGATATTGTCCGTCTGTCGAAGACAAGATCCATCGTTTCGCGGACAAGGAAAGCCATCAAATATATCTTGAACCGGAAGGGTTGAGCACCACGGAAATCTATCCCAACGGAATATCCACCAGTTTGCCGTTCGACATTCAGTTGGCCATGGTGAGATCCTTGCCGGGAATGGAGAAGGCCGTCATTACGCGGCCAGGATATGCCATCGAGTATGACTATTTCGATCCGCGGGAGTTAAAGCCCAGCCTGGAAACCAAGTCCATAAACGGCTTGTTCTTCGCAGGCCAGATAAACGGGACGACGGGTTACGAAGAGGCCGGCGCTCAAGGCTTGTTGGCTGGGATCAACGCCGCCAGACAAGCGAAAGAGCTTGATCCTTGGATGCCAAAACGTAACGAATCGTATCTTGGTGTGTTGATTGATGACTTGACGACGCGCGGCGTAACCGAGCCATACCGCATGTTCACGTCGCGGGCCGAGTATCGCCTTAGCTTGCGCGAGGATAACGCGGACATGCGGTTGACGGAACACGGGCGTAGTCTGGGTCTGGTGAGCGATGAGCGCTGGGAAGCTTTCAGCCGAAAGCGCGATGCGGTGGCGGCGGAAATAGAGCGTTTGAAGACGACCTGGATCAATCCGAAGACGTTGGCGCAGGACGCCGCCGAACGCTTGTTGGGCAAACAGGTCGAGCATGAGTATTCGCTCTACGACTTGCTCAGGCGGCCGCAAGTCGAGTACCGCGCCCTGATGAGCGTCGAACGCGCCAACGGAGAAAGCCTGGCCGGGCCTGGGTTGGCGGACCCGGTCGCGGCCGAGCAGGTCGAGATCCAGGTCAAGTACGCGGGTTACGTGGCTCGGCAGCAAGAGGACATCGACAAGCTCGCCAGCCAGGAAGCGCATCCCATACCGGATGATCTCGATTACGACGCGATCAAAAGCCTGTCGATCGAGGTGCGCCAGCGACTGAAAGCCAGCCGGCCGGCGACCATAGGGCAGGCCAGCCGCATTTCCGGCGTTACGCCGGCCGCGCTATCGTTGCTGCTCGTTCATATAAAGCGCATGCAGTATCAGAAGAAAGCGGCGTAGATGAGGGCGGATAAGTTCAAAGAGCGGCTGAATGCCGCAGCCAAGGATTTGGGCGTGGCCGTCGCGGAGCAGCAGAATGAGGCGATATTGACCTATCTTGCTCAACTCCAGCGTTGGAATCGAACGTACAATCTCACGGCATTACGCGATCCGGAACAAATGCTGGTGCAGCATGTTTTCGACAGCCTGTCCCTGGTTCCTCCCGTCATCGAGATTGCCGGCGACGCCGCCTTGCGCATCGTCGACGTGGGTTCCGGCGCGGGGTTGCCCGGTATCGTGCTTGCGATAATCAACCCCGGCTGGCAAGTCCATTGCGTGGATGCGGTGGAAAAGAAGATGGCGTTCGTGCGCCAGGTCGGGAGCGTTCTAGGCTTGAAGAATCTGCATGCGGTGCACGGAAGGATCGAGCAATTGCCGCCATACCAGGCGGACATTGTCACATCGCGAGCCTTCTCGTCCTTGCTGGATTTCGTGACGCTGGCCGGCCGCCATGCCGCGCCTGGCGGGGTCATGCTGGCGATGAAGGGGCGTCGGCCGGATGAGGAAATCCAGGCTTTGGCGCAGCAGGATGAATGGATAGTCGAGAGCATAGACACGTTATGCGTGCCGCAGCTCGACGCGCAACGTTGTTTGGTGCGACTAGTTCGCCAAGGATCTCTATGACACAGACTAACTCCCTTGAAGTGCCCAAGGTATTTTGCATCGCCAACCAGAAGGGCGGGGTGGGTAAAACGACGACGGCCATCAACCTTGCCGCGGCGCTGGCCGCCTCGCGCAAGCGGGTGTTGCTGATCGATCTGGATCCGCAGGGCAATGCGACGATGGGCAGCGGCATCGACAAGAACAAGGTGGAATACAACCTTTACCAAATGCTGATCGGAGAGGCGGCCATTGGCCAGGTCAAGGTTCACTCGGAAGCGGGGGGCTACGACGTCCTGCCGGCCAACAGAGAGCTCTCGGGCGCGGAAATCGATTTGATCCAGATGGAGCGGCGCGAGCAGCAACTGAAAGACGCCATCGGGCAGATCCTGGACGACTATGATTTCATTTTGATCGATTGCCCGCCCACGCTGTCGTTGCTCACCTTGAACGGCCTGGCGTCGGCTCATGGCGTGATCATTCCCATGCAGTGCGAGTACTTTGCGCTGGAAGGCTTGTCGGATCTGGTCAACACCATCAAGCGGGTGCATCGCAACATCAACCCGGATCTACAGATCATCGGTCTGCTGCGCGTCATGTTCGATACGCGCGTAACGCTGCAACAACAGGTCTCCGCGCAGATCGAATCGCATTTCGGCGACAGGGTCTTCAAAACGATCATTCCCCGCAACGTGCGGTTGGCCGAAGCGCCCAGCCACGGCTTGCCGGGCACGGTCTATGACAAAAGCTCGCGCGGCGCCAAAGCTTACATCGAATTTGGAAAAGAACTGCTGACGCGGGTGAAGAAGGAAGCATTGCGTCTGCAGGCGCGGCCGCGCAGTTAAATGAACCAATTAAAGGAATACTGACATGGCGACGAGAAAACCCAAGGGGTTGGGCAGGGGTCTGGATGCATTGCTGGGCGAGGATGCGCCCGCGATTGAGAACCTGGGCAAGTCCGCCGCGAAAAGCGAAGCCGCGCCGTCCGCGTTGAGCTTGCAGAGCCTGAAGGCGGGCAAGTATCAGCCGCGCACGCGTATGGACGAAGAAGCTCTGAATGAGTTGGCCGAATCCATCCGCACCCAGGGCATCATGCAGCCGGTGCTGGTGCGCCCGCTGTCCGGCAAGGATGCCGGCAAGTACGAAATCATTGCCGGCGAACGCCGTTTCCGCGCCGCCAAGATCGCCGGATTGAAAGAAGTTCCGGTGCTGGTGCGGGATGTCGCGGACGAGAATGCGGCCGTCATGGCGCTGATCGAGAACATCCAGCGCGAAGACCTGAACCCGCTCGAAGAAGCGCATGGTGTGCGCCGGCTGCTCGACGAGTTCGGATTGACGCACGAACAAGCCGCCCAGGCGATAGGACGCTCGCGCTCGGCGACCAGCAACCTGCTGCGCCTGCTGAACCTGACGGAACCCGTCCAAACCATGCTGTTGGCCGGCGATATCGACATGGGGCACGCCCGGGCGCTGCTCGCCCTGGATGCCGCCATGCAGATACTGGTCGCCAACGAGATCATCGCTAAGCGGCTGTCGGTGCGTGAAACCGAGAAACTGGTCGGCCGGACCTTGAGGGAGGCCGAAGAGCCCCTGGCGTCGCGCCGCGCTTCCAAACAGAACAGCGGAGACGCCAAGCGCCTGGAGCAAGCCCTGTCGGATCACCTGGGCACGAAAGTGAGCTTGAAAGTGGGCGCGCGCAATCATGGGCAATTGATTATCAGCTTCCATGGCTGGGATCATTTGAACGCGCTGCTGGAACGCCAGGGTATGTCGGACGTGCTCGAGGCCTGACTGGCCCGAGCAGCCTTGCGGCGGCGGCCTGCGAATCCTGCAAAAGAAAAGGAACAATACGCCGAGCAGGCCCGTTTCCAGGGTTTTCCCTTGTTCTAATTTGACAGTCCCAAAAAAAACACGCATAATTCGTGGTTCGCTTTTGGTGGGATGCCCGAGTGGTTAAAGGGGGCAGACTGTAAATCTGTTGGCCTTGCGCCTACGTTGGTTCGAATCCAACTCCCACCACCAAGCGCTTATGGCTGCCAGTTGTCGAATGCGGCGTACCACATTCCAGCCATGGGTGTATCGGTGTCGAAAGAATCTCAAGCGGGTGTAGCTCAATGGTAGAGCAGAAGCCTTCCAAGCTTACGACGAGGGT
>CAZKBT010000063.1:0-18943 GCA_964551305.1 uncultured Burkholderiaceae bacterium
CTTGTTCCTGCAACAACCGCACCCGGTTTTGTATGTGCTGGTGGGCGCCGAATGCGGCGCCGAACCCGGCCAATAACGCAAAACCGATGATTACCGTCGAACGCCCTACCTTGGGAATGCGCATATGCCGCTCCGAAGAAAATAAATTGATCACGCCATGCCTCGCCGCCATCCGGATGTCATTGTTCGCTCGCTGTCCGCAGGTATCCCAGCACGGTACAACCGTCCGAGCAGTCGAAAAACAAGCGCAGCTGTGCGGCGCCCGAGTTCCAGGTGTCCGGCGTGGCGGCGCCCTGCGCGGGCAGCCACTGCCGCTCGAACAGATGGGCCGCCATTTTTTTCCGCGCCGGCTCGAGGGGGCCTGGAACCTTGAGCATTGCCAGCGACGGCTCCCCCTGCTCGTCCGAACCTACCGAAAAGACCAAGGTGGACCAGGGAGGATGCCAGAGTGGACGCGCCGCCTCGGGAGAAAGCGGCGCGCGCGGCTGCGGCATACGCATTCCATGGGATAAAGCGGATATGCGCCCGGCCGTGCCATTGCCTGTCGAGCGCAGCTCCGCCAGCCAGTGTCGGCCTTGCGCCAGGCCGGACAGAACCAACACATCGCCCTGCACGAGAACACGCTGGAAGTACGCCGCCTGGCCCGCGAGGCTGTATGCGGCCGTCATCAGCGACGCCGAAGTATTGAACGTCCATAGCGACATGGGCACGCCTGTCAGCACGATGCGCTGCTCCGGCGACCAGCGCAGAACCGGCATATCGGCAAGCTCCGGAAATGGCGGCATGCCGTTTTCCCCGCTCGGAGCCGCGCCGTCGAGCAAGGTTTGCGACGACGGGCCGGCGATCAATCCCAGTGCCAGATAGAACGTTGCAAGGCATCGCAACGAACCTGTACGAGCATGAGACATCGTTGCCTCTCTATTCATGGCCGTCCTCCGGCAACGGGCGGAAGCGCCGGCGCGACATGGCGATCGGGCACCAAATCGACCCAGGAGGCCAGCCAGTCGGACGCGGGGACGGGACGCCGCCATGGTTGATCCACGGCATGCATCACCTCTGTGACCGACTCCGAAAGATGACGGGAGACGCGCGCATGATCCACCCAGGCCAGGCCGGAGCCGCCCATGACGGCCTGGGCATGGCGATCGCCGGAAGCATGGCCGACCCCCGCGACGATGCTGGTGCTGCGCGCCACCGTAGGATAGGCCTGCGAGAACCGCCACCATACGACGCCGGATGCGGGTGGCTGATCGACCCACGGAGAAACGCCCACTCGACTGCGGTAGATGCCGTCGTCATGCGCGTGCCAATCCCGCCTCAGGCGGGCGGCATGGACTTGATCGCGGCCGATCTGTCCCGGCGTGCCGACTTGCCGCTCACGGTCGACGGTCCACGAAGCGCCGAACCGATCGTGCGCTTGCAGGACGCGGCCCGCGGTATCATGCCAGCGATGCCGCTCGACATGAAGATAGGGCGACAGCACGTCGCTTGGACGCAATCCGTCGACACTCTGCCTGGTCAACGAAAAGGCGCCATGGCGGCCCGCGTGATCGGCCTGCAGCGCCATGTCCTGCAGCCGGCCCACCCATGAAACGGCGACCCACATCGACAGCAGCGCCACCAGCACGACGATGCCTTCGGCCATGGCCTGCCCCTGCTGCCTCTGCGCTCGCTCGGCGACGAGGTGCGCCACGCGCTCTGGACGTATCATTTTCGTTCCTCCAAGAAGGAAGCATGAGGATGGGCGACGAGCCGGGCTTGCCAATACGGCCGGAACAGATTCGCGTGTTCGAGACGGCCGTCTTCACGGCCTGCGGGGCGCGCAAAGAACGTTTCCGCGGCGCTGCGCGTGGTCACCACGCGATCCGTATCGGCGGTGCGATGCAAGCTCAAGGCGAACGCGATCCTTCCGTTCGACGCGGACTCGCCCACATCATGGAATCCGGGCAGCCCGCCTGTATCCCATAGCCGCCGTGTCACATGCGCGCGAGAGTTCGCCAACGGGTTGGCGCTGCCGGCGGCGATGTCCCAATCCGTGCTGTCGCGCACCCAGCGCCAGAAATCGACCTCGGAAAAATCGTCGGGCGGCGCGTCCGTATGCGGATCGTCCAGCACATGCCCCGTCGCACCGGCCAGCCACCCCCACCCCATGGGATATTCGCGGTAGTAGCAACCTATCCATTGATTCGACCTCAGGGCATGGTAAGACAGGGTATCCACGGACTGCCATCGTCCCTGATCGTCCATTTGAGTCGTGCCGCGCCGACGCAGCTGATGCCGCAAACCCGGGCACATGGGGCTGACCACCCAGTTGTTGTAGGCGGTATGGTGACGCGGCGCCAGAAACCCGTACCGACTCGCCGCCGCCCTGACGACGGGTGCCAGATGGCGAGGGCCGGACAACAGGCTGACGGCATCCGGCCATTCGTCGGTATCGAACTCCAAGCGGAACGTTCGATCAGGCGAGGCTTCGAAATTGGCTTCTAGAACCGTTTCGATCACATGGCGGCGCACGGCGGGCAATGTCTCGACGATACTCGCTTGCGCGCGAGCCAGTACCTGCCTGACCGTCGCATCGTGAGCCATGTAGGCGGCGGCCAGCTGGGGCTGCATCGCTCCCAGACCCACCGCCCGCCTTGCCGCCGAATAGGCCGCCGCATGATCGGCCCCGAACAGCATGCCGATGACGTGCATGGGCGGATTGCCGCTGAACAATTGCCGGGCCTGGGCTTCGCCCAGCGCCGCCCAGCTGCTCAAGGTTGCCAGATGCGCCATCGCAACCTGGTTGGCGATGTGCGCGCGATTGATGTAGGCCGCCGTATTCATCGCTCTTGCCTGGACCACCGCGCCGCTGTAGGCAGCGGCATCCAGAGCATGGGTGTGCCGGACCTTGACCGCAACCATTTGGGATACGCTGAAATAAGCGACGAACGCCAGAGCCATCGCGCCAAGGAGCAGCATCCCCCATACCAAAGCCTGGCCCGACTGGGCGCGGGGGCCGGCGATCGGCACGTCTTTCATGTTCAGTTGCCCGCGTTGCCGGTAAAGGATTTCAAGGTCTTGGCCGCGGTCTGCCCCGCGGCCGAATCCGCCGCGGATTGCGCGGCCCGGGACTGTTCGGATCCATCTTCGCCCGCGAGTTCCTTGGCCATCGCCGCCGTCTGAGACCGTATGACTTGCCCGAACAATTGATAGACGGCGATCGCCGATACCGCAACCAGGGCGACGATAATGATGTATTCCGTCATTCCCTGGCCTAGTTGTTTGCTTCGTTTGGTTTGCATGCCGCGCTCCTGTTTTTCGATGAAAACAGTGTGCGCTTCGCCTAGAGCGGCGACAATTCGGAGATGCCGAACTGGCTGAATTCAGCGCACGACCCACGGCCCGCTTTCTTGTTTGCCAATGACGGATATGCCTGAACGGCCGCCACCGCTTCCGTCAGAGTTCAGTCAGCAAGCTCATGCATGATATGGATCCAATAGGTTCCCTTTATTTTGAAATCGTGTATTGATAGGAAGATGGCCGTGACTGATCGAATCGCATGCTCTTGCCCTGAAACGACCGACCTGCGGAAGATGTCGACCAGGCCGATCGTCTTTACGACACGCATCGCCGCGTCGCTTGCGATAGTGGCGCTTGCCGCCTGCGCAGGCGTCGACTCGCCACGTGCAACCGGTTCGGCAAACCAAACTTCGATCTCCAACGTCAGCCAAGATAAGAATGTCGGGCGGGCAGCTGTTGCTCCAGGACTATTCGAACTTGCTCATATGGATCATCGCCTCTACGTTACGTCGGCCGGGGATGACCGGCGCAACGGCAAGCCCGGCCATATCCTGGTCATCGATCCTGGCAGTTTGACGATTTTGCAATCGGTTGAAAGCGCAGAGAAACCTTTTGCATTGGCGGTAAACCGTAAAACGAGAACCTTGTATGTTGGCCACTCCATGGATCGCCGCGTCAGCGTCTACGACATGCGCGACATGGCGCGCACAGCCGTGATTCAGCTTGACGGTATCGATAAACGCAGCGGTAAACCATATCGCAGCCGTCAATTGCTGGTCGATGAGACAACGAATACGGTCTATGTGAGCAGCCCGTCCGATGACGGCCCCGTCTGGGTGATCGACGGCGCCACATCCACACTGCGAGGCACGATTGAAGCAATGGGAGGTCCTGGGCTGGCCCTGGACCCTGTTCAGGGACGTCTGTATACCAGCGGCCGTGGATTCTGGAGACTAGCCGATACGAAAACCGGGAAAATGATCGCCCGCCATCCGGTGCAGGACAAGCCTGAAAGGTTTCTCGTCAATGTGGATATCGATCCCAAGACCAGCCGCCTGTTTGCCTCGGATAGCAAACATGGCGAGCTGCTCGTTCTAGAACCTGCGTCGGGCAAGGCGACCAATGTCGTGGCGACGGGCGCCGGTGCGATGGGCGTGAAGATCAACGCGCCCCATGAAGAGGTGTATGTCAGTAACCGACAAGCCGGCACGGTGACTGTAATTGACACGAATACGCTAGCCGTCAAGCGTTCGATCGAAATAAAGCCGTTCCCCAATAGTTTCGCGATCGACGAGACTACCGGCGAGGTGTATGTCAGCGTCAAGCAATCGCGCGACCCGAAGAGCGCGGGCTATCGAAATGACAAGAAAGAGTCGATTGCGCGCTTCAATGCGAAAATGCCGTAAAGCCTATTCGCAAGAAGCCGGCTGAGTTCAGCTCGGGACGGATTCCGGCAACGGCGTCAGAACCAGGCGCCGTCCCGGCCGATGACGGCGTGGAAAGGCAAGGCGTCGCCGTATTGCATCAACCAGCAATCGAGTTCATGGCCTACGTGCGTCAGCACGAGCCGATCGACGGCAAGCCCGTCCACCGAAGCCAGCGCGCTGTTCAGGTCATTATGATTGCGCGGGGTCTCCGCCGACGGCGGGAAGGAACAGTCCAGCACCAGCGTCTGGATGTCCAGTCTTTCCAGAAAGCGGCGGGTAGCGTCCGGAAACCCTACGGTATCGGTCAAATACGCAATGCACTGCCCGCCGCCGATCGGGGTAAAGATATAGCCGAACGTCGGCTTGGAATGCGTCAACGGCACGGGCGTCACGCGCATGGCGCCCAGATCGAAGGAGTCGAACGCCGCCAAGGCCCGGGAAAAATCCAGCATGCCGCTGTGCTTGAAAAGATCCGCAAAACCTTCCTTGTCCGGCGGCCCCAGCACAGGCATGCGCATGCCCCGCCCCCAGCGCCAATGCAGCAAGCCTTGCGCATGATCGGCGTGGTAATGCGTCTGCAAAATCCCTTGGATGGAGCCCGGCTCGAAACGATCGGCCAAGTCCATCAAGCCGGCGTCGATCAGCCAGCGTTGGCCGTCACACTCCACGACGGCGCAGGTCGGGCCCCGCCTGAACTGCGGCTGCAGCCTGGCCCGCTCGCACGCCGCGCAGCCGCAGTTGTACACAGGCACCTGGCCCGAGTTGCCAGTGCCCAGCAAACCCAAACGTATCATGGTCATGGCCTTCATTACCTTACTTGCCGCACGCAGTGCGCTGCAGGTAATGATACAAGGTCGTGACGGCCTGTTCCGGATCTCCCGAATTGTCCACGACGAACACACCGTCCTTCGCGTCCAACGATGCATAGAAGCCATTGCGCCGCAGGCGCGCCGCGATTTGCTCCTCCGATTCCCTCCTTCGATGCAGCAAGCGTTGCCTGAGCAAGACAGCCTCGACCCGCAGCAGCACCGCAATCACATTGCCATACTGCAATCTGGCCTGAGGAAAATAGGCTCGCGATCCATTGAGCAATACGTCCCGACCCTCGGACAAATGACGGGACAGCTCGACGGGCACGCCGTACGACATGCCGTTCGCCTGCCAATGCATCGCGAATCGGCCTTCGCGGCGCATGGATTCGAACTGCTGGTCGCTGACGACCTCTTCCGCATCGTCGCCGCCGGGCTCGGGGCGAGTGACGATGCGCCGCACGACGTGGCAATCGTCGCCCATCATGCCGCGCAATCCGCGCAGTACGGTGTCTTTGCCTGAACCGGATGGTCCCATCAAATAGATCAGGCGGCCGGACATCAGAACACTCTCTGTCCGCGCGACCATACACGGTCGACCAGCAGGTCCCGCCCATGCTCGCGCACTCTGACGAGATCGGCGCGCAGCCCTATTCGGATCTCACCGCGGTCCACGAGTCCGGCGGCCTGTGCCGGCGCCCGGCTGATCGTGGCGATGGCGGCGGGCAGATCATAGTGATTCGGCGCATCGGCCAGCCGCTTGGCCGCCTGCAGCAGGCTGGCCGGATAGTAGTCGCTGGACAGGATGTCAAGCACGCCTTCTTGCGCCAGGGTCGATGCCGCGACGTTGCCGGAATGCGAGCCGCCGCGAACGATATTGGGCGCGCCCATGAGCACCTTCATGCCCAGCTGGTGACTGAAGTTTGCCGCCTCGGTCGTAGTCGGAAACTCGGCGATGCTCATGCCGAAGTCCGCGGACTCCTTGGCGTGCTCGATCGTCGCGTCGTCATGGCTCGCCACGGACAAGCCGCGCTCGCGGCAGATCGCCACGATGTCGCGCCGATACTTGTCGCTGTAGCGCTGCGCATTTTCCAACTGCCTGACGATGAATGACTCCATCTCTTCGTCGCTCATGTGATACTTCCCTTGGTAGTACTCGCGGTACTTTTCCAGCTTGACGAATTGGCGCTGTCCGGGCGAATGATCCATCACTGAAACCAGCTGCACCAACGCATGGTCGACAAGCTCCTTGAACACAGGCAGCGTTTTCTCATGGCTGAGTTCGCAGCGCAGGTGCAGGCGGTGATCGGCCCGGGTGTGTTCGTTTTCCCGGGCCTGGGCGATGGCCTGCAGCATGGCCGGCAATTGACGCATGCGATCGCCCTTCGGGCTGATATCGCCTATCGATAGCGCATCGAAGACGGTGGTAATGCCGGCCGAGACGATCTGGGCATCGTGAGCCAGGACTGCCGATGCGGACGGCCAATCCACGCCGGGACGAGGATTCATGTACTTTTCCAGGTTGTCCGTATGCAGTTCGACCAATCCCGGCATGAGATAATCGCCTTGAAGATCGACGGCCTGGGGCAAGTTGCAGCGCTCGTGTCCGACGTCCTGGATAAGGCCGCCCCGAACGCACACGGAACCCGGAATGATTTCATCCGCGGCGACGATCCGCGCATTGGTGTAGATCTGCTCGTTAAGCATCGGCATGCTCCTCGGCGCACATGTCCAGATACTGATCGGCGATCCGCGTCCTTACGCCCTCTTCGTGCGAGATGGCGATCAGCGCCGAGCCGGCCGCCTTGGCTTCGGCGATCAGGTCGAGCACGACGTCGCGATTGGCCTGGTCCAGCGACGCCGTCGGCTCGTCCAGCAGCATCAGGGGCCAGTCCACCATGAAGCTACGCGCGATATTGACGCGTTGCTGCTCGCCTCCCGAGAACGTGCCCGGCGCCAAAGGCAATAGCGCCTCGCCGATATTCAGGCGCCGCAGCAGCTCCCGGGCGCGCGACTCGGCCTTGGCCGCCGTCATGCCGCGTTGCAGGGCGGGCTCCATGACCACGTCCAGGCAGGCGACGCGGGGGATGACGCGCAGAAATTGACTGACGTAGCCCATGGTCCGGCGGCGAACGTCGAGGATGGTGCGCGGCTCGGCGCCAACCAGCTCCAGCGGCCGCCCTTCATGGCGCACGCGTATGCTGCCGGTCATGGGACGGTAGTTGGCATACAAGGTGCGCAACAGCGTGGACTTTCCCGCGCCGGACCGTCCATGCAGAATCAGGCACCGGCCTGGCTGGACGTCGAAGCGGACCGTATCCAGCACGTCCAGAACGGCGCCGTTCTGCTGGTGCAGAACGAAGGTCTTGGACAGTCCGTTTACTTCTATTACCGCATTCATTTCATAAGCCTCAAGGTTGTAAGACCGACGACACCAGCAGCTGGGTGTACGGATGCTGCGGATCGTCCAGCACCTGATCCGTCAGGCCGCTTTCCACGACGCTCGAACGGCGCATGACCAGCAATCGATCCGCCAGCAGCCGCGCGACGGCCAGATCGTGGGTCACAATGATCACGGCCAGCCCCAGTTCGCGCACGATGCCGCGCAACAGGTCCAGCAGATGAGCTTGAACGGACACATCCAGTCCTCCGGTGGGCTCGTCCATGAAAACCAATCTGGGCTTGGAGACCAGATTGCGGGCGATTTGCAAGCGCTGCTGCATTCCGCCCGAGAACGTCCTGGGCAGATCGTCGACGCGCGCCGTATCTATCTCGACGTGCGCAAGCCAGTCGAGCGCCTGCCGGCGCAAGCGTCCGTAATGACGCTGTCCCTGCGCCATCAGGCGCTCACCGATGTTGGCTCCGGCCGAGACGTTCATCCTGAGGCCGTCGCGTGGATTCTGTTCCACGAATCCCCACTCCGTGCGCAACAAGGCGCGGCGCTGCGCTTCGGCGCACGCGTAAAGGTCGAGCTGCTCGCCGCCGGCCGAGACATAGTTGACGCGGCCGCGGTCGGGCCGCGCACGCCCCGCCAGCACGCCGAGCAAGGTGGACTTTCCGGATCCCGACTCGCCCACGATGCCCAGCACCTCGCCGGCGTGCAGATCGAACGACACGCCCTGGCAACCCTTGTCCGCGCCGTACAGCAACGTCAGATCATCGACGGATAACAAGGTAGTCATGCCTGCTCCTGTTGCTGGGCGCATCGCTGGCCGCAATAATCGGTATCCGAGCAGATGAACTGGCGCGTGCCCTCGTCGTCGACGATCAGCTCGTCCAGGTAGGATTCGCGGCTGCCGCAGAATGCGCAGCAGGCGTCCCACGCGGGCAACTCGAAAGGATGGTCTTCGAAATCCAGGCTGACGACGCTCGTATAAGGCGGCACGGCGTACAGGCGCTTTTCACGCCCCGCGCCGAACAGCATCAAGGCCGGGCTTTGGTGCAGTTTGGGGTTGTCGAACTTAGGAATCGGCGAAGGATCCATCACATAACGTCCATCGACCATCACGGGATAGGCATAGGTGGTGGCGATATGGCCGTGCAGCGCGATGTCCTCATAGAGCTTGACGTGCATGACGCCATAGTCGTTCAACGCATGCATGGCTTTGGTCTGCGTCTCGGACGGCTCGATGAAGCGCAACGGCTCGGGAATGGGTACCTGGAATACGAGCGTCTGGCCCTGCCGCAACGGTATTTCAGGAATGCGATGCCTTGTCTGGATGACCGTGGCCTGGCGCGTCGACTCTGTCGTCTCCACCCCGGCGGTGCGATGAAAGAAGCGCCGTATGGATACGGCATTGGTCGTATCGTCCGCACCCTGGTCGATCACTTTAAGCACGTCGTCGGGCCCCAATATAGCGGCCGTCACTTGCATGCCTCCGGTGCCCCAGCCGTACGGCAACGGCATTTCGCGCCCGGAAAACGGCACCTGGTAACCCGGAATGGATACCGCTTTGAGCAGGCCGCGGCGCAAAGCGCGCTTGGTCTGTTCATCCAAGTAGGCAAAGTTGTAGGCTTCGGAAATATCGCCGGTCTCTTGAATCCGGCGACCTCCGGTAGAGCATGCCTGCGTCATACCTGTGTCTCCATGTTGGATTGCGCCGCTTCGCGACGCAAAGTTCGGATCAGATCCAGCTCGGACTGGAAGTCGACGTAATGGGGCAACTTCAAGTGCGATACGAAACCCGAGGACTCGACGTTGTCGCAATGCATCAATACGAACTCCTCCTGCTGCGCCACCGACGTTACGTCTTCACCGTACTCGTCCGCGCGCAAGGCGCGATCGACCAGGGCCATCGCCATCGCCTTGCGCTCCGCATGGCCGAAAGCCAGGCCATATCCCCGAGTAAACTGGGCGGGCTCGCTTTTATTTCCGACGAACTGGTTGATCATGTCGCATTCGCTGACCTCGACCGAAGCGATGGAGACGGCGAAACCCAATTCGGGCGGCTCGATCCACACATCCACGTCGCCAATGCGAATTTCGCCCGCGAACGGATGGTTGCGACCATATCCCCGCTGCGTCGAATAGGCCAGCGCCAGCAGAAAGCCTTCATCGCCGCGCGCCAGGCATTGCAGGCGCTGTGATCGGTTGCTCGGGAAATCGAGCGGATCGCGCGTGATGTCCGAAGCGGGAATCTGGGCATCCTTCTCTTCCTGGATCAGCCCTTCCCGTACCAGCTGCGCGGTCACGCGTGGGCAATCCCGTCCGAGTTCCACAGGTTCGACAGCGCCGGACGCCGCTTGCTCTTCGCCCGCCATCGTCGGCCGAGCGCAGCAGGCATGCTCGTCCAACAAGGAAAAATCCAGCAATCGATGGGTGTAATCGAAGGTGGCGCCAAGCCGCTGTCCGCCGGGCACGTCCTTGAACACGGCTGAAATGCGGCGTTGCACATCCATGCTCGAAGTATCCACGGGCAAGCTGCTCAGAAAGCGCGGCAAGGTCGTCCTATAGGCGCGCAGCAGGAAAATGGCTTCCGTCAGATCGCCCGCCGCCTGCTTGATCGCCAGGGCGGCAAGCTGTTCGTCATATAAGGCCCCTTCGTTCATCACGCGAGCCACGGCAAAAGAAAGCTGTTGGCGGATCTGCTCCACGCCAAGCTCGGCCAGTCCCGTATCGCCGCGCCGTTTCCGCGCCAGAAGCGCATGCGCTTGGTCGATGGCCTGCTCACCACCTTTCACCGCTACATACATGATGCTTCCTCCTCGATCGGACAAATCACGCGAGTACTGCGCGGCAAGGCGAGCAGGCTGTCGCCCGCCGTAAAAATGAAATCCAGTCCACGCGGGAATGCGCGGCCGGCTTTTCGCTCGAGGAATAGGCTCTTTGGCACGGGCAATGTGACTTTTCGCTGCCCGTCGACGCCCGGGCCGCGCCATACGCCCGGCTGTCCGCCGGACAGCGCCGGCAACTGGGCAATGATGGTGCAGGACCGGTCCGGATCGCGATCGCTGCCGGGATCGAAGCCGGATACGTCGTGCAGGTCGGCTTCGCTCAGCAAAGCGAACTGGGCTTGCTCGCGGCTGGATACAAAGGGACTTGCGCAATGAAAGGACAGGTTCGCGCGCAAAGCCGGCGTATCCAGCAAGCGGCTGACCCAGACCGGCGTTGCGCTGTCCAGCAAGGTCAGGCACAAAGCATAGGTGGCGGGATGCAAGCCCTTTAGCTCAGGCGGATTCGGCACGCCGTGCACCGTGCCGGGCTCGGACATGGCCGACAAGGCCAAACGAAATACACGCTGCGATTGCGTGACGGCATCGTCGAATCCGCCAACCAGAAGATGATCGGCGACATGCCCTGCGGAGCCCGCTTGCTTCATCATGATAGTTGCCATCAATCCTCCCCTCGCACCAGCGTGGAGAACCGCACGCGCGTTTGCGCGCTGCGTTCGGCCTTCTCGGCGCGCTCGCGCCGCTGCGCCTTGGCCATGGGCCGCACCAGTCTCTGCATCCAGGTTTCGTGCTCGGGACCTTGCAGGTGCGCATCCGCCAACGCGGCCAGTTCCGCTCTGCGCAGCTGGCGCCCGGCCACATAGCTGTATCCGAGCGTGCCCTGCGCCAACTTGACGACACAGCGCGTGACGGTCATTTCACCGAGATTGAACGCCTGGCCGTCCCCGCCGGCGCGAGCCCGCACCATCACCATGCCGACTTGCGCCGGACGCAAGCGCTCATAGGGCTGAGCCTGCAATAGCTCGGCGTGCTCATCCAACTGCTCACCGGTTCTGGCCAATACGGCCATCCAGTGCTGACGCAACGACATATCGCCTGTCTGTGCGTGCTCATGCTGCTGCATGCCATTCTCCTGAAACAAAATAAAGCCGGTTTCGGCGTCCGTCCCCCCGGGACGAGGCGACCCCAAGCTCGGATCCGCAAGCGGAAAAATCAAATGAACTGCTTGCGCAAGCGCTGGGACAGTATGTCGATCACGCTGACGAAAACAATGATGATGATCAGGATCGCGCAGGTCTGGGCCATCTGAAATCCGCGGATGGCCTCCCACAAGATCACCCCGATGCCGCCGGCTCCCACCATGCCCACCACCGTCGCCGAACGCACATTCGACTCGAAGCGGTACAGGGCATAGGAAATCCATAAAGGCATGACCTGAGGGATGACGCCGAAAATCACTTCCTGCATGGCGCTGGCGCCCGAAGCGCGCACGCCTTCGACCGGCCCGTTGTCGATCGCCTCGACGGCTTCGGCGAAAAGCTTGGCCAACACGCCCGTGGTGCCGATGAATAAAGCCATGACGCCGGCGAACGGCCCCAGTCCGACCGCCACGACGAACAGCATGGCGAACACCATCTCGTTGATCGACCTGAAGGCATCCATGACGCGGCGTACCGGTTGACACAGCCACCAGGGCGTGATGTTCTCCGAACAGAGAATGCCGAGCGGAATCGAACTCACGACGGCCAGCGCGGTGCCCCATAGCGCAATCTGCACAGTGATCAGCATTTCGCTGAGGTAGAGCCGCCAATAGCGAAAGTCCGGCGGAAAAAAATCCGCCAGGAATTCACGCATATTGCCGGAATCGCGCCAGAGCATGCCCGGATTGATTTCCGCCCCATTCCAGGACCAAGCCAACAACAACGCCAGGATCAGCCACCATGCCGTGGTCTTCCAGGAACGCGCCGGCGGCTGCGCCGGTGCGATGCCGTTCATTGCTGCCATAAGTACGCGATCCGTTTCATCTGATGGACAATGAACACGGACAGTCAGCCCGCGTTGGCCGCCGCCTTCGGGCGTTCAGCCAAGCGGGCTTGAAGCTGCTCCAGCTTCTGATCGATGGCCTTCAGACGCTCCGCCTTCTCGGCTTCGCCGAAGGTCGTGTCCGCGATCAGTTGAGTGCGTGCCTTGAACAACTCCAGTTGGCGGATGGGCAGCAGTTGATCGTTGTCCGACTTGCGGAACTTGCCCCACTGCAGTCCAGCCAGCACTTTCATTTCCGCATCGTTCTCGCCATAGGTGGTGAAGAACGCCATGAGCTTGGCTTTCGCCTCGTCGGGCAGGCTGGTGCGCCACACGATGGGATCGCTCGGTATCAAGGGCGAGCGCCAGATTTCCTTGATCTCCGCCGCCTTGGCCGGATTGGTCTGCTGCAGGCGGTCCATGCCTTCGGTATTGAAGGTGGCCACGTCCACTTGCTTGTTGGCCACGCTCAGCGCATTCACCTCATGGCTGGCATTCAAAGTCCGCTTGAATATCTTGACGGGATCGACATTGTTCTGTGCGAATACATAGTATCCGGGCACCAGATAGCCAGACGTCGAATTGGGATCGCCGTTGCCGAAGCTCAAGTCCTTGGCATTCTTGAGCATGTCCTGGACGGAATTGATGGGGCTGTCCTTGTGCGCGACCAGCAGGCTCCAATAGCCCGGATCGCCATTGGCCGCGACGGTTTGCGCAATGACCTCTCCGCCCGCGCGATCCACGGCCTCCATGGCCGATTTGTTTCCATACCAGGCCACGTCCACCTTATTGAAGCGCATGCCCTGGATGATGCCCGCGTAGTCTGGAGCGAAAAAGGCGTTGACCTTGTAGCCGGTCCGTTTACTCATGTCGGCCAGGAATGGCTCCCAGAGCACTTTCTGATTGCTCGAGGACTCGGTCGAAATAATGCCGAAATTGATTTCCTTGATCCCCTGCTCTTGAGCGGAAGCCAGTCCGCACACGCCTAGCAAAGCCGTGCACAACAACGTGCGACGAATGGTATTGATCATATGAATAACTCCTGTTTTCTAGTGCCGGCCCGCCCATGCAGGCCGTGGATGGAACGCTCGGTCGATGAAATGAGATCAGGCCGCCGCCAGGGCGACCGGAGACAGCACGGATTGCCCGGCACGATCGGGCATGACCAGCGACAGATCCAGATCGCCGCCATACAAATCGTTGAGGAACTTGCCGTTCAGCGCATGCACCGAGCCGTCGAAATGAATGCGGCCGTTCTTGAGCGCCACCACGCGCTCGCAATAGCGCATGGCATAGTCGACTTGATGCAAGGTGACGACGACGGTCTTGCCGTCCTTCTCGTTGATGTCGGCCAGTATTTCCATGACCTTGCGCGCCGACTCGGGATCCAGCGATGCGATGGGCTCGTCCGCCAGGATGACCTGCGCCTGCTGGCACAAGGCCCGGGCAATAGCGACGCGCTGCTGCTGCCCGCCGGACAGTGTCGACGCGCGCCGATGCGCATGCTCGGCTAAGCCCACGCGCTCGAGCGCGGCCATGGCGCGACTCTTTTCTTCTTGACTGAACAAGCCCAGGCAGCCGCGCCAACGCGGCATTCGGCCCAGGCAACCTATCAGCACATTGGTCAGGACGCTGAGCCGTCCGACCAGATTGAATTGCTGGAAGATGTAGCCGATGTCGGCTCGCAGGCGGCGCACCTGGCGATCCAGGCGGCCGCCGGCCTGCACCATGCGTCCCAGCACCTGGACCACGCCGTCCTGGTGTCGATCGCTGCACGCCAGCCCGGAAAGCTGACGCATCAACGTGGACTTGCCGGAGCCCGACGCGCCGATCAGAGCCACCATCTGGCCGGCACCGACATCCAAAGCCAGGTTGTAAAGAACCTGCTTGCCTCCGAAGCTTTTATTCAGGTGCTTTACGCCGATTACCGTCGTTTTCATACTCGTCATTCCTTGGCGGCAGCGAAAGCCGCTCACGTAATGACGAGAATGATAAGGACCCTATATGACCGTGCGATTGCCGGGAAATGACAGTTTTATTTACATGTCATGAAAAAAAGGCGCACCCAGGTAGGCGCGCCGCTACACGAAATTTTCTGCGCGATCCGGCCGATGCACGTGGCGGGCGCGGATCGGCGTTAACTATTTCACTTGCACCCGAAGCTCTCCCAGCCCGGCGATCGAGCCGACCATGAGATCGCCCGCCACGACGGGACCGACGCCCTCGGGCGTGCCGGTGAAAATCAAATCGCCCGCTTTGAGCTCGAACAAGCCCGACAAATAGGAGATCGTATCGACGACGTTCCAGATCATTTCCCCAAGGTCGCTGGATTGCTTGGTCTCGCCGTTGACGCTCAAGGAAATGGCGCCGGCATCCAACAAGCCCGTTTTGCGCACCGGATGCAAAGGCCCCATCGGCGCCGAAAAGTCGAACGCCTTGCCCGTTTCCCAAGGGCGGCCCTGCTTTTTGGATTGCGCCTGAAGGTCGCGACGGGTCATATCCAAGCCTATCGCATAGCCCCAGATGGCGGCGCGGGCTTGTTCCGCGCTGAGATCGCGCCCACCCGCCCCCAGCGCGACGACCAGCTCGATTTCATAATGCAGGTTCGACGTGCGCGGCGGATAAGGCAGGATTGCGGCCTGCTGGTCTGGCACCACGAGCAAGGCGTCGGCCGGCTTGCAGAAAAAGAACGGATCTTCACGGCCCGAAAAACCCATTTCCTTGGCATGCTCCGCGTAGTTGCGTCCCACGCAGTAGATACGCCTGACCGGAAACGACGCACCGCTGTCTGCCACTGGCGCCAGCACCGGCGGATGCAAGGGCAGGACGGTATCGTGATCAGTTGCTGGATTCGGCATAGCGCTTGGCTCCGTCCAGGATTTCCTTCTCGGCCGCCTTGGCGCCGTCCCAACCCTTGACCTTGACCCATTTTCCCTTTTCCAGGTCTTTGTAATGCTCGAAGAAATGCTTGATGCGCGCCAACTCCTCTTCGGGCAGGTCTTCCGGCTTCTCTATGTGGCGGTACGGAGGATAGAGCTTGGTGACCGGCACGGCCAGCAATTTGGCATCGCCGCCCGCTTCGTCGTCCATATGCAGAATGCCGATGGCTCGGCTGCGAACGACGGATCCCACCGCGACCGGGAACGGCGTCAGCAACAAGACGTCCACCGGGTCGCCGTCGTCGGAAATGGTTTGGGGAACATAACCATAGTTGCAAGGGTAATGCATCGCGGCCAGCATGAACCGATCCACGAAAACGCAGCCGGAGTCTTTGTCGACCTCGTACTTGACCGGATCCGCGTTCATGGGGATTTCGATGATGACATTGAATTCGCCGGGCAGCTTGTCGCCGGCGGGTACGCGATCTAGACTCATGCTTGATTCAACCTATGTGTAGAGACGATAAAGAAATCAGTTCCGTTCCGGATCACGTTCGCGATGATCCTGATAGGATGGATGCGGATAGGATCGGTCCGACGTTTGCGTCAGGTCCACGCCGGGTATGGGAGCGCTATCGAAATAGTCGTCCAGCTCGGAAGACGATGAGGCGGCATGCTCGCGCGGCTGATCGGGATCGTAAGGCGCCGTATCCGCCGGCGCCGCGTCTTCATGGACGTAATCGGCGGCGCTGGCCGCGACAGGCAGATCCGCGCCCTCCGCGATTTCCTGCACCGTCAGGTCATCCACGTCGACCAGGCTGGGATCCATGCGCGTATCGGCGGCGGGCAGCACGCGCGATCCCGGCAATACCGGCAATACGCCGGCCACCGACGATGCCAGGCGCCAATGCTTCATCGCTTCATCGCCGCGACCCAACCTGTCATAGAGATTACCCAGCAAGGCATGTATGCGCACGTCGCTGCGAATCTTCATGCTGCGTAGAAGATAGCGCTCCCCCTGGCCCCACAGCTCGCCCGTCAGGCAAAGATTGCCCAGCGCGGCCAATAGCGCCGAATCATCGGGATGGGATTTGAGCCAGACTTCGCCTTTGCTCAATCGACGCGCCACGGCCTCGGGCGGGCACTGGGAATACGCATTCAATAAGCGCGGATCCATGCGGACTTCGATGGCCGCCTCGAGGATTTTCGCGGCTTCTATATGCTCGCCCGCGAAGCTCTGTATCGCCGCGGCCGCCAAGGCGACGTCGGGCAGCACACGCTCTTCGGACTTCAGATCGCCCCATATCGATTTGAACGACTCCATGCCGCCGACCTGCAAACGCGCGGCGGCGGCGGTTTCGATCAAGCCCATGGCTTCCGTCTTGTCGATGGCGCTGCGACGCAGCAGCAAACGCGCCAGATCGTAGACGCGATCATAGTTGCGCAGTTGGCGATGGGAGCGCAGCAAAAGGCGCGTCGCATGAAAATAACGGGAATTCGCGTCCTGTATCGGCTGCAGCAACACCAGGGCGTCCTGGGGCCGATTCTGATCCAGATACATTTCCGCCGCAACCGTGGCGGCCGCTTCCTTCAAACGGACATCCTGCCCCGCCGCCTCCTGCGCGGCGGCCAACGCCTGGTCCCGACGTGCGAAATCGCCCATGTCGTGCAAAGCTCGCGCCGACGCCAGGCCGGCCAACACCTTGCGCTGATTCGAACGCGTCTGGGCAAGCAGCTTGGTCAAGCTCTTTTCAGCCTGCGGATACCGCCCTTCCAGTATGCCGATCAATCCGCTTTCCATCAAATCTTGGTCACGCTTCTGCAGGCGGCGCGAACGCCAGGAGCGCAGCCGATCGGGGCTGTCCCCGAACCAGGCGATGACCCTGAGCAGGATATGTAAAAACACGAAGCCGACCAGCAGAATCAGGACCGCCAGCGTCAACGACAGCTCTATGCGCCACGGCTGCGCGATGATCAATACGTTGCCGCTGTGTTCCCGCAGAATGAGCGCCAGCGCGACCGCGGCCACGAACAAGACTAAAGCCCACAACCAGGTTTTCATGGCCTACCCCTGTCGAATGAAACGCGCTGCGATGCTGGAATATAGAGCGGCGTTCTCTGCATTCAGGACGAAGCCCTGGCCGACACGGGCGGCGGTGGGCTCGACGGCGGCCGGCGCGACGGAAGGCGAGCGGCCGTCCCGCACGGTCTCGCCCGAACCACCCGAAGCGGCGGCCTCGGGCACAGCGGGATCGGTCGCGGAAGGCGCATGATCATGTTCTTGCGTATCGGGCTCGTCGGTCTCGGTTTCCTCTTCCTGCCGGGCATTGGCATTTTCCTCTCGCAGCGTTTCAATGGCGCGCAAGCTGTTGTCCACGCGCGGCAAATTGACCGCGATCGAGGTATCCGCCAGTTCCTGAGCGATCTTCAGCGCCTGACGATATTGCTCGGAGCGGGGATCGAAGCGGGCCGAAATCAATGCGAGCAAACTCGCGGTTTCCGTTTCCCAAACGGACGGCTGACCCATCATCAGCGCCAGCCGCGTCGTCATGATGCGCAGCCGCACGTTTTCGCGGAACTGGGCGGATTGCTCGGGCGACAGCAAAAGCGCCGCGCCATCGTCCACGCGCCGCACGGATACGAGCTGCTTGAGCTCATAACTGAAGGAGTCCCAGGCCGAACGCGTCCAGTCGCCGGCCACGTGCCAGGACTTTTCCCACCAAGCCGCATCCTGAGCCAAGGACGGCGCGCCGCCCGTATCGGCGGGCTTGGACGCATCGGCGGCGGACTGATCACGCGTCGATTCGGTATCGGGCGCCGCATCGTCGGGCAGCAAAAGGGGAGCGTCCGCCAACATGCGGTTGAGCGCATCCAATTGGCTGGAAACCCGGGCCACGTCGATCGTCGATGCGGCGCGCAAACGGTCCAGGTCGCCGTTGACGGTTTGCTGCAGCGAAGCCAGGTTCGGACGGTTCGCGCGCGCCAGCTTGGATTGGGCCGTCTCCATCGAAATTATCGCGTTGCCGACGTTGCCGCCCAGCAACAGCTGCTGTTGCGCCATGGACACCAGTTGATCGACCTCGTTGAGCAGGATCAAGTCGGAGCCCTTGTCGGTCAGGGTCTGGAACGCCTGCTCCAGGGCCTGCTGGTTTTCCATCGCATCGCGCAACGACGTCTCGAGCAAGGCGATCTGGCCCGCCTGGTCCTGTACCTTGGTCAAGGCCTGCTGCGCCCGCTCGGCCGCCTGGTTGGCGGCGTTCACGCTGCGCTGCAGCTGCGCCGACAAATCGGCGTTGGCTGAAAGAGCCCGTTGTTGCTGCTGCCAGACGGAGAGCGTAAAGCCCGCCGACGC
>CAZKBT010000064.1:0-18493 GCA_964551305.1 uncultured Burkholderiaceae bacterium
GGTGCTGCGCGACCTGGCAGACGCGCCGGCGGCGGAAGTGGCCGCGGAGCGCGCGCGCATCCCCGCGGAGGGGCTCGGCGCCCGGCTGCTGAGCCTCCAGGCGACAGACGGGACCTGGGGCGGCGTGGCGTGGGTGGCGACGTCGAAATCGTTGGGCTCGGGCCCGACGATCAGATCGCGCACCGCGCCGCCGACGATGAAGGCGTCGTAGCCGTTTTCCTGCAGGACTTCGCAGACTTTGACGGCATGGCGTGAAACATTGCGCTTGTCGATGCCGTGCTTGTCGCGCGCAAGCCGTTCGGGTCCGCGGCGCGGTGCGGGGAAAAGCCGGCTGACGAACTTCGTTATTGTTTCTTTTATCATGGGGGTATTTTAAGATTTTTCGTCTTGCAGTTCTTGAAACAGGTCCAGGATGCGCCATTGGCGGGCTTTCGCGATGTCGCGCAGGCGCGGGCTGGGATTGGTCGCCACGGGATGCGTGACGACGTCGAGCAGTGGCAGGTCATTGGTCGAATCGCTGTAGAAATGGCTGCTGGCGAAGCTGTCCAGGCCCAGCCCCAGTTCGCGCAGCCATGCATCCACGCGCGTGATCTTGCCTTCCTGGAAGCTGGCGACGCCTTGGATGCGGCCGGTGTAGCGCCCGTCTTTCTGTTCGGGAATGGTGCCGATCAGGGTGGGAATGCCGAGCGCCCTGGCGATGGGGCCGGCCACGAATTCGTTGGTCGATGTGACGATGGCGCACAGGTCGCCCTGGTCTTGGTGTTGCCGGACCAGATCCAGCGCGATGGGCAGGATGGCGGGTTCGATGATTTCCTTCATGTATTGCGCATGCCATCGGGCGAGTTCGTCCGGGTCGACCCCGCTGAGCAGGCCCAGCATGAATTCGGCGGATTGGGCGGCGGTCAGGTTGCCCGCGTTGTAGCGGTCCATCAGGTCTTCGTTGCGTTGAATGGCTTGCGCCGGATCGCCTGCGCGGCCGGTGCGGGCCAGGAAATCGGCCCATTGGTAGTCGCTGTCCAGGGGTAATAAAGTATGGTCCAGGTCAAACAAGGCCAGGCGTGTCGGGGCGTTCATATCGTCGTCTTTCAGTTCGGGTTCGTCGTGTCGCAGGCGGCGCCGGAGCCGGCCAGCAGGTCTTTGAGCAGCGGCAGCGTCATGGCGCGATGCCTGGCCAGGGAATAGCGGTCCAGGGCATCGACCAGCGCGCACAGTCTGCCCATGTCGCGGTCGTAATGGGTCAATATCCAGTGAATGATCTCCGGAGAAAGCTGCAAGCCGCGTTCCTGCGCCCGGGTGCGCAGGGCCTGCGCGCGATCCTCGTCCGATAGCAGTTCCAGGCGATAAACCAGGTCCCAGCCCAGGCGAGTGCGCAAGTCTTCACGCACGGGCATCGCCAGGGGAGAGCGGTCTCCGGTCAATACCAGGGCGAATCCCTGAGGGTCGGCGGCTAGCTCGCGCCATCGATTGTATAGGGTAAACAGGGCGGCTTGTCCGTCGTCGTCCAGATGCTGGACGTCGTCGATGGCGATCAGCGCGTAGGGCATGCTGTTTGCCGTGGCCAGTTCCCGCATGGCGCGCGGGCTGTCCTGCTTGCCGAAGTAGCGTGTTTTCCCTGTTTCTCCGCTTTGGCCGACGGCTTTCAATAGATGGGTGCGTCCCGCTCCGGCGGAGCCCCATAGATAAATAGCCCGGCCCGGCTCGATCGAGCGCAAGGCGTCCAGGGCGGCATGATTCGCTCCGGATATGAAATTGTCGAGCGTGGGCGGCGTGGGCGGCGCCAGGTCCAATATCAGCTGCTGT
Organism: uncultured Burkholderiaceae bacterium; assembly: GCA_964551305.1. GTDB lineage: Bacteria > Pseudomonadota > Gammaproteobacteria > Burkholderiales > Burkholderiaceae_B > JBAZDC01. The sequence continues at coordinate 1,801 of CAZKBT010000064.1, forward strand.
GTCATGATGGACGCGAAAACGCAGGCGGACGGGGGGCATGGCGGACGAAGTCGGCACGCGGGGACGCGTTCATCGTAAAATCAACCTTCGTATTTAAATCAACGTGTAATTCTTACATATCTCACGGCATTTCTCATGACAAACTCACATTCCGCTTCTTTGACCTATCGCGATGCGGGCGTCGATATCGATGCGGGCGAAGCGCTGGTCGATCGTATCAAGCCCCTGGCCGCCAAAACCATGCGAGCGGGGGCGCTGGCGGGAATAGGAGGCTTCGGCGCCTTGTTCGAAGTGCCCGGCCACCTGAAGCAGCCGGTCCTGGTATCGGGCACGGACGGTGTGGGCACCAAGCTGCGCCTGGCTTTCGAGTGGGCGCGGCACGATACCGTGGGCATCGACCTGGTCGCCATGAGCGTGAACGACATTCTGGTGCAGGGCGCCGAGCCTCTGTTTTTCCTGGATTACTTCGCCTGCGGCAAATTGTCCGTGGACGTGGCGGCGGCCGTGGTCGGTGGTATCGCCAGGGGTTGCGAGCTGTCCGGCTGCGCGCTGATGGGCGGCGAAACCGCGGAAATGCCGGGCATGTACCCCGATGGCGAATACGATCTAGCCGGCTTTGCGGTCGGCGCGGTCGAAAAATCCAGGATCATAGACGGCAAGTCGATCGTGCCGGGCGACGTCGTGCTGGGGCTGGCGTCCAGCGGCGCGCATTCCAACGGTTTTTCCTTGCTGCGCAAGATCCTCGCTCACGCCAATGCGCGACGCGATCAGGATCTGGGCGGGCGACCCCTGGAAGACGTGGTGATGGAGCCCACGCGCATCTACGTCAAATCGGTGCTGGCGGCCCTGGCCCAGCATGGCGCGGCGCTGAAGGGGCTCGCGCACATCACGGGCGGCGGCTTGCTGGACAACGTGCCTCGCGTGCTGCGGCTGGGCTTGACTGCGCGCCTGCATCGCGACGCGTGGAACATGCCCGAGTTGTTCCGCTGGCTGCAGGCCAACGGCGGCGTGGCGGATGCGGAAATGCACCGGGTATTCAACTGCGGCATCGGCATGGTCATCATCGTGCCGGCCGACCAGGCCGATGCGGTCGCGGCGACGCTGACGGCGCATGGCGAGCAGGTCAGCCGCCTGGGCGAGATTATCGAACAAGCGCCGGACCAGGCCGCGTGCGTCGTGGAGTGATCGGGCGATTCCGGCTTATTTCCAGTATTGCGCGGCGATGTCGATAGCCTGATTGCTTGCATCGCTGCTCAGACAATCCAAAATATGCCGGTCGGGTTGCGCACGCAGCCATGTCAGCTGGCGCTTGGCCAATTGCCGCGTGGCGGCGATGGCCTGCTGCACGGCTTGGTCCAGCCCGGTCTTGCCATCGAGGTAGTCCCAAAGCTGGCGATAGCCGACGCAACGCACCGAGGGCAAACCGGCGTGCAGGTCGCCGCGCGCATGCAGGCGCCCGACCTCGTCCAGCAAGCCCGCTTCCAGCATGGCTTGATAGCGCTGGGCGATGCGTGTATGCAGTCCGGCTCTTTCCGACGGCTCCAGGCTGATGGTGACGTATCGATAGTCCGACGCGGGTGCGGCGCGCTCCTCGTTCAGGTAGGCGGACATGGGTTTGCCTGTCAGCCGAAATATTTCGATGGCGCGTTGGATGCGCTGGCTGTCGTTGGGCGCAAGGCGTCGGGCGGTGGCGGCATCGAACTGCCGCAATCGCTGGTGCATGGCGGGCCAGCCGTATTCCCGGGCTTCAGCGTCGATCTGCATCCGGATGTCCGGGTCCGCCGAGGGCAGGCTGTTCAGGCCGTCGCGCAAGGCCTTCAGGTAAAGCATGGTGCCGCCGGCGAGCAGGGGCAGCCGGTTTCGCGCCCGGATGTCCCGGATCAGCGCGCCGGCGTCGCGCTGGAATTCGGCGGCCGAATAGCTTTCGGCCGGGTCGCGGATATCCAGCAGATGCTGCGGTACCCGGGCCTGTTCGGCTTTCGACGGCTTGGCCGTGCCGATATCCATGCCGCGATAGATCGTGGCGGAGTCGACGTTGATGATTTCGATCGGCCAGCGCTGCGCCAGGGCCAGCGTCGTTGCGCTTTTGCCGGCGGCGGTCGGCCCGGTCAGGCAGAGTATCGGCGTCACTGCTACTGGCCGCGCATGAATAGCCTGTCCAGGTCACCCATGGTCCACTGCATCCAGGTCGGACGGCCGTGATTGCATTGATCGGCGCGCTCGGTCTGTTCCATTTGGCGCAGCAAGGCGTTCATTTCGTCCAAGGTCAGGCGCCGGTTGGCGCGTACCGAGCCGTGGCATGCCATGGTGGAGAGCAGCTCGTTGCGCTGTTCGGTCAGGCGGGGCGATCCGCCCACGTTGTCCAGGTCGCGCAGGACTTCCCGTGCCAGGGATTCGATGTCGCCATGCGCCAGCAAGGAGGGAACGGCGCGCACGGCCAAGGTCGCGGGTCCCGTTGCGCTCAGGCTCAAGCCCAGGGCTTCGAGCGTCCCGCTGAACTCTTGCGCGATGGCCACGTCTTTTTCGGTGGCATGAAAGACCACCGGCACCAGCAGCTCCTGGCGCGGCAGGCTTTGGTTGTCCATGGCGATCTTCAATTGCTCGTACACGACCCGTTCGTGCGCCGCATGCATGTCGACCAGGACGAGGCCGTGCTTGTTCTGGGCCAGGATGTAGATGCCTTGCAGCTGGCCCAGTGCCATGCCCAAGGGGTGGTCGGACTCGCCGCCGTCGGGCGGCGCCGCAACGTTCCCGGCCGCATTTTCCGGAGCCGGGGGGGCGATGGCGGGCCCGGCGCCGCCATCGAGCGGACGGTAGAACGCCCGCCAGTCCGCGGCTGCGGACGAGCCGGCGTCGCGCAGCGCAAAGGCGCGCTGGTAGTGCCGCGGCTGCGGCGACACCGGCGTATAGGGATACCCGCCCGGTCCGGCATGGGAGGCGGACGGCGAGTTCGGGCCTGCCTGCCCGCCCATGGGGGCCGCGCCCGCGCTGGCGGTCTGCGGCAAGGCCGGCGCATCGTCGATCACGCCGTCCGGCGAAACTTGGCCTCCCGCCGTGCCGAGCGCCTCGTTCAGCGTCTTGGCCACGAATTGATGGATGGCGCCGCTGTCGCGAAACCGGACTTCGTGCTTGGCCGGATGAACATTGACGTCCACGGTGGACGGGTCCACGGAAAGAAACAATACGTAGCCCGGCTGCCGGTCGCCGTGCAGGACGTCGGCATAGGCCTGGCGGACGGCGTGCGAGACGGTTTTGTCCTTGACGTAGCGGCCATTGACGTACAGATACTGGCGATCGGCGCGGCTGCGCGCGAACGTCGGCCGCGTCACCACGCCCGAGAGCGATATCAGCCCGTGCGCCTGTTCCACGCCCACGCATTGCGAAACGAATTCCGGGCCCAGCACGTCGCGCACGCGCTGGGCGATGCCGGTTGCCCGCCATTGACGCTGAGGCTTGTCGTTATGGAACAGCCGGAAGGAAACATGGGGATGCGCCAACGCGATGCGTTCCAGCGCCTCCAGGCCGTGCGCGTATTCCGTAGCCTCGGTGCGCAGGAACTTGCGGCGCGCGGGAATGGTGTCGAACAACTGCCGCACGTCGATGGTGGTTCCGACGGGGCCAGAGGCCGCCGCGGGTTCTTCGCCGTGGCCCGAGAGCTGCCAGGCATGATCGTCCTGCTCGGTGCGGGAAGTCAATACGACCCTGGCCACCGATGCGATGGACGCCAGCGCTTCGCCGCGAAAGCCCATCGAGGCGACGGATTCCAGCTCGTCCAACGAGCTTATCTTGCTGGTGGCGTGGCGCGTCAACGCCAAAGGCAGCTCGGTCTTGGGTATGCCGCAGCCGTCGTCGGTGACGGCGATGCGGCGTATGCCGCCTCCGTCCAGGCGCACTTCGATGGCGCGGGCTCCCGCATCGATGGCATTTTCAAGCAGCTCCTTCAGCACGGAAGCCGGGCGCTCGATCACTTCGCCCGCCGCGATCTGGCTGATCAGCGTGTCGGGCAAAGCGGCAATGGGGCGTCGTTCGGATATCGGAGGCATAGCGTCGTTCTTTGGCTTATGGGGAACCTTGGCGGGAGGGCGTGGTCTTACAGGAACCGGCGGGGCCGCCGCTCGCCGAGGTCTGGACGATAACGATGATTTTAGCCTGTCGCGGCGATCGTTCGTCGAAGCCGCGAGCAGTGTCTTTTTTTCGGGGTCCGCGCGTTTTGAGCTACCCGCGCGCCGCGTTATAGTCCCCTAATTCTTTTCCTGGAAGCAGTATGCCCGAGTTTTTGAACATGATCCTCCATATCGACCAGTTCCTTGGGATATGGGTGGAGCAGTACGGCGCCTGGATCTATCTGGTGCTGTTCCTCATTATTTTCGGCGAGACCGGACTGGTCGTGCTGCCGTTTCTTCCGGGCGATTCCCTGCTGTTCATCGCCGGGGCCTTCGGCGCGACGGGGGCGCTGGATCCCGTGCTGCTGGGGGGCCTGCTGATCGTCGCCGCCATCCTGGGCAATACGGTGAATTATTCCGTGGGCCGCTATATCGGACCAAAGGTGTTTTCGCGGGACTATCGTTTTCTGGACCGCGAGGCTCTGGTCAAGACGCATGCCTTCTATGAAAAGCACGGCGGCAAGACCATCGTCCTGTCCCGTTTCCTGCCCATCTTCCGTACCTTCGCGCCGTTCGTCGCGGGCGTCGCCGCCATGAATTTCGCGCGATTCCAGCTATTCAACGTTTCCGGAGCCCTGCTGTGGGTGGTTGGCTTGATGACGGCGGGATACTTCTTTGGCAATGTTCCCATCATCAAGGAACATTTGAATACCATCGTATTGATAGGCGTTGGCGCGGCTGCCGTGCCGGTGATACTGGGCGGCGTGTGGAAGCTGATCAAGAGCCGCGCGCGCGCGTCGGCGGCCGCCAAGCGCGAAAGGAAATAGGGGTATGACGCAGGACGCAGTCCAGGCGCCGGTTTTGCGCAAGCTTCGCTTGGACAAATGGCTGTGGGCTGCGCGGTTCTACAAGACCCGCAGTTTGGCGGCGCAGGAAATCGTCAAAGGCAGGGTGCTGGTCAACGAGCAAACCTCCAAGCCCGCCCGCGAAGTGATGATCGGCGATGCGATCTGCGTCCGGCGAGACGATCCGCCGGTCATCGTGCGTGTGCTTGCGCTGAGCAATGTGCGGGGGCCTGCGCCGGTGGCGCGACGGCTTTACGAGGAAACGGCCGATAGTGTGGCGGCGCGCGAGCGCGCCGCCGAGATGCGGCGGCTTGCGCCGGAACCCGCACAGGGCCTTGCCAAAGGACGTCCCACCAAGCGCGATCGGCGCCTCATCGATCAGTTGCGTGGACGCTGAGCAGGCCTTCGGCTTGACCTCCAACCGCGTCCGTGTGCCGCGTCAGGCTCGCGCCAGCGTGGGGTTGGCCGAGAAATAGTCGCTGATCCCGCTCAGCATTGCCTGCGCCAGCTTGGTTTGATGGCTTGCGCTGCGCAGCAAGCGCTCTTCTTCCGGGTTGCTGATGAAGGCGGTTTCGACCAGTATCGATGGAATGTCGGGCGCCTTGAGCACCGCGAATCCGGCGCGTTCGACCTGGCGCTTGTGCAGGCGATTGACCTTGCCGATTTCACCCAGCACGCCGTGGCCGACCTTGACCGAGCTGTTGATCTGGGCCGCCGTGGACAAGTCCAGCAGCACCTGGGCGATCTGCTTGTTGTGCGAACCCAGATTGACGCCGCCAATCAAGTCGGCTTCGTTCTCGCGCTTGGCCAGCCAGCTCGCGGCGGAGCTGGAGGCGCCGTTCTGCGACAAGGCATAGACGGACGAGCCGCGCGCGGACGGCTTGATCCAGGCGTCGGCATGGATGGAAACGAACAGATCGGCTTTGATCCGGCGCGCCTTCTGCACGCGCACGTGCAGCGGTACGAAGAAATCGCTGTCTCGCGTCATGTAGGCGCGCATGTTCGGCTGCGCGTCGATCATTTTCTTGAGCCGCTTGGCGATCTGCAGGACGATGTCTTTTTCACGCGTGCCTCCCGGACCGATGGCGCCGGGATCTTCGCCGCCATGGCCGGGATCCAGGGCGATCAGCAGCGGGCGGCCTCGGCGCGACGGCGAGGGCGTGGGCAAGGGATCGACCCGCGCCGGAGGAGGAGCCGGCTGCTTGGGCACGTTGGCCATGGGCGGCAGCGTCTGGCCGGGCATGGACGGAATGGGGGCGGACGGTTCCGCGTTTTGGGCGAGATCTTCCAGGATGTCCGCCAACGGGTCGTTGTCGGCGCTTTCCATGATGGCCAGCAAGGGATCTTGGGCGATCTTGGGATACAAGTCCAGCACCAGGCGGTATTTGTATTCGTCGAACGGCTTCAGCGTAAAGACCTGGGGCGCGATGGGCTGCTTCAGGTCGATCACCAGGCGGATCACGTCGGGGCGATTCTGCGCGACGCGTACGGACGCGATGTAGGGATCGTTGGGCCTGATCTTGGAAACGAGATCGTTCAGGGCGCGGCTCATGCTCAACCCTTCGATGTCCACCACCAGGCGGTCCGGATTTTCGAGCGTGAAGTGTTCGGCCTTGAGCTCGCTGTCCATTTCGAGGGTGACGCGCGTATATTCGTCGGCCGGCCAAGTGCGCACGGCGAGTATCGTCGCGCCGTATGCCAGGCGGGGAATGACGGGCAGGGCGAAGAGCGTGGTCGCCGTGGCTAGCAGCCGTCGCCGGGACAGGCCGGCGGCTGAGATTCCGTTTGCGGAAGAGCAAGAGTCGTTAGCCATAATTTTCCTTTCTTGCTGTGTGCGGTCAGAACAGCCTTTCGTCCGGAGCCGTCGTAGTCCAGGCGCACGTCCAGATCCGGTAGAGGTAAACGTGAGCCGGCTTGCTCGGGCCATTCGATCAGTACGACGGCGTTGTTTTGCAGGATTTCTCGAAATCCTGCGTCCTCCCAATCGGTGGATATGTTAAAACGATAAAAATCAAGATGATAGAAGTATAAGTTAGAAACATTATAGCTTTCAAGCAGGCCATAGCTAGGACTTTTTATTCTTCCGGTCACGCCGCTTGCCCTGAGCAGGGCTCGGACGAAGCTCGTTTTGCCCGCGCCCAGGTCGCCGCGCAGGTGGATGCGTCCTCCTTTTTCCATCCCCGGAACGGCGCCGCAAAGCATCGGGGCGAGCTGCCGGGCCAACGAGGAGGTTTGCTCTTCATCGCTCAAAAACACTTCTTTTTTGTATATATTGTTCTTATCGTCGTTCATTTTTCGCTCTTCAGAGATGGCTGCCGATAGTCAGCCACACGGGAATGGTGAAGGCGGAGAGCACGGTTCCCGCCGATGTGGCCAGGGCGACGAGCCGCCCGTCGCCGCCCATTCGGACCGTCAGGACGTAGGCTGACGAGGCGCTGGGCAAGGCGCCAAATAACAACAGTACTTGCCGTTCCAGTAGCGGCAGGCCCATCGCCCAGCCGATGGCGAGTGCGCCCAACGGGGTGACGAACAGCTTGACCACCGTCATCCAGCCCAGCAGTTTGGCGGCGTGCGCGCCCTCGGGCCGGGAGATGGATGCGCCCACGCAGAGCAGCCCGAGAACCACGGCCGCCGAGCCCATGCGCGTGAGCACGGTGCCCGCCGTCTGGGGCACCGTGCCGCCGGCGAAGTTGAACAGGGGCGCCAGCAGCGTCGCCGCGGTCAGCGGGTTCTTGAGCAGCTCCAGCCAAGGCTGCGCGCCGGAATGGCGCGCCAGGGCCCGCACGGCCAGGATGTTGGCGACGGGAACCGCGAAACCGGTAATCAAGGCCATGACGGCTTGCGACGGCACGCCCCCCATGCTGATGGCCAGGGACAGCCCGATGTACGTGTTGAAGCGGTATCCGCATTGCGCGATGGAGGCATACTGCCGCGCGTCGGGACGCAGCATCGGCAGAGCGAGAAAGCCGGCCGCCAGGCCGCAGACCAGAACCGCGCACGTCGCCAGAAACAGCGACGAGGCGGCTCCGACGTCCATGGGCGCTTGCGTGATGGAATTGAAAAGCAGGGCTGGAAAGAGGAAGTAGTAAACCAGTTTCTCCATGCCGCGAAAGAAATCGGCGCTGAAGCTCAGATAGTTCAGCAGCAGCCATCCCATTGCGATGAGCAGGAAATCGGGCAGGACTATGTGTATGACGGACATGGGGCGGGAGCGGCCGGGCGGCAAGGGGTATCGTGTGCGCGATCACGCATTCTAGGTGTTGGGGCCCGTCAAGCGCAAATGCCGCGGGCTTGGGGCCGGGCGGCGCGGCGGTCCGCCGCAATGTTCGTATTTTGCTGTTATTCTTGCGATGTAAACGAATGGTACGGTGATGTATCGGCCGTTCACAGTTCAAAAGAACCTCACAAAGGAGACTTTTCATGGCTCGATTTCGTAAAACGTTCGCAGCATTAGGCGTGTCGGTCGGTGTGTTGACCGTGATGGCCGCCGCGCCGGTTCATGCGGCGGCGGACTATCCGTCCAAACCCGTGCGCGTAATCGTTCCCTTCGCTCCGGGTGGTTCCACCGACATCGTCGCCCGCATCGTCACCCAGCGCATGGGCGAGATTCTCGGGCAGACGTTCGTGGTGGAAAACAAAGGCGGCGCGGGCGGTGCTATAGGCGCGGCCGAAGCGGCGCGGGCCACGCCGGACGGCTATACCTTGTCGATCGCCACGGTATCCACCCTGGCCGTCAACCCGGCATGCCGTCCCAATGACCTGCCCTACGATCCGCTGAAGGATTTCCTGCCTGTGACGAACTTCGCCAACGTGCCCAACGTGATCGAAGTCAATCCCAAGTTCCCGGCCAAGGATTTCAAGGAATTGGTCCAGTTGCTCAAAGACAATCCCGGCAAGCATTCGCACGGCAGTTCGGGCACGTGCTCGGTTCTTCACTTGTTCGGCGAAGCCTTCAAGCTGGCGACCGAAACCGATGCCATCCACGTGCCTTATAAAGGTTCCGGTCCGGCCGTGGCCGACGCGGTCGGCGGGCAGATCGACATGATGTTCGATAACCTGCCTTCGTCCATGTCCCAGATCCAGGCCGGAAACCTGCGCCCCATTGCCATCGCCTGGCCGGAGCGCTTGAAGGCCTTGCCCGACGTGCCGACCCTTGCCGAGCTGGGCTATCCTCAGTTGAACCAGCCCGCGTGGTACGGCTTGCTGGCTCCCAAGGGCACACCGGACGAGATCGTCAATAAGCTGCGCGATGCCGCGGTCGAGGCGCTCAAGGAACCCAAGGTGCTGCAAGCGCTGGAGCAGCAGGGCGCGGCGCCGTCGGGCAACACGCCGGCGGAATTCGCCGCAGAAATCAAGGAACAGTATGACTGGGCCAAGGACGTGGTGGCCAAGGGCAACATCAAGCTCGAATAAGACCGCCGTATTCGTGTGAATCGAACCGGGGCCTCGCGGGCCCCGGTTTTTTTTCGCCTATTCGGGTAAAGACGGATGTCTATTTTTTAGAAAATCTCTTATATTGATAAAAACAAAATAAGTTGTGCGCAGCCTACGCTAGTTCAGCATGCCTATGCGGTAGCCTGGCGAGCACACTGACCAGTTCGACCTGTATTTGTTTCGCAGCAACTGTAAGAGAGGATCGCGCCTTGTCTTTACCCACTGCTTCGAATTCGCGCGTCGTACCCACCAGCGACAGGGCCGCCACGGCTTCGTTTTCGTCGTTGAAGACCGGCACCGCCGCCGCCGCCACATCGGGTTCTACTTCACCCACGGAGAAATAGAACTTGTCCCGCCGAATCGCCGACAGATATTTACGGAACTCCGTCCACGTGCCGCCCATGCCGTTGGCGTCGATTTCGACTGCGCGCTCTTCGTACAGGCGCACGAGGCTGGCGCGGGGCATATACGCAAGCATGATCTTGGGCGCGGCGCCGCGAAACAGCGGCCGCGGCCGGCCACGCGAATGCGGGAACGGCAGGTTGTCTTCTGGGCCGCCGACATGATGAACGTTGATCACCTGATAGCCGAACATTTCGGACAACAGCACATTGATGTCCAAGGCCTTGGCCAGTGCCGACATGATGGGAATGCTTGCGAGCAGAACGGGATCGGATTGCCGGATCTGGTAGTCGATCTGTATGAAGCGCGCGCCCAGGGCATATTTGCCCGCGCCTGTTTTTTGCAGCAAGCCGGCCACGAGCAATTGCTTGATGTATCGGTATGCGGTGGGCCGGGTGTAGCCCAGGGCCGTGGTTATGTCGTCGATGGTCCAGATGGGTCGTTGCTGGGTGAACAGATCGAGGATGGCAAGGGTGCGCGAAGGCCTGCTCATGATTTCCATCTCCACAAAACACTGGCATGCGCGCATACGGCGTGGGGCCAAGATTTCAGACGATACGAGGAACATTATATGGAGTATTCCAGCTTGGCTACGGCAGTAAAGGTTCTTTGCCTCGATGGTGTCCGTTTCCCGCGTTCAACCGGAACAGGAGGGTGAACATGGATACGCTTGAAAGTCAGGCCGGCGCCGGTAAGGCTACTGCAAAGCGCAATTGGAAGGGCCGCCTGGATCGCTGGGGCTCCACCTTGCTGATCGTTGCGCTGCTCGTGTTCTGGGAAGCGGGCGTGCGCTTGTTCGATATACCGAGGTTTCTGTTGCCCACGCCCAGCGAAATCGCGGTCTTGATGGTGAACGAATGGCCGTTGATCCAGATGCATGCGCTGGCGACGATCTGGGCGATCGGCACGGGCTATGTCGCGGCCGTGCTTTTTGCATTGATCGTGTCCGCCTTGATGATCCGCTTCCCGCTCTTCGAACGCCTGATCATGCCGATTTTCGTCGGCCTGCAAAGCGTGCCCAAGATCGCCATTGCGCCGCTGATTCTGGTTTGGGTGGGCGCCGGCATCGGATCGAAGATTCTGGTGGTGGTGTCCATCGCCTTTTTTCCCATCGTGATCAATACCATGGCGGGCTTCAAGGAAGTGGACGCGGGTCTGGCCAGCGTCTTTCGCTCGGTCGCCGCCAGCGAGCGCCAGATGCTGTTCAAGCTGCGCCTGCCCTATGCCGTTCCCTATATTTTCGCCGGCCTGCGCATCGCCACGACCTTGGCGGTATTGGGGGCCATCGTGGCCGAGTGGCTGGCCGCGTCGAACGGGCTAGGCTACCTGGTCCTCTCGGGCAGTTTCAATTTCAATACCGCCCGATCCTTCGCCGCCATCATCGTCCTGTCCGTCATAGGCACCCTGTTTTTCAATTTCATGTCATGGATAGAAAGCCGTGTGTCCTGGCGGCATGGCATCAACGACTCCACGACGTCGACCTGAACCAACCAGCACCATCGAAAGGGGAACAATATGAATGCGATGTCCATCCATGCAGTACGGTTTGCCGCGGGTATCGGCGCACTCATCCTGGCCGGCTTGTTTCCGTTGCGCGCGGCGCAGGCCGCCGACGACGTCATCATGCGGCTCAATTTCACGCCATGGGGAATGCACGCGGCATACTTCAGCGGCAAGGCCAAAGGCATTTACGAAGCCGAAGGCATCAATCTCGAGCTGCGCTCGCCGGCGGCGGGGCAGCAAAGCGAAGTATTCATCGGCACGGGGCGCGAGCAATTCGGCGTGACCAATGCCGATTCCTTCATCAAGGCGCGCGCCAGCGGAATCCCGATCGTGGCGGTGATGGCCGACCAGCCGGACAACCCCTATTCGGTCATCACCCTGAAAAAATCGGGCATCGACAAGCCCGAGAAAATGAAGGGCAAGAAACTGTCATGGTTCCAGGCGCTGGTGCCCGGCCTGCTGGATCCCGTGCTCAACGCGGGCGGGCTGACGCGGGACGATGTGCAGCTGGTGATGGTGTCGCGCGGCTCCGAAGTCCAGATGCTGGCGGCGGGCCAGGTGGACGGCTTGTTCGGCTATTCCTTCGGCCAGGCGCTGACGCTGGAAGGCCAGGGCTTGGGCGTGAACGTCATGCCGATACGCGACTATGGGGTGCAGTTCTACGGCACGGTGATCTATACCAGCGACGCCTTGCTCAAAAGCAATCCCGATCTCGTCAAGCGCTTCGTGCGCGCGACGCTCAAAAGCCTGATAAAGGTCCATGGCGATACGCGTGAGGCCGTGAAGGACGTGATCGCCGTGGCGCCAGACCGCAACCTCGATCTCGAGACCCAAAAGCTCAAGATGATCTTCGATCTCTATAACGTCGACGATTATCGCGAGCGGTTCGGCGTGATGAACGACGCCAAGTGGCAATCTTCCATCGATCTGCTGGCTGAGGGCGGCGATCTGCCTCGGAAGCCCGATCCGAAGGAGCTATACGCCAATGAGGTGGTCGAGAGCCTGGACGAGGCCGCGGAGCTGGCCCGCCTGATCAAGGAACCCGCCAAGTGAGCACGGTCATGACATCAACCGCCATCGAGCCGTCCGTCGAACTGGGCATGGGAATCGACATTCAGGACCTGGAAGTCGTCTACGGCGCCGATTCGGAGCATGCCGTGCAGGCCCTGGCTCCCGTCCGCCTGAGCATACCGGACAATGCCTTCGTATCCCTGGTAGGACCATCCGGGTGCGGCAAAAGCACGCTGCTGAAAGTGGTGGCGGATTTGATGCCGCCCACGCGCGGCGCTCTGACCATCGGCGGCATGGCACCCGCCGAGTTGCGCCGCGCGGGTCGCATCGGGCTGGTTTTCCAGCAGGCCAACTTGATGCCATGGCTTACGATCAAGGACAACATCGAGCTGATGCGAAACTTGGTGTCGGGCCGGCAGGGGATTCCGCATGCGCCGCCGAACGTGGCCGACCTGATCGAAACGGTCGGGCTCAAAGGGTTCGAAAGCAAGCGGCCGCACCAGCTGTCGGGCGGCATGCAGCAGCGAGCCGCGCTGGCGCGGGCGTTGGCGCTGGACCCGGCCATCCTGCTGATGGACGAGCCATTTGCGGCGCTAGACGAAATTACGCGTGACCGGATGGGCTTCGAGTTGATGCGCATCTGGCAGCAGTATCGAAAGACGGTGGTCTTCGTCACGCATTCACTGGCCGAGGCGGTCTTCCTGTCGGACCAGGTCGTGCTGATGACCGCCAGGCCCGGCCGCATCCACAAGATCTTCGACATCGACCTGCCGCGCCCGCGCACCGAGTCGATACGGCTTTCCAGCGATTTCGTACGCCTGGTGACCGAGATCAGCCATGAGCTTTACACCGTGATGTCTTGAGGAGACGAGCAATGTTTGACCTGATAGTGCGCAATGCCAGACTGAGCGATGCGGCCAATGACGCCCCGTTGATGGACATCGGCATCAGCAAAGGGCGCATCGCGGCCATCGAGCCGTCGCTATCCTCCACCGGAGGCGAAGAGCTGGACGCGGGCGGCAAGCTCGTTTCGCCGGGTTTCGTGGAGACGCACATCCATTTGGACAAGTCCTGCACCATCGAGCGCTGCGGCTGCGAGACGGCGCGCTTCCCGCATGGCGCCATGGAGCGGGTGTCGGCCATCAAGCACACCTTCACGGTGGAGGACGTGCATGCCCGCGCCCGGGGCACGCTGGAAAAATGCATCATGCACGGCACGACCTTGATGCGTACCCACGTCGAAGTGGATCCCAAGGTCGGCATACGCGGCTTTCACGGAGTACGAAAGCTCATTGACGAGTATGCCTGGGCCATCGACATCGAGATTTGCGTCATGCCTCAGGAAGGCCTGCTCAACAGCCCGGGCACGGAAGAATTGATGCGCGAGGCGCTGGAATCGGGTGCGCGGGTCGTCGGCGCCGCGCCGAACTACGATTCGGATCCTGCCGGACAGATCCGCCGTGTCTTCGAGCTGGCCCGCGAATACGACGTGGACATCGACATGCATCTGGACACGGGCTCGTCGACCAATCACCTGGATACGCGCCTTGTGTGCGAGCTGACGGAGCGCTACGGCTGGCAGGGGCGGGTCGCCGTCGGACACGTCACCAAGGTCGCGTCCATGCCGCTGGAAGAGGTCGATGAGCTGGCGCGGCTCATGGCCAATTCGGGGGTGGCGCTGACCGTCCTGCCGTCGACCGACCTTTATCTGATGGGCCGCGATCAGGTGTGCAACGTGCGGCGCGGCGTGGTCGACGCCAACTATCTAGTGCAGCGTGGAGTCAACTGTTCCGTGAGCTCGAACAACATCCTCAACGCCTTTACGCCGTTTGGCGACGGCCAGCTCATACGCCAGGCCAATCTCTACGCCAATGTCGTCCAGCGCGGCATGCCCGACGACTTGCGCGAATTATGGACGATGTTCACCAGCAGGGCGGCGCGCATGATGCGGCGCAACGATTACGGCCTGGCGGTGGGCAATAGCGCGGATTTCGTGGTGGTCGACGCGGACGATACCGTGGACGCATTGCGCCAGATCTCGCCGACGTTGGTGGGCTACAAGGCGGGAAGACGCACCTACACGCGCCGGCCTGCCGTGCTGCACCGCCCGTAGTGATTGCCCTTCATCGCGTCTTTGCCGCAAGTTTGCTCGCCGCGACGTGAGCGCGAGCCTGCGCATCGACACGCTTTACACCGGAGGCATGCGCCATGCCGCCTCCGGCATGGCTTGCTCGACCGCGGCGACAATGCCGAGCAGGGCTTCGTCGCTGTGCCAGCGCGAGGCCAGGTGCGCGCCAATGGGCAGGCCGGACCGGGTCCAGCCGCAATTGAAAGACACGCTGGGATGGCCGGTCATGGTGAACAGGCCCAACAGCGGCGCCCAATGGGAACGTATGTCTGCGTGGCTGCCGTCCGCCGTTTCGATCGTGCCATGGCCGGGATGATCCGCCGCGATCGGATCGCGCGTAAGCGTCGGCGACAATACCACGTCGATCTCGTCGAACCATGCCTGGGCTTGACGGAACAGCCGGGTGCGGCCGTGCATGGCGGCTTGCAAATCGCTTGCGCTCAGTGCGCGCGCATGCTCGATGCCCGCCATGATGACGGGATCGGTCTGCGCGGTCGGCGGGCTGGCGCCGTAGCGCTGGGCCCAGATCGCATGCTGCAGCACGCGCCATGTGGGCAGGGGCGCTTCGATTTCTCCGCGAAGCGGAGCGACGACGGCTCCGAGGTGCTCCATGACCTTGGCCAGCCCGCGTATGGATGCAAGAATGTGCTCGTCCACCGGCTCGTCGGCATGACGCTCGCGCAGGCCGATCCGCAGGCCTTGGAGCGGCAGATCGGCCGGTCTCGGCCGCCGGACGTCCAGGCGGTTCGCGACGAGCAGGGAATAAGGGTCGGCCGGGCATGGCCCCGCCGCGGCCGCCAAGCCGATCGCCACGTCACCCGCGCGCCGGCCCATGATGCCTATGTGCGCCAGTCCGCCGAATGCATCCAGCGCCGTATCGTAGGGAATCTTGCCGAAGGTGGGTTTGAAGCCGACGACGGCGGTGCAGGCGGCCGGCAGACGCGACGAGCCGCCGCCATCAGTCACTAGGGAAAGATGGCCGATGCCCGCCGCGAGCGACGCCGAGGAGCCGCCGCTGGATCCGCCTGGGGTCAATGCGGGATTCCAGGGGTTGCGCGTAACGCCGGATACGGACGAGCTGGTCGTTTGCCGGCAGGCGAATTCAGGCGTGGCGGTCTTGCCGATCACGACGGCACCGCTTTGCTTCCAGCGTTGCACGCTGAGCGCGTCCCGGGCCGGTATGTTTTCGCGAGCGCTGGCCGAGCCGAAGGTCGTGCGCAAGCCTTGCGTCGGGATGATGTCCTTGATGGAAACGGGCACGCCGCCAAGCGGGCCCGGGTCCTTGCCGGCGCGGTACGCGGCTTGCGCTTCGGCTGCTTGCGCCAAGGCGGTATCATGCGCAATGGTGACGAATGTATTCAGGGCATCGTTGGTCGCTTCGGCGCGCGCCAGCGCGTCCTTGGCGACGGCCACGGGCGACAGCGTGCCGCGACGGTAGTTTTCCAGAAGTTCCGCTATGCCAAGGCTGCACGCCGGCTCCAGGCTGCCATTGCTGTTCATGTTGTCCCGCCCCGATTAGTGATATCGTGCCATGTCATAGCCGATTATAGTTGTCGAGAGCGGCGGAGACGGTGACACGGTGATGCGCATGGGCGGGGCAATTTTTGGTCGGCTGCTTTATAATCGCCCGCTCATGCCGCGTCCCTGTAGTTAAATGGATATAACTTTCCCCTCCTAAGGGAAGATTGCAGGTTCGATTCCTGCCGGGGACGCCACGCTCGAATCACCGGCAATCGGGGCCCGGAGGAATGATGCCCCAATGCAAGTCGATCAGCGTGCTTTTCTCGCTCGACCAATGAGCGCTCGTCTTTCCACGCCACGTGGCCCGCGCATGCAGGTCCAGCAGGGCGGGCGCAGGTCCGCCCCATAAGCTGGTGTACACGACCAGTACGCCGCAATCCAGCGCGTGATCGGGCGCCAGCCACGGCGATTGCACATAGCTTCCGTTTGAAAACACCCGCACGTCGCGGCCCGCATGAATGGCGATGCTGCCGCCCAGGTAAGTGCCGGAAGCGACGAGGCGCAGAGGGTGGCTGGGAACATGCTCGGCCCAGATCTTTTGCATCGATGCCGAGATCCGCTCGCCTGGGAAGAGAGAGCGTGAATCGCGGGCGGCATGCCAAGCCAGCGGACCGCGTCCCAAGGCATAGCCGGCCGCCATCACGATGTGCACGGCGACGACCAAGACGACGATGCGTCGCAACACGGTCTGGACGGGACCATGCAGCCACCACAGGACGAAGTAGCCGTACAGGACGAAGAAGGTG
>CAZKBT010000065.1:0-18245 GCA_964551305.1 uncultured Burkholderiaceae bacterium
CATCGTTTGCCATGGCGGCCGCCCTGTGCGCGGGCGCGGCGCAGGCGCAGGTCAGCGTGATGCTGCCGGCCAATCCCGGCGGCGGCTGGGACGCGACCGGCCGGCAGGCCTTCCAGGCCTTGAACCAGGCCGGCATCTATACGGGTACCGTAAACTTTTCGAACAAAGGCGGCGCCGGCGGCACGATCGGCCTGTCGGAATTTCAACGGGCGCAAAAGGGCAAGCCCGACGCCTTGGCCGTGTTCGGCGCCATTACCGTGGGCGCGATCACGCTCAATAAATCCCCGATCGACCTGGGCCAGTTCAAGCCGGTCGCGCGCCTGACGGCCGAATACCTCGTGCTGGCGGTCAAGGCGGATTCGCCCTATCAAACGCTGGATGACTTCGTCGCCGACTTCAAGAAAAACCCCGGCGCGACGCCCGTGGGCGGCGGATCGGCCGGCGGCGTGGATCATATCGCGCTGGCGCTGCTGGCGCAAAGCGCGGGCGTGCCGGTGCCGTCGCTGAACTACATACCACAGGCCGGCGGCGCCGACACCGTCATCGGCATCGTCAACGGCACGCTCAAAGCGGGCATCTCGGGCATTTCCGAATTCCAGCAATTCGCCGGGGACGGCCGGATACGCATACTGGCCGTCACGACGGCCGAGCGCATGAAGGGGCTGGACGACGTCCCCACGTTCAAGGAAGCCGGATACGACGTGGAAATCGCCAACTGGCGCGGCATACTCGGATCGGTCGACATGCCCGAGGAAAACCGCAAAGTATGGGTGGACCGCTTCACCAAGCTGAGCGAGAGCGACGCCTGGAAGGCGGTGCTCGGCAAACAGGGCTGGGATCCGTACTTCCTGGCGGGCGACGAGTTCGGCGCCTTCATCAAGAGCGAAAGCGACCGCATCAACAAGATCCTCCACGACGCCGGACTGGTCAAGTAAGCGTCGCACCGTCTTGGAGGAACGCCGATGATGTCGCCGCGCAGGGGACCTTGGTGGCTGGGGCTGGCCGTCATTTTCATGGGCGCCGTCTGTTTTTACGCGTCCAGCGAGCTGTCCGCCACGGCGCAGTATGCGGCCATCGGCCCCGGCATGGCCGTGGCCGTCGTCGGCTTGGGGCTGATCGTCCTGGGCGTGCTGCTGCTGATACAGATCGCCCGCGGCGAAGTGTTCGAGCCCGAAGATGCCGAGAACGCCGTGCCGGGCCGGACCATGGATAAGCGCGCCTTCGTCACCGCCTTGCTCGCGGCCGTGCTGCCGGCCCTGGCCATCGAGACGCTCGGCCTGCCGGTCACCGCCATGCTGTCCTTCATGCTGGTGGCGCGCGCGTTCGGCTCCAAACGTCTCGTCTCCGACCTGATCGCCGGCTTCGTGCTGGCCACGCTGTGCTGGTTTCTGTTTGGCTGGCTGGGGCTGCAGCTGGGCGGTTTTTTCCCCTTGGCGGGGGTGTGATGGATACATTGCTGCTGTTGCTGCACGGTTTCGAAGTGGCGCTGACGCCCGCCAATTTGATGTGGGCCCTGATAGGATCGGTGCTGGGCACCGCCATCGGCATACTTCCGGGCATCGGACCCGCTCTGACCATCGCGCTGCTGCTGCCCGTCACAGTCTCGGTCGGGCCGGTGTCGGCGTTCATCATGTTCGCGGGCGTGCTCTACGGCGCCATGTATGGCGGCTCCACGACCTCCATCCTGATCAATACGCCCGGCGAAGCGGGCTCCATGATGACCGCGCTCGAAGGCAACAAAATGGCGCGCGCGGGCCGTGGCGCGGCGGCGCTGGCCACGGCGGCCATCGGCTCCTTCGTGGCGGGCACCATCGCGACCCTGCTGCTGACCTTCGCCGCGCCGGTGGTGGCCGAGCTGGCCTTTTTGCTCAAGCCCGCCGATTACTTCGCCCTGACCGTGCTGGCGTTCACGTCGGTGGCGGTCGTGATGGGGGCATCCAGGGTGCGCGGCTTTACTTCGCTGTTCATAGGATTGGCCTTGGGCGTGATCGGCATCGACGCCATGACGGGGCAGCCGCGCATGACGTTCGGGGCGCAGGATCTGCTCGACGGCGTCGAACTCACCGTCGTGCTCGTGTCCCTGTTCGCGATAGGGGAAATTTTATACGTGGCCAGCCGCTATTCCCATTCCAAGGACGAGATCATCGCGGTCAAGGGCAAGGCCTTCATGACGCGCGACGACTGGCGCCGTTCCTGGAAGCCCTGGCTGCGCGGCACCGCCATAGGCTTTCCCATCGGCACGATACCGGGCGGCGGATCGGAAATCCCGACTATGCTGTCCTATACGCTCGAAAAAAAATTGTCCCGCCACAAAGACGAGTTCGGCAAAGGCGCGATCGAAGGCGTCGCCGGCCCCGAAGCCGCCAACAATGCGGCGGCGGCCGGCATCCTGGTGCCGCTGCTTACGCTGGGTCTGCCGACCTCCGCCACCGCGGCGATCTTGCTGGCCGCCTTCCAGAACTACGGCCTGCAGCCCGGGCCTTTTCTTTTCACCAGCAATCCGGAGCTGATCTGGGGGCTGATCGCCTCCTTGTACATCGGCAACGTCATGCTGCTGGTGTTGAACCTGCCTTTGGTCGGCATCTGGGTCAAGCTGTTGCAGATACCCAGGCCTCAGCTGTACGCGGGCATCCTCATCTTCGCGCTCATGGGCATCTGGGGCGTATCGGGCTCGGTGTTCGACCTGGGGATGATGGCCGGCCTAGGCGTGCTCGGCTATGTGATGCGGGTCTACGGCTTTCCGATTGCCCCGCTGCTGATAGGAATGATACTGGTGCCCTTGGCGGAAAACCAGCTTCGGACGGCCTTGGCGGCCAGCCAGGGCAGGGTGTCGGTCTTGTTCGAAACCCCGGTGTCCATAACCTTCCTGCTGCTGTCCTTCCTTTTCCTGTTCCTGCCTTTCCTGATCAAGCGCCTGAAAAAGGCGGCGTGACGGATCGCCGCGCGGGCAGGCGATCCGTTCGTTTCAGGCGGGCTCAGCCCGCCGGCGGCACGTAGCCTTGCGCCTCGACGTCGACGTCGTCGAACAGGAAACGTTCCATTTGTTGCGTCAGGTATTTGCGGGCGCGGCTGTCGGCCAGGTTCAGGCGGTTTTCATTGACCAGGCGAGTCTGGGTCTGCACCCACTGTTCCCAGGCTTCCTTGGATATGCTGTTCCAGATACGAACGCCGAGCTCGCCGGGATAGGGCGGGAAATCCAGCCCTTCGGCCTCGCGCTTGAGCTTTACACATTGAATCATCCGAGCCATGACATACACCTTTCAATCAAAGAAAACGATGGCGTCATTGTAAAGCGCCGCGGCGCCGCCCGCATCCCGCCCTATAGTTTCTTGATGAAAATATGGCTGTTGCGCGACCGGTTGTAGTGCGATTGGCGTTCCTTGGGCAGGTCCGAAATGCCGCCCTGCACGAAGCCGCGCTTCATGAACCAGTGCGACGTGCGGGTCGTCAGCACGAACAGGCGCTTGGCGCCCGCCGCGCGGGCCCGCGTCTCGGCGTGGCGCAGCAACAGCTCGCCTTCGCCCACGCCCTGCCATTCGGATTGCACGATCAGGCAGGCCATTTCCGCCATCTGATCCTCGGGGTAGGGCATGACAGCCACGCAGCCGTAGATGATGCCGTCGTGCTCCAGCACCGTGAATTTCTCGACGTCGCGTTCGATCACCGCCCGGCCGCGCGGCACCAGCGTTCCGTCGGCCTCCAGCGGCTCGATCAGGCGCACGATCGCTCCCACGTCGTCGACGGTGGCCGGACGCAGGTCGTCCAGCGTATCCTCCACGATCATCGTGCCCACGCCGTCGTGGGTGAAGATTTCGAGAAGGACGCTGCCGTCCAGCGTGAACGGCACCAGATGTGCCCGCGCCACGCCGCGCTTGACCGCGCGCGAGGCGTAGGTCAGGAAGAACGCCGTGTCTTCGTCCAGCTTGCCATCGGCCAGCAGGCTGTCGGCTTCTTCGCGGGCAAGCTCGGTGTCGACCGAGCCGTCGTCGTGGAAGATTGCCCGGTCTTGCGTCAGGAAAATCAGTTTTTCGGCGCGCAGGGAGATGGCCGCGCTGGTTGCCAGGTCTTCCATGGCCAGGTTGAATGCCTCGCCCGTCGGCGAAAACCCCAACGGGGATAGCAGCACGATCGCCCCCTGGTTGATGATGCTTTTTATCGCATCGATGTCCATTTTGCGCACCGCGCCGGCATGCTTGTAGTCGACGCCGTCGATCACGCCGATGGGCCGGGCCGTCACGAAATTGCCCGAGATCACCCGGATCTGCGCATGCGACATCGGCGTATTGGGCAGGCCCTGGCTGAAGGCGGCCTCGATGTCCAGGCGGATTTCCCCGGCGGCCTCTTTCGCGCATTCGAGCGCCTCGGCCGTGGTCGGTTCGATGCCGCGCCCGAACTGCATGTTGTAGCCCTTGAGCTTGAGTTGTTCGTTGACCTGCGGGCGCGAGCCGTGGGCCAGCACCAGGCGCACGCCCAACGCCGACAGCAGCGACAAGTCCTGGATCAGGTTGTTCAGAACGCCGTCATTGACCAGCTCGCCGCCGAAAGCGATGACGAAGGTCTTGCCTCGAAAGTCGTGGACGTACGGCGCCACTTCCCGGAACCAGCGCACGAACTGGGCGGGCGCGAATTCCGGGGCGTCCTGGGCGGACATAGTGTCAGTTTCGAGGGTAGTCATAGCGGTGCCGGGTAGTCCTAACCTTTGGATCAACACAAAATTATAATGATGGGCTACACGTTTAAAAGAAGTTTCATGCAACAGCGCCCAAATTTATCGAAAAAGCCGCACATTCCCGACATTGCGTATCCGCCCGACCTGCCGGTCAGCGCGCGGCGCGGCGCCATCGCGCAGGCCGTTCGCGACAATCAGGTCGTGATCGTATGCGGCGAAACGGGTTCGGGAAAAACCACGCAGCTGCCGAAGATCTGCCTGGAGCTGGGGCGCGGCCTGGACAAGATGATAGGACATACGCAGCCGCGCCGGCTGGCCGCCACCTCGGTCGCCAAGCGGGTGGCCGAAGAGCTCGGCACGCAGCTGGGGGAATGGGTGGGCTACCAGATCCGCTTCAGCGACCGCACGGGGCCCAATGCCGCCATCAAGTTGATGACCGACGGCATCCTCCTGGCGGAGTCCCAGCGCGACCCCTTGCTGCGCCGCTATGACACCATCATCATCGACGAGGCGCACGAACGCAGCCTGAACATCGATTTTCTGCTCGGCTTTCTCAAGCAGCTGCTGCCCAAGCGCCGCGATTTGAAGCTCATCATCACGTCGGCGACCATCGATGCCGACCGCTTTGCGCGTCATTTCGCGCAGCGCGGCAAGCCCGCGCCGGTGATCGAGGTGTCAGGCAGGCTGTATCCGGTCGAAATTCTGTACCGGCCCGCGCGCAAGGACGAGCCGCGGGCCGAACAGGCCGGACAGGCCGGGGGCCGCCCGTCCGCCCCCGGGGACGACGAGCGCGATCTCATGGACGCCGTGGTCGACGGCGTGGCTGAATGCGCGCGGCACGGCGCGGGCGACGTGCTGGTTTTTTTGCCCGGCGAGCGGGAAATCCGCGAGGCCGCCGAGGCCCTGCGCAAATCCCATCCCGCGGGCTCGGTCATCCTGCCGCTGTATGCGCGCCTGTCCCAGGCCGAACAAGAGTCCATCTTCAAGCCGCAAGGCAATGCGCGCCGCATCGTCCTGGCCACCAACGTGGCGGAAACCTCGCTGACCGTGCCCGGCATACGCTACGTCGTGGACAGTGGATTGGCGCGGGTGAAACGCTATTCCTGGCGCAACAAGGTCGAGCAGCTGCGCATCGAGCCCATCAGCCAGGCTTCGGCCAACCAGCGTGCGGGGCGCTGCGGGCGCCTGGGGCCGGGCGTGTGCATTCGTCTTTACGAGCAGGCGGATTTCGAACAGCGGCCGGCGTTCACCGACCCCGAGATCCTGCGCTCATCGCTGGCGTCGGTCATCCTGCGCATGCGCGCCCTGCGCCTGGACGACATCGAAACCTTTCCCTTCGTCGATGCGCCGTCCGGGCGCGCCATCGCCGACGGCTATCAGCTGCTGCAGGAATTGGGCGCGCTGGACGAGTCCAACCAGCTGACCGGCATCGGCAAGGCGCTTGCCCGCCTGCCGGTGGATCCGCGCTTGGCGCGCATGATCCTGGCGGCAAGCGAGCAGCAGGCCTTGAACGAGATTCTGATCATCGCGTCGGCCCTGTCCGTGCAGGACCCACGGGATCGTCCCATGCAGGAGCGCGAAGCCTCCGAGGCCGCGCACGCCAAGTTCGGCGACGACAAATCCGAGTTCCTGTCCTATCTCAAGCTGTGGTGCTGGTACGAAGAGCAGATCGCGCACAAGCGGTCGCAGCGCAAGCTCGTGGCGCTGCTGCGTGAAAACTTCCTGTCGCCCACGCGCTTGCGCGAATGGCGCGACATACACAGCCAGCTGCTGGCCATGGCCGGGGAGCAGGGCTGGCGCGTCAACAAGCTGGACGCGACCTACGAGCAGATCCACATGGCCTTGCTGACCGGCCTGTTGGGCAACATCGGCTTGAAGAGCGAGGACGGCGGCGGCTATCAGGGCGCGCGCGGCATCCGCTTTCACATCCATCCCGCATCGCGGCTGGTCAAGAAGGCGGGCCGCTGGATCCTGGCGGCCGAGTTGGTCGAGACCACCCGCTTGTACGCGCGCTGCGTGGCGCGCATCGAGCCGCCGTGGCTGGAAAAGGCGGGGGCCCATTTGATACGCCGCTCGTGGTCGGATCCGCGCTGGGACAAAAAGGCGCGTCAAGTCGTCGCGAACGAACGCGCCACGCTATACGGCCTGCCCGTCTATCACGGCCGCCGTATTTCCTTCGGCAAGGTCGATCCGGTCCAGGCGCGCGAACTGTTCATCCGCCAGGCCCTGGTGACGGGCGACATCGACAGCAATCTGCCGTTCATCCTGCACAATCGCCGATTGATCGCGTCCATCGAAAAACTGGAGCATCAGGCGCGCCGTCCGGACATTCTGGTCGATGACGGGCTGATCTATGCGTTTTACGACGCGCAGCTGCCCGACGGCATGTGCGAACAGGCGTCCCTGGAAAAATGGGCCAGGCGCTTGTCCCCAGAACAGGCGGCGGCGCTCGAGCTCACGCGCGACGCGCTGATGCGGCATGATGCCGCCGGCGTTACGACGGACGTCTTTCCCAAGCAGCTGGAATGGCAGGGCGTGAAAATGACGCTCGATTATCATTTCGAGCCCGGCTCCGTGCGCGACGGCGTGACCTTGAACGTTCCCTTGTTCGCGCTGAACCAGATCGACGCGGCCCGCTGCGAATGGCTGGTGCCGGGCATGCTCAAGGAAAAAGTCCACCTGCTGCTCAAGTCCCTGCCGCAGAAGCTGCGCCGCCATTGCGTGCCCTTGCCCGACTACGCCGCCGGCTTCTACGAGCGCTGGTTCGAGCGGGCCGCCGACCCGCGCATCAGCCTGCCGGAGGCGATCAGCGCCGACATGTGGAACGAGGTGAAAGTCCGTCCCCAGCCCAGCGACTTCAAGCAGGAAACCTTGCCCGCGCACTTGTTCATGAACTTCAAGGTCGTCGACGAGCATGGGCGGATGCTGTCGGGCGGACGCAATCTGGATCAACTCAAGGCCGAGCACGGCCGCCAGGCGCAGGCGTCGTTCCAGAAAGTGGCGGCGCGCGACACCCAGGTCGCCCAGGCCCTTGCGCACGAAAAATTGACCGACTGGAGCTTCGGCCCGCTGCCCGAACTCATGGAAATCCACCGCAAGGGCCAGTCCTTCATCGGCTATCCCGCGCTGGTGGACCGCAAGACGCATTGCGACCTGGATGTGTTCGACGATCCCGCCGAGGCGCGGCACAAGCATCGCGCCGGATTGCTGCGCTTGTTCCGCTTCGCATTGCGCGATCAGGTCAAGTTCCTGGAAAAGAACCTGCCCGACCTGACGCGCATGAGCATGCTGTACATGAGTCTGGGCACGCAGGAAGAGCTGCGCGACCAGATCATCGATCATGCGCTGGAACAGGCGTGCCTGGCCGAGCCCTGGCCGGCCGACCAGGCTGCGTTCGAGGCGCGCCGCAACGAAGGCAAGGCCAGGGTCGGCCTGCTGGCGCAGGAAGCGGGCCGGCTGGCCGCCCAGATCCTGGCCGAATGGCAGGCGCTGCAGAAAAAACTGCCACAGGCCAAGCCGCATGCGGCGGCCTATGCCGATTTGCAGAAGCAGCAGGGCGCTTTGATGGGCAAGTACTTCCTGCGCGATGCTCCCGCCGGGCAGTTGCCCCATTTCGTCCGGTACTTCAAGGCGGCCCAGGCGCGGATCGACAAGCTGCGCGGCGATCCCGCGCGCGACGCGCGGCTGATGTCGGACATGGCGCCTTTGCTGGCCCAGTATCAGCGCGCGCAGTCGGCGCTCAAGGGCGCCGCCGACGCCAAGCTCGACGAATTCCGCTGGATGCTCGAAGAGCTGCGGGTGGCCTTGTTCGCCCAGGAGCTGCGCACGCCCATGCCGGTATCGGTCAAGCGGCTGGAAAAAGCCTGGGCGGCCATGCAGCGCTGAGTTTTTTCCGCGGCCCGCCGTCCGATGTTTTTCGAGGCGGCTTGCTGGGTACAATCTGATCCATGACTGACGACGCACTTCTCCCGCCTCCATTCGTGCACTTGCGCGTCCACTCCGAGTTTTCGGTGGTGGACGGCATCGCGCGCATTCCCGACCTGATCAAGACGGCCGCGGCCTCGGGCCAGCCCGCGATCGCGCTGACGGACCTGGGCAACCTTTTCGGGCTGATCAAGTTCTACCGCGCCGCGCGCAAGGCCGGCGTCAAGCCCATCGCGGGCGCCGACGTATGGCTGCAGAACGAATCCGACCGCGACAAGCCGCACCGCATTCTGCTGCTGGTCCGCGATAACCAGGGTTATCTGGCGCTGTGCGACATCCTGACGCGCGCCTGGCTGGAAAACCAATACCGGGGCCGGGCCGAAGTCCAGCGCCAGTGGATAGAAGCAAGCCAGGGCCTGATCGTGCTGTCGGGCGGGCGAGCGGGCGACGTGGGCCAGTTGCTCGAAGCCGGCCGGGTGGAAGAGGCGCGCGCCGTCGCCGCCGGATGGGGGCGGGCGTTTCCGGGAAGCTATTTCATCGAGCTGCAGCGCGCCGGCCACGACGGCGACGAAACCTATGTCCAGGCCGCGCTGCGCGTGGCCCGCGATACCGGCTTGCCGGTCGCCGCCACCCATCCGGTGCAGTTCATCCAGCCCGGCGATTTTCGCGCCCACGAAGCGCGGGTCTGCATCGCCGAAGGCGAGCAGCTGGGCAATGCGCGTCGGGTGCGCCGCTTTACGCAGGACCAATACCTGCTGAACTCGCACGAAATGGCGCAGCGCTTCGCCGACATCCCGTCGGCGCTGGCCAATACGGTCGAGATCGCCAAGCGCTGCAACCTGACGCTGAACCTGGGCAAGCCGCGCCTGCCGGATTTTCCGACGCCCGACGGCGTGACGCTGGACGACTACATGACCCGGCTGTCCCATGAAGGCCTGGCCAAGCGCATGGTCCAGCTGTTTCCGGACGAGGAGCGGCGCCGGGAGAATCATCCGAAATACCTCGAGCGCCTGGAGTGGGAATGCAAGACCATCACGTCGATGGGTTTTTCGGGCTACTTCCTGATCGTGGCCGACTTCATCAACTGGGGCAAGAACAACGGGGTCCCCGTCGGCCCCGGCCGGGGTTCGGGTGCGGGGTCGCTGGTCGCCTATTCGCTGGGGATCACGGACCTGGATCCCATCCGGTATGACTTGCTGTTCGAACGCTTCCTGAATCCCGAGCGGGTATCCATGCCCGACTTCGACATCGACTTCTGCCAGGACAACCGCGAGCGGGTCATCGACTACGTCAAGCAGAAGTACGGCAAGCAGGCGGTCAGCCAGATCGCGACGTTCGGCACCTTGGGCGCCAAGGCCGTGGTGCGCGACGTGGGGCGTGTCCTGGAGATGCCGTATTCCTTGTGCGACGGCCTGTCCAAGCTGATCCCGTTCAATCCGGCGGATCCCTGGACCCTGAATCGCGCCCTGTCCGACGAACCCGCGTTCAAGGAGCGCTACGAGCAGGAAGAAGAAGTCCGCGCGCTGATCGATCTGGCGCGTCCGCTCGAAGGCCTGACGCGCAACATCGGCATGCACGCCGGCGGCGTGCTGATCGCGCCGGGCAAGCTGACCGATTTCTGCCCGCTCTATTGCCAGCCGGGCACGGACAGCAACGCCGTATCGCAATACGACAAAGACGACGTGGAAGCCGCCGGCCTGGTCAAGTTCGACTTCCTGGGCCTGCGCAACCTGACTATCCTGGATTGGGCGGTGCGCTACGTGCGCCAGTTCAATCCCTCGCGCGCCGACTTCGACGTCATGAGCCTGTCCCTCGACGATCCGGCGGTGTACCGCCTGCTCAGCGAAGGCAACACGACGGCGGTATTCCAGCTGGAATCGCGCGGCATGAAGGAATTGCTCAAAAGCCTGAAGCCCAGCACGTTCGAAGACGTGATCGCCGTGCTCGCGCTGTTTCGCCCGGGTCCGCTGGAATCGGGCATGGTCGTGGACTTCGTCAATCGCAAGCACGGCCGCGCGGAAGTCGATTACTTCCATCCGACGCTCGAGCCGGTGCTCAGCAGCACCTACGGCGTGATCGTGTATCAGGAACAGGTGATGCTGATCTCCCAGATCGTGGGGGGGTATACATTGGGCGGCGCCGATCTGCTGCGCCGGGCGATGGGCAAGAAAAAGCCGGAGGAAATGGCGGCGCACCGCGTGATATTCGAAAAGGGCGCGGTGGAAAAAGGCTATGACGCCGCCCTGGCCGTCAGGCTGTTCGACCTGATGGAAATGTTCGCGGGCTACGGCTTCAACAAGTCCCACTCCGCGGCTTACGCGCTGATCGCCTATCAAACCGCGTGGCTCAAGGCGTATCATCCGGCCGAGTTCCTGGCCGCGACCCTGCTGTCGGACATGGACGACACGGACAAGGTCCAGACCTTCTGGAAGGACGCGCTGGCCAACGGCGTGACGGTTCTGCCGCCGGACATCAATGCGTCCGCCTATCGCTTCGAGCCCGTGCACGACGAGTACAGCGCGCAGGGCAAACCGCCGCGCACCATGCGCTACGGCCTGGGCGCCGTCAAGGGCACCGGGCAAAGCGCGGTCGAAGAGATCGTGCGGGTGCGGGAAGAGGGCGGGCCGTTCGCCAGCCTGTTCGATTTCTGCCGGCGGGTAAACAGGCATGCCGTCAATCGCCGCTCCATTGAAGCCTTGATCCGCGCCGGCGCCTTCGACGGCATCGAAGAGAACCGGGCGGCGCTGCTGGCCACGGTGGGCAACGCCATCGAGGCGGCCGAGCAGGCCGAGCGCAGCGCCAATCAGGTATCCCTGTTCGACGACAATAGCAACGACATCGTCGAGGGCGAGCTGGCCAAAGTGCCGCCATGGGATTTGCAGACCCGCTTGATGGAAGAAAAAGCGGCCCTGGGTTTTTACTTCAGCGGCCATCTGTTCGATGCATGGCGCGACGAGGTCCGCCGCTTCGCCCCGACCCCGCTGGCCAGGCTGGATCCGTCGCGCAGCCTGCAATGGTTCGCCGGCGCGCTGTCGTCGGTGCGGGTGAAGATGACCCGGCGCGGCAAGATGCTGTATGCCTTGCTGGACGACGGCTCCGCGCAGCTCGAGGTCGCCATTTTCAACGAGTTGTACGAACAGCATCGCCACCGCCTCAAGGAAGACAGCCTGATCATCATTCACGGCAAGGTCAGCCACGACGATTACTCGGGAGGCTTGCGCGTATCGGCCGAGTCGGTCTACGACTTGCAGCTGGTGCGCGAGGCCAGGGCGCGCTGCTTGCGCATCTCCCTGGCGCGCAACCCCGATCCGCAGACGCTGCGCCAGGCTCTGCAGCCGTTCTGCGTCACGCCGACGTCCTCCAGTCCGGGCGTGCAGGTCGAGCTGCAGCTCGAGAACGCCGCGTATCAATGCCGGGTTCGTCTCGGCGAAGCCTGGCGCGTGCACATGGTGGATGATTTGTTCGAACAGCTCCGCGCCAGGATGGCGCCCACCGATCTGGAGATCGTTTATTCATGATCACGCCTTTGCGCATCCTGCATTCCGAGGCGGCCACCAGTTTCGGCGGCCAGGAGCAATACATCTATCGCATGATGCTGGCCATGCGCGAACGCGGCCATCACCTCGAGGCGGCGTGCCAGCCCCACGCCGTGCTGACGCAGCGCCTGCGCGAACAGGGCTTCACCGTGCACACGACCTGCATGGACGGCCCGGTCAATTTCGTGCGCAGCGTCGCCATGCTGCAAGGCGTCATGCGGCGCGGGAGGTTCGACGTGGTCAATTCCCACAGCCGGCGCGACACCATCATCGCCGCCTGCGCCGCGCGCCTGGCGGGCACGCCCCTGATCGTGCGCACGCGCCATCTGGCCAACAAGGTCGGCTCCCTGCTGAGCTATACCATCCTGCCGCATCGGGTCACCACGGCCAGCGATTTCGTGCGCAACGGGTTGATCGAACGCGGTGTCGAGCCCGGGCACGTGGCTACGGTGTATCCCGCGGTCTCCATGCCCGAGCTGCCCGAACAATCCACGCTGCGCGGCGAGCTGGGCCTGGCGCGGACCGATATCGTGGTCGGCTGCGTGGCCGTCATGCGGACCCAGAAAGGGCATCGCGACCTGATCGACGCCATGGCGCCGCTGATACGCGAACGGCCCAATGTGCATCTGGTGTTCGCGGGCGGCGGTTCGCCGTTGTTCGAGGAGCTGGCCGCCTACGTCGCCGAGCGGCGCCTGGACAAGCGCGTGCACTTGCTGGGCAATCGCAGCGACATCCCCAATGTGCTGGCCGGTTTCGACATCTTCGCGCTGGCCACGCGCAAAGAGGCCTCGGGCACGGTGTTCGTCGAAGCGGGCGCGGCGGGCCTGCCGGTGGTCGGCACGGCGGTGGACGGCGTGCCCGAGATGATGCTGCCCGGCGTCAGCGGCCTGCTGGTCCCGCTGGACGACGGCCCCGCTTTGACGGCGGCCTTGCGCCGCCTGATCGACGATCCCGGGCTGCGGCGTAAAATGGGGCAGGCTGGCAAAGCGTATTGCCGGGCGGACGATCGTTTCACCACCAAAGCGCAGATCGCGCGCATCGAAGCCGCCTATGCCCGCTGGCTGAAGGAGCGACGCCCATGAGCGCCAATCGGACGGTTCCGGTACTGATGTACCATCATGTTTCGCCGGTGGACGGCATGATCAATTGCTCGCCGGCCAATTTCGAGGATCAGTTGCAATGGCTGGCCCGCCACGGCTATCGCAGCCTGACCTGCGAGCAGTTCGCCGCGCACCTGTCGGGGCAGCCGGCCCCCGCCAAGTCCATCCTCATCACCTTTGACGACGGCTACCTGGACAACTGGGTCTATGCCTATCCTCTACTGAAGAAATACGGCTTTCACGGCGTGGTGTTCCTGGTCACGTCCTGGATAGGCGACGGTCCCGCGCGGCCCTGCCTGGGGAGCGGCGCGCTGCCTGAAACGCCCGATCATCGCGAATGCGAGCAGCGCATCGCCGACGGCCGCGCGGACGACGTCATGCTGCGCTGGAGCGAGATCCTGGCCATGCGCGAGCAGGGCGTGATGGAATTTCACAGCCATACCCATACTCATACCCGCTGGGACTTGCTCGACGAGGATAAAAACGCCAGGATGGCGCAAGAGCTCGTCCTGTCGCGCCAGACACTGCAAGAGCGGCTGGGCGAGGTCTCCGCGCATTTCTGCTGGCCCCAGGGCTACTTCGATCAGGATTACATCACGCTGGCCCAACAGGCCGGTTTCCGCTATCTGTACACCACCCAGGCATTCGGCCGGAATCGGCCGGGCGCCGATCCCTCGCGCATCTACCGCTTCGCCGTCCGCAATACCACGGGCGGTTCCGTGGGGCGGCGCGTGATCGTCGCCGCCCATCCGCTCATCGGCCCCTTGTTCAACAAATTCAAGCGCTGGAAACGCGGGCGCGGAGGCCGGGCATGACGACGCTTTCGGTCATCATCATCACCAAGAACGAAGCCGCGCACATTGAGGCGTGCCTGGATTCCGTGGCGTTCGCCGACGAGATCATCGTGGTCGATTCGGGCAGCACCGACGCGACCTGCGAGCTGGCGAGAGGCAGGGGCGCCAAGGTGACCGTGACGAGCGATTGGCCCGGTTTCGGCCGGCAGAAGAACCGGGCCCTGGATTTGGCGACGAGCGACTGGGTCTTGTCCATCGATGCGGACGAGCGCGTCACGCCCGAGCTGGCCGAAGCCATCGAGCGGGAATTGGCCGCCCCCCGAGCCAAGGCCTACAAGATCGCCCGCCTGTCCCGGTTCGCGGGGCGCTGGATACGCCATGGCGGCTGGTGGCCTGACTACGTGCTGCGCCTGTTCGAGCGGGGGCAGGGACGGTTCAAGGACGTGACCGTGCACGAAAGCGTGCTGACCGACCAGCCCGTCGCGGTTCTGGACGGGCATTTCCTGCATTATCCCTATGCCGACCTCGAGTCGATGATCGCCAAGATCAACCGCTATTCGACCGACGCCGCGGCCATCCAACATGCAAAAGGGCGCAGGACGTCGATTGCCGGCGCGCTGGGGCGCGCTTTCTGGACCTTCGTCCGTATCTATGTCGTGCGGCGCGGCTTTCTGGACGGCAAGCAGGGTTTGCTGCTGGCCGGCATGGCGGCGACCGGAAGCTTCTACCGTTACAGTAAACTCGCATTACTCAACCAGGAAAAGCGCGAAAAGCGAGCGTCGGCGTGACGCCGCATTTTCGGGTTTCATATGCCAGGCGGCATGAAAATACTATTGACCGACATACACCACGGCAACGGCGGCGGCCATGCCACTTATATCTTGAGCCTGCTCAAAGGCTTGAGTTCCGATCACAGCCTGACCGTGTCGGCGCCGTGCTCCGGGCGCCTGTATCGGGCGGCATCCGCCGTGGGCCGCGCGCGCGTGTTGCCGGGATTGTTCACCAGCCGCCCTTGGCCGCTGGCCATGGAGGTCGCCGAGCTGCGCCGTTTCCTGCATCGCGAGCAGTTCGATCTGGTCCACGTCAACGGCTCGGCGGACCACCGCCACGTGATGTTGGCGCGCATGGGATTGCCCAGGCCGCCCAGAATCGTGTGGACCAAGCACAACGTGCATCCCGTCACCAGCCTGGGCCACCGTCTGCGCGCGCGGTTCGGCACCGACGCCGCGGTTGCCGTTAGTGCTTATGTGCAACAAATGCTCTCGCGCACGGACTATACGCTGCGTCCCATACACGTCGTGCGTAACGGCATCGACATCGATCATTTCAAGCCCTATGACGAGCAGCGGCGCTGGCGGGTGCGCCATGCCCTGTTGGGTCCCGTCGGCCGCGATGCGCTGGTGCTGGGCTCGACCGGCGGAACCGATCTCGACAAGGGTTGGCTGGATCTCGTGCGGGCGGTGGCGCAGCTAGGCGCCGAGGAGCAGCGCCGCATCCACATTATCGTGGCGGGCGACAAGCCCCGGCCTGAAGACTGCGGCCGGCTCATGCCCCAAGGGTTCAAGGCCAATCTGGTGTTTCCGGGCCTGCTCGACGATGTGCGCGACGTCCTGGGGGCCTCGGACGCGGGGTTCGTGCTGTCCCACAAAGAGGCCTTGTCCTATGCCTGCCGCGAAGCGATGGCGATGGGCCTGCCCGTCCTGGTGTCCGACGCGGGCGGCCTGCCCGAAAATCTCGAGCACGACGTTCACGGCTGGATCGTGCCCAAAAACAGCCCCCGCGACATCGTCGCCGTCGTTCGGCAAATGCTGCATGCGCCGATGCTGCTCAGGCAGCGCGGGCAGGCCGCCAGGCAGCGGGCCGGCAGTGAGTTCTGCATCGTCCGATTCGCCGACAGGATGGAGCAGGTTTACCGCTCGGTCGTCCAATGATGCACACATTTAGACAGAAAATGTTTCTGTCGATACAATTGCATACCCCCATGATGGGGAAAGCACTCGCCTTCTTTCAGCAGTCACGGATGGGTTATGTTTTTTCATAGCAATAAGAATATCGTTGTAATTCAATGCATTTCCACATTTGGCATCGCTCTGTTCTTCACGCTCTTCCTTTCCGTGCCGCGCGGCTACATGGCGGGCCTGGTCTCGCTGACGTTGGGGGGACTGTACTATTTGCTCACGCAACGGCCGTATCGTCTGGAGCGGCATGACAAATGGATGATGGGGCTGCTCGCGCTCGTGGGCGCGGCCGGCATCGTCAGCGCCCTTTATCATGGCAGTGAATTGCGTGAATGGGACATGCCCAGCCGCTACCTCCTGGTCGCGCCCATCGTCATGATGCTGCTCGTTCATCCGCCCAGATCGCGGTGGGTATGGTCGGGCCTGATACTCGGGTGCCTGTCGGGGGCGGCCGTGGCCATCAGGGATGTCTATTCGCTGGATATGGGACGCGGCTACGGTTACACGGGAGCCATCCAGTTCGGCAACGTGGCGTTGACCATGTCGGTGTTTTGCGCTGCGGCCATTTTCGGCATCCGGAAAGACACGCCGCGCGCGGCGTTCTGGCGCTTCGCGTTGTGCGTGGGGGTGGCGGCCGGGTTCTATGCCTCGATCATATCGGGCAGCCGCGGCGGCTGGGTGGCCATGCCCGTGGTGGTCCTGCTTTTTTGCGCGGCGCTGGTCGACAAGAAAAATGCGCGGGCCGTCTGCATGGGAGCCGTTGCCGTCATGGCGGGCCTGCTCATCCTGGCGGTCAGCGTGCCCAGCGTCAAGCAGCGCTATGACGACGCCGTGTCCGACCTGCGTTTGTACCAGCAGGGCAATGCCGCCACCTCGCTCGGCGCGCGGTTCGCGATCTGGGACGCCGCCGTAAAACTGATATCGGAAAAGCCCTTGATGGGCTGGTCCCGGGATGCCTACGAGCAGCGCCGGGACCAGTTGATCAAAGAGGGCGAGGCAAACCCCATGGTGGGCATGCTGGCCAATACGCACAATTCCTTTGTCGAGATTCTGTTGTTCCAGGGCGTGTTTGGCTTTCTTTGCATGTGCGCCATGCTGTCGGGCGTCTTCGTCCTGTTCTGGAAACGCCTGCGATCGCCCGACTACGAAGCGCGCATGGCCGCCCTGAGCGGGACCTGCCTGATCAGCATCTATGTGATCGCCGGCCAGACGCAGATCATGTTCTCGCGCAATAACACGCTGGTGTTCTTCCTGGTGGCCATCGCCTGGCTGTGGGCCAAGACGCGCCGGCCCGCTTCGTAACGCGCCGTCCGCTCTATAATTCGCGGATGATCCCGATACTTACGTACCATCAGGTGGGCATGCCGGCCCCGCGCGGGACGCGCTACCGCGGCCTGACCGTGCATCCGTCCGATTTCAAGCGGCAGATGGCCTGGCTGCGCAGGCTGGGCTATCGCGGCTTGTCCATGCGCGATCTGCTGCCCTATCTTCAGGGCATCCGCAAAGGCAAGGTCATCGGCATTACGTTCGACGACGGCTTCAGCAACGTGCACAAGCACGCCTTGCCGGTACTGCATGATTGCGACTTCACGGCCACCAATTATTTCGTGGCCCGCCAATTCAGCGGCGGCAACGTCTGGGACGCCCGCAACGGCGTGCCGCATTCGCCGCTGATGTCGGTCGGGCAAATGCGCGAATGGGACCAGGCGGGCATGGAAGTGGGTTCGCACACGCTGGACCATCCCCATTTGCCCGAATTGTCCCCTGAACTGGCCGACTACCAGATCCGGCAGTCCAAGCTCGAGCTCGAAGACGCCCTTGGCGCGCCGGTCACGGCGTTCTGCTACCCATACGGCGACGAATCGCCGGAAATCCGACGGATGGTGCGGGACGCGGGCTATCTGACGGCGACGACCACCGTTCGCGGCCTGGCGCGTTCCGACGACGACCTTTACGGCTTGCCCAGGGTTACCGTGGCGCGGACCACGCACATCGTCCGTTTCCTGCAGAAGTGCCTGACGCGCTTGGAAGACAAGCGCCGCCGGGATTGAGGGCATGGCGCGGGCTGCGCACGCCGGTCGGGACCCGGCGACGGACGGGGCGAAGGGTTCGGCGGACGGCGCGGCGCGGCGCCTGCGCATCGCCTTCGTCGTGGACCGGTTCGGGAATCGATTCGGCGGCGCCGAGGCCTACGGCGTGTCCCTGGCGCGCGAGCTGGCCGCCAGGCATCACGTAACCGTCCTGGCGCGGGACTATGATCGGGC
>CAZKBT010000066.1:0-17069 GCA_964551305.1 uncultured Burkholderiaceae bacterium
CGAACAGGCCGTCCAGCGTGCCTAGAATCTCGGGCTCGGTGACGTTTTCGCGATAGCTGACATTCAGGCGTTCGCCGG
Organism: uncultured Burkholderiaceae bacterium; assembly: GCA_964551305.1. GTDB lineage: Bacteria > Pseudomonadota > Gammaproteobacteria > Burkholderiales > Burkholderiaceae_B > JBAZDC01. The sequence continues at coordinate 79 of CAZKBT010000066.1, forward strand.
TAAAGTCGGCGCCCAGGCGCAAATCGTAGCGGCCCGGGGCTCTTCCAACCAGCGCGATCTCCCCCAGATAAGGACGGGAGCACCCGTTGGGACAGCCCGATATGCGCAGCAGAATAGGCGCATCGGCCAAGCCGTGCTTGGCCAGCAGTGCTTCCAGCTTGGGCAGGAGAACCGGCGCGTAGCGCTCGCTTTCCGCCATGGCCAGGCCGCAGGTGGGCAATGCCACGCAGGCAATGCTGTGGCGGCGAACGCCGCTTTGGCGATGGTAGCCGTCCAGGCCGTAGCGCTCCACCAGCGCCTCGATGCCGGCCCGGTCCTCAGAGGCGACATTGGCAATGATCAGATTTTGATTACAGGTCAGGCGAAACTCGCCTTTCAATGTCCTGGCGATTTCGCGCATGCCGGTTTGCAACATCCCGCCTTCATGGTCCCACACGCGCCCCGACTCGATGTACAGGCCGAGATGCCATTGACCGTCTTCGCCCTGGCACCAGCCGTAGCGGTCGCCATTTTGCTCGAAGCGGTAGGGCCGCACTGGCTGCAAGGCGAAGCCGATGCGCTCTTCGAGCTGCGCCTTGAACCAGTCCAGGCCGCGATGGTCCAATGTGTACTTGAGTCGGGCGTGCTGGCGCTGCGTCCGATTGCCGTAATCGCGCTGCAAGGTGACGACGCCTTCGGCGACCTGGATGAGCCGTTCCGGCGGCACGAAGCCGATCAGACTGCCCAGGCGCGCATAAGTAGTGTCGTCTCCATGCGTGGCGCCCATGCCCCCGCCGACGGCAACGTTGAAGCCTTGGAGCAGGCCGTTCCCGATAACGGCGATCAGGCCCAGGTCTTGCGCGAAGACATCGACGTCGTTGATGGGGGGAATGGCAATGCCCATTTTGAATTTGCGCGGCAAATAAGTATCGCCGTAGATGGGTTCTTCCTCGGGTTCGTCCGATATCTTTTCGCCATCCAGCCATATCTCGTAGTACGCCCGGGTGCGCGGTATGAAATGGTCGGACAGCTTTTGCGCCCACTCGTGCACGAGCTCGTGCTGGCTGGAAAGCAAGGGATTGACGGAACTCACGACCTGTCTGTTGACGTCGCCGCACGCTGCGATGGTTGTCGCCATGGCCTGGTTTATAGCCTGCATGGCGGGCTTCAAATCGCGCTTGATGACGCCGTGCCACTGGAACGTTTGCCGCGTGGTGATGCGCAGGCCCCGGCCTGCATAGGTCGAGGCCAGGTCGTCGAACGCCAGCCATTGGGCCGGCGTAACGACCCCGCCGGGCAGGCGGGCGCGGATCATGAAGGCATAGGCGGGCTCCAGCTTTTGCTTGCGCCGCTCGTCGCGGACGTCGCGGTCGTCCTGCTGATAGCTGCCGTGGAACTTGAGCAGTTTGTTGTCATCGTCGCTGATGGCGCCGGTAACGGGGTCGTTCAACCCGGCTTCGATGGTGCCGCGCAGATGGCGGCTGGCCGCCTTGATTTGTTCGAGATGCGAAAGGACATTGCTCATGCGTATTCCAGCCGATGTTAATAAACGTCTCGGGCGTAACGCCCTTGCGCCGCCAGGTCGTCCAGCCACTGCTTGGCTTGCGCCTCATCCAGGCCGCCCTCTTCCCGCGCAATGCGCAGCAGCGTCCCGTGCACGTCTTTCGCCATACGGGTGGCATCGCCGCATACGTACAGATGCGCGCCTGCCTGCAGCCAGCCGTACACATCGGCGGCGCGTTCGAGCAGCTTGTGCTGGACGTAGACTTTTTCAGTCTGATCGCGGGAAAAAGCCAGGTCCAACCTATCCAGATGGCCGTCCTGCAAGGCACGCTGCCATTCGGTCTGATAGAGGAAATCGGACGAAAAACGGGGATTGCCGAAAAACAGCCAGTTGCGGCCGCTGGCGCCGCTGGCGCTGCGCTCCTGGACGAAGGCGCGAAACGGGGCGATCCCCGTGCCAGGGCCGATCATGATGACGTCACGCGACGCATCGGCAGGCAAGCGAAAGCGCGAATTTTCCTCAATAAAGATGGGCAGCCTTTCTCCCTCGGCAAGCTCGCTCAGGAAATGAGACGTCACGCCCCAGCGGCTTTCGCCATCGCAGTCATAGGCCACATTGGCCACCGTCAGATGCACTTCCGACTCCACTACGGCCTGGCTGGAGGCGATGGAATACATGCGCGGCGTCAATGGCCGCAACGCCTCGACCAGGCTCTGCGCCGTCCATTTGGCGGGATGGGCTTTCAATACGTCGAGCAGTTGCCGTGAGCCCAGATAGGCTTTCAGCGCATCCAAGGCGTCGGCCTGCAACATTCCTTTCAGCTCGTCGCTGTCCGCGCGCTCGGCATGAGCGGTCAAAAACGGCTTGGTCAATTGGGTCAGTTCGCGATGATCCGTCAACCACTCCTCGAGGCTGCGCGCCACCTCGTTGATCTGCACGGTTTCACGGGCATCCAGTCCCAGTTCGGCAATGACGGCCTGGACCAGCAAGGGAGACTGGCGAGGCCACACGCCCAGGGCGTCGCCCGGTTGGTAGCGCAACTGGCAGTCTTCCAGCGAAATCTCCAGATGGCGCACGTCTTTGTCGCTGCCGCGCCCCGTTATGCGCTGGTTCTGCAGCAGCTCGGCCAGGAAAGGCTGGTCGCGGGAAACGGCGGCGGCCTTGGGATAGAGCGGCGTGACATTGGCGCTGGGCGCATCGGCCTGCTTCAAGGCTTTCTGGGCCAGCGCGACGGCAGCGTCCTGCCAGGGCGAGGCGACGGTCTCGATATCGAGGTCGGCCATGCCCAGGCCATGTATGCGCTCGGCTCCCAGTTCGCCCAAACGCGCATCGATGCTCTGGGCGATGCCGCAGAACAACGGGTAGCTGGAATCACCCAGCCCGAGGACCGCATACTTCAGATGAGGAAGCTTGGGGGCGCGGCGGCTGCTCAGGAACTCCACGAACGACATGGAATCGTCGGGCGGCTCGCCTTCGCCTTGGGTACTCATGACGATGTACAGCAAATGCTCATCCTTGAGCTCACGCGTCACGTATCGGTCGGCGCGGACCAGACGCACGTTCATGTCAAGCGATGCGACACGATCCGCGAGAGTTTCGGCGACACGCTTGGCATTGCCCGTCTGACTGCCGAACACGATCGTGAGCCGCCTGGCGACGTCGGGCACGGCCACCGCGCTGATGGCGGGCGCCGCGCCGCGCCGGGCAGGCCCGCTTTGCTCCAACCCCGCGAAGTATCCGGACAACCAGCTCAAGGCCTGGGGGTCCAGGCCGTCCGTGAGTTCGGCAAGCAACTTGTGCTTGGATTCGGGCAGGTAGGAAGGCGCCAGCATTGCTTACTCGATAGGGTTCTGAATAAAACCATTCTAGGCACCTTGCCGGCCGGAACGAACGATAGGCTAGTTATTTCTTAATTGCTCATATGCTTATTCAGCGCGGGATCGCCAGTATCGGCCGTCCCTCCTTTACACGCCTGAGCAGCGGGTCTGCCGGCCCATCGCCTTCAAGAGTACATCGAAGAAAGACAGCACGACCGGATCATGGTTGTCCTGATGCCGCAGGCACCACGTGCGCGAGGTGATCTGCGCGTCGCTCAGCGGCAGAAAGCACGCGCCCTTGATTCCCGAAGCCGCAATGGACGAAGGAACCAGCGCCACGCCAAGGCCGGACGCGACGAGCGCGGAGACGGTAAGCCACTGGCGCGCCGAAAAACGTATCTTCGGGTAGAAACCCGCCTTCACGCAACTGCTGATCACATTATCGTAATTGTTCGGCGACTGTTCCCTGACAAGCATCACGAACGACTCCTGCGCCAGCTCGCGCAGGGAAATGGACGGCCGCTGCGCCCAGGGGTGACGCACGGAAAGGCAGCACACGAATACCTCGTCGGCCAGAGGCTCGCCGGTCAGCTTATCGGGCGTCTCCGAATGAATGACGAATCCGACGTCCAGCCGCCGCGCCGCCAGCGCATCGATCTGCTCGGCGGTCGATTGCTCGCTCAGGGTGACATGCACGCCCGGATTGGCTTGCATGAAGGCCTGGACCACTTCGGGCACACGCTTGAAAAGCATGGTGCCCGTGATTCCCACATCGATATACCCGCTTCTGCCCGCATCCAAGGATCGGGCGACTTCGCAGGCCCGCTTCGTCTGATTCAAGGCATGGCGCGCTTCGCGCATGAAGCCTTTGCCGGCCGGCGTCAACACCACTCTGCGCTTGTTTCTTTCGAAAAGCCGCACATTCAGGTTTTCTTCCAGCAAGGCGATGCTGGAAGAGAGCGGCGGCTGGGTAATCGACAACCGCTCCGCCGCTCGGCTGAAGTTCAGTTCCTCGGCCAGCACAAGAAAATACCGCATCTGCTTCAAGGTAATCATTTTCCCCTCGCCCTGCTCATGTGTTTCTTGACTTATATATTTTTTATATTACAGGACACATATTTTAGATTGGATGCTTGGAAAACAGAACTATAGAATGAGTCCGTCTTCCACCATTCACGGCGGCAACGAGAACAGTCCACGGCGCGCCCATCACGGGAAACCATGGCGCCGATACGCTTGCAGCGATGAACGACGACTTTGTCAACGAACGAGGAAGTGCATGACCCAGACTTATTTCGTCAAAGGACGAAACGTGCCGGCATACCACCCCGCCAATCACACCGGCACCCGCAATCACCGCATCATCGGTCCGGACACCGTGGGCCAGACCGGGGTCGAAGTCCTGCTCGGCATCGTCGAGAAAGGGAAAGGGGCCGAACCGCATGCGCACCCAGGCATCGAGCAAGTCTGCTATCTGATCTCGGGCACGGCCACCGCCACCGTCAACGGCCAGCGAGCGGACCTGGAAGCGGGCGATGCCTGCTATTTTCCGCCGGACTCGTTCCATACCTTCGTGGTCACGAGCGAAACGCCCGCCCATGTGCTGGTCATCTACACGCCGCCCTACGGCGAGGCGCCCGACAAAGTCTACAAACGCTAGTTTCCTGTCCAGCCCCACAGGACACAAGAATCGTTCAAAACACGCCCAAGTCGATCCAAGGAGGAGACATATGAAAATATCCAAACTACTGCTGACGGCCTCATTCCTATTCACAATGGGGCCGCTATCGGGCGCCGCGCATGCCGCGACGGACTATCCGAACCGGCAAGTGCGCGCCGTCGTCCCCTTCGTGCCGGGCGGTCCGGCGGACCACATGATGCGCTTCCTGGCCGACGGCCTGAGCAAGAAATGGGGGCAAACCGTCGTCGTGGAGAACAAGGGCGGAGCGGGCGGCATGATAGGCGGCGCCGACATCGTCAAGGCGCAACCGGACGGCTATACCTTCGGATTTCTGGTAACGGGGCACTTTATCCAACCCTCGATACAAAGCAAGATGCCCTACGACGTCCTCAAGGATTTCGCACCCATCACCGTCATCAACCGCGCCCCAAAGCTCATCCTGGCCCGCGCCGAATTTCCCGCGAGCAATCTTCCCGAGCTGATCGCGCTGACCAAAGAATCCCCCGAGCGTTATGGCGCCTATGGCACGTCCGGCGTGGGCTCCATGGCCAATCTCTCTATGGAACAGATCAATCAGCTCGCGGGCGCGCAATTCGTGCATGTCCCTTATAAAGGAGGCGGAGCCATCGTGAGCGATCTGCTGGGAGGCACGCTCCCGCTGGCCGTGCTGGACCTGGCATCGGTCCAGCCCCATGTCGAGTCCGGCAAACTGAAAGTCATTTCTGTCGCCGGCATTACGCGGTCACCCGTCTTTCCCGACGTGCCGACCGCGGCGGAATTGATTCCCGGCTTCGAAGCCACGGAATGGTTCGGCCTGGCGGCGCCCGCACCGTCATGCAAGACTGAGCGGCGAACGCGCCGGCACCGCGACATCGGATCAACCTTTGCCGGCACTCCACTGGTCGAAGACTTCCTGCCCGGTCATGACGGCGGTCTGATCGGCAAACTGGTAATTGGAAGGTTTCTGATCGATGAAAATCTGCAGGTTGAACTCCCAGTTGCCGCCCTCATCGAACAATCCGACGGGAATCGCGTAGAAGTTGCCCTCTTTCAGGCGATAGAACAGATGACTGCCGCATTGCAGGCAGAACCCGCGCTCCGCCCAGTCCGAAGACGCATAGACGCCGACATGCTCCATCCCCTGGACATCGGGGACGTCATGCTGCTCCACGCTCATCAGCGGGCCACCGCCCCAGCGGCGGCAGATGTTGCAATGGCATACGCCCATGGACGGCTGCTCCGCTTTGATCGTCAGCGTGACCGCCCCGCACAGGCAGCGTCCTTGAACGCGGTAAACCGATGCATCGTTATCCATGATGATCTCCTATCGGGTGTGACGCCGCTATGCATCCATTCATGCGTCCACGTACATGTTATCAAGAAAACCCCCGAGGCCATCGATCGGCGCCGGTGCTACCCGGGTTTGTAGCCCAGAATCTTCATGGCGGCGGTAAGCGTGCGCGCCGAATTGTCATAGCCGCTCCACGGTCTATTGCCCTGGTCCAGGCGTTCTTCGATATCGCGGATATGCCACTGCGCGGAACTGCGCAGCGCGGCGACTTCGCTCCAGGCCACGGGCACCGACACGCCCAGTCCAGGCCGGGCACGCAACGACCACGCGGCGACGGTGGTCGCGCCAAAGCCATTGCGCAGGTAATCGATGAATATCTTGCCCACCCGGTTGCGCGGGCCGCTCTTCGCCGAAAAGCGGTCGGGAAAGGTGCCCGCCAAATGCTGGACGATCGCCTTGGAGAAATCCCTGACCAGATCCCAATCGTGGCGGCGCTTCAAAGGCACGATGACATGCAGGCCCTTGCCGCCGCTGGTCTTGACGAAAGACACGAGCTCCAGCTCCGCGAGGCAGGAACGAAGCCGCATCGCGGCTTCCTGCATTTGCGCCCATTCGGCTCCCTTTCCCGGATCCAGATCGAAGGTCATGCGATCCGGCCTGTCTATGCGCGTTTTCATGGCATTCCAGGTATGGAACTCGATCACGTTCATTTGCGCGGCGGACACCAGCCCCCGCGCCGAGGCCACCTCCATCAACGGTTCATGATCGGGATCGAGATGCCGGGACAGGCGCCTGACTCCCGTCATGCGCGCCTTGGCCATATGCTTCTGGAAGAACGTCTGGCCGTCGATGCCGTCCGGCGCGCGCACCAGCGAGACGGGACGATTTTTCAGATGCGGCGCCATCCATTCGCCAACGAGCGCATAATAACGGACCACATCTATCTTGCGTATGCCGGTCGAAGGGTCGACGATGCGATCCGGATGCGAGACCTTCAAGGCGCCCAAGACCCCGCCGCTCGAACGGGAGCGGCCGCTCTCCGCCTCTTCACGCCGATTGCGCTTTCTGGCTGTGGTCAACATGCTGGTCTCCCTGCCATTGGTTTTTGGGCTCTTGATGGCCGCATGAACTATGAAATGCCGGCACATGGGAAAATTTTATCGCCGGATGGCTGTATCTTTGCATCAAGCCTTTGATGAATGTCCCATCGCGTTACACGCCTCCATCCCAAATGGCGTAGAACGCACAGCCTACCCAGGGAGCGGAGCTAGACCTGATGAGAGAAACAATGGATAACTATTTTGAGAGCGCTTTGTAGATATGGTGTATCTCTACCGGACCACATTCTCCGATAAGTTTCGTGAAACGGATGAGCAGACACACCGTCGCTGTTCAGAAGGGCCATAGGCATGCGCAAACGGTCCGACCTTGCCCCCGCGCCTCTTGACGGCATTGCGCCGGCGCCGTCGAATCAGGGAGTCCCCGACGAAATATCGGCGCAACTGTCACAAGCATGTGAGGTTATCGACCGCCATCTAGCCTCGGCGCGACTCGCCACGCACCTTTACGGCTCGGCATTGGACGGCGGTCTCAAGCCATATAGCGACATCGATGTGCTGGTGACTGTTGCTACTCGACTCGATGAGGACGCACGGCGCAAGCTGATGCTCGACCTGCTGTACGTTTCCGCCCCGCCCGGCCATGACAAGACACTCCGCCCCCTGGAAATCACAGTTGTCGTACGCGATGACGTAATGCCGTGGCGCTACCCAGCCAGAAGAGAGCTGCAATTCGGGGAATGGCTGCGCCAAGACATCCTTGCCGGCATCTTCGAACCACCCGCCTTCGATGCGGACCTGGCAATTCTGCTGACGAAGGCAAGGCGACATGGCATTGCCTTGATGGGCCCCCGAGCGGAGAATTTTTTCGATCCGGTTCCAAAAATCGATCTTTATCGCGCGCTGGCCGGCACGCTGGAATTATGGAATAGGCCATCGGATTGGGCGGGCGACGAACGCAACGTCGTGCTGACCATGGCCCGAATCTGGTACAGTGCCGCCAGCGGAAGCATCGCATCCAAAGACGCCGCGGCCGACTGGGCCATGCGGCGGTTGCCTACCGAACACGCATCGGTACTGCAGGAAGCCCGGCAAGCCTATCTGGGGCATGGCGAGGATAAACTGGCATCACGCCCCGACCAACTGACCGCATTCGTTCTTTGCATGAAGCGCGAGATTGCCAAAGCCTTTGATGCGCCCGATTCTGTTTCATAGCGACGGCGGCGTACCCATGCACGCCCGCTTCCCAGGCTACCTGGGCGCGCTAGGATAGGCGCGTTGCAAGGCACGCAGCAGCACGACCGCCACGGGCACGTCCTTATCCACGGCCAGGTCCGGAGAAATCGCGATTTCGTTATCCACCAGCATGACCAAGTCTTTCGAACTGAGCGCCAACTGTTCCGGCTGGCAATAAATTACCGGCAGTCGATTCATTTTATTGATGGCAAGGGCATATCGCAACCCAGCCTCCACGCCGTGGAGATAAAACTTGGTGCGGTCCAATAGAGGTTCGGCTTCGTACTCGGCGACGGTTACTTCCGCGTTCGGCGGATTCTCCGCGTGAACGGGAAAAAGGCACATCAAACCCGATACCCCCGCCCGCCATCGCATCCGATACTTTTTGTTCACGCAATCGTCCTTTATGAAAGTCACGTCCGGCTCCATTCTATTCCTCGGGAACCGCATCGACCCGATCGCCCGATCCTTTCCTTGCCCGAACCCTGCCTGTTTTCAAAGTTTGCGCAGATCCGCTGTTAAAACGTAAGGACTGGCTGGCCAGTCGCAATCGCGCGTGTACGCATGAACAGGACCCCATTGATTTCGGCTTCGCGCGCAGCCTTTAGCTGCCTGTATCCCTCATCATATTCCTGACTGTTCAGCCGCTCCTTCTCATCCTCGAGCCGCTCAAGAAGATTCCAGTACTTATCATAAATGGCTTCCAGTTCGACCTGGCATTGCTGTTTCACATAGAATGCCCACATCGGGATGCTGATCAGTCCCGAGATCCTGCTGTCCATATCGGCCATCCTGGCTTGCACAAACTGGGTGACGAATTGTTTATCGCTGTCGTTCAGTTGCGCCATGCCCTCGGAATAGCGCGAGTTCGCCACGAAAGGCAGCCCCAGCTCATCGCCCAGGGCGCGACGCAATTCAAGCTGAACCTCCAGAGCCTCCGACAGATTGGGACCGGGGTTTTCCCGGTTGTCATTTCCAAAGCGTCGCCCCTCTTCCCATTGCTTGCGCATCACAGGAATTGTCGCCTCGTCCAGCAGCGCCGTCTTCAGCATGCCCTCGGCCAGGCCCAGCAGTTCCGCAACGGGCGCTTGTTCGTGTTGCAGCCGACTGAAACGCGCTATCGACTGCACGGTGTTGAAGATGGTCAGCGGCCGATCCTCGCAGTTCTGCGCCGCGGATTGCGATTGCTCCAGAATCTGGGCCCTGGCCACGTTCGATTCGATCACCCCCTTTATCACTTCGACAACGTCCAAGGGCTTTACATAATTGACCAGGGGTTCCCCTCTCAACCGATCCAATAAAGCTTGAAACGACGGGTAATCGTCTTCATTTACGATTGCTTCCCAGGAGCGACGAAACAGTGCAAGATCGTCCTGCAAGGCGCCCGCTCTGAAATACCACCAGTCTTGCGCCGGCAGGAAGGCCGAATCAAACTCTTCCAACTTGGGACAGCGCCATATAATAAGTCTACTCAGTGAAGCCGGCGCCCGCTCGGGCAGCGCGCTAAGCACTTCACAATGCCCGACATAGATTCTTTGCAGCGAATCGGGCCAATGCGCCGGCAGCGATGCAAGCGCTTCGCAACCCTCAATCCAAACCGTTTGCAGCGAAGCGGGCCAGCGCCCAGGCAGCGATTCAAGCGCTTCACAATCGTCAATCCGAAGCGCTTGCAGCGAGGCGGGCCAGTGCTCGGGCAGCGATACAAACGCTTCACAACCTTCAATCCGAAGCACTTGTAGCGAAGCGGGCCAGTACTCGGGCAGCGAGTCAAGCTCAGGACAATCCCCAATCCGAAACACTCGCAGCGAAGCGGGCCAGTGCTCGGGTAGCGATGCAAGCACATCACAGTACGTAATACGAAGCTCTTGCAGCGAAGCGGGCCAATGCTCGGGCAGCGATGCAAGCGCCTCGCAATCCCTAATGCGAAGCGTTTGCAGCGAAGCAGGCCAGTGCTCGGGCAGCGAATCAAGCGCAGGACATCTCCAGACATAGAGCTCGCTCAGCGAAGCAGGCCATTGCTCAGGTAGGGACCCGAGCGCGGTACAACGCCCAATATGAAGCGTTTGCAGCGAATCGGGCAGTTCTGGCAACGATGTGATGCTCTCTCCATCGAGCACAAACACTTGAGCTTTTATTAGATAAGCGTGCTGAAGCTGATTGGCGACCTCTGTTCTAAACTCGCCGGGAGGCGCCGCGTCTTCCCATTCTTTTAGTTTCTTCAAATAATCGCCCTGAACGGTAAATCTTATGCCGTTCTCTTGTCCGTCAAGGCATAGCGAATAGTCCTCGCCACGTTCAACGTAGTTACTGCTGATTTGAAATCTATCCGTGAATCCAGACGCGGCCAACTCTCTCAAGCGACGAAAACAGTCGGCTTTCTTCCCGCCGTCGGTGGCGTCCGACATCAACTCGAACAGAAGCGCCTTGGCTTGCTCGCGGCGCGTGTCGCAAAACCAGTCGGCGGCCTTCGCCCACACGTATTCCGACAAACCGCCTACGTGATCGCGATCAGACGCATTCTCGACGGATGGAATATCGTGATCGTTGGCCGCAAGGTTGAATCCGGCACTATTAATTTGACGGGGCATAACTCTTCTATGACAAAAGGGTTGGTCTGTGGATGGGATCGAAAACGCCTACCTCTAACGCAAGATCGACTTATCTGAAAAAATACGAGAGAACGCTCGTTCAGCGCCGAAAAGTCTTACCGGCATGAGTACCGCCTTGACTAGAAAAGTTCCGAAGGGGCCGACCCTGTGGCACGACAGAAACTCCTGCTTGCCCGCTCCCATATCAAGATATGCCCGTTGTCTGCCTGAAGGGCTATCAGCGCGCGCCGAGCGTATGGTTTCAGGAATTTTGAGAATTGCCGCCTGAGGGTCATGGCCCAGTGCGGTTGGAATGGTGTAATCAACCGGGTCTGATGAATGACCGTCCCCCTTACATGGACGCCCCTAGTTTGCCAAGCGTTCATTTCACGATGGTTAGCAGAAAGAGATTGCAGCCGTACATTCGGACTTTCGATGTGGTGTGTGACCACTGTCCCTGATGGAATCAGCTGACTGGTGTCCCTATCGTTAATACGCGCTCAATGTCGCATCGGGGGACTCGGGCTTTACCAACCACGGTCTAACCTATCTTGCCATCAATGTCATGTTGCCTGAGCAATCGGTGGGGAGGGACCTTAATGTATGTTGTTGACGATGAATAGAGTAGCCGGCCCGACTACGTGCTTGCCTTGGCTAACGCACAATCGGGCCGAAATTCCCGCGCGTGCGACAGCATCGCCCATACAATCCTGGCTGTCTTATTCGCCTGAGCCACCACGGCCATGTTTGTGCCTCGTCGGTTAATCAACTTGCAGAGCCAGTGCTCCGCAGGTGCTTTCTTACCGATGCTATAGGCAAGTGAGCGTGCTCCATGGATCAGCAAGGTTCGTAGATAGACGTTCCCTCGCTTGCTGATGCCCAACAGCGTTGGCTTCCCACCACTGGAGTGCTGACGCGGCACAAGGCTCAGCCACGCCGCAAACTCGCGGCCATTTTTGAAGTTACGGGCATTCCCTACTGTGGCGACCATGGCAGTGGCAGTCAGTGGCCCAATGCCCGGAACCTGCCCGAGCCTTTGACTCGCTTCGTTGCTTCGATGCCACACCTTAATTTGGGTCTCGATCTCATCGACTTGTTGATCAAGCACCTTCAGATGCTCGAGTAGTCGATCAATGAGGGCTCGAAACATACCCGGTAGATCGTCGGCTGCACTTTCAACCAGAGCGGGCACACGTTGTCGGATATGGATTATGCCTTGGGGAACAACCAGCCCATATTCTGCTAATAAGCCTCGGATCTGGTTGGCCTGGACGGTTCGGACCCTAAAAAACCCTTGACGCGCGCGATGTAGCGATAGCACGGCTTGTTGGTCGAGGGTCTTGATGACAATCGTTTCTTAGGCTCCAGTAAACCTGATTCCCGCGCCGCCGCCGCCATCGCCAATGACACCACTGTTAGGCCCGGCAACACCGTTTTCGCCGTCGGCGCCGTCGACTCCACCCGCACCACCGGATGCGCCATGCTGTGCATTTCCTCCGTGCCTACCCGCGCCCGTAGCGCTATCGCCTTCTGAATGGGAATTTCCTGGCACCGTTTCATTCCCGTTGCCGCCACCATAGCCGCCATCTGTCCACCCCCCTTCGACACGGTGTAGCAGACTAGTCCCAGTCTGTAACTATTACTCTAGACACTGTGTCTCGTGATAGAACAGCGGGCGGCACCGATGTGCGGGGACGACGTTGCAACGCCATCCCCGGTACCCATCGCGTGCCTTAACGCGGTTACAGCCTAGAACCGCACGCGCAGCGTGACCCGCCCGGCATGCTCCTTGGCATGCTTGGCCAGTTGCCCGTTGTAGGTCACGCTCAAGGTGCTGCGCTTGCCCAGGCTGAGCGCGCCGCCCAGCTCCACCAAGGCCGCATCACGCGCAATCGGCGTGCCCTGCACCGAGAACTCCTGACCGCCCTCGAACGCCATGCGCGACACCGTCTGCGTATCCCCGAACGTATGGCGCCAGCCCAGCATCGCGTTGATCACGCCGTGGTGCGTGCCCGCTTGCACGCGCAAGCCCGTCGTCGTGCTCGTCGTGCTCAAGCGCTGCAAGGCCGCGCTCAAGGCCGCGAACCCGCCCGACTCCCGATACCCGTCGGTCTGCATCTGCTGCCACGACACGCCCACGAACGGCTCAAGGCGCAAGCCGTCGTTGACCGGCACCGCCCAGCCCAGCTCGCCGAACACCTGGGTCGCGTGGCCCTTGTAGGACGCCTTGAGCAACTGGTTCAAGCCGCTGGCCGAGATGTCGCGGCGCGTGTTCACGGTATTACGTGCGTGAGAGACCCCGCCGATCAGGTTCAACTGGCCTCGATCGAGTGCAACCGCACGCCCCGCCGTCAAGGTCATGCTGTAGCTCTTGACGTCGGCACGCGAGCCCCGATCGCTGACGTTGATGCGACTATCGGCGTAACCCAACGACGCGCCCACGCGCCAGTCGCGGCCCGCCCGCGCATCGCCGCCGATGAACACGCCGCCGGTACGCTGGCGCACCGAGGCCACGGCGCTGCCCGTCAGGTTCTGCTGACCCCCGATGATCTCGGCCCAAAGGTGCAGATCACGGCGCGACAGCCCGCTATGTCCGCCCACGCCATCTTGGACCGCGTCGCCGCTTGCGCCGCTGCGCGTGCCGCCACCGTCGATGCCGCTGGCGCTATCACTTCCCCAGCCCGCGCCGGATCCCAAGTTGGCGCGCATCTGATTCGCGCTATGCTGGCCCAGCAAACCGGTCAAGGAGGCCGCCGCGCTCTGCGCGCTGGCATGCGCCTCGCCCGACAAGGACTCGAACACGGTCTGCGCCATGCCCTCGGGCAAGGTCTCGACATACTGGTACAACGGATGCGTCACCGGCAGGCTTTCCACCCCTTTGGCCACCTCCACGCCGTTAGGCGTGGTCGCCGCATCCTCGAATGGACGATCGGGGTTGGGACCTGGATCAGGATTAGGCCCGGGACCTGGGTTAGGACCAGGACCAGGACCAGGATCCGGATCGGGATTCACGCCCTTGCGCACCAGCGTCAACACCACGTCATTGCCCCAGTAATCCAGCTCCGGCCTCAGGTACTCGTAGTTGGCCGTCGCGCCCTCGAACGTATTCACACGCTGGCCCGCGCTCAGAATCGTGTACGGCGTGCGCGCCGCGAACTGCGCGCCCTGCGCCTCGATGCGCACCGTGCCCGACAGGCTCGCCGTTCCCGCCACGTGCAGCCGATCGGCCTGCCCCTGGTCATCGGCCTCGACATCGAAGAACGACCCCGGCGCCAGCCTCAGGTTGCCCGCCACCGTGAGCGTGCCCACCGAGTTGCCCGGCGCCACAATCCCGCCCGCGTGGATCGTCACCTCGCGGCCCGGCGCGCCCAGCGTGCCGCTGCCGCCCAGGGTCGCGCCACCGGCCACCTCCAGCGCGCCGCCCAGCGACCCGATGCCGGCCCGCCCCACGCGCAGCGTACCCGCTTCGACCCGGGTTGTGCCCGTAAAGCCGCTGCCCTCGCCCGTCAGGCTCAGGAGATTGCCGCCGTGTTTGATCAACTGACCTGCGCCGCTGATCGCCCCGGCGTAGTCCATCGTGTCCGTGCGGTTAAACGCCAGGCGCGTGTCCACCTGCACGGGACCAGCCAAAGACCCGGCCGCCCCGCCGTTGCCCAGCGTCACCCCGCCCGCGTTGGCCACCACCGTCACGCCCGTGTACGCCTGATCGGCGGTCAACACCAGCGCGCCCGCGCCCTGCGCGCGCAGCCCGCCCACGCCGCCGATCGCCGTCTCGAGCGTCACGGTATGACCGGGCTGCACGACCTCGAGCATGCCGCCGGCTTCGCCCACCATGATCGCACGGCGCAGCGTCGCCATCGATGCGCCCTCGATGCGCAGGCCCCCGCCGTCGAGCAGCACGCCGCCCTCGGCCGCGCCCAGGTTCGCGTCACGCGTGATCGCCACCAGGCCGCCCGACACCCGCGTGCCGCCCGCATAGCGGTTCTCGCCCGTCAGGCTCAGCGTGTTCGGCCCGCGCTTGACGACATCGCCCGCGCCGGAGATCTCGCCGGCGTGAACCAGGTCCGTCGTGCGATCGAAGCGCAAGGTCGTTTGCGGCTGCAGCGCGATCGCGCCCTGCACCGACCCGCTTGCCCCGCCCGCCCCAAGCGTCACACCGCCCGCGTTGGCCACGGTGAGCGTGCCGCTGTAGGGGTTGTCCGCGGCCAGGATCAGGCGGCCCGCGCCCTGCACCTGCAGATCGCCTGCGCCGCCAAGCGCCCCGGCCACCGTCAGGGCGTTGGCCGCGTCGGTAATCGCCAATTCACCGCCCTCGGCGCCGATCGCAACAGGGCGCGCCATGTGCGAGAAGCTCGTGCCGTGCACCTCCAGTCGCCCGCCATCGAGTACCACCTCGCCGCTGGCCGCGCCCAGGTTGGCATCCTGCTGCGCAATCACGCGGCCGGCCAGCACCTGCGTGCCGCCGGTATAACTATTAACACCGGTCAGCGTCAGCGCGCCGTCGGCCAGCTGCGCCACCACGCCCGCGCCCGAGATCGCGCCGCCAAAAGTGTAATCGTCGCTGCGCGCAAAGCCGACCCACGTCTCGTTGACGATATCGCCCTGCACGCTGCCTTGCGTGCCGTGCTCGCCCACCTGCAGGCCGCCCGCGTTACGCACATAAAGCGTGCCGGTTTGCGTCGTATCGGTCGCCAGCACCAACCGGCCCGAGCCGCGAATGTCCAGCGCGCCCGGCCCCGAGAGCGCAAGCGGTTCTGTCAAGCGCAACGCGTGCGGCGAGGACCCGCTGCCGCCCAGCTCCAGCACTAGGCCCGAGTCCTGCGTCAACGCCAGGCGACGCGCCAGATCCTGAACCGCACCGCCGCCCACGTTATCCACGTGCAAAGCGCCACCGGCCAACGTCACGGTCCGGTCGTGCTCGGTCAGCATGCTGCCCAGTTGCGCATCGCCCGCCACGCGCAGCACCCCGCCCGAGATGGTCGTGCCGCCGCTGTAGGTATTATTCCCGCCCAACACCAGCTCGCCGCCATGCGTCTTGTTCAACCCGTGCGTGCCGCTCAGCACGTTATCGATTCGCGCGCTGACCGACGGCAGCACACGCACCTCGACCGGATGACCGTCGGCCGAGTCAAGCGTCAGCGCATCGCCCGTCAGGTGATAGCCAGGCAGCACAAATTGCAGGCCTTGCGTCGACAGGGGGTCTTGCGTACTGACCAGGCCGCCCGGGCTGCCGTCGTGCGCAAAGACCGCCACTTTCCCGGCCCAGGGCACCATCGTCTCGCCATTGGCGGCGTACCAATCATTGTGCACATTGCCCCAGGCGCCATCGCCGCCCTTCCAATGCTGCAAGCTATCGTCGTAGAACAACAGGTCAATAAAGCCGGGAGTGGCGGTGAGCAGCGTATAGGGCGTGGCGCTTAGCGCAGCCGGCGGGGCAATGCTGGCGAACCCCGGACCCGTTTGCGCCCCCTCGTAGGTGAACAGACGGTAGTAGCCCAGGCCCGGCACGCCATCGGCCAGGATATCGTCGCTGGCCAGCAGCGTGAGCGCGCCGTCCAAATGCAGATCGCCCTGGACCAGAATATGATCGCTGTTGCCCGGCAAGGCGCGGGTCGCGCCCGGACTGCCCAGCTCGAACTCGGAGGCCGACAGCGCATCGAGGATCAGATCGCCGGCCACCGTCAGGCCGCCCACGGAATTGCCCGGCGCCAGCGTGGCGCCGGCTTGAATCGCGGTAACACCCGAGGCCCCGATCGTGCCCCCGCCACCCAGCACGGCGCCCGGCTGTACCGTAAACGTGCCCGAGAGCGCGGCCGAACTGCCCAGGACCGTGCCGT
>CAZKBT010000067.1:0-12765 GCA_964551305.1 uncultured Burkholderiaceae bacterium
CCGCAATAAAAAGCGCACGTTCCGCGCATTGTGGATCACGCGCATCAACGCAGCCTGCCGTGAGCTGGGCATGTCCTACAGCGCCTTCATCGCCGGCACCAAAAAGGCGTCCATCGAATTGGATCGCAAAGTGCTGGCGGACATGGCCGTAAACGACAAAGCCGGTTTTGCTGCAATCGTAGCGCAAGCAAAAACAGCGTTAGCCGTCTAACGGATTTCGATACTGTATTGCATCAAACGGGGTCCGATGGGCTCCGTTTGCATTTGGAAGAGCAAAATGATGACGACGTCGGTGGATGACTTGCTGGCACGGGCCCGGGAACAGTTTGCGCAGGCAGGTGATGCGGCGGCCCTCGAGAACGCCAAGGCACGGTTTTTGGGAAAGCAGGGCGCGTTGACAGTCCTGCTCAAAGGACTGGGCGCCCTGAGCCCCGAACAGAAAAAAACCGAGGGCGCGCGGATCAATCAGGTCAAGCGGGCGATCGAGTCGGCGCTGGATGAGCGTCGGGCGCAGCTTGCGCAGCAGGAACTGGATAAGCGGCTGGCCAGCGAAAAGATCGACGTCAGCTTGCCCGGACGAGGCCGGCAATGGGGCGGTATCCATCCCGTCATCCAGACCTGGCAGCGCGTGGAGGCGATATTCGGGTCCATAGGCTTCGACGTGGCCGACGGACCCGAGATCGAGAACGACTGGACCAATTTCACGGCCTTGAACAACCCGGAAAATCATCCGGCGCGCTCCATGCAGGATACTTTTTACGTCGACATGAGCGATGAACAGGGCCTGCCCTTGTTGCTGCGCACGCATACCAGCCCCATGCAGGTGCGCTATGCGCGCATGCACCAGCCGCCCATCAAGGTAATTGCGCCGGGGCGTACGTATCGGGTAGATAGCGACGCGACGCATTCACCCATGTTCCATCAAGTCGAAGGCTTGTGGATAGCCGAAAATATTTCGTTTGCCGATCTCAAGGGCGTCTACACGAACTTCCTTCGCGCGTTTTTCGAAACGGATGATCTGGCCGTGCGTTTCCGCCCATCGTTTTTTCCGTTTACGGAACCTTCGGCGGAAATCGACATGATGTTCACCTCCGGACCGAACAAGGGGCGGTGGCTGGAAATTTCGGGGTCAGGCCAGGTGCATCCCAACGTGATACGCCACTTCGGTTTGGATCCGGAGCGTTATATCGGTTTCGCGTTCGGCTCCGGCCTGGAGCGCCTGACGATGCTACGCTACGGCATAAACGACCTGCGCCTGTTTTTTGAAGGCGATCTGCGATTTTTACGGCAGTTCAATCAATAACTTCATCCCTATACCTTATGCAATTTCCTGAATCCTGGCTGCGCGCTCTCGTAAATACCGACCTGACCACGGCGGACTTGTCGCATCGGCTGACGATGGCCGGCCTCGAAGTCGAAGAGGTCGAGCCAGTGGCGCCGTCCTTCAGCGGTATCGCCGTCGCGCAAATCGTGGAGGTCGCCGCGCATCCCGATGCGGATAAGCTGCGTGTCTGCAAGGTCGACGACGGATCCGGCGAGCTGCTGCAAATCGTATGCGGCGCGCCCAATGCGGCGCAGGGGATGAAGGCGCCCTTGGCCAGGGTGGGCGCGGTGCTGCCCGGGGGCATGAAGATAGGCGTCGCCAAGATGCGTGGCGTGCAGTCACATGGCATGCTGTGTTCGGCGCGTGAACTGGGCCTGTCGCAAGACCATGCCGGCTTGATGGTCCTGGACGAGCACGCGGTGCCGGGCGCGGATTTGCGCGATGTGCTCGATCTGGACGATACGCTGTTTACACTCAAGCTGACGCCCAACAGAGCCGACTGCTTGTCCATACTCGGCGTGGCGCGGGAAGTGCGTGCCTTGACCGGCGCCGAGCTGACGCTACCGGATTTCGAGCCGGTCCCGGTTACGATCGACGACATTCTGCCTGTCACGATCCAGGCACCGGATCTTTGCGGACGTTTTGCCGGCCGGGTGATCCGAGGCGTCGATGCGCGAGCCCGGACGCCGGACTGGATGAGGCAGCGCCTTGAGCGGGCGGGACAGCGTTCGGTGTCGGCGCTGGTCGATATTTCCAACTACGTCATGCTGGAGCTGGGCCGGCCCACGCACGTTTTCGATTTGAACCGCGTCGACGGCGGCCTGGCCGTGCGATGGGCGCGACAAGGCGAAACGCTCAAGCTGCTCAACGAACAAGAGATCGTGCTCGATGAGCAGGTGGGCGTCATTGCCGCCAACGGCACGGTGGAAAGCATGGCCGGAATCATGGGCGGCGAAGCGACAGCGGTGACGCTCGATACGCGCGATATCTATCTGGAAGGCGCTTTCTGGTGGCCCGAAGCCATTATGGGGCGCGCCCGCCGCTACAAGTTCAGCTCCGAGGCGAGCCATCGCTTCGAGCGCGGCGTGGATTTCGAGAACATTCCCCAGGATCTCGAGCGCGTGACCCGCCTCATCGTGGATATCTGCGGCGGGCAGGCCGGGCCGCTGCGGGACCAGACGGTTAATCTTCCCGCGCGCGCGCCGGTGACCATGCGCCTGGCCCGCTGCCGCAAAGTGCTGGGGGTGGAGGTTGCACGAGAAGAGGTCGAGCGCATTTTCAATCAGTTGGGGCTTTCCTTCAAGTACGAGAATGAGGCTTTCGTCGTATCGCCTCCGTCGTATCGCTTCGATCTTTTCCTCGAAGAGGATCTCATCGAGGAAGTGGCCAGGCTCTATGGCTTCGAGCGGATTCCCGATTTGCCGCCCGTTGCCGCCGCGCGAATGCGCATCCTTCCGGAAACCCGGCGCGCTCCGCATACGCTGCGCGAGCGTATTGCCGGGCAGGACTACCAGGAAGTGATCAATTTCGCCTTCGTCCAGGAAAGCTGGGAGCGCGAGATGCTGGGCAATGCCGATCCCATTCGCTTGCTCAACCCGATCGCCAGCCATCAATCCGTCATGCGTTCGAGTCTGATCCCGGGCTTGTTGGCCAATATCGTGCACAACGCCAACCGCAAGCAATCCCGCGTGCGTGTTTTCGAGCTCGGGCGTGTCTTTTCACGGGATACGACCATAGAAGACGGCGATCTGGCTGTCAAGGGCGTGAGCCAGCCGCAGCGTATCGCCGCGGCTGCATGGGGCGGCGCGGTGGAGGAACAGTGGGGCATGCCGGCGCGTCCGGTCGACTTCTACGATGTCAAGCAGGACCTGGAGAGCATACTGGGCGCGCAGCAGGCGCGCCGGCTCGAGTACGAGCCTGTCGCGCATCCGGCGCTGCACCCGGGGCGCGCCGCGCTCATCAAGCGTGACGGCAAAGAAATAGGCCTGATAGGCGAGGTGCATCCCAGGTGGGCGCAGGAAAGCGGCCTGAGCCAGGCGCCCGTCGTGTTCGAGATCGATGTCGAGGCCATCAGCACCGGAACACTGCCGAGGCCGGGCGAGATTTCCAAGCAGCCGGTCGTCATCCGCGATCTGGCCATCTGGGCCGAGATGGATGTATCGTATAAGGCTTTACTGGATACGCTTAGCCAAACCATCGCATCTAATGCTAATCTTGGGATCGTGAAAGAAATCAGATTGTTCGATGTTTGGCGCGATAATGCATCGGCGGCGGAAGAAAAGAGCATGGCGTTCCGGTTCTGGCTCCAGGACACGCAAGCAACGCTCGATGACGCCGTGGTCGAAGCGGCCATGCAAGCCTTGCTGCAGGCTCTGACCCATGCGCATGGCGTACGGCAACGCGCATAACCGAATGAGGACATTGCAATGAATCAGGATCGTACGCTCACGAAAGCCGAGCTTGCCGACATGTTGTTTGATCGGGTGGGCTTGAATAAGCGTGAAGCCAAAGATATCGTGGACACCTTCTTCGAGGAAATACGCGAGACGTTGGCGCGTGGCCAGGAAGTCAAGCTGTCCGGATTCGGCAATTTTCAGGTTCGCGACAAGCCGGCCCGCCCGGGACGCAATCCTAAGACCGGCGAAGCGATTCCCATTGCGGCAAGGCGCGTGGTGACGTTCCATGCGAGCCAGAAGCTCAAGGGTCTTGTGGAAAATGCCTCCGCTTTCGATACAGGTGCTCAAGGGGGGTAGGCGCGGGCCGAAACGGCTTGCATGATTATCCGATTCCGATTCAATTGCCCAGATTTTTCTTATGAGCTCAAGCGAAACTACTGTCAATTTGCCGCCTATCCCCGCTAAGCGTTACTTTACGATAGGCGAGGTCAGCGACTTGTGCTGCGTCAAGCCTCACGTGCTGCGCTATTGGGAGCAGGAATTCACACAATTGAAGCCGGTCAAGCGGCGCGGCAATCGCCGGTACTACCAGCACCACGAAGTATTGCTGATACGCCGCATCCGCGATCTTTTGTATGAACAGGGCTTCACGATCAGCGGCGCGCGCAACCGTCTGGGCGACGCCAAGGAAGCGTTGCACGATCAGGATTCGGCCGTGCGCCTGTCCGGGGCGGAGTTGCAGGCCTTGCGCGGTGATCTGTCGTCGATCAGCGCCGTGCTGGGCGAGGCGCTGCAAACGACATCCGATCCCGCGCCGGACGACCGGATCGGGTAAGCCTCGGGGCTTATTCGATGTGTTCGAGCGACAACGTTAAATAACGTAAACTTTTCTTTTATTTATTCGACAAAATAACAAGCGTAAATTAATGTAACAAAATTGATTTACCAGGGCGTGCGCGTGGCGCACGAATCCGCTTGTCTTATGATGTCGATACACTCTTACTCAACGTCTGCCGCGTCCAGCGATCAGGACATCGTCCGCATGGTGAAGCAGTTGGCTCACACTTCGCGTTTTTCAGCATTGCAGCTGGACGACGTCTCGATTCAGCTCGGCATTAGCAAGAAACGAATTTCGAATGCTTTTCAGCGCCTGCTTGGCCTGAGCGCCGCCGTCTATCTGCGCAACGAGCGCATGCTGTTGGCGCAGAGGCTATTGACGCAAACCTCTCTGGCCACGGAAGACATCGCCGTACGTGTCGGTTTTTCCAACTCCGCGAATTTTTCCAATGCGTTTCGCAAGCATTGCGGCATGTCGCCGACGAGATTTCGCAATACCGCTCCTCTACAGGCCATCACGTCCCTGCGGGGAAGCGTAGCCTGGGCGATGGACGTGGCGAGCAGGCAGGAAGAGGACTGAGGCGATACAATCGCGGCATGCGAAATCCAGAGTCCTTGCGCCGCGGCAGCCTGGCGGCATTGCTTGCCACCGATCCCGACGAAAAGACACGCGCCGTGTTTGCATTGACGGAGGACGCCGATACGGACCGCATGGAGGCTATTCCGCCGCCCGACGCTATTCCCGGGCGACCCGACCATCCGGTGCTGGTCGCGCCCGCTCAGGTCAGGCAACGTTCCGCACACACCCCGGATGGGCGCGCGGCCTTGATTCATTCCCTTGCCCATATCGAGTTCAATGCAATCAATCTCGCCTTGGACATCATGTGGCGCTTTCCGGGCCTGCCCGCGGTCTTCTACCAGGATTGGCGGCGCGTCGCGCAAGAAGAGGCCGTGCATTTCAGCTTGTTGGCCGATCATCTGCGGGGCATGGGCAGCGCTTATGGCGCGATGCCGGCCCACGACGGTTTGTGGGAAATGGCGGCTCGCACGAGCCGGGATTTGTTGGCCAGACTGGCTTTGGTGCCTCGTACCCTGGAGGCGCGGGGCCTGGATGTTTCGCCTCAGATTAGAAACAAGCTGGCCGGCGCCGGCGATAAAAAGGGCGCCGACATCCTAGATCGGATACTTGCCGATGAAATCGGCCACGTCGCCATCGGGAATCGATGGTATCGATGGGAGTGTGAACGTCTGGGCGTCGATCCCGTGGCGCAGTACGACGTCCTGGCCGCTCGATACAGAGCGCCGTGGCCGCGAGGCCCCTTCAATGTCCAGGCCCGGCTCGCGGCCGGTTTCACAGAGCGGGAGATCGAGGCGCTGCGGGGCCTGCCGCCGTCGCCCGGTTAGCGCGCCCGCGCATCACGATGCGCCCGCGTTCGTGGTCGAATCTTGAGGCGTGGGTTCCGGACTTCCGAACAGCACGACACGGCCTATGAACAGCACCGGGCCCGCCGGCTGGCCCGTGGCCGAGCCGCCTTGCTCTTCGAGGGTCATCTCGAAAACCTGGCTGGGCAGGACCTCGCCGATATGCTCGGCTTTGATGATGACGGGGCGATTGATGTCGATCAGTCCCAAGGACCTGGGCTTGGGGTCGCGCGAATTCTGGGTCCAGAGCTGCACCGAGTTTCCAGCGTTTATTTCCGTCGTTACCTGCGGGGTCAGGAGCACATTGTCGGCGGTGTCGATGGTCAGCACCCAACCCGGGGTGGAGCTGGTTCCCGGCGCCAGCAGCACGGCGGCCTGCGTTGGCGCGGTTTCGGTGATCTGGATGAGCGGAGGGTCGGGTTTCAGCACGAGCGCGGCGCATGCTATGGTCAGAGCCAGCACGGCGGCGCGCCACAGGCGTGGTGAATTCCATAACGCGCCCAGCATTCCCGGCCGTCTACCGTCCGTTTGGCGTCTGGATCCGGCGCCAAGGCCATGCTCGGACGACGATGTTTCATCCGTGCCGGCAGCCGTGCCATCATCGGCGTGGACGGGTGCGGGCGACGGGGATGGCGTCGGCCGGGGCGGCGTATCATCGCGACGCGCGGTATTCGCGGCCGGCGCGCGCGCGCGTTCGCTGACGATGGCGGCGCCGGCGGCTTCGGTTACAGGATGGCCGACCGGCTTGGCCGGCTCGGAGGCTAGCGTCGGTTCGACACGCGACGGCGTGCCGCTTGCCCGATCGCGTGTCGTCTGGGAGGGGGGGGAGGCTGTCGCGGGCGAGGCCGCCGGCACGGCCGGGCGCAGCAGGCGGGCGGACGGCGGGCTAGGCGAGTGCCCCAGCGCGGCTTGTACTTGCTGCAAGACGTAAGCGGACGGCGAGGCCGGCTCCAGCACATCGACCAGCTCCAGGAAGTGATCTTCCCATTTGAGCGCCGTGACGGCGGCAGCGCTGTCGCTGGCCATCAAAGTATGGACGTGGGTGGCTTCCTGCGGCGTCAACAATCCAAGCGTATATTCTGCAATCAGGGTGTCCTGATCCTGTTGTCGGCGTGACCTCATGCTTGGCACCGTTCCCGTAGTTGATCCAATGCTTTTTGCGCGTCCGCGCGCAGCCGATGCGCGGGCGCCCGCAAGGAGGCGGCTATCTCGGCATAGGTATTGCCGCGGTAATAGGCTTGCAGAATCACTTGCTGCTGTTCGGGGCTTAGTGTCGCCAGGCCGTCCAGGATGAGCGATGGCTTGCCTTGCCGTTCGGATTCCGGCAAGGAAACGGCTTGCGCGCCGTCGGAGGAAGGCAGCGTCGCGGCGGAACGTCGCCGCCGGGTCATGGCGCGATAGCGCAGGATGCTGTACATCCAGGCCCGGGCCGGCCCAAGGCGACGATCGTAGCTTTCCGCGTGCTTCCAGATCAAGACGAATGATTCACGCAGGATCTCTTCGGCAATGGCGCGCTCGGGAAACATTTTCAGGCACAGGGCCAGCATGCGCGGCGCTTCATGCTGGTAGATGGCCTGCAATGCTTCCTGATTTCCGCGCGCGCAGGACGTTAGTTGCGCTTCATAATTGAAGACGAGCGCTGTCATGGGATCTCCGGTTTCGTCTGGAAGGCCTTATTGTAGTGTCTGGCAATGAAACACTCTTGAAAATCGCCGTGTAATGAACGCAACAATTTGATGCAAGGGGCGGACGGGACCCTACGAAAAATCGCAAGTGCGCCAAGCCGGCCTGGCGGCCTCTCGTCATTTCGGATCATGGCGCGAGAATCGCAAGCCGACACTCAGCCCCTTGGGCTCGGCGTTGCGCAATTCGAAATAAGCGCCGTGCAGGCTTGCAATGGCGATGGCGGTGGCCAGGCCGAGGCCGTAGCCGGGCACTCCGCGATTCAGGCGATAGAATCGTTCGCCGATGCGCCGCTGCTTATCGGGCGGAATGCCCGGACCGTTGTCGGTAACGGTAACGGCCGCATTTCCCGATTCGCCGGTGACGTCGATATGAATGCGCGCTCCCGCCCCCGCGTACTTGAGCGCGTTGTCCAAAAGGCTGGCGATGGCATCGGCCAGGAGATCCGGATCACCGAGCACGCTTGGCTGTCCGCTCGGGGACAGCATCAGGATGGCTTGTTGCTCCTCCGCGACAGCCTCGTACAGGTCGACGACGTCTTGCGCGATGATGTCCAGCCTGACCGTTTCGAATTTCTTTCGCCTGGTGCCCGACTCCAGTTCGGCGATCTGCAGCAGCTTCTCCGATACTTTGGCCAGTTCTTCGATCTCGCTCGCCAGGAAAATGATACTGCTTCTGAGCTCGTCATAAGAGTGGCCGGGAAGCAGGGTGGTGCGCAAGCGCGCCAGCATCCGCATCAGCGAGGTGCGTAAATGATGCGCCACGGAATCGGAGACATTGCGCACGCCCTGCATGAGCATCTCGATCCGGTCGAGCATGGCATTGATGTCGAGAATGAGAAGCGCGAATTCGTCTTGACGGCTCGCGACGGGCACGCGATGCGCGAGCTGGCCGGCCCCGACTTGCATTGCGGTATGCCGGATGATTTCCACTTTTTTCTGAAGCGTGCGCCGAAACAGGTATGCGCCCAGAAGCACCAGCATGGCCGTGACGCAGGTGGCTGCAATGCTGACGCGCTTGATCAGCTGCGTTATTTCATGCAGGTCGCGCACGTCGTGGCCGACGATCAGCTTGGAGCCGTCGGGCAGGATTCTAGCCACGAGGTAGCCATGCGCCGTCGCTCCCTTGATGGTCACCATATGCTTGATCCCCTCCTCTTGAAGCGAGGCGAGGACCGGATCGGGCTCGATGTTGCCCGCCAGCGGATTTCCGTGCCGGTCCAGAAGAAGGAACATTTCCGTATCGGAATTCACATGGTCCGCCAGCTCCAGCTTGATTTCGTCGATCAGCCCGGTCAGGCCGCCTTGTCCGAAGTGCGCGCTCATTCTTTGCGCGGTGGTGGCCACTTGGCGGGAGAACTGGGATTCCTGAATCTCGACCGTTTGGTGATAGAAGAAGGCCAGCAGCACCAGCGAGGTCGACAACGCGAACAGGCTGTAGTTCAGCGTCAGGCGAAATGCCACCGAACTCCATAGCGAGCGCAAGGTGTCCAATATCCGCTTCACGGCGACGCTTCTTCCCTGGATCCCGTATCTCCGCTCGCTGAAATCCTATAGCCCGTGCCGCGAACGGTGTGGATCAAGGGAACCTGGTAGGGTCCGTCTATCTTTTGACGCAGCCTGCTGATCTGCACGTCGATGACGTTGGTCTGCGGGTCGAAATGATAATCCCAGACCGAAGCGAGCAACATGGTGCGCGTAAGAACCCGGTCCGGATTCATCATCATGTAGGCCAACAATTTGAATTCGCCAGGTTGAAGCGCTATCGGCTTGTCGGCCCTGATCACCCGGCGTGAAATAAGGTCCAGCGTCAGATCGGCCAGCTGCAGCTGCCGTATGTCGTAATTCGCGGAAGAGCGGCGGACCAGTGATTCGACGCGGGCGGACAGCTCCGGGAATGCGAACGGCTTGGTCAGGTAATCGTCTCCGCCGGCCTTCAGGCCGCGCACCCGCTCGTCCAGGGCGGTCAGCGCGCTGAGCACCAGCACAGGCGTCGTCTTGCCCAGCGCGCGCAGGGTGGCGAGAATGGAAAGGCCGTCGATGTCGTTGGGCAGCATGCGATCGAGGATGATGACATCCCATTGCTCGCCGGTCGCTCGTTGCAGACCGTTCGCCCCATCCGAGCAGATGGTGGTGAAATGGCCTTCTTCTTTCAAGCCGGTCGCGATGTACCGCGCGTTGTCGGAGTCGTCTTCTATGATCAGGCAGCGCCACATACACTCATCTTCCTGAATACAAGGACTGGCCCTTGCTTCGTCGCTTCGCGCATTCCGGCACGGGTGGCCGAAACCGAAGTACCAGGGTGAATAGTAGCCCTCAAGTCCGCATCCCTGCTCGTTTCCCCATGAACATTGCAAAACCGTAATGTTTTGGTAATCCCTTTCCGCACCGGTTTGTCACTACCATCTATTCTGCCTTTTCTATGCGAGGCGGCGCGCAGCCGCGCTGCATCGGGCTTCCAGCGGATTGATGGGTATATATATTGTGGAGACAAAAAAATGGGGGATGAAAATGAGTGTACGGTCTAAACAAGACTTTTGGTCGGGGGTCATGTTCCTCGTGGTCGGCTTGTTTTTTTCCTGGGGCGCAACGGAGTACTCGATGGGTACGGCGGCCAGGATGGGGCCGGGCTATTTCCCTTTTTGGCTGGGATTGCTGTTGGCGTTGCTGGGCGCGGGCATTGCGCTGGGCGCGTTAGCGCCGAGTGCGGAGGAAACGGAGGTCGACAAGTTCGACTGGCGCATCGTCGGCTTGGTCATCGGCTCCGTAGTTCTTTACGGCATATTGATGCAACCGCTGGGCGTATACATTTCCACCTTCCTTCTGGTGGTGCTGAGCAGTCTCGCCGGGCATGACTTCAACTGGAAAGTGGCCGCCGCCAATGGCATTTTCCTGGTGGTGTTCTCATATCTGGCATTCGTCAAAGGTCTGGGATTGATCTTTCCCTTGTGGCCGTCCCTGTTCGTCAACTAAGGAACCGCCATGGAACTCCTCGATCACCTGATGCTCGGCCTGTCGGTGGCCGTTACGCCCGAGAACTTGTTGTATGCCTTCCTCGGCTGTCTTCTCGGAACCCTGATCGGCGTCCTGCCCGGGATCGGACCCGTGCCCACGATCGCCATGCTGCTGCCCATCACTTACGTCCTGCCGCCGACCGCCGGCCTGATCATGCTTGCCGGGATCTATTACGGCGCGCAGTACGGCGGCTCCACCACGGCCATATTGGTAGCCTTGCCCGGAGAGACATCGGCCGTGGTGACCGTGCTGGACGGGCATCAGATGGCCCGCAACGGCCGGGCCGGGGCGGCATTGGCCATTGCCGCGCTGGGCTCGTTCTTCGCCGGTTGCATCGCCACCGTCCTGTTGTCCGCTTTCGCTCCGCCGCTGGCCGAAGTCGCCTTCAAGTTCGGGCCCGCGGAATATTTTTCCTTGATGGTGCTGGGCCTGGTCGGAGCCGTCGTGCTGGCGTCGGGCTCATTGTCCAAAGCCATCGCCATGATATTGCTGGGCCTGTTGCTGGGCATGGTGGGAACGGACGTCAACTCCGGCGTTGCCCGTTATGATTTCGGCATTCCCGAGCTGCAGGACGGCATCGACTTTGCGATCGTCGCCATGGGCGTGTTCGGTTTTGCCGAAATCATGACCAACCTCGAGCAGAGAGAGAACCGGGTCGAAATCACGGACAAGGTTGGCACCTTGTATCCCAACAAACAGGAGTTCAAGCAAGCCTGGCCTGCCGTGGTGAGAGGTACGGCTCTTGGTTCCGCGCTTGGCATCTTGCCGGGAGGCGGCGCGGTGCTTTCCTCGTTCGCGTCCTATACGCTGGAGAAAAAGCTTTCCAGCACGCCCGAGCGTTTCGGCAAAGGCCATCCGGCCGGTGTGGCGGGGCCCGAGTCGGCGAACAATGCCGCCGCCCAGACCTCCTTCATTCCGCTGCTGACGCTGGGCATTCCCGGCAACGCCGTGATGGCGCTGATGATAGGCGCGATGACCATCCACAACATTCAGCCGGGCCCGCAAGTCATGAGCAGCCATCCCGAGTTGTTCTGGGGATTGATCGTCTCGATGTGGATAGGCAACTTGATGCTGCTGGTGTTGAATCTGCCGCTGATCGGACTGTGGATCAAGTTGTTGAA
Source organism: uncultured Burkholderiaceae bacterium (assembly GCA_964551305.1). Taxonomy (GTDB): domain Bacteria; phylum Pseudomonadota; class Gammaproteobacteria; order Burkholderiales; family Burkholderiaceae_B; genus JBAZDC01. Next base: position 11,798 of record CAZKBT010000067.1, read on the forward strand.
AGTGCCTTATCGCATTCTTTTCCCGGCCATTCTGGTGTTCTGCACCATAGGCGTGTATTCGCTCAACTACAACAATTTCGATATTTTGATCACCGCGCTCTTCGGCTTGATCGGCTATGTGTGGTCCAAGCTGAAATGCGAAGGCGCGCCTCTATTGCTCGGGCTGGTCCTTGGACCCATGATGGAGGAGAACTTCCGGCGCGCGCTGCTGCTGGCCAGGGGTGATTACTCCACCTTCGTCATGCGGCCGTTGTCGGCGTCGCTGTTGGTCGCCGCGGTATTCCTGGTGGTGATCGTCGCTTCGCCGTCCATACGCAAGAAACGTGAAGAAACGTTCGTCGAGGAAGGATGAACAGGGCGCCGGACCGCCCGCTTCCGGCAGGCGGGGCGGCGGAATGCCGCGGCCAAGGCGCGGGTCACGTCGTGCCGTTTCGTATCACCGAGGGGTAGACGACGTTATCCCCTCGGTCAAACATCCATTTCATTTCGGCATCCGACAGGTAATCCACCTGGCCGGCCTTGTTCAGCTTGGCCAGCGTTTCCGCAATGATGTTTCTCTTGACTTCCGATACCAGCACGTTGGTGCGGTGATAGGCCTCCGAAACCGTCCTGCCCAGCACGGTGAATCCATGGCGCCGCATGATGATGCAGTTCGTATCGGCGATGAAATCCTTGATCGGCGCCACGTCTTCCTCGACGTTCAGGCTTGCCGACAGGTAATGCGCGGGCTTTTGCATCAGATACGAGAAGGTAAGGGACGTGCTCCTGATTTGATCGTATCCCGCGGCCAGGAAGGCGATCGTTTCGTCATGGTGCAGGTGGACGACGCAATTGACATCGGGGCGCAGCCGCAGGATTTCCCTGTTCATTTGATGGCCCACCGTCGTCGCCCTGTCTCCGTACACCAGGCGGCCATGAGGAATGTCGGTGATCACCAGATCGTCTTCCTCGACTTCCTCGAGCGAAAT
>CAZKBT010000067.1:12775-15652 GCA_964551305.1 uncultured Burkholderiaceae bacterium
TACGGCGAGATCGGGCACGCGGTCGGGCCGAGGCGGCTTCGTTACGGAGTACCGGGGGAGATGCCGCTCAGCCAGCGGCGGAGGAGGGCGAAGAACCGTCCTCGATCGTCTTCCTCGACTTCCTCGAGCGAAATGCCTTGGGGTTTCGCATAGCATAAGCCGTCGCGATAGTTCGGATGAGCCGCGCGGATCACGATGCCGCCGAGGCTGCTTTGGACGTAGCCGCGCTGGACGAGCATGCGCGCGTACTTGACGTACTGCGCCGCGATTTTCCGGTCGAAATGAACCTCGGGGTCTGGCGCGTATTCATTGACTTGATAGTGCGTGTCTGACGTATTCAATCTCGTGTCCTCGCTAGAGTGAAATCCCGCTTGCGTTCTTGCGCGGCGCATGCAAAGCGCATCAACGCCAGTCCTTGAGTCTTACGACGAATCGGTGCCGATCGCCCCGATAGAAGCTGCGTGTGAAAAACAAAGGCGTCCCCGACTTGGAAAAATACGTCCGTTCTCCTTCGATGACGGGGGCGCCCACGTCGATTTCCAGCGCTTGGGCGAACGTCGGGTCCGCCAGCGAGGCGGAGATGGTTTGCGTCACTTGTGCTACTTCCACGTTGAACTTGCGCTCCAGTTGCAGAGCGAAGCTAAGGTGCTTGTAGACGTCCGGGTCGTTCAGGACTTGCATGCCGTATTCCATGGGCAGGTAGGTATAGACGTACAAAAGCGGCTTGCCGTCGAGCAGGCCCAGCCGTTCGAAGTAAACGATCTGCTGGCCGCCGGGGATGCCCAGATGCTCGGCCACTTTGTGGGGAGGGAATTGCACGCCTTTCTGGCGCACGTCGACCGTGATCGGATATGTCTTTTCCGCCAGCGTTTCCAGAAGCTCGCTGGTTTCCTGCTCCATCTGACGGACCGGTTGTCCGAGATAGAAGGTGCCCCGGCCTTGTTCGCGCCGCAGCCATCCTTCGGTCTCTAGCATGCGCATCGCTTGCTGGATCGTGGCCCGGCTGACGTCGAAGTCGGTTTGCAACGCGGCTTCCCCCGGCAACTGATCGCCCGGAGCCATGTCGCGGACCATGCGCGCCTGAAGAAGCAGCTTTACGTTGAGAAATTTCGGGATAGTCGTTTGCATAGTTAAGAATGTATGTTATTTAATCTTGACATGTCAATCATATATACGGTTGACAGGTTGTCCGGTTGACCATATATTTAACTGGCCATGCCATGGCAGCGGCAATTTGTTCATCGTCAACACCAAGGAAACGCACCATGATTTCGATTTCCGATCCGAATCCCGTCCAGGCAAATCTCATCGGCCGTTCATCGCGCTATATCGTGAGCGGTATGGACGTCGGCGATCTGGCGGTCATCATTCCGCAGGTCCACAGTTGGGAGGATTGGCGCGTCAAGGTTTGCGACTATGCGCAGGAGCGGCTGCGGCTGGCCGAGGAAAGCCGGCAAGCCGGCCATCTGAGAAGCGCGGGCGAATACTACGTGGCTGCGGCCATCTACTTTCACTTTGCCCAATTGGGCTACTTCGAGGACGACGAAAAAAAGTACGCCACCGCCGCCCAGGCGCATGCCAGCCACAAAAAGGCTTTCGATCTGGTCGATCCTCCGGTTCGGGAATTACGCATCTCATTCAGGGGAGCGGAGCTGATAGCGAACGTCAGAATTCCCGCCTCCAAAGATCCGGTTGCGTCGGTCATTCTTCTTCCAGGCGCGGACTCGACGAAAGAGGAAATGATCACCTTCGAGTCCGTGCTTCATGCCCGGGGCATGGCCACCGTCGCCTTCGAAGGCCCGGGACAAGGAGAAGTCGTCCAGTCTCTGCCTCTCATCGAGGACTACGAGACGGCAGTCACGGCACTGATGGATGCCTTGGGCACGATATCCAGCCTGGATCCCGACCGGATCGGGCTGTACGGGCGGAGCTTGGGCGGATTCCTGGCTCCAAGGGTGGCGGCGCTCGAGCCTCGCATTGCCGCCGTCGTGAGCGCGGGCGGCTTCTATGCCTTTAAGTGGGACGACTATTCCGAGCAACTCAAGCGCTTCTTTTGCTATTGCTGGGGTTATCGCGATTTGGACGAAGGCGCAAAGCGCGCAAGGCGGTCGACGCTAAGCGGATTGATCCAAAAGATCTCGTGTCCCTTCCTTGTCGTGCATAGCGGCAAGGATCCTTTCTTTTCAGAGGCGGAAGCGGCCCGGATGGTAAGTGAAGCGGCATGCGACGCCATGCTCAAGATTTATCCGGAAGGCACGCACGTGTGCGACAACATTCCTTATAAGTATCGACCGTTCGTCGCGGATTGGTTCGCGGATAAATTGCGCGTCAACGCAACGTGACGCGTCATTCACAAGATGCGCCTCAAGCAGTTCTTTGTTTCGGCCACACATTCCGTATGGCCCTGGCGCTGAAACGGAAGCATATCGGAGAAAGAATCATGAAAAGCGAGTTCAAGCGGGGAAAGATGTTTTTGATGGGCGCGCTCATGTCGCTGGCAGTGCCGGCGGCGCATGCGGACGCGGCCTGGCCGGACAAGAACGTGACGTTGATCGTGCCATACGCGGCCGGAGGCACCGCGGACATCATGGCGCGGCGACTCGCCGATGGGCTGCGCACTTCCGGCGCGACGGTAATCGTGGAAAACAAGCCTGGAGCGGGAGGAAGCCTCGGCACCGAGATGGTTGCCCGCGCGAAGTCGGACGGCACCACGTTATTGCTTGCGTCGACCAGCGCCATCACGATATTTCCCAATCTGACCAAGACTTCTTATGATCCTGAAACCAGCCTGCTGGCCATTGCCAGCGTGGCGGTGGGACCGGTTGTAATGACCCAGCAGTTTCTGCTCAGATCACGCGGCTAATGCAAAAGCTTCAG
>CAZKBT010000068.1:0-15546 GCA_964551305.1 uncultured Burkholderiaceae bacterium
TTGGAAGCGACTTCCTTGACCAGCTGGGCGCCGATGTTCTCGAACTTGTCTTTCAGTTCGATTTCCTTGGCGACCGAGACGCCGTCCTTGGTAACCGTGGGTGCACCGAACGAGCGATCCAGGACCACGTTGCGGCCCTTGGGACCCAAGGTGGACTTGACGGCATTGGCCAGGGTGTTGACGCCACGAACGATGCGAACACGGGCGTCATCGCCGAAAAAAACTTGTTTAGCAGCCATTGTAGAATTCCTTGCTTGTTTGCTTGTATACAGTTTCAGTACGTAACGGTGTTACGCAACCACGGCGAGAATTTCTTCTTCGCGGATGACGAGCAACTCTTCGCCGTCGACTTTGACGGTCTGGCCCGCGTACTTGCCGAAGAGAACTTTGTCGCCGACCTTCAGGTCGACGGGCAGGATTTTGCCGTCTTCCGTCTTCTTGCCCGGACCGACAGCCACGACTTCGCCTTGATCGGGTTTTTCAGCGGCGCTATCAGGGATCACGATACCCGATGCGGTCGTACGTTCATTATCCAGACGTTTGACGATCACGCGATCGTGCAAAGGACGCAGTGCCATGGAGGAACTCCTGTGTTTTTGAGTAAGTTGAACAAAATTATTGGTTGCTAGGGGCGTGTTAGCACTCACCCCTGTCGAGTGCTAATTATAAGGATGATATGGTTTTCTTCAAGGGGTGAGGCGGGGTTTGTTACATTTATGACGGCCGCCAAGTCCCTTGCGCCTGCAGAACCTCGGCGCCGTCCCGTCCGGTCAGGCTCCTGTAGAGATCGGGCGCGGTATCGCCCTCCGTATTGATCACGGCTACCCGGGAGCCGCCGTCCAGGCCGATCGCCGCCCTGTGCTCGGGACGGTCCGCGATATCCATGAGCGCAACCAGCCCGGCGACGCCGGATTCGCCCGCCAGGATAGGAATGTCTCGCGGACTGCCTTTGGCGAGCCGTTGCATCGCGGGCGGCACTTTGTCGTCCTGGACCAGTGCGAACGCATCGATTTCGCCGTCCAGGAAACGCCATGCCAAAGGAGACGCTTCGCCGCAGGCCAGGCCGGCCATGATGGAGTCCGTTGCGCCCGTGGCATTGGTGAGTTTCCCGTTGGCGGCCGTTTGATACAGGCAGTCCGCCTCGGCGGGTTCGACGACGATCATGGTGGGCCTGTCCCGTCCGTATCGCTCGTGCAGATAGCTGGCGACGCCCGCCGCCAGGCCGCCTACGCCGCCCTGTAGAAACAGATGCGTGAAAGGCGGCTGGTCGGAACCGGCGGCGGCCGCTTGCTCGACGAGCTCGTCCGCGATGACGGCATAGCCCTGCATGACGTCGCGTGGGACGGCTTCATAGCCTTCGTACGACGTGTCGGAAACCACTTGCCAGTCGTTGTCCCGGGCAAGCTTGGCGGCGTGGGCGACCGAATCGTCATAATTGCCTTCGATGCGCACGATCCGCGCGCCCAGCGCGGCGATGAGCCGTTCGCGTTCCAGGCTCACTTTCTTGTGCAGGACGATGACGCATCGGCAGCCGATGCTGCGCGCGGCGGCGGCCAGCGCGCGCCCATGGTTGCCGTCGGTGGCGCTGACGACGACGTACTCGGCAAGATCGTTTTCATGCCGGCCGTTGAAAAGGCTTTCCGCCGTATAGCCGCGGTCGGGCCAGCGGCGCAATATCAAGCGCAGCAGGGCGATGGGCGCGCCCAGGGCCTTGAAGCTGCCCAGAGGCGAACGGGCGGATTCGTCCTTGACTGCCAGCGCGGCGACGCCCAGCTTGGACGCCATATCGGGCAGGAACCAGAGCGGGGTTGGCCATTTGCCGATGCCGGACCAATGCATCAGCCATGCCCGGCTTTGCCTGGCCTTTTCGATGCTCATGACGGCGCGCAGCGCGTCGGGATAGGGGCCGCGCAGGGCGCGTGGATTGCGAATGAGCATGATGTCGGCGCCTTCATGGCGGTTGGCCAAAGGGACAACCTTAAACTGTACTCACGATCTCCGCAATTCGTTGCGCTTGCGATTCAAGCAGCGCGATCAAGGCGGGTTCTTGCGCGTGCTCCTCGGGGGTGCCGGCGATGATGGCCGCCAGGCTGCCCAGGATTTCCTGTCCGAGAAGGATGGGAACGGCCAAGCCCACGATGCGGGCGTCCACGGCGCTTTGCGTTCTGGCATGCCCTTTTCGGCGTATTTTTCCCAGATGTCTGCGAAAGCTGGGAAAATCCCCGCCCAGGCCGGCCGCCAGGATAGTATCGGCATTCGCGCCGTAAAGCGAACGCAGTTGATGAAGGGGCAGGTGCGCAAGGATGATCAAGGATGCAGCGCCTTCGAACAAGGGCAGGGGCAGGCCGCGCCCGCGGCGTATGACGAGCTGCTCGTCGCCGAACGCGATGGTTTCGGCGCCGACGTGGTGTATGCACAGGACTCTGTCCTTGTACCGCGTGCACAGCAATATGGCGCGATTTCGGGCCTTGCCGTGCATGCTTTTCATGACCTGCTTGCCCGCTCCCAGCAAGGGGTCGGTCAGTTGCAGCAGGCGCTCGAGCTCGATGATGCGCGGCCCCAGCGAGTAGACGCCTTTCCCCAGTTGCGCGAGCAGGCCGGTTTCGCATAGTTCGCCCAGCAGCCGGTAACTGGTGGAGCGCGCGACGCCGTAAAGCCGGGCGACGTCTTGTACGCTGACGGTGGTGCGCTCGAGGCTGAACAGTTCGAGGATGTTGAGCAGCCGTGACAGTGAACTGCCCGCTCCCGGACTTTTCAGCCTTTGGGGCCGGGCTATGGAGAGCTTGCGTTGTGGTTCATGGTCAACGACAGCAATGGTCTCGTTTGTAGTTGTATTTTTTCGGTTGAGCATGGAGCTTACGGGTCAAAAGCCATAAAGTTGCGCAGGGTTGTCGACCAGAATGCGATGGCGCATGGCGTCATCCGGCACCCAGGTGCAGAGCAGATTATAGAGTTCGATGGAGCCGGCTTTGTCGCTGAACGAAGCGTGCGGGTCGTCGCTGCCCCATATCAGCCGGTCGGGAGCGGCGTCGATCAGCGCCTGCAGCATGGGCGCAACGTCGGCATAGCCGGGCGCCTGGGACATGCGATAGACCGCGGTCAGCTTGATCCAGCAACGGCCGTCGCCATGGCGCAGCAGGTCGAGCAGCCGCTGAAATCCGGGCTGGCCCGGCCCGTCCTTGGCCAGGAACATGCCCATGTGCGCCAGCGTGAAGTCGACTTGCAGCCTGGACATGCGGTCCAGCAGCGCATGGGTCAGCCAGCCCGGGCCCAGGAAATCGAGCTGCCAGCCGATTTCCTTGCAGCGCGCCTCCAGTCGGTCGATGCGCGGCAGCATGCGCTCGACCAGGCCCTCTTCAAAGGGGTGGACGGGCGAGACATTGACGCGTATGCCCCGTACTCCGATTCCGTTCAGGCGCTCGAGCTCGGCATCGTCCACGTTTTCGTCCACGTCCACGATGCCGCGGCTGCGTTTACCCAGGACCTTCATGGCATCCAGCATGCAGGAATTATCTCGTCCGTACGCGCTGGGCTGTACGATGACGAAACGCTCCAACCCGATTTTTTCCGCCTTGGCCATGTATTTTTCCAGGGGCGCGAAAGGCGGCTTGTATCTCAGTTTGGGGTCGCGATAGGGGTACTTTTCTTCCGCCCCGAAAACGTGAAAGTGCGCGTCGCAGGCCTTGGCCGGCGCGCGGAAGATGGGGTCGATGTTTTCATCCATGTCGTGTCCTTCGTGAGTGGCGCGTATGCGCGATCCGGCGGTCCGGCGCGCCGGCGATTCAGGGTTCAGGCGGCGTCCAGGGCCCGCAAGGCGGCCGCGTCTTTTCGCATGGCGCCCATGAGATAACCCACGTCGTTGCCGGCGATGACGAAGCGCGCGCCCAGCTCGACCAGATCGTGCTGCAGCTCGGTGTCGCCGCGTATGCCGCCGACGCCCAAAGTCTTGCCGTGCGCTTTGCAGGCCTGGGCCACTTTGACGTAGGCGTCCCGCAACCGGGGATGGCGCAGTTCGCCGGGGATGCCCATTTCGGTGCACAAGTCGTTCGAGCCGATCAGCAGGACGTCGATGCCTTCCACCGAAGCGATTTCGTCGGCGCACTCGACGCCTTCGGGCGTTTCGATCATGGCGATCAGCAGCGTCTGCGCGTTCAGGAATGCATTGGTCTGGCCCAGCGGCATCGTTTTGTAGCCCAGCGCCGGGGTCGGGCCCATGACGGAGCGTCGTCCCACCGGCGGAAACCGCGCTGCGCTGACGATATGTTCCGCCTGGGCGCGCGTGCTGACGTGAGGGACGATCACCCCTTGCGCGCCGCCGTCCAGCACGCGCGAGATCCAGTCCGCGTCGTGGCCGGGCACGCGCACCAGCGGGGTGATGTTCAGGCCGAAGCAGCCCGCGCAAATGGCGGAGGTCGTTTCGAGCGAAATGGGGCAGTGCTCCATGTCGACATAAACGAAATCGAAGCCCGCCTGGTCCGCGATCATGGCGACGTCTACGGTTCTTGCCTGGCGCAGCCCGACGCACAGCGTCAGTTCGCCGGCGGCCAGCTTGCTTTTTCCCGTGTTCATTCTACGCTGATCCCGGCGGTGTCGATGACGCCTTTCCACATGCCGATTTCCTTCTTGATGATGTCGGCGTACTGCGCATGGTCGATCTGGATCGGCCGGGCGCCCTGAGTAGCCAGAAACTCCATGACCGCGGGCTTGCGGCTGGCAATCACCAGCTGTTCCGACAAACGGTCGATGACGGCTTGCGGGGTGCCGGCGGGAGCCAGGAAGCCGAAGCGGAAGGCGACGTCGAACGAGGGGTAGCCGGCTTGGGCGAAGGTGGGCACGTCGGGAAGCAGCGGCACGCGTTCCTGTCCGGTAACCGCCAAGGGACGCAGCATGCCGCTGCGTATTCCGCTGATGGCCGCGCCCATGCTGGGAATGGTCAGGTCGACGCGGTTGGCCATGACGTCCACCAGGGCCGCGGCCACTCCTTTGTAGGGCACGTGGCGCATCTCGACGCCGACCTGGCTTGCGAACAGCTCCGTTGCCAGATGGGCCGACGACCCCTGCCCGCCCGTGCCGAAGGTGATTTCGCCCGGCTCTTTCTTGGCAAGGGCGACGACGTCTTGCAGGGTCTTGGCGGGCAAGTCCTTGCGCACGACGAATACCGCCGGCGCTTCGACGACCAGCATGACGGGAGTCAGGTCCGTCAGCGGCTTGTAGGAAAGATTCTTGTAAAGTGCCGCCGAGATCATGTAGGAGCTGTCGGTGAACACCAGGGTGTAGCCGTCGGGCTTGGATTTGGCGACGATGTCCGTGCCGATGATGCCGCCCGCGCCGCCGCGATTTTCGACCACGAATTGTTCGTCGAGCTGGACGGAGAGCTCGCGCGCGAGCGCCCGGGCGGCGGTGTCCGTCAGCGAGCCGGCGGCGAACGGAACGACGATTCTGACAGGCTGCGAGGGCCAGGCTGGTTGGGAAGAGGCGCTGGTCAGGCCGAAGAACGACATGGCGACGCCCGCGGCGAGTAGCAGTTTTTTCATTACTGTCTCCATCTGTTTAAACTGATTTATTCTTATAATATAGGAAAAATTAAAAAAATAACACTAAAAAATGCAGCCCTGAAACCGCTTGCCGACGAAGGCCGGGCGGTGCCTGGCGCTCCTACCTGAGCGCGCCTCTGGCTTCGATGGGCCAGACGTCCTGGACGACGTCGTCCAAGACGCATATCAAGTGGTCGTACAGATTGACGGTCGGGTCGCAATGGCCGGGAACCAAGGCCAGGCGATCGCCAATATCCGCGGCGATGCCGGGTTCGAGCGCCAGCACGCCATGCTCGTCCGACGCGGACAGGTAGCGCATCCCCTTTGCCCGCCATATCCCCGGCATGCCTGAATCCATACTGCTCGCCTTCAGGCCAGCATCGATGACGGCGCGACCCGGAGCGGGGCGGCTGGTCACGGTGGCGAGCACGAACAGCGCGTGCTCGAATCGGACGTCGCCATCGCCGTATTCATTGTCGCCGTAGTCCCTGTCCATGAAAATATACGAGCCCGGCTGCAGTTCGTTGTATATGCCCGAATCGCGCTCGTGCACGAAGGTGCCGGTGCCGGCGCCCGTGACGATCTCGACGCTCATGCCACGCGATTCGACGTCCGTCCTGGCCAGCAAGGCTTGCCCGGAAGCGTCGCGGATCGCCGCGGCCCTGTCGCCGGAGCGGCGCACGTGCTGGGCCGTGCCGTGGTAGCAATGCAGGCCCGCAAAGCGCAGGACGCCGCTGTCCGCGATCCGTTGCGCCAGCGCGCCCGCGTCCCGAGGCGCGACGCCGCAGCGTCCGCCTCCCACGTCCACTTCGACATATACATCGAGCCGCACGTCCCGTTCTTTCGCCGTCTCGATCAACGCCGCCACGTGAGCGGGGTGATCGACCAGAACGCCGATGCGCGCCTTCCCGGCTGTTTCCGCCAGTCGGGCGAGCTTTTCCTTTCCCACGATCTGGTTGGTGATCAGGATGTCCCGCACGCCGGAGGCCGCAAAAACGGCGGCTTCGCTGACCTTCTGGCAGCAGATGCCGACCGCGCCGGATTGAATCTGCCTGTGCGCGATCGCGGGACATTTGTGGCTCTTGGCGTGGGGGCGCAGCCTCATGCCGGAGGCCGACACCGCCCGCGTCATGCGTTCGAGATTGCGTTCGAAGGCATCCAGGCGCAATACCAGGGCGGGCGTGTCCAGATCATGGACGGATTGTCCGATCCGCGCGGGTTTCCAAGGCAGCATGATGTCGTTCTATTAATTCGGTATGGAATGCGGTTTGAGCGGTGTTCCGAGCCATGGCGGGACCGATGGGCCGAGGCGGGCATTGTACTCATAGTCTTGTGTTCGCCGCGGCTGCCGATCATCCCAAAACCCGTTAAGCTAGAGGGATCGTCAAGCTGGACCCGCATCATGATATCCGCACGTCGTCCGAACCGGCATGCCGCCATACTAGGCTGTTTTCTCGCTGTTTGCGCCGTCGCGCTGGCCGCGTATTCCCTGTTGTCGGAGGCGGACAGCAGGCTCATCCATACCGAGCCTTCCGAGTTCGCTCCCGTGTTCGTCTTCGAAGAGCATGGCGAGCGCTGCATGAATTTCGAGCAGATTGAAAGCTTCGGGCGTCAGACTTGTTTCGATCTGGACGATCCCGACAAGATGGTATTCGCCTATACGCGCATGATGACCAGCGCGCTGTTCGTGATGCCTAAGCCGACGAACGTGCTGATCATCGGCCTGGGCGGCGCGACCATGCCTCGCGCCCTGGAGAAAATCGTGCCCGAGGCCGCGATCGATACCGTCGAGATCGATCCCGCCGTCGTCAGGGTCGCCGAGCGCTTCTTCGGCTACAGGCAGGGGCCGCGCCAGCGCGTGTTCGTCGAGGACGGCCGGGCATTCGTGGAACGGGCCCGCGGGGAAGGGCGCACCTACGACATGGTGATGCTGGATGCCTTCGACGTGGACTACATTCCGGCGCATCTCCTGACCCGCGAATTCCTGGAGGACGTGCGCGCGATATTGTCGCCCGACGGCGTGCTGGTGGCCAATACGTTCACCAACAGCGATATGTACGACCAAGAGTCCGCCACCTACGCCGCCGTGTTCGGCGATTTCTTCAATCTGCGCGCCGGCAACCGCGTGATCATCGCCGGACGCGGCGAACTGCCGGACGACGAGACGCTGCGCCGCCGTGCCGAGGCGTGGGCCGACGCCTTGAAACCTTTCGGAATAGACGCGATACGCGAGCTGCGGCGCTATTCCAGGGAACGCGATTGGAACGAGAATGCGGCGGCCTTGACCGATCGCCCGAACCCATGACGCGTTCCGCCGATGCGCCGCGTTTCGTTCCGTCCCGCCTCGTGCCTTCCGACGAGCAGAGGGCGATCCAACTGTCGCGGCATCGCATTACGCTGGTCGAGGCCAATGCGGGGGCGGCCAAGACGACGACGCTGGCGTTGCGCATCGGCGAAGCCATCGCCCGCGGCATGCCGCCGGAGCAGATCCTGGCGCTGGTTTTCACGCCCGAGGCCAAGGACGTCATGCACGTGCGGCTGCGGGACGTCGGTATTCCGTATGCGACGGTGCGTCGCATACACATCCAGACGGTCGAGGAATTCGCGGCCTCGATGCTGGAGCGGCTCGACGACGGCGTGCGGCGCATCGCGTCGCGCCATGGCTTGAAGCCCTATGTGCTGCGGGCGATCGAGCGGGTCGGCGCGCAGTATGCGGGCAGGGTCGACTATCTGGACATACGCACCCATGCCGTCGCGATCAGCCAGTTCCTGGACGGCTTGGCGCTGCTCAAGGCAACCATGGCCCTGCGCGACGACGTCGAGGACCTGAGCCTGGAAGAGGCGGCGCGACACATGGGCGTGCCCGTGACGGATTATCTGACCGCGCTCGAATACGAGACGCGGCGCTTGGCGCTGGGGGCGGCGGCGTTTCGCGGGCCGCAGGACGCCGTTTACGACCTGGCCTGCCGCTTGTCGGACGATCCGGACGTTCGCCAAGCCATGCCGGCGTATCGCCTGGTGGTGGGCGACGAATTGCACGATATGAACGAGGCCGCCTTTCGCGTGTTCCGTGCGCTGCTCGACATCGAGGGACTGTATTTCGTCGGCGCGGGGGATAAAGATCAGGTGATCTACGCGAAGCTCGGGGCCGACGAGAAATACATGTCGCATGGCTTGACGCAGGGGCGCGCGCATGCCGCGCGCCTGCCCTTGACCGCTACCTATCGCCACGGCCCGCACCTGGCTTATGCGATTGAAGCGTTCAAGCAGAAGCCGGTGGAGTCGTCATTGCCGTTGTTGACCGAGATCCAGGTGTGCGCCTATGACGATCTCGATCCGGACGAGTGCGGGACTCGGGTCGTGGAGGCCGTCCAGGCGTGGCGCCGGGAAAACGCGTCGATCAGCGGCTGCGCCGTCCTGATCCGCGACCGGCATCAGTCCGTGGTCGTGGAAAATGCATTGATGCATGCGGACATAGGCTATTCGGCGCAGGGCATGAGCAGCTATCTGCAGCGCGAAGAAATTCTCTTTCTGCGCGGCATGATGGCCATCGCGCTGAGCAACCTGGGCGCCGTCGCCTCGCAGGATGTGCGCAAGGCCGTCGTCGAGGCGCTGGCGCTGTACGGCGAAATCGCGCTGACGCCGCGCGAGCTGGAACAGGCCAAGAACGACATCGCCAAGGACCCTGCCAACCTGGGCAGCTTTTTTTCCGGACATATACAGCGGCACGCCGAGGACCGGACCAAGTCGCGCATTGCCGACGCCGTCGGCTTCATGCAGTCCGTGGACGCCGGCGCGCCCGCGGCCCGGACGCTGACGGAAGTCTGCCGCCGGCTCGACCTGGCGACCTTGGCGCAGCGCATCTATATCGATCCCTACGATGCCTCTGTCATTGCGCGATCCGTCCAGGGGTTCATCGATATCGCCGAAAAGCGGGGCCTGGATTTGCGCGCGTTTGCCGAATGGATAGCCGCCGCAGAAGGCTTTGCCGACGGTAAAAGAGGCAAGACGCTGGTCGTGCTGGCGTGCGTGGAGAACGTCAAGGGCAGGGAGTACGACCACGTGATTCTTCCGTTTCTGGAGCGGGGCGAGTTTCCCAGCCGCATGAGGAGCGGCAGGCAGGAGGAAAACCTGTTCTACGTGGCCGTGACGCGCGCGCGAAAGAAATTGACCCTGGTGGCGCCCGCCGACCCGCAGCGGCGCAGCCCTTATATTTCCGCCTTGCGGTTGTCAGCGACACGTTCCCGTGCGAACATGGCGCTTGAACGGAATCAGCGGCAAGCGCCTTCCCAAGCCCGCGCGCGCATCGACCTGAATGTGCCGTATTCGGACAAGGATGTGGTCAAGGCTCTGGGAGCCCGATGGGATTCCGCGCGCAAGGTCTGGTACATCTCGCCGGCTCAGAACCCCAAGGACTTCGCTCCCTGGATCGCCAACAGGTCGTAGTCGCGGCCCAGGTTAATAGTTAAAATCAACTAAAACAATAAATTTAATCAATTTTACAAATGATGGGCGCTTGCCTATACTGATCATGTCTTCAATCAACCAACGAAAGGAAGGAAAACACCATGTCCTTGATCAATACCCAAGTTAAACCGTTTAAAGCAACTGCATACCACAATGGCAAGTTCGTCGACGTCAGCAGCGAATCCATCCAGGGCAAATGGTCGGTATTCGTTTTCTATCCCGCGGATTTCACGTTCGTGTGCCCGACGGAACTGGAAGACTTGGCTGATCATTACAGCGAGTTCCAAAAGCTGGGCGTTGAAATCTACGGCGTTTCCACCGATACCCATTTCTCGCACAAGGCTTGGCACGACACTTCCGAAGCCATCGGCAAGGTGCAATATCCGCTGGTCGGCGACCCCACTCAAACGCTGGCGCGCAACTTCGAAGTTCTGATCGAAGAAGAAGGCGTTGCGCTGCGCGGCACGTTCGTGATCAATCCCGAAGGCCAGATCAAGATCCTGGAAATCCACGACAACGGCATCGGACGCGACGCTTCCGAATTGCTGCGCAAGGTCAAGGCCGCCCAATACGTTGCCTCGCACCCTGGTGAAGTCTGCCCGGCCAAATGGAAGGAAGGCGAAAAGACCTTGTCTCCTTCGCTGGACCTGGTCGGCAAGATCTAACGCCGGTTGCCGTACATGGGCCGCCCGTGCCTCGGGCGGCCGGATGAAGAACCCGAGCGTGGCGTTCAGGCCATGAGCCCGAGCGCCTTTTTTTTGCCTCAATCTCTATCAAAGAAGGTCGATCGTTATGTTGGACGCCACCATTAAAAACCAATTGCAAACTTACATGGCCATGGTCTCTAAACCGATAGAGATACAGGCGAATCTGGATGAGGGCGAAAAGTCTGTCGAGCTGCGCGAGCTGCTCCGGGAAATCGCCGGGATGTCCGATCTCATCACGTTCACCGAGCACAACGAGGCTTCGACCCGCAAGCCGTCGTTCGCCATTACGCGCGCAGGCACCGATATCCGGGTGGCCTTTGCCGGTATTCCGATGGGCCATGAATTTACTTCTTTGGTGCTGGCGTTGCTGCAAGTCGGCGGCCACCCGATCAAATTGCCCGACAGCGTGATCGAGCAGATTCGCAACCTGGACGGCAATTACGAATTCGAAACCTATTTTTCCCTGTCCTGCCAGAATTGCCCCGACGTCGTGCAGGCGTTGAACACGATGTCCGTCATCAACCCGCGTATCCGGCACATGGCGATCGACGGGGCCCTGTTCCAGGATGAAGTCGAAAGCCGACAAATCATGTCGGTTCCGACGATGTACCTGAACGGCGATGTGTTTGGGCAGGGGCGCTCAAGCGTCGAGGAAATTCTGGCCAAGCTGGATACGGGCGCCGCTGCCCGCAAAGGCAAGGAATTGAGCGCCAAAGCGCCTTACGACGTTCTCATCGTCGGCGGCGGGCCGGCCGGAGCGGCCGCGGCCGTCTATGCGGCGCGCAAGGGCATACGCACGGGCGTCGTCGCGGAGCGTTTCGGGGGCCAGGTGCTCGATACCATGTCGATCGAGAACTTTATTTCCGTCAAGGAAACCGAAGGACCGAAGTTCGCCGCGGCCCTGGAAGAGCACGTGCGCGCCTATGATGTGGACATCATGAACCTGCAGCGGGCCGAGAAACTGTCCGAGCAGGACGGCATGATCCACGTCGAGCTGGCCAACGGCGGCTCGCTGAAAAGCCGCTCGGTCATTTTGGCGACGGGCGCGCGCTGGCGTGAAATCAACGTGCCCGGCGAGCGGGAATACCGCAATCACGGCGTGGCGTATTGCCCGCACTGCGACGGCCCGTTGTTCAAGGGCAAGCGCGTCGCCGTCATCGGCGGAGGCAACTCCGGCGTCGAGGCCGCCATCGATCTGGCCGGCGTGGTCAAGAGCGTGGTGCTGATCGAGTTCGCCGATAGCTTGCGGGCCGACGAAGTCCTGCAGCGCAAGCTGCGCAGCCTGAGCAATGTGCAGATCATCACGTCGGCGCAGACGACCGGGATCCGGGGCGACGGCAAGAAGGTCGACGGTCTCGTGTACAAGGATCGCGCGACCGGCGAGGAGCACGTCCTCGAGCTCGAAGGCGTATTCGTCCAGATCGGCCTGGTGCCCAATACGGAATGGCTCAAAGGCGCCTTGGGGCTGTCCAGGCATGGCGAAATCGAAATCGACGCGCGCGGCCAGACCACCATGACGGGCGTGTTCGCGGCGGGCGACGCCACGACGGTACCGTACAAGCAGATCGTGATCGCCGCCGGCGACGGCGCGAAAGCGGCGTTGAGCGCGTTCGACTACTTGATACGCAGCTCCGCGCCCGTGGAGGAGCCGAGCGCGACCGCCGCCGCGTGAGGGCGCGCGGCATGTAGACGACGCGCAAGCGGTAAAGCGCGTCCACGGCGCCGGGTTTTATCCGGCGCCGTGTTGCTTTATCATGGCGAATTTGGCCATTTAGCGAAGGTTTTTTGATGACGGCACGAATTAGAGTGGGGATTGCCGGATACGGCAATCTTGGGCGCGGCGTCGAGCTGGCCGTCCGGCGAAGTCCCGACATGAGCTTGGTCGGGGTTTACACCCGCCGAGACCCGGCGAGCGTCGCCGTCCTCGATAGCGCGATTCCGGTGCGCCGGTTGGACGATATCGAGCAGTGCAAGGATGAAATCGACGTCCTGATCCTGTGCGGGGGATCCAAGAATGATCTGCCCGTCCAAGGTCCGGCCCTGGCCCGCTCGTTCAACATCGTCGACAGCTTCGATACGCATGCTCGCATTCCGGAATATTTTCAGTCGGTGGACGAGGCCGCGGCGGCCGGCGGCACGACCGCGCTCATCTCGGTGGGCTGGGATCCGGGGCTGTTTTCACTGAATCGCTTGTTCGGCGAGGCGGTTTTGCCGCAGGGCCAGACTTATACCTTTTGGGGAAAAGGACTGAGCCAGGGGCATTCCGACGCCGTGCGCCGAGTGCCGGGCGTCAAGGCGGCCGTGCAATACACGATTCCCGTGCAGGAGGCGGTCGATCGCGTGCGCAGCGGCGCGCTGCCCGAGCTCTCCACGCGCGAGAAGCACAAGCGTGAATGTTTCGTCGTGCTGCAGGACGGCGCCGATGCGACGCAGGTCGAGCAGGCCATTGTCGGCATGCCCGATTATTTCGCCGACTACGACACGAGCGTGACCTTCATCAGCGAAGAGGAGCTTGCCCGCGAGCACTCGGCCATGCCGCACGGCGGCTTCGTGATCCGCAGCGGCAAGACCGGCGAACGGACCATCCAGGTCATCGAATACAGCCTTGCGCTGGAAAGCAACCCTGAATTCACCTCCAGCGTGCTGGTGGCCTATGCGCGCGCCGTATTCCGCCTGAGCGAACAGGGCGCGTGCGGCGCGAAAACGGTGTTCGACGTGCCGCCGGGCCTGCTGTCGCCCAAATCGCCGGCCCAGCTGCGCGAGGAATTGCTGTAGCCGCATCCGGCCCGCTCCGCGACGCTGCGTCCGGGCTGCCCGTATATTGTTTCTATACGTAAATAGTAATTCAAAATTTGACAGAAATAAGTGGCTTTGGCAAAATTGAATGCTTGCTTCACGATCGTTATCCAACGAAAGGGTGAGCAAGCATGTCCCTCCCAAGTCAAACCAAGGAGCTTCCACCGTGAGCCAATCCGCTACAAAAGTCGAACCAGTCATCCCACAGGCTGCCGGATCGCAGCCCGACGCCTCCCGCGCCGGCGGGGCGGCCGTCGACATCGCCATTTTCGTGGCGGATACCAACCCCCAGGAAGGATGGATGACGGTGCCGGTCAAGGACGGCACCTTGTACCTGCATAACGAACCGGCGCTGCGCTTGAACGATTTGATCGGCATCCAGGCGGGCAACAACGATCAGGGCGAAGGCGTTCTGGCCGTGGACATCACGAATACGGCCAGGATCGCCTTGGCCTCCATCACCACCGCTTACGCGAATCTGCGTCTCGCCCTGATCGTCGGCCGCACGTTGGTCGCCGCGCCCACCTACGTGTCGCCCGTCGATAGCTCGCGGCTTATTTTCCCTGTGGGCACGCCCCAGGATGCCGAGCAGATCGTTCGCGTCGTAGCCGGGGACGCGCCGCCCGCCAAATAACGAATCCCGGGGGCGCTGCCGCCATCGTCCCATGGCGGGGCGCCGGCGCATCCGCGCGCGGCTGGCGTGCTCAATCCCGAGGCAGGATCTTCCGGCCATAGAAAGGGTATGCCGGGTCGGTGTAACCGGGCGTCGAACCGTGTCCGGGGGCGACCAGGCTGTCGACCAAGGCTTCTTCTTCGTCGGTGACGTTCACATCCAGGGCGGGAAAATAATCGAGCATCTGTTCCGGCGTCCTCGGGCCCGCGATCACGGACGATACATAAGGATTCGCCAGCACCCACGCCGCCGCGAAATGAGAAAGCGCCATGCCTTTCTTGTCGCAATGCTGTTTCAGGGTTTCCGCAACCACTAGGGACTCGTCGCGAAATTCGGTCGCCAGTATGCGTTTGTCGCCCCGATCGACGCGGCTTCCCGGGGGCGGCGTCTGTCCGGGCCGGTATTTGCCCGTCAGGACGCCGCGCGCGATGGGGCTGTAGGGCACGACGCCCAGGCCATGGTGCGCGCAGGCGGGAATGATCTCGACCTCCGGTTCCCGGTTCAGCAAATTGTAATAAGGTTGGCAGACGACGGGCCGATACGCGCCGGCCTGGTCGCATAGGCGGATGACTTCGCTGATGCGCCATCCCCGGAAATTCGACAGGCCGTAACTGCGCAGTTTTCCCGCGCGGATCAGGTCGTCCATGGCCCGAAGAGCTTCTTCCAAGCTGGAGCCGGGAAAGTCGCGGTGCAGATAGAGGATGTCGATGTAGTCCGTGTCGAGCCGCTTAAGGCTTTGATCGACCTGATGCATGATCCATTGTCGCGAATAATGGCCATGATTGGGCTTTTTGTCGATGTAGCTGCCCAGCTTGGTTGCCAGCACCCAATCATATCGCTGGGGCTTGATCAATTGACCGACGACGGTTTCGGAGCGGCCCGCGTTGTAGATATCGGCGGTGTCGATGAAGTTGACGCCTTTGTCGAATGCCGACGCCACGATGCTGCGGGCTTGTTCGAGCGAGGATTGCTCGCCGAACATCATGGTTCCCAGGCACAGTTCCGACACCCTCAGATTGCTCGCGCCCAGCCTGCGTGTCTTGATCATCTTCCGTCTTCCTTGCAAGTGGATGAAAGGCGCGGTTCTCGCGCCCACCCGGCTAGTGTAGTACCAACGCGGCGATGCTAGATCGCGGCGCGCCCGACAGCGGAGTGCGTGGCGGAAACAGGATGTGCGGATATGAAATCGATCATGGCCCGGTTGAAGGCTTTGGGGTTTGCCAGATTCATTCCGTGCGCGGCCTGCGCAATCGTGGTCCGGCGGCAATCCGGAATCAAGGATTGCAGGGTATCCAGCCGGCCGCGGTAGCGCGCGGGGCTGTTTTCGCCGCCGATGATCATCTTCCTTGCTGGATTGCAAAACATCCCA
>CAZKBT010000069.1:0-15259 GCA_964551305.1 uncultured Burkholderiaceae bacterium
CTGAGCCTGGGCGCCGGCCACGGGCGCGTGTCGGTGGTCAGCGGCCAGCATCTGACGTGGGAAGGGCTGGTCAGCGGCGCGGGCCGTCTGAGCAAGGAGGACGCCGGGACGCTGGTGCTCGATGGGCTGGCCAATACCTATAGCGGGGGCACGAGGGTGGCCGACGGGGTGCTGGTGATTCGCGGCGACGCCAGCCTGGGCGATGCCTCGACGGTGACGGCCAAGACGGTGAGCTTCGAGGGCGGGCAGTTGTCATACCACGATGCCGGGGCGGCGGCCACGCAGACGCTGGACCGGCGCCTGGTGTTGAACCAGTCGGCCACGCTGGACGTGGACCTGGGCGGCGATACGGACAAGACGCTGGTGCTGCGGGACGTGTCGGCCGGAGCGGGCGATCAGGTGACGAGCGGCGCGGGCGCGTGGTCGATCACCGGCGTGGGCCGGGTGGTGCTCGATGGCCAGGCGCAGCATACGGGCGGCACGCACGTGGGCAACGCGGGCGGGCTGCAGGTGGGCGCCGGGGGCACGCGCGGCTGGCTCACAGGCGACGTGCTCAACGACACGTGGCTGGGCTTTGCGCGCAGCGACGACCAGAGCGTCGCGGGCCTGATCTCCGGCGCGGGCCAGCTCGAGCAGCTGGCGGGCAGCACCCTGGTGCTGGAGAACGACGCCAACAGCTACACGGGCGGCACGCGCATCTCGGGCGGGGGCACGATCCAGGCGGACCAGGACGCGAACCTGGGCGCGGCGCTGGGCTCGCTCACGCTGAACGCGGGCACGCTGCGGGTGGGCAGCGACGCCTTCACGGCCACGGCGCGCGCCATCGCGGTGGGCGCGGGCCACGGCGTGCTGGACTTGGCGGCCACGGACACGACCTTGACGGCCGGGGGCGTGGTCTCGGGCGCGGGCGGGCTGGGCGCGGGCGACTTGACGGTGCAGGGCGCGGGCAAGCTGATCCTGACGGCGGACAACACGCTGGGGGGGCGCTTGATCGTCTCGAGCACGCGCGGCGCGCAGCTGGGCGCGGGCGGGGCCACGGGCGCGTGGGCCGGGGACGTGCGGGTCGACACGTCGCTGAGCTACCTGCACACGACGGACCAGAACGTCGCGGGCGTGATCTCCGGCCTTGGCGAGATTGAACAGCAGGGCGGCGCGGTCCTGACGCTCTCGGGGGTGAACACCTACGAAGGGGGCACGACGATTCGCGGCGGGGGCGCGGTGCAGATCACGCAGGACGCGAACCTGGGCGCGGCCACGGGCGCGCTGGCGCTGGATGACGGCACGCTGCGGGTGATGGGCGCGGGCCTGGCCGCGACGGCGCGCGCGCTGAGCCTGGGCGCGGGCGGCGGGCGCCTGGAGGTGCAGCAAGGCGGGCACGCCGTGACGTGGCAGGCGCCGGTGAGCGGGGCGGGGACGCTGCGCAAGCAGGGCGCGGGCACGCTGGTGCTGGGCCAGGCCAACAGCTATGCGGGCGGCACGCAGGTGCTGGGCGGCACGCTGTCGGTGGCCGGGGATGCGTACCTGGGCGAGGCGCAGGGCGCGCTGGCGCTGGACGGCGGGGCGCTGCGGGTGACGGGCACGGCGTATACGGCCAGTTCGCGCGCGATCAGCGTGGGCGCCAATCACGGCGCGGTGGAGCTGGTGGAGGCCGGGGGCGTGCTCACGGCCGGGGGCGTGGTGTCCGGGTCGGGCGATCTGACGCTGTCCGGGGCGGGCAAGCTGATCCTGACGGCGGCCAATACCCAGACGGGGCGCACGACGGTGGGCAACGCGGGCGGGCTGCAGCTGGGCGCGGGCGGGGCCACGGGCTCGCTGGCCGGGGACGTGCAGGTCGATACGTCCTTGACGTACCTGCACAACACGGATCAAAGCTACGCGGGGGCGATCTCGGGCTCGGGCCAGCTGGCGCAGCAGGGCAGCGGCGAGCTCACGCTGACGGGCGATGGCAGCGGCTTTACGGGCATGACGCAGGTGCAGGCGGGCACGCTTCGCCTGGGACAAACGCAGCTGGGCGGGGCGGCGTGGGTAGGCGCGGGCGCGACGCTGGCGGGCACGGGCACGCTCGGTTCGGGCGCGAGCGCGGTGCAGCTGGCGGCGGGAGCCAGGCTCACGCCCGGGGGGGTGGTCACGTTGGGCACGCTGACGGTGGCCGGCGACCTGGCGCTGGACGACGCCTCGAGCCTGGGCATCCGGCTGGGCAATCCGGGGGCGGTGCCGGGGATGACGGGGGCCAATGACCGGATCCACGTGCAGGGGGATCTGCGCCTGGGCGGGGCGCTGCGGGTGTCGGCCGCGCCGCTGGGCCAGGGCACGCCGGGCAAGGGCTACTATCGGCTGCTGACCTACGACGGCGCGCTGGATCTGGGCGACTTCGAGCTGGTCGACCCCCCGGTGATTCCGGGGGCGACCAGCTTTCTGGTGCTGACCGACGAACCCAACTTCGTGGACCTGTACATCGCCAATGACGACGTGCAGCACTGGAAGGGCGGCGATGGGAGCTGGACGGCGGCGGGCCTGGATTGGCTGAATGACAGCGGGGAGACCTTGGTCGCCTGGGCGGGCAAGACGGCGGTGTTTGCCGACGATGATGACGGCGGCGCGGGTGGCACGGTCACGATCGACGCGTCCATGTCGGCGCTGGATCTGCAGTTCGTACGACCGGGCTATCACCTGTCCGGCGCGGGCCAGCTGACGCTGGGCACGGGCCTGGGCCCGGCCGAGATCCGGGTGCTGGCGGGCAACGTCGCCACGATCGACACGGTGCTGGCCGGCAGCGACGAGCTGCTGGTGACCGGCGGGGGCGTGCTGGTGCTGGGCGCGGACAACCTGAACAGCGGCGGGCTGCGCGTGACCGATGGCGTGGTGCGCATCGGCCGCGACGCGAACCTGGGCGGGGCGGGCACGGCCACGGCGCGCCAGGTGAGCCTGCTGGCCGGCGCCGCCGGGCTGCAGTACCACGACGCCTTGGCCGGCGCGAGCCAGGACCTGGGCCGCGACCTGGTGCTGACGGGCGCGGGCCTGCCGGCGGCCAGCGCGACGCTGGATCTGGACCTGGGCGGGGACGCCGACAAGGCCTTGCGCCTGACGGGCGCGGTGTCGGGCGCGGGCGGGCTGTCGGTGACGGGCACGGGTCGCCTGGTGCTCACGGGCAGCGCCGCGCACACGGGCGGCACGGTGATCGCCAACGCCGGGGGCGTGCAGGTGGGCGAGGGCGGCGCGGCGGGCGCGCTCTGGGGCGACGTGGAGGTGCTGACCCGGCTGGCGTACCAGCGCTCGGACGACGTGACGCACGGCGGGCTGATCAGCGGCGCCGGGGTGGTGGAACAACGCGGCGCCGGGGTGCTGAGCCTGTCGCAGGCCAATACGTATACGGGCGGCACGCGCGTGTCCTCGGGCACGGTGGCGGTCTCGGCCGACGCGAACCTGGGCGGCGGCGCGGGCGGCGTGACCCTGGATGGCGGGACGCTGCGCATCGAGGGCGCGGGCTTCGGGAGCACGGGCCGGGCGCTGAGCGTAGGCGCGGCGCACGGCGCGCTGCAGGTCGCCTCGGCGGTGGACGTGACGCTGAGCGGCGCGCTCAGCGGGGCGGGCGCGTTGAGCGTGAGCGGGGCGGGCGGCGTGATCCTGACCGGCGCGAACGCGGGCTACACGGGAACGCTGGGGGTGGACGCCGCTCGCGGGGTGCAGTTCGGCGCGGGCGGGCCCGGCGGCCTGCCGGGCGGGGACATCGGCGTGGGGCCGGGCGCGGTGGCGCGGTTCGACCTGAGCGGGGCGCAAACCTATGGCGGCACGATCAGCGGGGCCGGGCGCATCGCGCAACAGGGCGGGGGGGGCGTGCTGACGCTGTCCGGGGCGAATACCTATGCGGGCGGCACGACGATTTCCCACGGCGTCTTGGCGGTCTCGGCCGAGGCGAACCTGGGTGATCTGTCCGGCGCGGTGACGCTCGATGGCGGCACGCTGCGCATCCTGCCCGGCACGTTGAGCAGCAGCGCGCGCGGCTTGCACCTGGGCGCGAGCGGGGGCACGCTGGAGGTGAATGGGGCGAGCGCCTATACCGTCGATACGGTGATCACGGGCACGGGCGCCGCCGGCTTGATCGTGAGCGGCATGCAGCGCGTGATCCTGGCGCAGGATAACACCTATGCGGGCCAGACGATCGTGGCCAGTACGGGCGGGCTGCAATTGGGCGCGGGCGGCGCGGGCGGCACGCTGGCCGGGACCATCATGCTGGCCGATGCGAGCCGCCAGGTGATCTTCGATCACGGTGGCGCGCACACGCATGGCGGTCTGATCGCGGGCGCGGGCCGGGTGCGCAAGGTGGGGGCGCACACGCTCACGCTGACGGGGGCGAACACGTACACGGGGGGCCTGTTCATCGAGCAGGGCGGTGTGACGGGCACGAGCGCGACGCTGGGCCAGGGCGAGATCGTCAACGACGGGGTGCTGACGCTGGCGCAAACGGTGGCGGGCGTCTTCGAGCATGCGATCACGGGCGCGGGCCAGTTCATCAAGAGCGGGGCGGGTACCCTGACCTTGAGCGGGGACGGCGGCGCGTACGCGGGCGCGAGCACGGTGCAGGCGGGCACGCTGCGAGTGGGCGACGCGAGCGGACAGGGGTCCTTGGGCGGGACGGTGACGGTCAACGGCGGGGCGACCTTGTCGGGTCGCGGCGTGGTGGGCGGCGCGGGCCTGACGACCACGATCGGCGCGGGCGCCACGCTGGCCCCGGCCAACGGCGGGAACTCCTTGACGATCGCGGGCCATCTGCACCTGGATGAAGCGGCGACCACGCGCCTGGCCATCGGCCAGGCCGGGGCGGTGCAAAACTTGCCCGGCGTCAGCGAACATATCGTGGTGCAGGGCGATCTGCATCTGGCGGGCAATGTCATCCTGGAAGCCAGCCAGACGCCGGGCGATGGCGATCCGGCCCTGGGCTATTACCGCCTGTTCACGTATGGCGGCGCATTGACGCGCGATCACGTCAAGGTGACGCAGGCTCCTGTCATCTCTCCGGTGGGTAGCTATAACGTGATTACGGATATGGCGGGCTTCGTGGATCTGTATGTCTTGGACGATACCTTGTTGCATTGGCGCGGCGGCGACGGCGTGTGGAACAGCACGTCGTTCAACTGGTACGCGCCCGAAGGCCAGACGGCGATTCCTTGGCCCGGCACCACGGCGATCTTCGCGCACGACGCGTTCAGCACGTCCGGGGCCACGGTCGATGTGCAGGATGACGTGTCGGTGCGCGGCATCCAGTTCGCGCACGAGGGTTTCCGCTTGAATGGCGGCGGCCGCGTGCTGTTAAGCGGCGAGAACGGGGGCATGGCCGAGCTGCGCGTGCTGCCGCTGGTAACCGCGCACATCGATACCGACTTGGCCGGCGAGGCCGGCTTGCACAAGACGCACGCCGGCACGCTGGTGCTCTCGGGCATGAACACGTATACGGGCGGCACGGTGCTCAGCGGCGGGGTGCTGCAAGTGGCCTCCGACGAAAACCTGGGCGGTCGCGCCACCGAGCAGGATCGTAGCCTGACGTTCGCCGGGGGCACGCTGCGCTATGCGCCCGGCGACGGGCAGGCAGGCGGCACGCTGGCGCGCCGCCTGGTGCTGGCCGGGCCGGGCACGCTGGATCTGGCGCTGGACGCGCCCAGCGGCGCGGATGCCGCGTTCCCCGCCCTGGTGGTGAGCGAGGGGATCGTCGGCGCGGGCGATCTGACGATCACGGGCGCCGGGCGCCTGGTGCTGGCCGGCGACGGCGATCATGGCGGCGTGACGCGCATCCAGAATACGGGCGGCGTGCAAGTGGGCGATCACGGCACGCGCGGCACCTTGGGGGCCGAGACCATCAACGACACCGGCCTGGTCTTCGCGCGCGGCAATGACCTGGTTCATGCCGGCACGATTTCCGGCGCGGGTGTTGTGGCGCAGGAAGGCGCGGGCACCCTGACGCTGGCTGGCGCGAACAGCTACACGGGCGGCACGTTCGTGCGTGCGGGCACGCTGTCGGTGCTACGTGACGAGAACCTGGGCGCGGCCGGCGCGCCGGTTGTGCTTGACGGTGGCCGTTTGGCGATTGTGGGCACGGACTATTCCGAGCTGGAGCGCGCGCTCGAGGTGGGCGCCGCTGGCGGGGAATTGACGGTGCAGTCGCCGTCGGCGACGTGGACGGTACGCGAGGATGAGTTGGGCGTGGGCGTATTGAGGGGGGCGGGCGCGCTCAGGCTGAGCGGCGCCGGTGCCGTGGTGCTGGCTTCGGACAACGCCTACAGCGGCACGCTGACCGTGGCCAACGCGGGCGGGCTGACGCTGGGTGAGGGCGGGGCAAGCGGCTCGGTGCTCGGCGCGATTGTGCTGGAGCCGCAGACGGCCCTGCGCTTCGATCGGACGATGGACTGGACGCACGCGGGTGAGATTTCGGGCGCGGGCGGCGTCATCAAGCAGGGCGCGAACACGCTGAGCCTGAGCGGCGAGAACCGCTATGCGGGCGGCACGCGGATAGCGGGCGGCCTGGTGGCGGTCACGCGCGATGCGAACCTGGGCGCGGCCCAGGGCGGGGTGGCGCTCGACGGCGGGGGCCTGCGTATCGAAGGCGCGGAGATGGCCCGGTTGAGCCGGCCCGTCACGGTGGGCGAGGCGGGCGGCGTGCTGGACATTGCGCAGGCCGGGCACACGGTTACCGTCGATTCGGCGATCGCAGGCCCGGGCGGGTTGCGCGCGCAAGGCGCGGGCGCGCTGGTCATGGCCGGCGATCATACGTATGCCGGGCCGACGGTGGTGGCCAATGCCGGCGGGGTGACGCTGGGCGACGGCGGCACGCGAGGATCGCTGGCCGGCGACGTGCGGGTGGACACGCGCTTGAATTTTGATCGGTCGGATGAGCAGGAGTATGCCGGTGCGATCATGGGCGCTGGCCAAATGGTCAAGCTCAACGGCAACATCTTGACCTTGACGGGCGCGGGCGGCGGCTTCACGGGCATGACCCGGGTCGAAGCGGGCACGCTGCGCGTGGGCCGGTCGGGCGTCGGCTCGCTGGGCGGCGCGCTGGAGGTGGCCGGCGGGGCGACCCTGGGCGGCAGCGGCACGCTGGGTACAGCCGGCAGCCAGGTGACGATCCGTGCGGGCGGCGTCGTGGCGCCGGGCAATTCGGTGGGCACGCTGACGGTGGCGGGCGACCTGACGCTGGAGCCGGGCTCGTTCTACGACGTGGAAGCCGATGACCAGGGCCAGGCCGATCGCTTGAGCGTGGCGGGCGCGGCGAGCTTGTCCGGGACGGTGCGCATCGAGGCGCAGGGCGCGCAGTTCGCGGCGCGCACGCCGTACACGATCCTGAGCGCGGGCCGGCGCGTGGGCGTGTTCCAGGGCGCGACGGCCAACTACGAGTACCTGACGCCGGAGCTGGACTATCAAGGCGACGAGGTCATGCTGACCCTGGTGCGCAAGGACGCGCCCGGACCGAATCCGGAACGCCCCTTCGAAGATGCGGCCACGACGCCCAACGGCGTCGAGGTGGCCAAGGGAATAGAAAGCCTGTCGCGTGATCATCCCTTGTACCGCCACGTCGAAACGCTGCCCGAGGGCCGGGCGCAGACGGTGTTCGACGCCTTGTCGGGCGAGGCGCATGCCAGCGCGCAGAGCGCGTTGATCGGCATGACGGGCCAATTGGGCCGTCATGGCGCCAACCAGATGCGTAGCGGCTTGGGGAACGCGGGCCGGGATGGTAGGGATAGCGCGCGCTCCGAGACCGATGCCGGTCAAGGCAAGGACAAGGATGGCATCGGCAGCGCGCTTTCGCGTCGCGATCTGCACATGTGGGCGGAAATCATCGGCGGACAGCAGGATCTGCGAGGCTCCGACGTGGCGGCCGTGCGCCAGCGCATCAGCGGCGTGTTCGTCGGCGGCGATGCTCAAGTCAACCGTGATTGGCGTGTCGGCGCGGCCTTCGGTTACACCGACAGCCGCATCGATGCGAGCGGTCGAGGATCGCGCGCCGACGTCAAGAGTTACAGTGCCGGCATCACGGCAGGGCGGGCCTTTACGCTCAAGCGCGGTCAGTTGAATCTGATTACGGGCGTCTCGCACGCCTGGAACGATCTGTCCACGCGCCGCGATATCTCCGCCAGCGGCCTGAACCAATTGCTCAAGGCATCCTATAAGGGCCGGAGCACCCAGGTCTTCGGCGAGCTTGGCTGGGCGCTGCCGGCGGCCGGGAACCTGCGTCTCGAACCTTTCGTTGGCCTGTCTTGGCAGCAGGTCCGGACCGATGGCTACCAGGAAACAGGGGGCTTTGCGGCCTTGACGGGCGGCTCGAAGCGCCTGAGCACGACCAGCACCACCACGGGGTTGCGCATGGAAAAGCGCATCGATGCCGGCAAGCGTCAAGGGCGGATCAATGCCATGCTGGGCTGGCGTCATACCTTCGGGAATACGCAGACCATGTCGCGCATGGCCTTCGAAGGCGGGCGCGAGTTCGCGGTGCAGGGCACGCCCATCGCGCGCGATGCGGCCTTGGTGGAGTTGGGCGGACAGATCAGCCTGAACAAGCGCAGCACGCTAAGCGTGACCTATAACGGACAACTTTCCAAGCATGCCGGGGAACATGCGGGTCGTGTCAACTTGCGCGTGAAGTTCTAGCGCGCAGGCCGGCCGGAGGCGGCATTCGTATGAGGCGGCGCCTCCGGCTTCATGAGCGGCTACGCCTCCACCGCCTCTGGATTGACTTCTTGCTTGGCAAGCAGGGTGAGTTTCTTGTCGGTGTTCTTCTCTTCCTCAAGGGTGGCCAGCAAAAGATCGAGCTCGTCGTCGAAGTCCAGTTTTTTCGCGAGCGCGCATAATGTCCCATAGCTGGCTATTTCATAATGCTCCACCTTTTGCGCGCCGCCGATCAGGGCTGCGTCACGAACAGGGCCTTTTTCCACCGACGCGATGACCTCTTTCCCTTCTTCGACCAAGCCTTCCATTGCGGCGCATTTGATACGTTTGAGCTTGACATTACCGAGCTCCACGATTTGATCGAGCCGGTTGATTTGTTCTTTCGTTTCTTCCAAATGCATTTCAAAAGCCTCTTTGAGTTGCGCATTGGTTGCCGCACGCGCAAGGCCGGGCAGCGCTTTGGACATCTGCTTTTCCGCGCTATATACGTCGGACAGCTCGTGAACAAAAAGATCGTGCAATGTTTTGATGGCCATGAGAGTCTCCTGGTCTATGTGGATGAATAGGGTCCGTGACGCATTCCTGCATCCCGGCCTTTCATGCTAGACATCTCCCGTGTTGCAACCCTTTCAGAAAGATACGGAGCTTGATCGCGTGCTACATGAATCGGTCGTCGTCATGGGAGAGGAAAGCGCTTTCGCGCATCGATTGTTTTCTCCGCACGTGTTTGCTTACCTCTCCGTCGCGCCATGCGAGGCGCCCGCAATATTCGGTTATGAATGGATGCTTCTCGAAGGCATCGCGCCGGTGTTCGCGGGCAGACTGTCTTCATCGCAACTCGAGGAGTTAGCATGAAACACGACCTTCCCGGCCCTCGAGGCTTTCCTCGCGTCTCTCCAGAATCTCCGACCGACCTGACCGGCATGTTCGACCGTTTCGCGAAAGGAGTCACGCGCTTTGCCGGTTCTCCCGTCATGTTCGGAATGGCGGTGCTGGTGGTGTTGATCTGGGCGATAAGCGGTCCCTTCATGGGTTTTTCCGCGACGTGGCAGCTGATCATCAATACCGGCACGACGATCATCACCTTCCTGATGGTTTTTCTGATTCAGCAGAATCAGAACAAAGACAGCAAAGCCATACATGTGAAGCTCGATGAATTGATCGTCGCGTTAAAAGAAGCCAATGAATGCCTGCTGGATGTCGAAGAGCTGGACGAAAGGCAGCTTAGAAAACTGGAGCGCTACTACTCCGTGGCCGCGCTCAAGGCGCGAAACGGCGATGATGATGGCGAGGGCGGCGGCGGTGCCGGACAGGCGGAGAACGAGCGGATCGATACCTAGAAGAGAGCCGTTCGGAGGCATGGCAAACAGAAAAGAGCGTAGGGCGGATCGGTCCGCCCAACGTCCGGCCCCGTGCCGGTGATCAAAGAGAGCTCAACGGATTACCCAGGGTTCCACCCGCGTGTTTCATGATGCGGGTGCGAGCTTCAGGCTGGATGCATCGGGCTCGTGGGCGACCGACGGCGTCTGGCGCGCCGGGCCGTCCTCAGGAACGGGAATGTGAGGCAGCTGCAGCACCCTGCTGGTGTAGCCGCGAATCTGGTTGGTCAATTCCGCGCTGTCGTTGATCTTACTGCCGTAGGATGGAATGATGTCCGTCAAACGTGTTCTCCAGCCATTGTCCATTTCTTGCGGGAAGGCTTTCTCCAGCAGGCCCAGCATGATGTGCGGCGACGTGGAGGCGCCGGGCGATGCGCCCAGCAATGTGGCGATCGTGCCTTTCTCATCCATGACGATCTCCGTGCCGAATTGCAGGACGGCGCCCTTTTCCGGGTCGTGTTTGATGATCTGCACGCGCTGGCCGGCGGTAATGAGTTCCCAATCTTCGCGTTTGGCTTGCGGGAAATATTTGCGTAGCTGGGCATGACGGTCGTCGTCCGACAAGGCGACCTGTTCCATCAAGTAACGGACCAGGTCCATATTTTCCGATCCGACGCGCAGCATGTTCGTCACGTTATTGTGGTTGACGCTTGAAAACAAGTCGAACCACGACCCTTCCTTGAGGAATTTGGTGGAAAACAGCGCGAAGGGACCGAACAAGATGACGTCCTCATTGTCCAGTTTGCGCGCGTCCAGGTGAGGGACGGACATCGGCGGCGAGCCGGTCTCCGCCATGCCGTAGGCCTTGACGTCATGGCGTTCGGTCGCGGCGGGAGTCTTGATCGCCAGAAACTGTCCGCCTACCGGAAAGCCCGCGTAATTCTTTGATTCAGGAATACCGGAAAGCTGCAGAAGCTTCAACGCCGCCCCGCCGGCTCCGATGAACACGAAGCGGCTGCGCAGCGTACGGGTCTCGTCCGATGTGAGGTCGCGAACGGTGACGTTCCAGCTGCTGTCTTCATTCCGGCTGAGCGCGGTCACTTCCTGTTGAAGATGCATATGAAAATCTGGACTGCGACGCAGCGATCGTGTGAGCTGCCGAGTGATGGCGCCGAAATTGACATCGGTGCCCAGAGGCATATAGGTGGCGGCAACCCGTTGCCGCGGATCGCGGCCTTCCATCATCAACGGCGCCCATTGGCGGATCTGCTCGGGATCTTCCGAATACTCCATCCCGTGGAACAAGGGGTGTTTTGCCAGTGCCTGATGGCGCTTGCGCAGATAGTCGATGTTCTCGTCGCCCCAGACGAAGCTCATGTGCGGGGTGGGATTGATGAACGTCGAAGGGGCCGGCATGCGGCCTTGTTCCGTCTGGTGCGCCCAGAACTGGCGAGACACTTCGAACTGTTCGGCGATGGCGACGGCCCGGTCTGTGTCGATGGAGCCATCGGCAAGCTCGGGCGTGTAGTTCAACTCGGCAAAGCCCGCATGCCCGGTGCCGGCATTGTTCCAGCCATTGGAGCTTTCCAGCGCCACGTCGTCGAGCCGTTCGAACATATGCATTTGCCAGCCCGGCTCGAGCTCCTGTAGGTACGTTGCCAGGGTGACGCTCATGATGCCGCCGCCGATCAGCACGGCGTCGGCCTGCTCATCGGTATTGTCCGCGATGGGGGCTGGGCGTTCGTAAAGCGGCCAGTACAAGAATAGGCCGGCGGCGATAAGCAATACGGCTATGGAGCCGACTAAGGCTTTCAGAAATTTTTTCATAGATACGGTGTTATAAGTTGCTCAAATCAGAAAAGGCGCTTGCAGGCCCGTTACCTGGGTAACCGAATCGTTCTTTTGGTTCCAATGCCGGGTTCGGGCGGAGCCGACGCAGAGATGGCGAGCCTGCACGATACGCCATCGCCCGGAATTGTCATTTTTAAGCGCGGTTGACACAGAGTAGGCAGTAGAACACAATCGTCCTCGAATCAATACAATCAACCCGTCCGCATGGGATAACGATAAATCGGGCATCGAAGGAGGATAGAACGATGGTGAAGCAGAGATTCATGGCGGCCGCCTTGCTGTGCGCGGCGACGGCGGCGGGAGCAAGCTCCTACCCCGAGCGGCCGATCACCATCGTAAGTCCTTTTCCTCCAGGCGGGGCCACTGACGTTATTGCCCGCACTCTTGGCAAGGCCATGAGCGCCGACCTGGGCCGGCCCATCGTCGTGGTCAACCGTCCCGGCGCGGGCACGACGATAGGCGCCGCCTATGCCGCGGCGCAGCCTGCGGACGGCTATACGTTATTGATGGCAACCAACACGACCATCGCGAATGCGCGATTCCTGTATAAAGACCTGAAGTACGATCCCGACAGCTTCGAGTCCATCGGGGTCGTCGGCACGGCGCCGATGGTGCTGCTGTCCGCCAACGCCCGAGACTTCAAGAGCACGGATGACGCTGTCGCCTACGCCAAGCGGCATGGAGAAGATGCGCGCATCGCCTCTCAAGGTCCCGGCACGCTGTCCCACCTGCTCGCCGAATGCTTGCAGCAGGCATCGGGCGCCAAGATGACGCATATACCCTATAAAGGTACGGCGGAAGCCATGCCGCCTTTGATAAACGGCGACGTGGATCTTTTTTACGATACGCCGGGAACAGGCCTGCAGCAGGTCGATGCGGGCAACGTCGGTGTGCTGCACAGCACCGGGCCGAAGCGCCTGTCTTCGCATCCCGATGTTCCGACTGTGGAAGAGGCGGGAATGAAAGAATGCGAAATGCAGGCCTGGTGGACTCTGGTCGCGCCGGCCGGCACGCCGGAAGCCGCCGTGTCTCGTCTGCAAGCGTCGCTGCAGGCGGCCTTGAAGGACGATAGCGTGCGGAAAACCATACAGACCGCGGGGACGGAGCCGTCTGACGGGACGACGCGCGGCTACAAGGAAATGGTCGATGCCGACGTGAAGAAGATGGGCGATCTGATTCAGCGCGCCGGGATAGTCTTGCAGTAGCGATGGAGCGGAACTTGCATGGGCTCTCTGAGCTGTTGCGTGGCGGTCTGCAGCGTGTTTACTCTTCGGCTTCAATCTCCCCCTGGGTGGTCCCCCAGTAAGGCCATTGAGCCCATGCCATTATTTCTTCCTGCTCCGTTCTTTGATTCGCTGTCTGTTAATTCGTAGCGCATCTTCGGTCGGAATCCAGTCGGCCCAGAAATCTTCAGGAATGATAGGAAAGTCCTCACGCTTAATTCCCTCGAAGGCAGGCTTGAAGCCTCGGCGGCGCATCTCCTGGATCAATTCGGCATGCCGGCTTGCGAGGTAGCCCAGGCGGGTATAGAAGAAAAGAAGATGGCCTTTGCCGAGAACGTAAGTTGCTGGTTGCGACAATGCCCCGCGTGCGGATGCCTTCTGTGCCAGCGCGAACACTCTTGGCAGCTCTCGATATTCTGCAATCAGATGAGGGTCGCTTAGTTCCGCGACGGGAACGCAGTTTATTCGGGTCATGCCATAGATTCTGAATCGTTAAGGTATTGGATGCCGGCTCGAGCGTGCTGTTTGAGACGCGGCTCCGGTTTTTCCGCCGCCAGTGCTTAACGTCATCATGGCAGCCATTGCAACCCACATTGGAGAAACGATATATATCGAACCGCTTACCATGGCGGCTATCATGTACTGGACGAAAATAAGCGAAACCCATCCGAAGGAATGACTGAGACTATTTAATGTGACGGCTTTCCACATGGATATGGTAAGCATCACGCAGAGTAAAGCGCCCATTGGCACGCCGCCGACCATAAAGGCCTCGACAATGATGTTGTGAGGGTAGACAGGCAAGGGATCTATTCCATTGCCTGATATTGGATACTTCTCTATCAATTGAAATGCTTCCGATAGCAGGTTGGCGCGTACGGAATCCTCCCACATGTGCGTGGTGACACGTTCGATGAGATAGGAATCCAGCAGCGATGGATTAAATGCCAAAAAAATGGATCCCAAACAAATCAATAAAATAGATAGTAGCTTGATAAATAAGCTGCTATGCCACAGCATCAAGCTCAATACGATCGCAAGGGAGAGCACCGGCCCCCTCGATCCGCTCATTGCGATCCCCAAGAGCCCGACGGACAGGGTTATTAAATAAAAGATGGTGTGAGAACGGAAGGCCCGTCGATCTGTTATTACGGTCCACACAGAAAGGATTGCGCATGTAACGCCAAGATGCCCCAGGGCGATCGGATTTAGGCTTTCGGTTTCGGCGCGTAAAAAATTAGATGAATAGGACAGTTCCAGGCCGTAGTTGGATATAAGAACCGCTAAATTAAATAGGATCGCTACAGCCGAGAACAATATCATGCACCGCGATGTGGAAATGCCGGAAGTATGTCTAGTCCGAATACCGGCCGCAACGGCGGGCATCAGCGACACGCCGGCGGCGTAAAGCCAATACTCCCATTCGGGCAGCTGTATTGAGTTTGAGTATAGTCTGACATCAATGGCAAGCCGTGATAGGTAGAGAACCCAAAACGCTACCCAAGACATCCAGAATATCGATACTTTGAACCTGCTTTTCTTAGAAACGAATGACAGAATCGCCCACAAGGATGCCGCAGCAACAAGAGCGCGAAAGGGAACGGTGAGAACTCGGCTGTTCGTTGAAAGGATCTCGACCAAGCCAGCGACCAATGGGTAACCTACTATCGAGAGCACAAGGATCCATCCGACGGATCCTGATCCAGGATGAAGGCTCTTTTGTCGTGGCTTCATTTTGGCGCCATTAATGCGGATAAGAATTAATTCTAGGAAAAGAATTGTATCTCATCCACATTTTTTGAAAACATTTTAGTTGGGGCGATAAGTGAATTTATCCAACCTGAACCCAATGGAAGCTCGCTAAGCGATTGCCGCTTCATACGTTTTCGATGAATATGTGTATGGGTGACACTGAAAGAGTCCCGAATGGGATAGCTCACTTTTCTCGGGCGCCGGTACCGTGACCGCATTTTGGCAAATCAGCTATGGAAATGGCAACTGCCGGCAAGCTTGGAATAGAGAGGGGCGATGGCAAGGCGCCGGCCCGTGCCTCGCGTTTAACCAGTCCGGCTAAATCGACTGGCACTTCATTTCACTGTGGAGCCAGCCGTCCGAACTGAACGGCCAATCCGACTCTGGCACTAGGCAACGCTATTTTGAGCGCGCGCAGCGCCTCGACCGCTTGCGCGAAGCTGGCATACTTGGCCAACG
>CAZKBT010000070.1:0-7601 GCA_964551305.1 uncultured Burkholderiaceae bacterium
TCTGCGTTCCTGGAAGGGCCTGCCGAGCTGGATGCGGGTCGCCTGGTTCGCATGGCGGGCGCGGCGCTTGACGCGCTCCGGCTACGACATCGTCCATTCGCACATGAACGGCTATTGCGGCGACGTCGAGGTCATCCATGTCACCCCCGCACGCTACAACTGGCGGGTCAAGCCCATGGCGCCGATCAAGCGCGCGATGTCCTATGCCAGTCCGCGCGTGCAGACCTATTTGTGCCTGGAAGCGCGTCGCGTCGCGCCCAGGCCGGGCCATCGCGTGGTGGCGGTGTCCGGCCTCATCGCCGATCAGCTGCGGCAGGCGTATGGGGCGCAGCGGGATTATCCCGTCATTCCTCCCGGCGTTGCGCAGGCGGGGCGGGAGGACGGCGAAAGCCGGCGGCGGCTGCGCGGCGAGTTTTCATGGTCGGAGCAGGACCGCGTCGTTCTGCTCGTGGCGCGCAATCCTTGGCGCAAGGGCCTGCCCACCGTCCTGGCCGCGCTGGAAAGCCTGCCGCCGCATTACAAACTGCTGGTCGTCGGCGCCAGCGAGCAGACGCGGCAGCAGGTGAACGCCTCGCCGGCATATGCCGGGATAGCCGGACGTGTGCGCCTCGTGCCTGAAACCTCGGATGTCGAGCCCTATTACCGTAGCGCCGATATATACGCGCACCCCACCTTGAACGACAGCTTCGGCATGGCGCCGCTGGAAGCCATGTCCTTCGGGCTGCCGGTGGTCGTCAGCCCCAGCCCCTGGTGCGGGTTCGCCCAGTACCTTGAAAACGGCCGCGACGCGGTGGTGATGAGCCATCCCGAAAACGCGCAGGAACTGGCGCAGGCCATCCGGCGGCTGAGCGAGGACGCCGGTTTTCGTAGCCGCATCCTCGAGGGGGCGGACGGCGTCGTTCGCCGGCATGCCTGGGACCGGATCGCTCGGCAGTATGAAGACCTGTACGCGCGCGTGTTGGCGGAAAAGTCCGAAACGCGCTAGGCGGGCCGGCCGAAGATCAGGCAGCGCTCGTCCGGGCCCAGTTGTGCGCAGCGCATGCCCGCCGGCTTGCCGCCGGGCATGCCCGGTATGGGACTGCTGATCGAAGGCGCGGTGCAGCATGCGCCGCACCCGGGCCGGCATTGCATGGCGTCAGGTCCAGCCGCGCAGCCAATACACCAGCAGGGCGACGTATTCCTTGATGATGGAGCGGCTGGCGTCGAAGGCCCTGGCATTGGGCAGCCAGAATGAAAAGGATGGATCGTCGGGCACCGTGATCTGGGGCATGGCGGGCGCGGCCGCCACCGAAAATCCTTGCTTGCGGAATACCGCCATCGAGCGCGGCATGTGCAGGGCGGACGTGACCAGCAACACCTCGCTCACGCCGCGCCGGCGCAGTTTCCGGGCCGTGTAGACGGCGTTTTCATAGGTGGTCAGGCTTTGTCTTTCGAGCAGAAGCGCGTCCGCGGGGATGCCCTGCTGAGCCAGTCTATTGGCCATCACCTGCGCTTCGCTGGTCGTTCCGTCCAGCGCGGCGCCGGACAGGACGATTAGCGGGGCGCGCCTGGCGAAGTACAGATGGGCGGCGGTATCCACCCGCGGCGTCGCCGTTTGCGGATCATAGGGCTCGAACCAGTTCGGGCGGTTGTTCGCCGTGTTGCCGCCCAGCACCACGATGGCTTGCGCCACCGGCAGGTCCGCGGCCATGTGATGGGGGTAGCGCTGCTCCAGCCGTCCGCCGGCCCAGAGCGACGAGGCCGGCAGAGACCAGAACAGGGCCCAGGCAAGGCCGCAGACCGCCAGGGTCGCGGCGGCGCGCCGTTTGCGCAGCATCCACAATGCCACCGCGACCACGAGCAAGGTGATGCACAGGTTCAGCGGGATGACCAGGTTGGCGAGAAAGTTTGATAATTCCATGCGTCAGGCAAGCGTAGGTTCAGACAAAATGCGAGCAAGGGACGCTTCGGTCTCGTCCAGGCCGGGCCATCCTTGGTCCGAGCCCAGGCAGACCGCCAGATCGGACCAAGGCCCGGTACGGTCGCGTTGCGTTACGCCGAAAAGCGTAATTTGCCTGGCATGCGCCGCGGCCGCCAGGTGCGATACGCCGGAGTCGTTGCACACGACCGCTTCGGCCAGCTGGGTGAGTGTAGCAAACGCCCCCAACGCCAGCGGCGGGATGCGGATGGCGGTCGGGGCGTTGCGCTTGGCCGCCGCTTCTTCGGATGCCGGGGGGCACATGGCGACCAGATGCCCTTGCTCTTGCAGGCGGCGCGTCAAGGCGTCGAAAAAGGGCCAGACTTTGTTTTTTCCATGGTGCAGCCCCGTTGCCGTGGGCGCGATCAGGATGAACGGGCGGCCGCGCAGCCCCGCTTGGTCCAGGGCAAGCTCGCACTGGCGGCGGTGCTCGTCGTTCAGCAGCAGGTTCAGGCGGGAAGGGGGCGCATCGAGCGGGCTTTCCAGCCCCCATCGCCGCATGGCCTGGCGGGTCAGGCCATGCCACGATTCAACCGCGTGCAGCTTGCCGGCGGGCTTGTTGATGGGCCAGCGCAGGATCAGGCTGCGCCCGTCGTCGCGGTATCCGGCGCACGGAATGCCCGCGAAGCGAAACACCATGGCGCTGGACAGCGAGTCCGGCAGGAGCAGCCCCGCGCAGCGGCGGTAATGATGGCGGCGATGCTGTTGCACCGTGGCGCGATCCTTGCGCCACTGTCCGCTCATGGGCAAAAAGTCCGCGATGCCGTAGCCGGCCAGCAAATCCCTGGCCCAGGGCCTGCCGCAAGCGATGACGGGTATACCGCTCAGCAGCAGGGTGTCCAGGCACGGCAGGCTCATGCAGACGTCGCCTATCCAGTTCGGCAGGCGCAGGTAAATGGCGGGAGGTGCGGACATATGGGAAGGCTTTCAGCGGGTTGCGGGGCCGGATGGCGCGCTTTTGGCGACCCGCCGGCCAACGACGTTAAAATGAATCATCCATAAGTATATAGAAGCGAGACTTTTGTTGAATCCCCAAATAAGCGACCCGCATTCGAATCCCGTAAAACGCGAACTGTGGCGGCGCATTTACACGCGGGTCGGCGCGTACTGGAAGGTCGTCATCCTGGCGGTGATGCTGGTCAGCATCGCCGCGGCCACCCAGCCCACCCTCGCCGTCATCATGAAGCCTTTGCTGGACGACGGCTTCTCGGGGGACAAGCCGTCGTACATCTGGTCCATTCCCCTGGCGGTCATCGGCCTCATGTTCCTGCGTGGTGTGTGCAGTTACGCCAGCACCTATTTGCTCGCCTGGGTCACCAACAACATGCTGCGCACGCTGCGCAAGGAAATGTTCGAGCGCCTGCTGGGGTTGTCGGACCAGGAATTCAAGCGCGGCGACACGGGCCGCCTGCTCAACCGCTTCACCATCGACGCGACCGTCATGACCGGCGTGGCGACCGAGGTGATCACCGTCCTGGTGCGCGAGGTCCTGGTCGTTATCGCGCTGCTCGGTGTGCTGCTGTACATGTCCTGGCAGCTGACCTTGATCGTCCTGGTGATGCTGCCGGTATCGGTGCTGATCGCCCGCGTCTTCGTCAGGCGCCTGCGCCGCATCAACCGCGAAACCATAGGCATGAACGCCGAGCTCACGCGCGTCGTCAAAGAAGGCATTGACGGCCAGCGCGTGATCAAGCTTTTCGGCGGCTACGAGCGGGAAGCCGGCCGCTTCGACTACGTGAACGGGCGTTTGCGCCGCTTCGCCATGCGCGCGGCCAGCGCCGATGCGGCCATGTCGCCGCTTACCCAGTTCTGCATCGGCTTGTCGGTGGCGTCGGTCATCGCCGTGGCGCTGTATCAGGCCAACCACCATGGGCTGACCGTCGGCAGCTTTGCCGCATTCATGGCCGCCTTGGGCCAGATCTTCGATCCCATGAAACGCCTGACCAACATCGCCGGAACCATGCAGCGCATGCTCATTTCAGCCGAAAGCGTCTTCACGTTATTGGATCAGGAGCCCGAATCGGACACGGGAACCGGCGTGTTGTCCAAGCAGGTCGAAGGCCGCGTCGAATTCCGCCACATACACCACCGCTTTCCGGATGCGCATCGCGACACCTTGAATGACGTATCCCTGGTGGTGGAGCCCGGACAGACCGTGGCCCTGGTCGGGCGCTCGGGCAGCGGCAAGACCACGCTGGTCAATATGCTGCCCCGGTTCATCGCGCCCACCCGGGGCGGCATCATGCTGGACGGACAGGACATCCGCGACCTGCAACTGCAGAACTTGCGCTCGCACTTGTCCCTGGTCAGCCAGGACGTGGTGCTGTTCGAGGGCACGATCGCGGAAAACGTCGGCTATGGCGTGCTGCATGACGCCGGCGAAGACGAAATCATGGCGGCTCTAGAGGCGGCCAACCTGCGCGATTTCGTCGACAGCCTGCCCAACGGCCTGCATACGCGGGTCGGCGAAAACGCCAACCAGCTCTCGGGCGGACAGCGCCAGCGCCTGGCCATCGCACGCGCCCTGATCAAGAATGCGCCGGTGCTGATCCTGGACGAGGCCACCTCCGCGCTGGACAACGAATCCGAGCGCCAGGTGCAGGCGTCGCTGGAGCGCCTGATGGCCGGCCGCACCACACTGGTCATCGCGCACCGCCTCTCGACCGTGAAGAACGCCGATCGCATCGTCGTGCTGGATGAAGGACGCATCATCGAGCAGGGTCCGCATGACGAGCTGCTGGAGTTGGATGGCGTCTACGCGTCGTTGTACCGCATGCAGTTTCGCGATGGACCGCAGACGGCGTGATCAACCCTTTACAATCAGCCTGGCCGGCGCGCACGAAGCGTCCGGCGTTTGCCGGGGAAAAGAAATGAAACGCTTGAAAGCAACAATGATGATCTTCGCGGGCCTGGTGCTGGCTGGTTGCGCGCAAGAAAGCCCTCAGAAGGGGCTGCGTGAGACCGATCTGCGCAGCGACAACTACTATCGCGGCGACTACGTCATCTCGTCGATGAACTTTCCGAACCTGCAACGGGCGCTGTTCAAGCACGAGGCGGCCTGCGGCAAGGGTCCGGTCTTCGTCATGGACAAGAACCAGACCGGCTACGCGACCTTGTGGCTGTACGGCGACGACCCCCGCAACCTTCGCGATGCGATCATGGTGGACCTGACCGCGCTCAAAAGCAGCTTAATGGCGCAAGAGCGGGTCAAGGCCAAGATCTACAGCTACTACAACACGAGCAGGGAAGAGCAGCGCGCGCGCTCCATCTGGCGCGCCATCGAAAATCCGGGGGAATGCGAGGCGGCCGAAGCGCGCTGACTCACCGCGGGCCGCGGCAATCCGCCGCCCGGGCCTCCCGGCGCAATCCGTTCGCAAGGCCGATTATTCCCTAACGACGTGGAACCTTCTTGGACCAAGACGACACCTACACCTGGAAGCCGTCAAGGAATAATTTTGTCCTTTTTATAAGCAAGGGAATAAGGAGAGTTCGCATGGGAGTAGTACTGTCTGTTGGTGGTTCAGGATCCGCTGCGCCGATACTCGGCGCGGATATGGAGGCGATAGAGCAAGCCGCCAGTCGAGATGCAATCGGAAGCTGGTATGCACGAGCCTGGGATGCGGCAAGTGATTGGGTATATGGCACGCATGTCGTGGAAGCAAAACAGTGCTTGTACGATTTGTATGCGGATTCGTCAACCGATCAAGACAAGATCGCTAGTTTCCTCAAATTG
Organism: uncultured Burkholderiaceae bacterium; assembly: GCA_964551305.1. GTDB lineage: Bacteria > Pseudomonadota > Gammaproteobacteria > Burkholderiales > Burkholderiaceae_B > JBAZDC01. The sequence continues at coordinate 5,691 of CAZKBT010000070.1, forward strand.
AAAGAGCTTGTGGGTGAGGATTACAAGGACCGGTTTCAGTTGCTCGACGACGAGCGCCGTATCACTTATAGCTTGGAGATCGAGGGGGTCAAAACCTTTTCGCTGATTCAGCTCAAGCCAAAAGCCGATCTTGCCTCGCTTCAGAAAGAGCTTGAGCGGATCGCAGCGGGCGCGTCCATGGACGAGCAGTTCTTGAAGGATATATGCAGAGGCGAATACTCCGTCTCGGGTATGACGTTGATTGAAAGCGATCCCGCGGTCAAGGCGGCAGACTTCAAAAAAATGATCGGCGATTACGATTGTACGGACGAACAGGAGAAAGCCATCATATCGGTTTGCAATCAGACTGTATTTGCACTGGCGATGATTTCGACCTGCATGTCTGACGATCTGGGCCATCCAATGGGACCGCCCGATTGCACGAGTTCGCAGAAGATTTTCTACGATGTGAGCCAGGAAGATGGCGAGATCGTGGTGCAGGCCAGATGCATCAAAGATATAGCGATGGACTACGAGGCAACCCTGTATAACGAAAAGAAGATGATGATTCAGGATTTGCCCCATATGTGTAAGTCGCTGGATTGGCAGCTTGACCTGCGTATCGGTCCGGCGGGGGAAATCGTCGTAAAAGCCTTGGATGTATACGCAAGCAAGGGCCTTGAAGCCAACTAAAACCCGCGTGGCGATCGCTACTCACCACCTGATCCGCATCCCCACGATCCCTTGCCAGCTCGTGTTGCCGCTCATATCGCTCAGGCCCGTTTTGACCAGGCCCTCGCCGTAGATGGAATAGCGATCGCCGCTCCAGTTGTAGGATCCGCCTATCCCGATTCCGCCCGCCCAACGGTCTTTCTCGTTGGTAAAGGTTGTTCCGGCGATAGCGACCTTGGTGCCGCCCGTCAACTCGTAATAGAGGTTGGCGATGCCATAGAGATGCGTTCGGCCCGCGACGTGCTGTCCTTCGTAATGGGCTTTTTCATAGTCGATGCTCACGCCCAGCCGGCTTTGCAGGCTTTCGGCGGTCTTGGAGTCGACATGGGCGCCGAAGCGGTCGGTGAAGGCGTCGAATCGCGCGTTCGAGTAGGTGAGTTGCGCTTGGGGCGTCAGCGACCAGCGATCGTCAAGGCCGATGCGCTTGCCCCCCTCGACCGATAGGGCATAGCCGAAGCCGTCGTTGCCTTTGGCCAGTTCCCTGGCGCCGCCGGCGTAGCTCAGATCGCTCCGATACCAGGTTGCCTGCGCCTGGCCGTCGACGTAGACGCCGTTCTTCCCATACCAGGTCAGCGAGCCTCCGAGTCCGTAGCCGTCCGTGCGGATGCGTCCACTGCCTTCCGCCGCATCATAGGGAGATCGGATCGACGTGCGTCCGTGAACATAGCGAAGGTTCAGGCCTCCGATCAGGGTGGCGTCGTTGCCTTCGCGCAGAGGGCGGTCGATGCCTATTTGCATGCTCACGCTGTCGGTATCGTAGCGTCCGTCGGCCGTGGAATGATGTGGATCGCTGCGGCTTTGCGTTCCTTGCACCCGCGCCCAGAAACCGCGCTGGTCCGTCGCGGCGTCGATCGGACCGTCCGATCCCGCAGCCGCATTGGTCGAAGCGAAGGAATGACCGGACGCATGCCAGTAGCGGTTGCCCACGCGTTGTTGCAGAGTCGACAGGCCGTTCAGCGCCAGCAGATGCTGGGGATAAGCCTCGTAAACGGCAACGCCCGGCTGATAGCGCGGTGCGGAAGGACCGGGTCGTCGAGGTTCCCTGGGTTCTCCGGGGCCTCCGCGCTCCCCAGGTTCCCCAGGCTCTCCAGGCTCTCCAGGCTCTCCAGGTTCTCCAGGCTCTCCGGGTTCTCCGAGTTCTCCGGGTTCTCCGGGTTCTCCGGGTTCTCCGGGTTCTCCGGGTTCTCCGGGTTCTCCGGG
>CAZKBT010000070.1:7701-15233 GCA_964551305.1 uncultured Burkholderiaceae bacterium
TTCTCCCGGTCCCCCAGGCTCTCCGGGTCTCTCGGGTTCCACCGGATCGGGATCGTCGTTCATCCCCGAGCGCAAGTACCAATCGCCATCCTCCGGATTGGCGACACCGTTCTTGTGCAAGGTGTAGGCATAGAGGCCGGCGCCTACGGCGGGATGGCCTTCCGGCGTTTGGAAATCGCCTTGCAAGGCGAAATTCCCGTCGGACGCGCCCTCGACGTCGATGATCTTGATGCCCTCGGTGGTCGGCGCGCCTTCGCCGCCAAGATTGACGACGCTTACCGTCGTATCGCCGGACGTGCCGCCCTTGACGACGAGCCTGTCGGCGGGGGAACCGTCGCCGCCCAGATCGGCGTGGATCAGCAGCGCGCCATTCTCGCCTCGATAGTCGCCGTGTATCGTCAGTGTTTCGAATTGATGCGTCAGTCTGCCCAATCGATCGCCTCCTGGCGCGATCGTGCCTGCATTGACGGTCGGGCCGACCGTGCCCGAGCCATGCAGATTCCCGTCGTGCCTCACGTCCATGGCGCCGCCAAGCGTGCCATCGATCCACATCGTGCCGCCACGTAACATCGTCGTTCCGGTGAAGGAGCCGTTATTTTCGGACGTCACTCGCGTCAACCCCGCATGGTGCTCGATAGTGCCCGCCCCGACGAGATCCTGGGTGAACAGGTAAGGACCTGTTGTGGCGTCCGCGTCGTGATTGAACACCAGTCGGCCTTGGCTGCTCCCAAAGCGTATCGCCGCGGCCTCCAGCATGCCGGCGCGCGCGGGGGCTTCGCCGGCGGCCGCACCAAAATTCAGCGCGCCGCGAGCATGGCTGTCGTCGATGACGTCTCTCACGATATATACGTCGCCTGCGCTGCGCAGCAGGCCGCCTTCGCTGAGCGTCACCGCGCCCAGTCCATAGCGGTTTCTGTCGCCGCGGCCGGCGCCGATGACGGTGTCGCCGGCGACAAGGACGGCGGAATCCTGGCCTGTGATGGCGAGTGTGGCGGGCGGCCCGGACAGATCCTGGTAGGCTCCGACAATCAGGTCGTGCCCAACTTCCAGCAAGGCGGCCTTTTCCACTTGGGCGTTGACGATGCCGAACTCGCCGATCAGGGCGTTGCCCGTCGTGGTGATGCGGGAACCGGCTCCGTCAAGCAGCAGCGTCGTCGTCTGTTCATTGTTTCCAAGCTGCAGCATTCCCCTTGCGCCCGGGGCGCCTCCGTCGCCTTCGATCGTGATCGCGCCGCCGTCGAGCACCGCGATGTAAACGCCCCCTGTCTGCCCCGCAGCGGAAAGATCCCGGCCGTTGATGGCAAGCACGGAGCCCGGGCCGTCGACGATCAATTCTCCCGCGCCGCGTGTATTTCCCACGGAAACGTTCCAGGCATCGACGCGAGCGCCGTCGCGTATTTCCATCCGGCCATAGCCGCCGGACGAATTGCCGACGTTGAGATGCCGATTGGCGTCGGTGATGGCGAGCCTGGCGCCTTCTCCGGAAATGACAAACTCACCGTGTCCGGACGAGCCCACTTGAAAAGAGTTCGTGGCCGTCAATGTCGAGCCATGAATGTGCAGCATTCCTTTGCTGCCGGCGGCGGTGCCGACGGAAACGGTCCCGAGCGTGAACTCCGAGCCCTGAATCAGCGCGAGCGTCGCATTGTTGCCCGACGGCGCGCCTACGTTCAGCGTCGAGCCGGAAAACTCGGCATTGGCGGCGGTAACGCCGATCGTCTCGGATCCCGGCACGTCGCTATTGATAGTGACGGTTCCGCTTGACGGAACCGACGAGGTGCTCCAGTTTGCAGGCGTACTCCAGTCGTCCGACCCGCCGTTCCCCGTCCAGTCCGCCGTTTGCGCACAGGCGATTTTCGGGGCCGATACCAGGATGGGCAGCGTGATTGCACCAGTCCGTAAGGCCATGCGCACTATCGACATCGTCCTTTTCAGGCGAATGTATCGCTTTTTTTCGCCTCTTCCATGTTCGGCATAGTGCGTCGCATATGTCTCTTCCCAGCGCTCACTCATGTTGCGTCTCCTCGTGGTCGCCCCTTCGTCGGAACGTCAGGATTCCTTCGTCGTTGAAGCGGGCGAGCCGTTAACGGGCAGGCCGGCTGACGTCGGCCTCGCGCATCTTTTTTTTAGGATAGGTTTGTAAAGTGTAGCGTTTCGTTATACATATGACAAACATATGACAAATATTCTTGATTTTCTATCGTTTTATTTTCAAGAAATACCGTGCATAGGCTCGGCTTACTCAGCGTGCGCATCGGAATGAGCGGCTGTGCCGGCCTGCCAGTGCTTGTGATTTTTGAACGAAAGAGCGCCGCTTTGGATTGCGGATGGAAGCAGGGCCCGCCCCGCGGGGCGAGCCCGTCACGATCATCGGCGTTCAACTAGCGATTACTGCCGATTCTGATGGTTCTTGGAGCCGGCCTGCCGCGCCTCTTCGCTGGTGAACTCATGAGCCGCGCCGCGCGCATGGGCCTCTTGTCCGCCTTTGCGGCCGGCCTCGCGGGCTTGCCGGCTGTCGAACTCATGGGCGGTGCCGCGCGCGTGCGCTTCCTGTCCGCCTTTCTGGCCGGCCTGGCGCGCTTCCTCGCTCGAAAACTCATGCGCGTTGCCGGACTGGTGGGCGGCGCGGCCGCCTTGCGCGGCGATGTCCCGTTGCTTGTCCGGGTCCATGCTCGCGAAGCCGCGATGGGATGGTCCTTGCTGTTGCTGCTGATAGTGGTTGGTCATTGCATCTCTCCTAAGTCGGGACGTCGCCAGAAGGGCGGCGCCGGAACTTGCGGCGGGCTTCAGCGGATTGAAGGCCGCCGCGAAGCACATCCGTGAAACGGCGATGTACTTGGGTTCCATCCTAGTGTCTCGAAGAGACGCGCAATTCTCATAACGTTACCGGCATTGTCATCGAACTACGAACGGCCGAGCGGCGCAGGAGAGCGGCCGCGGCGCGGCGGAATCAAATGATTGAGCAAACAAGCCTTTGGTTACCCCACCGTCCAGCCGCGGGGCCGCGCGATCCTGACGCCTCGACGCAGGGCGGGCGCGAGGCGCCATGGCCCGTCAAACCAGCACGATGTCGTATTGTTCCTGCGTATAGTGGCTTTCCACTTCCAGGGAAATCGGCTTGCCGATGAAATCGCCCAGCATGGCCAGGTGGGCGCTTTCGTCCTCCAGGAACAGATCCACGATGGCCTGCGAGGCCAGGATGCGGAATTCCCTGGGATTGAATTGCCGGGATTCGCGCAGGATCTCGCGCAGGATCTCATAGCACAGCGTGCGCGGCGTCTTGACCGTGCCGCGCGACTGGCAGGTGGGGCAGGGTTCGCACAGCTGGTTCGCCAGCGTATCGCGCGTGCGCTTGCGGGTCATTTCGACCAGGCCCAACTGGCTGAAGCCGCTGACGGTCACCCGCGTGCGGTCCTTGCTCAGCGCCTTGCGCAGTTCCGCCAGCACGGCCTGCTTGTGGTTCTCGTCATCCATGTCGATGAAATCCAGGATGATGATTCCGCCCAGATTGCGCAGGCGCAACTGCCGGGCCAGCGCCACCGCCGCCTCCAGGTTCGTCTTGAAGATCGTATCGTCGAAATTCCTGCCGCCCACGAAGCCGCCCGTATTGACGTCGATGGTCGCCATGGCCTCGGTCTGGTCGATGATCAGATAGCCGCCCGACTTCAGGTCCACCCGGCGCGACATCGCCTTGGCGATCTCGTCGTCCACGTTGACCATGTCGAACAGCGGCCGCTCTCCGCTGTAATGATCCACCTTGTCCAGGACGGACGGCGTATACACTTTGGCCCATTCCCGAATGCTTTGCGTGGTGGTGCGCGAGTCCACCAGGATCGCGTTGGTGTTGGGCCCCGCCATGTCGCGCAGCACGCGCTGCGCCAGGTTCAGGTCCGTGTGCAGCAACGACGGCGCCGACCGGCTGCGCATCGTGGCTTGCAGTTGTCCCCACAGCGTTCGCAGATAGCCCAGGTCGGCCAGCAGCTCTTCCTCGCTCGCGCCCTCGGCCTGCGTGCGGATGATGAAGCCGCCGGTTTCCTCTTGAGGCATCAGGGCCTTGACGCGCGCGAGCAGGGCGCCGCGCTCGTCTTCCTGCTCGATGCGCTGCGAAATCCCGACGTGCGGGTCGTAAGGCAGATAGACCAGCATGCGTCCGGCGATGCTGATGTGCGTGGACAGCCGCGCGCCTTTCGTGCCCAGCGGATCCTTGATCACTTGCACCAGCAAGGATTGGCCTTCGAAAATCAGTTTCTCGATCGGCGTGGGCACGCCCCCCGCGCTGCGCTCCATGCGGTTCTGCCGCAAGTCCGCCACGTGGATGAACGCCGCCCGTTCCAGCCCGATATCGATGAACGCGCTTTGCATGCCGGGCAGCACGCGCGCGACCTTGCCCAGGTACAGATTGCCGACGTGGCCGCGCTGGATGCTGCGCTCGATGTGCAATTCCTGCACGGAGCCTTGCTCGACGATGGCGACGCGGGTTTCGAACGGCGTGACGTTGATGAGAATGTCTTCGGTCATGAAATGGCTGTGCGTAAGGTGTATGGGTCGGCATGCCGCCGTAGTCTGCATGATAGTCGGTTTGAGGCGGACGGACATCGATATCCCGTCTTGAAACGCGCCGCGGGTGGCGTGATGAAGCCGGCCCATGCTTTGGTAAAAAAAGCACATTTCAAATTGTCAATGAATGCCGGTTTTCTCTCTGTTTTCTTGGCGATTTGGGCTGCGAAACATGCCGAAAAGCAGGAAAAAAGAACATATGCGCGAGCGGGCGGTGCCGATCCGGATTATCCGCGGATCTGGTCAGTCGCGGTTTTTTCCTAGGAAAAACGGGCCTCTCCGTGAAAGGCGATGCGGATCGGACGATGGGATTCGATGAAGGAAAGCGTTGTCAAGCTGGGGTTTTCTCTTGAGCGCTCCCGATGGCTCGTGGACGCGAAATGACGAAATCAATTTGCGTTTCTCGTGAGTTAGGCTTCGTAAGCATTCATTTATTTTTTGTCTCTGATTGTTTTTATTCATGCAAGGAAAAGCGCCGGTATCGGCGCCCGCATACCTCTCTTATTGTTGGGTTGATAGAACTATGAACCATATCTACCGTGTCGTTTTCAATAAAACCTTGGGGATGTACCAAGTGGCCAGCGAGCTGGCGCGTCGGCAATCCAAGAGCGGGTCGGCCAAGGCGATAGCTGCGGGGTTGGTACTGTGCACGCAGGCAGCCTTCGCGGGCGGCAGCGGAGGATATGGGGGGCTGCACGAGAGCTACATGTATGCCGGCCCTGATTGGACGCCGGGTACCATTGGCAGTGGTGGCGGACGTGGCGGCAAAGGAAATAAGTCGAACGGCGCCGGGGGCATGGGTGGCCAGGTTGGTCTTCAGAGAGTTGGTAGCGCTGTAAATACGCTGTTAAGCGGTACGGTAACCGGTACTGGGGGCGGAATTGGTGCGGTCACCACCAAAAAGAATGAGGGTGGATCCGGTGGTGGCGGTGGTGGCACGGGTTACTACTGGGCGGATGCATTGGGCAATGTGAATTCTTCTGCGGCTATATCCGGTGGAGCCGGCGGGCCGGGTTCATCCACGCAGGATGGTGCCGGATATCCATTATTCGCCGGAGGAGGAGGGGGCGGCGCAGGGGTGGTTATAAATCAAGACTTCTTGCAGTCCGGGATGGGAACGTTTGTTAATACCCTTACCGGAGTAATCAGAGGTGGCAACGGAGGCAACGGCTCTTATGCTGTCATCCTTGGTGGGGGAGGTGGTGGCGGGGGCGGGGTTGGCGTTTTCATTACCGGATCCGGAAGAACGCTGGAGAATCGCGGTGTTATCCAGGGGGGGGATGGAGGTAAGATGGGCTCATGGGGTGCGCCCAATGCGTTCGGTGGGCGCGGTGGGCTTGGCGAAGGTGATATCACCGGCGGGCTCATACGGTTAGGCCTTCTCGCGCAGGCCCGAGGAGGACATGCAATTGTAGCAAAACAAGGCAATACGACGGTCATCAACTCGGGGTCGTTGGTCGGTGGCTTTGCTCAGACCGGTGGATCTATATATTCTGATAAATCTCGGGAGCGGATGTCGGCTGTTTATTTCTCCGGCGGCGGTAACATGTTTGAGGTGAGGAACGGTTCCACGATTACTGGCACTGTCGAGGCGCTTAGTGGTGGGGGTGACACATTTCTTCTGGGGGGGAGCGCTAACGGGACTTTTAGGCTTGCGGATCATTTATTCCTAGGCTTTGAGAATCTTAGTAAGATAGGCTCTAGTACCTGGACGTTAGAAGGGTCTCTTAATTCCAGCGGGCTTGGTAGTGCGAATAATGGATGGCGTATCTACGAAGGCAGGTTGACGGTCAATGCTGTCAATTCACTCGGCGATAAGCGTTTGTTGCTCAATGGAGGGCAGCTGACGCTCAGTAATGCCATGACGGGGGTGCGAGTGCATAATGCGCCCTATCAAATCAATAGTGGCGGCGGACAAATCAATCTGACCCATTCGTCACTTTGGTACGATATCACGGGCGAGGTCACGGGCGCGGGAACCTTGAGATTGACCGGCAGCGGCGCGCTGGCGCTGTCCGCCAACAATAGTAGCTACTCCGGAAAAATTGTCGTCGAGAATGCGGGCGGCTTATATATAGGCCGCAACGACATTGCGACCGGCTCCATCGCCGGCGGCATCGAGTTGCTCAATGCCAATTCCAACGTCTATTTCGGACGGTCGGCGAACCTGACGTACGCCGGCGCGATCACGGGGCAGGGCAACCTGTACAAGCGCGCTGGAAATACGCTGACGTTGACGGGCGCCAATAACACCTACGGCGGAAAAACGTTTGTCCAGGAAGGGACCTTGGTCGTCACCGCCGCCAGCGTGGGGTTGGGCGCGGCGGATGTCGGGGCGAACGGCACGCTGCGTTTCAACCAGGCGACCAATGCCACCTTCGCGGGCGGCATGGCGGGCTCGGGCACGGTGATCAAACAAGGCGCGGGCAATCTGACGCTGACGGGCGCCAGTACGTTCAGCGGCGCCACCCAGGTAACCGCGGGCACCTTGACGGGCGCGGGGTCGGCCTTGGGATCGGGCCAGATCACGGTGTCGACCAATCTGGTGTTCAACCAGGGCGCGAACGGCGCGTACGCCGGCCGGGTCGCCGGCGCGGGCGCCGTCGCCAAGCAGGGCGCGGGCATGCTCACCTTGGCCGGCAACAGCGGCGCGTTCACCGGCGCGACGACGGTCGCGTCCGGCAACCTGCGCGTGGGCGATGCCAACGGCGCCGGATCGTTGGGCGGGGGCGTCGCCGTGCAAGCCGGCGCAACGTTGAGCGGCAGCGGCACGGTGGGCGCCGCGGGGCGTGACGTCGTCATCGCGAACAATGCGACGTTGGCCCCGGGCAACGACATTGGCAACTTGACCGTGGCGGGCCATCTGCTGCTTTCGCCCAATTCGCAGCTGGCGTTCGAGATCAACCAAAAAAACGTCAACCACATCAACATGCAAAGCGACCTGCTGCTGGACAACCAATTGACATTGCTGCCCA
>CAZKBT010000071.1:0-15168 GCA_964551305.1 uncultured Burkholderiaceae bacterium
CGAGGGCCGGGTCTGTCCGCAGGGTGGGCCGGGCGCAGGGCCTGGTGGTCAACGGCATCGGCTTCGAGTTCTGGGTGCCGCGCGTGCTGGCGTCGTCGTCTTTTCGCGGCCTGGAAATCGTCGCCACCCAAGGGGTGGCGCCGCGCCGCCTGGCGAACGACGAAGAAGGCTCTCACGGCCACGCTCATGATCATGAGCACGCGCGCGATCACGCTCATGACGATCGCCGAGCGTCGGCGGGACACGGCCACGATCACGGCGCATTCGATCCGCATGCCTGGCAGGACCCGGGCAATGCGCTGGTCTATGTGGAGAACATCGCGCGCGGCTTGGCGAGCGCCGATCCGGCGAACCGGGACGTTTACCTTCGCCGCGCGGCCGGCTATGCGGCCAGGATCGAGGCGCTGGATCGCGAGCTCGCGCAAGCCTTCGGCTCCCTGCCCAGGACGCAGCGCCGCGTCATTACCCAGCACGATGCATTCGGCTATTTCGCGCAGGCCTACGGCATCGACTTCATTTCCGCCGTCGGCATATCCAGCGCCGCCGAGCCCTCCGCCAAGGAAGTCGCCGCTCTCGTCACGCAGGCCAAGGACAGCAAGGTCAAAGGCATTTTCGTGGAGAACATCAGCAACCCGCGCCTGGTCGAGCAGATCGCCCAAGAGGCGGGCGTGCGCGTGGGAGGCACGCTGTATTCGGACGCCCTGGCCAAGGCGGGCCATCCCGCTGACACCTATCTGGGGATGATGCGCTGGAATGCGCGGCAGTTGCTGGACGTGTTCAGGGCCGGCGATTCGTGACGCTAGCGCTTGCGATTGGCGCGCGGATGCGCTTGGTCGTAGGCCTTGGCCAGATGCTGGAAATCCAGGCGTGTATAGATCTGGGTCGTGGAAATGTTGGCGTGCCCCAGCATTTCCTGGACGGCCCGCAGGTCTTGCGCGGATTGCAGCATATGGCTGGCGAAACTGTGTCGCAAGCTGTGCGGGTGCACGTGCACCGGCAGCCCGACCAGCAGTGCCAGCTTGTCAAGCTGAGTCTGGACGACGCGCGGGCTGATGCGCTGGCCGCGCGCGCCCAGGAACAGCGCGGCCCGGGCGTCCGGCGCCGATGCCGCGGCGGTTTCGGGCAAGAGCTGGTGGCGAACGTCCAGCCAGCGCTGAGTGGCGATCACGGCTTTGCCGCCCAGCGGCACGGTGCGCGTCTTGCCGCCTTTGCCACGCACGACGGCTTCTTGTTCCGAGAGCTGTATCCAGCTGCGTGATTCATAGCCTTCGCCGCGGACGAAGCGCCAATCCAGGCTGACCAGCTCCGCCAGGCGCAGGCCGCTGGAGTACAGGATCTCGAACATGGCCTGGTCGCGGCATTCTATCGGCGTGGTGGGCTCGGGCAGGCCAGCCCTGTCCAGCAAGGCTTGAGCTTGCTCCACCGACAAGGCTTTGGGCAACCCGCGAGCGATCTTGGGCGCGCGCACCCCAGCGGCGGGGTTGCCGTCCATCCCGGCTTGCGGCGCCCACCATTGGAAAAAACCGCGCCAGGCGGCCAGGGCCCTGGCCAGGCTGCGCGGCTTCATGTCCTGCGCATGCAGGCGCGCCACCGCCTGTCGGATGTGGTGCTCGGTACAGTGCTCGAGGTCCAGGCCGGGATGGCAGGCCAGAAGATGGCGCAGATCCTGGCGATAGGCCGCCAGCGTATGCGGGGAATAGCGTCGGTTGCCTTGCAGGTAGGCCAGCCACTGCTCCATCGGCGCGGGCAGGCCGTCGCTCATCAGGCGCTCGCCGCGACCAGGGGGTCTTGCAGGCGCGTCAGGCTGGCGCTGGCCAATTCGCCTATGGTCTGCAAAAACGCGGTTCCCATATCGGGCGTGAAGCGCTCGCCGTCGTCGGCCCCCAGCAGCAGCAGGCCGAAGGGCTCGCTGTTTTCGTGTTCGCGCAGCGCGATGATGGCCAGGGAAGCGGGCGGACACGCCAGCCAGGCGCTGCCGGGCTGATCTTTATGGGGACCGCAATAGGGCCGCGCGAGTTCGCGCGCATAAGTCCGCGTGGCGTCGTCCACGTCTTGCAGCGCGTGGGTGTCGTCTTCCAGGCGCGGCAGGTTCCAGACGCGCAAGGCGATGTCGGAAAGCTGGAACAGTTCGGCCAGGCTTTCGACGATGTGCCGCGGCAGCTGGCTGGCATCGTCCTGCGCCAGCATGACGCGGCACCATTCGATCAGGTTGCCGCTGATTTTCTCGTTGCCCGAGGCGTTCTGGATCAGCCCGGCCAGCTTCCATTCCAGGTCCTTGGACTTGGCCCGCAGCGTCATGATCTGGCGCTCTCCGAGCGAAATGGCGCGTGTTTCATGCGGGTGGGGCACACGCAGGTTGGCGAACAGGTCCGCGTGCGTCATGAAGAAGTCCGGATTGTCCTGCAGGAATTGCGCGACGGTCTCGGCGGTCAGGGCGGGAGAGTTCATGGAGACAGAAAATCCTTGCTTGAAAATTGATGGATCAGGGCGTCGACATCGATCTGTCCTGAGAAAACGGTGGTGGCCGGGCCGCTCATGCGCAGCCCCTGTCCGGCGTCCCAATGTATGGTCAGCACGCCGCCGCGCGTCTGGACCTTGACCGGGCTGTCCAGCAGTTCCCGCCGTATGCCGGCGATGGCCGCGGCGCATGCGCCGGTGCCGCAGGCCAGGGTTTCGCCGGCGCCGCGCTCATAGACGCGCAAAAGGATGCGTCCGCGGTCGACGATCTGCATGAAGCCCGCGTTCACTCTCTGCGCGAAACGGGGATGCGATTCGATCAACGGGCCGATCGTCGCGACGGGCGCGCGCGCGACGTCGTCCACGCGTTGCACGGCGTGCGGATTGGATATGGCCACCAGCGACAGCTCGACGCCGCCGATGCCGGACAGGGGCAGCGTCCATAGTGTGTCGTCCCCTTCGTGCCGGCTGGCCAAGCCGCGTGCGTCGAAATGCACGTCGGCCGGCTCGAAACGGGTGGAGCCCATGTCCACCGAGACTTCGTCGAGCTCGTTCATCGTCAGCGTGATCAAGCCCGTGCAGATCTCGGCGCGCAGGGGATTGCGCCTGGACAAGCCTTGTTCGTGGACGAACTTGACGAAGCAGCGGGCGCCGTTGCCGCAATGCTCGACCTCGCTGCCGTCGGCGTTGAAGATGCGATAACGGAAATCCGCTTCCGGGTGCGAGGGGGTTTCCACCAGCAGGATCTGGTCGGCGCCGATGCCGAAATGCCGGTCGGCCAGCGCCCGCGCCCGTTCGGGTGTCATGGAGATGGGCGCGCGCACGCCGTCCAGCACGACAAAGTCGTTGCCGGCGCCGTGCATTTTTGAAAAGTTCCAGATCATGGCGTGATTATCCAGCATTCGCGCGGATTTGTGCAGTGCGGACGCTGTTCGCCGCGTATTTGTCGCATTCCGACGAGAAGGGTTGCCTGGTTCCCCGCGCGCGGCGACCGCAAGCGTGGCCGGCCATTATGCTTTTGGTCCATTAGATGGACCATCGGTCTATTTTTTGTGAAATCGAATGTTTTTCTGCTACATTGCGTGCGCAGGGAGGCGGGCCGCGAGGCCGTCGCCCTTAACCGGAAAACGTAAATCCTTAAATCGGAGACAACTATGAAATTGCTGCGCTCGTTGACCATGGGGTTGAGCGTCCTTGGACTCGCACTCTCTTCCAGTCTGGCCTTGGCCCAGGAAAAACCGTTTCGGATCGGCGTATCCAACGACCAGTCGGGTCCGTACGCGGACCAAGGCGGCCCCGGCTCCGTGCTGGCGGCGCGCATGGCGGCGGAAGATTTCGGCGGTAAAGTGCTTGGACGTCCCATCGAGATCCTGGTCGCCGACAACCAGAACAAGCCCGACATCGCCGGCCAGATCGCCCGCAAATGGTTCGATGTGGACGGCGTCAGCGCCATCACCGACGGCGGATCGAGCGCTTCGGGCCTGGCCGCCCAGGCGGCGGCCACGGAACGCAAGAAGATCATGCTCAACACCGCCGGAACGGCGCCGGACTTCGTCGGCAAGCTGTGCTCGCCCTACGGCACGCAATGGGCTTCCAGCTCCTATTCGATGGCCAACACCGTGGTCAAGGACCTGGTCGAGTCGGGCGGCAAGACGTGGTACTTCCTGACGACGGACTTCGTGTTCGGGCATGCGCTGGAAAGCGAGACCACCAAAGCGATCGAAGCCGCGGGCGGCAAGGTCGTGGGCAGCGTGAGGCATCCCATCAACACCACCGACTTTTCGTCCTACTTGCTCCAGGCGCAGGGCTCGGGCGCGGACGTGGTAGCCATCGCGGCCGGCGGTTCCGACATGATTTCCGCCGTGCGCCAGGCCAAGGAATTCCAGATTCCCGGCAAGCTCGTGGCGCTCTACGTCAGCCAGCCGGAAGTGGATGCGATGGGCCTGGAAGCTGCGCAAGGTTTGCGTTTCGCCACGCCGTTCTACTGGAATCAGAATGAGACGACGCGCGCGTGGTCGCGCCGCTTCCAGGAGAAGCACAAAAAAATGCCCAGCATGATCCATGCGAACACCTACGTGGCCGTGACGCATTACTTGAAAGCCGTGGCCGAGGTCGGGTCCGATGACGGCGACAAGGTCATTGCCAAAATGCGCGAGATGCCGGTCGGCGACACCCTCATCCAGAACGCATCGATCAAGGCCAACGGCCGCGTGGTCATGGATATGTACGTTGCCCAAGTCAAGAAGCCCGAAGACTCGGCGTTCCCCGGCGATTCGTTCGACATCGTGGCGACTCTGCCGGCCGAGGAAGCATTCGAAAGCATCGACAAGAGCGGCTGCCCCCTCCTGTAAGCAGCGATCAAACGAAAGAAGGAAATTATGGCGAACGGTATCTATATCAATGGTCAGTGGTTGTCCCATGGTGCGCGCGTGCCCAACGTCAACCCGTCGGACATCGGCGACGTCATCGATGAGTACAACTGGGGCGGCGTGGACGACGTCGCCGCGGCGGCCGCCGCGGCGCGCGCGGCCCAATCCGGATGGGAGGCCGTTCTGCCCGAAGCGCGCGCGCGAATCCTGCGCCGGGTCGGGGACGAGTTCCTGGCGCGCGCCGACGAGCTCGGCACGCTGATGGCTCGCGAGCAGGGCAAGACCATACGCGAGGGCAAGGGCGAGATCATCCGCAGCGGCGAGATATTCCATTTCTTTGCCGGCGAAACGATGCGCAACCACGGCATCTTCACGCAAGGGATGCGTGAGGGCTTCACGATCAGCGTCAGCAACGAGCCGGTGGGCCTGATCGCGATCGTCACGCCATGGAACCTGCCGATGTCCATCCCCGCCTGGAAGATCGCGCCGGCGCTGGCCTACGGCAATACGGTCATCTACAAGCCGAGCGAGCTGACGCCGGCCTGCGCCTGGGTGCTGACCGACATGCTGGCGCGCGCCGGCGTGCCGGCCGGAGTCTTCAACATGGTGATGGGCAACGGCCGGGAGCTGGGCCAGGCGCTCATCGACCACACCGATGCCATCACGTTTACCGGATCGGGCCCGACCGGCGAGATCGTGGTCAAGGCCGCCGCGTCGCAGATGAAGAAAGTGCAGGCCGAGCTCGGCGGCAAGAGCGGCCTGGTCATCGACCGCGACTGCAATATGGAATTGGCGGTGGAGGTTGCCTTCCAGGGCGCCTTTCACGGCACGGGACAGCGCTGCACCGCGTCCAGCCGCATTCTGGTGATGGACAGTGTGCGCGACGAATTCCTGGGCCGCATGGTCAAGCGCATGGAATCGGCGCGCATCGGCCACGCCCTGGACCAAGCCACCGAGATCGGCCCCGTCGTCGATGAACGCCAGTTGTCCAAGGACCTCGGCTACATCGACATCGCCCGTTCCGAGGGCGCGGAACTGCTCGCGGGCGGGCAGCGGCTCGAACGCGAGCAGCAGGGCTACTATCTGCAGCCGGCGCTTTTCATCAACACCCATAACGGCATGCGCATCAACCAGGAAGAAGTCTTCGGCCCGGTGGCCGGCGTGATATCGGTGCATGACCTGGACGAAGCCATCGCGGTGGCCAACGACGTGCACTACGCGCTTTCCAGCGGCATCGTGACCGACAATTTGATCGCGGCCGAGCATTTCCGCCGCCGCTCCAAGGCTGCCATGGTGACCATCAACGCGCCCACGGCGGGCCTGGACTTTCATGTGCCGTTCGGCGGCCGCTCGCCTTCGGGCTACGGCGCGCGCGAGCAGGGCATCGCTGCCAAGGAATTCTTCACCGAATACAAAAGCAGCTATACCAACGTATCCGGACGTTTGTAATGGCTGGTCCGCTGTCCGGTATCCGCATCCTTGACCTGAGCACGGTCATCGCCGGACCCTATGCGACCCAGGTATTGGGCGACATGGGGGCCGAGATCCTCAAGATCGAGCCGCCGCAGGGCGACATCATGCGCGCGCCCGGCCCGGGGCGCTCCGCGGGCATGGGGGCGACGTTCCTGAACTGCAACCGCAACAAGCGAAGCATCGTGCTGGACTTGAAGCAGGCGCAGGACCACGACGCGCTGATGGACATGGTGGGCGAAGCCCAGGTGGTGGTGCACAACATGCGTCCGGCCGCGGCGGCCCGTCTGGGCCTGACGTACGATGACATGCGCGCGCGCAATCCGTCGATCATCTTTTGCGCCATCGTCGGCTACGGCCAGCAAGGCGTCTACCGGGACAGGCCGGCGTACGACGACGTCATCCAGGCCGCCGCGGGTTGGGCCGGCATGGAGCAGCGCATGGGCGGCGAGCCCCGCTATGCGCCGACCATCGTGGCGGACAAGACAACCGGCCTGTATGTCGTCGCCGCCGTCAACGCGGCCCTGTTTCATCGCGCGCAGACGGGCCAGGGGCAATATGTGGAAGTGCCCATGTTCGAGGTGATGGCGTCTTTTCTCTTGGTCGATCAGTTGGGCGGCCGCAGTTTCGTGCCGCCCGAAGGGCCGCCCGGCTATTCGCGCCTGCTGTCCCCGCACCGCCGGCCGCACCGCACCAGGGACGGCTACCTGAGCGTGCTGCCTTATACGGGCGCCCACTGGAAGCGCTTTTTCGAGCTTGCGGGCCGACAGGACTGGGCCGATGACGCGCGCCTGGATTCCAATGACCAGCGCGCCGCCATGGTCGACGATCTATACACCCGGTTGGCGCAAATCCTGGTGTCGCGCAGCAGCGCCGAATGGATGGAAGTCCTGCCGCAGGCCGACATTCCTTGTTCGCCGGTGAATTCGGTGGACGACTTGCTGCAGGACGAGCATCTACGCTCGGTGGAATTCTTCATGGAGAGCGATCATCCCACCGAAGGGCGCGTGCTGACGACGCGTCCGCCTGTGCATTTCTCGTCGACGCCGTGCGGCGTGCAGGCCTTGGCGCCCGCATTGCAAGTCCAGAAGCCGGAACCTTCGAACGTCGATTTCATTCCTTAGCCATCAGGTGTCGCCATGACGAGTTCTCCCACTGTCACTTCGCTTTTGCGAGGCCTTTCCGTCCTGGAGGCGGTCAATACCCATGGTCCGGCCGGCTTGTCGCAATTGGTGCGGCACACCAGCCTGCCCAAGGCCACGGTGCTGCGCATGCTCGAAAGCCTGCGTCACGCGGGCTATATTTCTTTCGACCCGGAAAGCCAGACCTACCGCGTCGGCCTGCGCTCGCTCGCGTTGTCCAACAGCGTGTCTTTCGAAGACCAGATGCTGGAGATTGCGCGCCCCGTCATGGCCCGCCTGCGCGAGCGCTTGGGCTGGCCGTCGGACTTGGCCGTGTTCCAGCACGACAAGATGGTGATCGTGGATACCAATCGCAAGCTGGGCATGCTGTCGACCAATCGCACGATCGGCTCGCGCATTCCCTTGATGGCGTCGGCCACCGGCCGCGCTTACATGGCCGGCACGTCGCCGCAGGAACGCAGCCGGCTGCTGGACATGCTGGCCGCTTCGCCGGATCCTTTCGAACAGCTTGCCAAGGACCGTCCGGCCGCCGAGAAAATGCTGGCGCAGACGGCCAGGCGCGGCTACGGCCTGTCGAACCAGGAGTTTCTCAAGACCAATCGCGGCGCGGCCGTGGCCGTGATGCGCGGCGACGAGGTGGCGTGCGTGATCAACCTGATCGCCATCGCCACCCTGGTCAGCATGGATGAAGTCGAAAAACGCTACGTGCCCATGCTGCTGGAGGCAAAGGCGGAGCTGGAGCGGGAGATGGCCAGCGCTCCCCGCGCACGGGCCGGCGAACCGCTGCGCGTGGTGCGCCGTTCCGCCGACGGCAGGACCCGCACCATATCGAGCAAGAAATCCTCATGAAACTGTTCCACTCCCCCGCCTCGCCTTTCGTGCGCAAGGTGCTGATATCGGCCCATGAGCGCGGCATCGCGGATCGCCTCGAACTCGTGCGCGCCGTGGTCAGCCCCATCGCGCGAGACGAGCGGGTGTCGGCCCACAATCCCAGCGGTCACATCCCGACCCTGCTGCTGGACGACGGCAATGCGCTCTACGACAGCGGCGTGATCTGCCAATACCTGGACGCGCTGCATGGCGGCGAACCGTTGTTTCCGGTCGACCCCGAGCGGAGCATCCGGGCGCTGTGCCTGCAGGCCTTGTGCGATGGCGTGCTCGATGCGGGCGTGCTGATGCGGTTCGAGGCCGGACTGCGCCCCGAGGCCATGCGCTGGCCGGCCTGGTACGACGGGCAGCGCACGAAAGTACGCAGCAGCTTGGCGGTGCTGGAACGCGATTGGATGTCCTGGCTGGCCGGCCCGTTGGATATCGGGATCATCACGGCGGCCTGCGCGCTGGGCTATCTCGATTTCCGCTTCCCCCAGGATCCATGGCGGCCGGAGCATCCGGTGCTGGCTCGCTGGTATGAAAATTTTTCCCGACGGGATTCAATGCTGGCCACACAGCATAGCGCGGTCGTCTAGCGGCGCCGCGTCACCCCGCGAACAAACAGGAGATAAATCGCATGACTACAGAATTCAAGGACAGTGTGGTGTTGATCACCGGCGGCGGCAACGGTATCGGCAAGGCCACCGCGGAACTGTTCATGGCGCGCGGCGCGACGGTGGCCATACTCGATCTCGACATTGGCAATGCGCCGCAGGGCGCGGACGCTCATGCCGGCAGCGTCACCAGCGACGACGACGTGGCCGCCGCGGTGGAAGCGGTGGCCGGCAAGCACGGCCGCATCGACATCCTGGTCAACAACGCCGGCGTGAGCTTTTACGGCACGGTGGAAGACGGCACGCTGGACGATTGGCGCCGGGTGATCGACATCAACCTGCTGGGCGTGGCGCGGATGAGCCGCGCGGCGCTGCCGCATCTGCGGCGCTCGTCGCACGGCGCCATCGTCAACATCGCGTCCTGCCTGGCGCAGACGGGCCTGGCCAAGCGTGCGCTGTATTCGGCGACCAAAGGCGGCGTGGAAGCGTTGACGCGGGCCATGGCGGCGGACCTGGTCGCGCAAGGCATACGCGTGAATTGCGTGAATCCCGGCACCGTCGATACTGCCTTCGTCCAGGGGCTGGCCAATGTCGCGGGGCGCGATACCAGCGAATTCGCGGCGCGCCAGGCCACCGGCTATATGGTGACGGCCGAGGAAGTGGCGCATGCCATTGCCTATCTTGCGCGGCCCGGCGCGCGCTCGACCGTCGGCGCCGTGCTGACCGTAGAGGCCGGATTCGGGAGCTTGCGCGTATGAATGCCGGCGCGTCCCCCCAAGGCCAGGAGGGCGGCCATGTCGTGCTGGAGGCCCGTGGCGTCACCAAGGAATTCAAAGGCTTCGTGGCGGTCAAGGACGTCGATCTGAAGGTGCGCGAAGGCACTATTCATGCGTTGATCGGTCCGAACGGAGCCGGCAAGAGCACGATGTTCAATCTGTTGACCAAGTTCTTGAACCCGACCAGCGGCTCCATCTTCTATGAACAGCGAGACATTACCCGGCTCAAGCCGGCGGTGGTGGCGCAACAGGGGTTGGTGCGTTCATTCCAGATCTCGGCCGTGTTTCCCCGCTTGACAGTGCTGGAGAACGTGCGCGTGGCTTTGCAGCGCAAGCTCGACAGCGGCTATCACTTCTGGCGCAGCGAACGCGGACTGGCCAGACTGCATCCGCGCGCGATGGAGCTCATCGAGGCGGTGAACCTGACTTCCTATGCCCGACGCATGGCCAGCGAGCTTCCCTATGGCCGCAAGCGCGCCCTGGAGATCGCGACCACCTTGGCGCTGGAGCCCAAGGTCATGCTGCTCGACGAACCGCTGGCCGGCATGGGCCATGAAGACATCGAACACACGGCGGCGTTGATTCGCCGCGTTGCCAAGGGGCGCACGGTATTGATGGTCGAGCATAATCTTTCGGTGGTGGCCAACCTTTCGGACGTGATCACCGTGCTCAGGCGCGGCGAGGTGCTGGCCGAGGGGCCCTACGAAACGATCTCCCGCAATTCGCAGGTGATGGAAGCCTACATGGGAGCATCGCATGCCTGACCGTCATCGACCCGAAACCACCGGCGCGCCGGTCCTGTTGAGCGTGCGGGATTTGAACGCCTGGTACGGCGAATCCCACGTGCTGCACGGCGTGAACATGGAAGTGCGCAAGGGCGAAGTGGTCACCTTGCTGGGCCGCAACGGCGCGGGCAAGACCACGACGTTGCGCTCGATCATGGGCATCGTCTCCAAGCGCACGGGCGACATCGAATACGAAGGCAAGGACCTCACCCGGCTGCCCATGCACGTGATCGGACGCAGCGGCATCGGCTATGTGCCGGAGGAGCGCGGCATTTTCGCTTCCCTGTCCGTGGATGAAAACCTGTTGCTGCCTCCGGTGGTGCGTCCGGGTGGCATGACGGTCGAACAGATCTACGCGCTGTTTCCCAATCTGCAAGGACGCGGCTCGACGCAGGGCACGCGGCTTTCGGGCGGCGAGCAGCAGATGCTCGCCATAGCCCGCATCCTGCGTACCGGCATGCGCTTGCTGCTGCTGGACGAGCCGACCGAAGGGCTGGCGCCGGTCATCA
Source organism: uncultured Burkholderiaceae bacterium (assembly GCA_964551305.1). Lineage (GTDB taxonomy): Bacteria > Pseudomonadota > Gammaproteobacteria > Burkholderiales > Burkholderiaceae_B > JBAZDC01. The sequence goes on from CAZKBT010000071.1 coordinate 10,993, forward strand.
TCGAGCAGATCGGCGTCGCCGTGCGGGCTCTGCGTGAACGCGGCTTCACGATCGTGCTGGTCGAGCAGAACTTCCGCTTCGCCTCGCAATTGGCGGATCGCCACTACATCATGGACGAAGGCAAGGTCGTGGACATGATCCCCGCGAGCGAGCTGGCGAAAAACTCCGAGCGCCTCCAGCGCTATCTTGGCGTCTAGGGAGATCAAGCATGACAGAGTTTCTAAGTGTCGCACCGCAGGTGCTGTTCGGCCAGCTGCTGGTGGGATTGATCAACGGATCGTTCTATGCCTTGCTGAGCCTGGGACTGGCGGTGATCTTCGGCATGCTCAACATCGTCAACATGGCGCACGGCGCGTTCTACATGCTGAGCGCGTTCCTGGGCTGGCTGCTGCTCACCCATACGGGGCTGGGATACTGGTGGGCCCTGGTGCTGGCGCCTTTGACCGTCGCGGCGCTGGGTATCGCGCTGGAGCGCTGCCTGCTGCGCCACCTGTACCGGCTCGACCCGCTTTATAGCTTGTTGTTCACCTTCGGCATCGCGCTGATCCTGGAAGGGGCGTTCCGGCATTACTTCGGCGTGTCGGGCCAGGCGTATCCGATCCCCGAATTGCTGAAAGGCGGCCACAATCTGGGTTTCATGTTTCTTCCGACGTACCGGGCCTGGGTCGTGGTGTTTTCCATGGCCGTATGCTTCGGAACCTGGTACGCCATCGAGCGGACCCGGCTGGGCGCCTATCTGCGCGCGGCAACCGAAAATCCGACGCTCGTTCAGGTTTTCGGCATCAACGTCCCGGTGATGATTTCGCTCACGTATGCGCTGGGCGTCGGCCTCGCGGGCCTGGCGGGGGTGCTGGCGGCTCCGATTTACCAGGTATCGCCGTTGATGGGGTCGAACATCATCATCGTGGTGTTCGCCGTTGTCGTGATCGGGGGCATGGGCTCGATACTGGGCTCCATCCTGGCGGGCCTGAGCCTCGGCATCCTGGAAGGCCTGACCAAGGTTTACTACCCCGAGGCTTCCAACATCGTGGTATTCGTGGTGATGGCTCTGGTCCTGATGGTCAAGCCTACCGGCCTTTTCGGCAAGGAGCACTGAGATGAGCATACATTCTTCGGTCATGGTCGACGATCGCGAGCGGCGTGTCGCGCATCCGGGGCGAATCGCCGCGTGGGGCCTGGCGCTGGCGCTATTGGCGATCGCGCCGTTCTTTCTCTATCCCGTCTTTCTCATGAAGCTGATGTGCTTCGCGCTGTTCGCCTGCGCGTTCAATCTGCTGATCGGCTACGCGGGGCTTCTGTCCTTCGGGCATGCTGCGTTTTTCGGCGCCGCCGCCTACATCTCGGCGCATTCGGCCAAGGTGTGGGGCCTGAGTCCCGAGCTCAGCATCCTGGCCGGAACCGCTTGCGCGGCGGTGCTGGGCTGGATCATAGGCTCTCTCGCGATCCGCCGCCAGGGCATCTACTTCGCCATGGTGACGCTGGCCTTGAGCCAGATGGTGTATTTCCTGGCGCTGCAGCTGAAGTTCACCGGCGGGGAGGACGGCATCCAGAACGTTCCGCGGGGCATGCTGTTCGGCGTGCTCGACCTAGGCAAGACGCTGAACATGTACTTCTTCGTCATGGCGATCTTCGTGATCGGTTTCGTCATCATCCGGCGCGTCGTGCATTCGCCTTACGGCCAGATTCTCAAGGCCATACGGGAAAACGAGCCGCGCGCCATCTCGCTCGGCTATCAGGTGGAGCGCTATAAACTCCTCGCTTTCGTGCTTTCCGCGACTTTCGCGGGCCTGGCCGGCGCGACCAAGGCGCTGGTGTTCCAGGTGGCCAGCCTGATCGACGTGCAATGGCAGATGTCGGGCGAGGTCATCCTCATGACCTTGCTGGGCGGCATGGGCACCCTGCTCGGGCCGGTGGTCGGCTCGGTGCTGGTGGTGTCGCTCGAAAGCTATCTGGCGGAATCCGGCTTTCCAGTGATGGTCGTCATCGGCGTGGTCTTCGTTATCTGCGTGATGCTGTTTCGCAAGGGCATCGTGGGCGAAGCCAGCGGCTGGTGGGAAGGCCGCGCCGGCCGCAAGGCGTCCTGATCGCCGAACGCGGCGGAGCCGGCCACATTTCAATAACGAGCGGGCTCGCCTTCCGGGCGAGTCTTGAAGCGCCGGTGCACCCAATAGTACTGGGGAGGATCCCGCCGCACCCAGCCTTCGATCAGGCGGTTGAGCCGGGCGGTGGCGGCGAATTCGTCATCGTCGCCGGGAAAGTCCTCGACCGGAGCAAGGATGTCGGTGTGATAAACGCCGGTCTCGATGTCCAGCCGCGTCACGATGGGCAGGGTGACGGCATCCCAGGACTTGGCCAGGTGGGCGGTGGCGAGCAAGGTCGCCGCCGGCACGCCGAAGAACGGGACGAAAGCCGCGCCTTTCAGGCCGAAGTCCATGTCGGGCAGGTAATAGAGCGGGATGCCGTTGCGCAAATGCCGTATCAGGTCGCGCACGCCCTCGCGCCTTTCCACCAGATGCACGGTATTGAATCTGGAGCGTCCTTCGCGGACGATCAGGTCGACGTCCGGGTCGCTTTGGCGCGTGTAGATGCTGGTCGAGACCTCGAGATAGCGGGACAGCGCCGTGGCGGCGGCGTCCAGGCCGATGAAGTGGGGAGCCAGCATGATGATGCGGCGCTCGGCGCTCAACGCCGCCGCCAGATGCTCGACGCCGTTCAGTTCGATCATGGCATCGACCGCTTCGGGCGGGCCGAACCAGCAGACGCCGCGGTCGATGATCGACTGGCCGAGCAGGCGAAAGTGCGCCCGCGCGTAGGCGTCGCGCTGTTCCGGGCTCGTGTCGGGAAAGCAGAGCTCGAGGTTGCGGCGCACGATGTGGTCGCGCGAGCGCAGCAGCCTGGGCGCGAGCCAGCCCAGAAAGGCGCCCCACCGGCGGCGCACGGGCCAGGAGCTGCGTCCGAAATAGGAAAAGACGCGGCGGATCAGGAATCGTTTATTCAATCTCATTGGACCTGAGTATCGGGATGCGCGGGCGCGTCCGCGGGAATCTTGTAGCGGTTGTAGCTCCATAGATACTGTTCCGGGAACCGTCGGATCAGGCTCTCCATGGCGTGGTTGATGGCCTGGGCCAGTTCGGAGGTCGAGTCGGGCAGGGGCTCGGGCAGACGCAGGTAATGGATGCGCCAGCCTCGGCCGCGGGGCAGGCGTTCACCCGCCGTCAGGATGATGGCCACCCCCGTCTGGCGCGCCAGCTTGCCCGCCAGGGTCATGGTCAGGGCCGGCTTGCCGAAGAAATCCGCCCAGACGCCTTCGCCGCTGCCGGGCACCTGGTCCGGCAGCATGCCCACTGCCTCGCCGCGCTTGAGCGCGCGCACGAATTCGCGCACGCCCTGCAGGGTGGCGGGCACGGCGCGCAGGCCCGACGTGTTGCGCGCCCGCTCCATGACGGGTTCGAGGAGGGCCTGGCGCGGCGGCCGATACATCACGGTAATGGGGCCGTGCTGCAGGAGATAGCGCGCGGTGATCTCGAAGCAGCCCAGATGGGGCGTCAGGTAAAGGATGCCGCGCCCTTCGGCCAGGGCGTCCCGCACGACCTGGTCGTCGCTGCTGCGGGTGCGGGCCAGACATTGCCGGGTTTGCAGCCACACCTTGGGCGTTTCCATGATCATGGCGCCCGTCTGGCCGGCGGCGCGGCGCGCGAATGCCGGATCCGTGTAGCCCGCCTGGCGCGCGTTGGCCCGAAGGCGGCGCCGATAGCGGCCCGGCCAGGCATAGATCGCGCGGCCGATCACCTTGCCGATGCCGTGCAGCACTGGAAGAGGCACCCATGCCAGCAAGCGGAACAGCGCCAATAGCATATGAAAAGGAAAACCCTTGTACAAGAGGTGGAAAGAATGCGTTTGACGGTATTTTCGCTTAAAATGCCTTTTATCGCTGAGTTAACCGACAACTTGCGGGGCGATGTCGCCGTGTTCCAAAAAACGCGATGATGCAAAATACCGCTAAAGCGTCGCGCCTGGTTTTACCGCTGCAAAGGCGTTCCTGGTGCAACGCGTCCCGTTCAACATCGTGCGCTGCCGCCAGGTAGCCAAACCAGGACGTCCAACCGTGGCAAACAACGATTTTCTCTTCACTTCCGAATCCGTCTCCGAAGGCCATCCCGACAAGGTCGCCGACCA
>CAZKBT010000072.1:0-15065 GCA_964551305.1 uncultured Burkholderiaceae bacterium
GAACCGGCTGGTTTGCCCGACGAATCGCGCCAGTGATGTGGTAAATGGGTCAATAGTGCAAGATAGGTTCACCGTGCGCTGACGGAGAGCCGGCCGATTGATAATAGTAATTCGTCGGCATATACGAAAGGAGTTGCCTGCGCGACTGGAAGGCGCCGCCCGGCAACCGGGGCACCTCGTCCCTGACCTGCTTCCGTACAGCGTAGATGTTGGACGGTTAGCGAGAATTCCGGGTTTGCTGTCTCGTGCTGGACGGCGAGTCGGGAGGAGGTGCCTGACGGATATTGCTTAGAAACGATAGCCTATGCCGATATAGACGGCGGGCATGAATTTGTATTTTTCCACTTTGTCGCGAATATCGGCGGTTTGCTGATCGACGAGTTCCTGCGCTCGTCCACCGGAGACGTCGTTCAGTTTCTTGTATAGATGAGCGTTGATGTTGAAGCTGACCTTGGGTTTGCCATAGTAGACTCCCGCGTCGGCCAAGAAAGTCCAGCCGGCTTTGGTGTTCTGGCCGACGTTGTGGCCATAGCCGATACCCAGGTAGGGAGCGACATCGGGCAATTCGACCTTGGCGTGCGCGGAGTCGCCGGGGCCGTAATTCACTGTCTGTCCGCCGATCTCGACGGTGCCCGCGGCGCTGGGGTTGGCGTCGGCGGCCAGTTGGGTGTCGCGCACGGCCAAGCCGAATGTGATGCGAAAGCCATTGTCCAGGGGAAACCAATCGCCGTACAGCGTAGCGACGTCATTGCGCAGCTTGCCTTTGTAATCGAAGCCGGAAATGTCGCCGTTGTGGTCATGGCGCCCAATGGTCATAACGTCGCTTCGCAAGGAGAAGCTCTTGTTAAGACCGTAAGTGTAGCCGATACCCGCCCCAAGAAAGCCGCCCTTGAGGTAAAACTCGTTGGTGCTGCCATTGCTGGCATGCACGCTTGCGGCAGCCATCGACAAGGCCAAGCCGGCCAACGTTTTCATCTTACTCATAAAATCCCTGCTTAAAAACTATTAAAGAATATTCAGACAACAATTTGTTGCTGGGCGCCTTTATACCTTAATTTTCGTCCAAATTGTATCGAACTGCATGGATATGTCTGATATAGATCAATAACGTATCGCAACGGATACATCTGTTCGATGCATGCTTTGCGTGTGACGGAGGCGAACCCTGCCGGACGGCCTTCGTCAACGGGGAGGGCTGGGAGCCCGTGTTGATCAACGGGATACGGTTGGGTGCTGGACGATTACGCTAGCCCGCTGCGGCCAAGCCGGCGGCTTTCAATAATCGATAAGTCTCATGCGTGGGCAGCCCCATGATGCCGGTATAGCTGCCCGATATGTGCTCGACGAATACGGACGCCTTGCCCTGTATGCCATACGCGCCCGCTTTGCCATGGGGTTCGCCGCTGTCGCAATACGCATCGATCTCCGTGGCGGATAGCCTGGCGAAACGGACTTCGCTAATGCTGACGTCTTCCCACAGCCGGTCTTGCCAGGACAGCACGACGGCGGTGTGCACGGCATGGACGCCGCCCGAAAGCAGGCCGAGCATGCGCTTGGCGTCGGCGGCATCGCGCGGCTTGCCCAGGATCGCTCCGTCCAGGATGACGGTGGTGTCCGCGGCAAGCACCGGGCGGCGGGCGTCCAGCGTGTTTTGTCGCTCGGACCGGCCGTCGTCCGGCGGGATGCGGTCTTCCTGCCCGCCGCCGTCATGCGACGCGGCGGCCCGGCTCCTCAGCCACGTTCTTGCCCGTACCGCCTTGTCGCGCGCGGTGCGGCGCACATACACGTCCGGGTCTTCACCGGGCAGCCGCGGCTCATCCTCGCCCGGCGGGGCGGGCACGAGCAGCACGTCATGGTCGATGCCGATCCGGTCCAGTATTTCCCGCCGGCGCGGACTGGCCGAGGCGAGATAGAGCCGCGCGGTTGCGCGTGACGCGGACGTCATCCCTCGACCTTGACGATCTTCATGCCGTTGGTGCCGCCGCTGTCGGTGTAGAAATCGCCCTTGGTCAGGATGATCCAATCGTCTCGTTCCAGAGGCGTGACTTTTTTCAACTCGGCGATGACGGCGTCGTTCAATTGGGCGGGATCGATGCTCGAGGCGTCGAAAGCGATGGGGTAGACGCCGCGGAACATGGCGGCCCGCCGCTGGGTGGGGGGATGACGCGTGACGCAGTAGATCGGCACGCCGGAGCGGATGCGCGACATGATCAGCGGCGTGTGCCCGCTTTCGGTCAGGCTGGCGATCGCCTTGACGCCGGGAAAATGATTGGCCGCGTACATCGAGGCCAGCGCGATGGTTTCATCGCATCGGCTGAATGTTTCCTCCAGCCGATGCCGGGATCGGATGTTCATGGGCTCCTGTTCCGCGCCCAGGCAGATGCGCGCCATGGCGGCCACGGCTTCGACGGGATAGTCGCCGGATGCGCTTTCCGCCGAGAGCATGACGGCATCGGTATAGTCCAGTACCGCGTTGGCGACGTCGGACACTTCGGCGCGCGTCGGCATGGGGCTGCCTATCATCGACTCCATCATCTGAGTGGCGGTGATGACGACTTTGTTCAGGGTCCGGGCGTGCTGGATGATGCGTTTTTGTATGCCCGCCAGCCGCGCGTCGCCGATCTCCACGCCCAGGTCGCCGCGCGCCACCATCACGCCGTCGCTGGCCTGTATCAGGTCGTCCAGCGCCTGGTCATCGGCCACGGCTTCGGCGCGCTCGATCTTGGCGATGATCCAGGCGTCGCTGCCCGCGGCCTTGACCAGCTCGCGGGCGTGATCGATGTCGCGGCCATAGCGGGGAAACGAGACGGCGATGTAGTCCAGCTCGAGCTGCGCGGCCAGCTTGATGTCGTCGCGGTCCTTCTCGGTCAGGCTGGGAGCGGAGATGCCGCCGCCTCGCCGGTTGATGCCCTTGTTGTTGGAAAGCGGGCCGCCGACGCTGACCGTGGTGTGGACGGTCTGCGCGTCCACCGTGTCGACCGTCAGGACGACGCGGCCGTCGTCGAGCAGCAGTTCGTCGCCGGGGTGGCAGTCCCGGACCAGGCTGGGATAGTCGATGCCGACGATGTGTTCGTTGCCTTCGTCCAGGGGATGCTCGGTGGACAAGGCGAAGGCCTGGCCGGCGCGCAGGTGCGCCGACCCGTTCTGGAACTTGGCGATGCGGATCTTGGGGCCTTGCAGGTCGCCCATGATGGCGATGTGCCTGCCGTGCTTGGCGGCCAGCTCGCGAAGCAGCCGTACGCGTTCGCGATGATCGTCGGCGTTGCCGTGCGAAAAATTGAGCCGCGCGACGTTCATGCCCGCCAGGATGAGCTTTTCCAGCACGTCGGGGCTGGAGCTTGCGGGGCCCAGCGTGGCGACGATCTTGGTGCGGCGTTGTGCGTGTGTGGTCATGGCGGCGATTCAGGCTCGATGGTAGGGGTGTCCGGCCATGATGGTCCATGCCCGATACAGTTGTTCGGCCAGCAAGACCCGGACCATGGGGTGGGGCAAGGTCAGTGACGAGAGGCGCAATAGCTGATGCGATTGTTTTTTCAGCGCCGGATCCAGGCCGTCGGGGCCTCCGATCAGGAAGGCGACGTCCCGGCCCTGGCCGCGCCACGATTGCAGCATGTCCGACAGGGCCATCGTCGTGGGAGCCTTGCCGTGCTCGTCCAGGGCGATGCGCAGGCAGCCGGGCGGCAGCGCGCTTTCGATGCGCTTGGCCTCGGCCTGCATCATTTGTTCAGGCGTCTTGCCGGACGTGCGCGGCTCGGGCTTGATTTCCTTGAGTTCCAGGGCGCAATCGGCCGGCAGGCGCTTGCCGTAGTCGTCCCAGGCGGCCTGCACCCATTGCGGCATGCGGATACCCACGGCGACGACCAGCAGCTTCATTCTTGCTCGTCGTCGAACCCGGCGTCCTGCAGCGCGAAGCCGGTGGGCTGCGTCGACTGCGGCAGGAGCTTGACGCGCACGGGCTTGCCGCCCCAGATTTCCTCGAGGTTGTAGTACTGGCGGATGGCCGGCTGCATGCAATGCACGACAATGTCGCCCAGATCGACCAGCACCCATTCGCCCGTGTCTTCGCCTTCGAAGGCCAGGATGGGGATTTTCTTTTCGCGGACTTTGTCGACGACGTGCGATGCGATCGCGCGGGTCTGCCGGTTGGACGTGCCCGTGACGATGATCACCCGGTCGAACAGCCCGGTGATGTGCGTGGTGCTGAAGACTTTGATGTCCTGGGCCTTGACGTCTTCAAGGGCGTCAATGACCAGGCGTTGCAATTTTTGTATATCCATAGCAGAACTATACCGCGATACGTTAAACAGCAGGAGGGTGATACAGCGCGTTGTCCCGGATGTAGCGCGCCACGGCGCCGTCCAGCAGCCCGTCGGTCGGGCGCCCGTCGGCCAGCCGCTGCCGTATGTCGGTGGCCGAAATACGCATGGGCTGGAAAGCCAGCGGCAGGATGGGGCGGTTCAATGCGCGCAGGCGTTGCGTCAGCGCATCGGGCGCGCGCAGCGTGGAGCCGGGGCGCTGCGCCGCGACCAGGGTCACGCGCTCGACGATGTCTTCCCACCGTTGCCAGGTGCAGAAGTTCTGTAATTGATCCGCGCCCACGATCCAGTAATGGCGGGCGTCCTCGGGCAGGGCCAGCACGGTGTCTATCGTGTAGGTCGGGCCGCCGCGGTCGATTTCCGTCGTGTTGATGCGCAGTTTCGGATGATGGGCGATGGCCAGTTCCAGCATGGCCAGCCGTTGCGCGTTCGTGGCGTTCAGGGCCGATCGCTGCCATGGCTGGCCGGCGGGCAGGAGCTGTACCGTGTCCAGGCCCAGTTGCGACAAGGCGGCTTCGGCCAGGGCGACGTGGGCCAGGTGGACCGGATCGAAGCTGCCTCCCAGCAGCCCGGTTTTTTTCACACCCATTCGCGCGGCTTGAGGTAATGGGCCAGCTTGCCTTCCGGGCTGTCGCCGTCGGGCGACCAGTTATAGCGCCAGGTGGCCATGGGCGGCATGGACAGCAGAATGGATTCGGTGCGGCCGCCCGATTGAAGCCCGAACAGCGTGCCGCGGTCGAAAACCAGGTTGAATTCCACGTAGCGTCCGCGCCGGTAGGCCTGGAAGTCGCGCTGGACTTGGCCGTATTGCTGGTTGCGCCGTCTTTCCACGATGGGCATGTAGGCGTCCAGGAAGCAGTCGCCCACCGAGCGCGCCAGGGCGAAGCTTTGATCGAAACCCGATTCGTTCAAGTCGTCGAAGAACAGTCCGCCCACGCCGCGCGTTTCGTTGCGGTGCTTCAGGAAAAAATACTCGTCGCACCACGTCTTGTACGCGGGGTATTTGTCCGCGCCGAAGGGCTCCACGGCTTGCTTGCAGACGCGGTGGAAGTGGACGACGTCTTCGTCGTAAGGGTAATAGGGCGTCAGGTCCAGGCCGCCGCCGAACCAGAATACCTCGCCTTCGTCGCTGCCTTCGGGAGCGTGGGCGACGAACAGCCGCACGTTCATGTGGGTGGTGGGAACGTAGGGGTTGCGCGGATGCAGCACCATCGATACGCCCATGGCCTCCCAGGGACGGCCCGCCAGCTCGCGGCGGTGCGCGGTGGCCGAGGCGGGCAGCGTCCTGCCCTTGACGTGGCTGAACAGGACGCCCGCGCGTTCGAACAGGGAGCCGCCTTCGAGCAGGCGCGACAAGCCGCCTCCGCCTTCTTCGCGGGTCCAGGCATCCGAGTCGAACTCGTCGCCGCCGGCCTGTTCCAGCGTCGCGACGATACGCGATTGCAGGTCGATGAAGTAATCGTAAGCCGTGGAAATGGGTAAGGTCATGATGACTCCTGATTACGTGCGGGAGACGGCCCGCCATCCGATGTCCTTGCGGAACTGCATGCCGTCGAACCGGGTCCGGGCGATGGCGTCGTAGGCCTGGGCCTGCGCCTGGGGCACGGTGTCGGCCAGGGCGGTGACGCACAATACGCGGCCGCCCGAAGTTCGCAGGCCGCCGTCGGCCTGCTTGGTGCCGGCATGGAAGGTCACGCACGACGTCGTGTCCGGCGCCAGCGCGGTGACGGCGTCGCCCACGCGCGGCGATGCCGGGTAGCCGCCGGCGGCCACGACGACGCCCAGCGCCGTGCGCGGGTCCCAGTCGATGGCGGCCTGGTCCAGCGTGCCGGCGATCGCGTGTTCGAACACCGTGGTCAAGTCGCTTTTGACGCGCAGCATGATGGGCTGCGTTTCCGGATCGCCCATGCGGCAGTTGAATTCCAGGACCTTGATCGGCCGCTCGGCGTCCGGCCCGTCGCCGATCATGACCCCGGCATACAGGAAGCCCGAATAGGGGATGCCGTCTTTTTTCATGCCAGTAATCGTGGGATGGATGACTTCGCGCATGATGCGATCGTGCATCGTCGGCGAAACGATTGGGGCCGGCGAATACGCGCCCATGCCGCCGGTGTTGGGACCCTGGTCGCCGTCCAGCAGGCGCTTGTGGTCCTGGCTGCTGGCCAGCGCCAGAACGTGCTCGCCGTCGCACATGACGATGAAGCTGGCTTCTTCGCCCAGCAGGCATTCTTCGATGACCACGCGCGCGCCGGCGTCGCCGAACGCGGCGTCGCCCAGCATCATGCCGATCGCTTCGCGGGCTTGCTCGACGGTTTCGGCCACGACGACGCCCTTGCCGGCGGCCAGGCCGTCCGCCTTGACCACGATGGGCGCGCCTTGCTCGTCGATGTAGGCTTTGGCGGCGGCGGGATCGGTAAAGGTTGCATAGCGCGCGGTGGGAATGGCATGGCGCACCATGAAGGCCTTGGCGTAGTCCTTGGAGCTTTCCAGCTGGGCCGCCGCGTGGGTCGGGCCGAAAATGGCCAGTCCGGCGGCGCGAAACGCGTCGACGACGCCCGCGGCCAGCGGCGCTTCCGGACCCACTACGGTAAACGCGATGCCGTTTTCCTTGGCGAATGCCACCAGCTCGTCATTGCCGTTCAACGCCACGTTCCGCATGCGCTCGGCGCGCGCCGTGCCGCCGTTGCCGGGCGCGACGAAAACGGTTTCCACTCTGGGCGATTGAGCCAGGCGCCACGCCAGGGCATGTTCGCGGCCGCCGCCGCCGATTACGAGAAGTTTCATACGAGATCGATCCGAAGTCCGAGGTAGACCAAAAAAATCAGGAAGCGGGGCCGCGCTGCCGGCCGTCGGCGCCGCGCGCGGTGCGAAGAAGGGCGGCGGGGTCAGTCCGCCTCGTCCAGGACGGCGGTCGTATAGACCTCCTGGACGTCGTCGAGGCTTTCCAGCATGTCCAGCAGCTTGTGCATTTTGACGGCGTCGTCGCCTTCGAGCTCGACCTCGTTCAGGGCTTTCATGACGACTTCCTGCACTTCGGGCTTCAAGCCGGCCTCTTCGAACGCCGCCTTCAGCGCCGCGTAATCGGCGGGCGCGCAGGTGACCTCGATCATGCCGTCTTCGTCCGTGACGATGTCTTCGGCTCCGGCCTGCAGGCCGATTTCCATGACTTGCTCTTCGGAGGTGCCGGGCGCGAAGATGAACTGGCCGCAGTGCTTGAACATGAATGCGACGCAGCCGTCCTGGCCCAGGTTGCCGCCATGCTTGGTGAAGGCGTGGCGCACGTCGGAGACGGTGCGCTGGCGGTTGTCCGTCATGCAGTCGACCAGCACGGCCGATCCGTTCGGACCATAGCCCTCGTAGCGCACTTCTTCGTAGCTGGAGCCGTCGGTGCCGCCGGCGCCGCGCTGGATCGCCCGCTGCACGTTATCCTTGGGCATGTTGGCCGCCATGGCTTTGTCCCAGGCCAGGCGCAAGCGCGGGTTGGAATCGGGGTCAGGGCCGCCGGCGCGCGCGGCGACGGTGATCTCGCGAATGATTTTCGTCCAGATCTTGCCTCGTTTGGCATCTTGGCGACCTTTTCGGTGCTGGATATTCGCCCATTTACTGTGACCGGCCATAAACTTTTGACAATTCCAAGGTAAAAGCGACATTTTAACCCGTGCGCAATGCAAGACCTCGAATTACACTTGACGTCGATCAACACAACCGCAAGCAGGGAGCAAAGACAGTCATGACAGACCCCATCGTTCTCGGAAAAGGCGCGGACGCGCAATCCGTCCTCTTGCCCGGCATGGCAAACCGCCACGGCTGCATCACCGGGGCCACCGGCACGGGCAAGACGGTTACGTTGCAGGTGTTGGCGGAATCATTTTCCCGCATGGGCGTGCCCGTGTTCATGGCCGACGTCAAGGGCGACCTGGGCGGGATATCGCAGGCCGCCCAGCCCAATCCCAAGCTGCAGCAGCGGCTGGACACGCTGGGCCTGCCCGAGCCCGCATGGGGCGGCAACCCTGTTACGTTCTGGGACGTGTTCGGCGAACAGGGACACCCCGTGCGTGCCACGGTGTCGGACATGGGGCCTTTGCTGCTGGCCCGCATGCTGGAGTTGAACGATACGCAGGAAGGCGTGCTCAACGTGGTGTTCAAGGTGGCCGACGACGAAGGACAGCTGCTGCTGGACATGAAGGATCTGCGCGCGATGCTGCAGGACGTGTCGGATCGGGCCGCGCAATTGCGGACCACGTACGGCAACGTCTCGGCGGCTTCCATCGGCGCCATTCAGCGCAGCCTGCTGCGGCTTGAGACCCAAGGAGGCGACAAGTTCTTCGGCGAGCCCATGCTGGACATTTTCGATTTCGTGCGCACCGATAGCCAGGGACGCGGGATGATCAACATCCTTGCGGCCGACAAGCTGATGCAGTCGCCCAGGCTGTACGCGGTCTTTCTATTGTGGCTGCTGTCGGATCTGTACGAAAAGTTTCCCGAAGCCGGCGATCTGGAACAGCCCAAGTTGGTGTTTTTCTTCGACGAAGCGCATTTGCTGTTCAACGACGCGCCCAAGGCGCTGCTGGAAAAGATCGAGCAGGTCGTGCGCCTGATCCGTTCCAAGAGCGTGGGCATCTATTTCGTCACGCAGAATCCCCTGGACATTCCCGATACGGTATTGGGGCAGTTGGGCAATCGCGTTCAGCACGCTTTGCGCGCCTTTACGCCGCGCGACCAGAAGGCGGTGAAGGCGACCGCCACGACCATGCGCCCCAAGCCGGGCCTGGACGTCGAGGCGGCGATCACCGAGCTGGGCGTGGGCGAGGCGCTGGTGTCCATGCTGGATGCCAAGGGCCATCCCAGTCCGACCGAGCGGGTATGGATGGTGGCGCCGGGCAGCCGCATCGGGCCGGCAACGGATGCCGAGCGCCAGGCGATACGCGCCGCATCCCTGTTCGGCGGCAAGTATGACAAGATACTGGATCGCGAGTCCGCCTACGAAGTGCTGCTCAAGCGCGCCCAGGCCGTCCAGGCGGGGGCGGGCGCCGGCCAGGGCGGGAAGTCCGCCGCGTCGGGCGGCGACGGCGTCATGGGCGCCGTGAACGATTTTCTGTTCGGATCGACCGGGCCGCGCGGCGGCAGGCGCGACGGCGTCGTCCAGTCGGTCGCCAAAAGCATGGTCAGGCGCACGGCGACGCAATTGCTGCGCGGCGTGCTGGGTTCGTTGACGGGCCGGAAATAATTCCGTCCCGCATGATGACGGGAAGGCACTCGGCCTTTGGCCGGGGCTTCTCAATTTGAAAATGGAGGCGGCGCGTGGCGCTTAAATTGGTGGTGGCAACCGATACGCCGAAAGGCACGGAAGTATGGCGTCGACGGTTCGCCGAGGCGATGCCCGGCGACCAGGTGCAGGCATGGGACCCGGCGAGTCCGGACTCCCGGGCGGATTATGCGATCGTATGGCAGCCGCCCGAGGCGTTCTTTCGCCGCGTATCGGGGCTCAAGGCGGTATTCAATCTGGGCGCGGGCGTGGATCGACTGATGAAGCTGCCCTCCTTGCCGCGGGATTTGCCCGTGGTGCGGATCGAGGACGGCGGCATGGCCGACCAGATCGCCGAATACGTCGCCCATGCGCTGGCCCGCGTCAGCCGGGATTTCGAGCGGTACGAAGCCCATCAACGGGAAGGTTCGTGGAAAGCGCATGCGCCGATCACCTATGCGCATTGGCCCGTCGGCGTCATGGGCCTGGGCGTGATCGGTCGGCAGGTGGCGCAGACGCTGGCGATGCTGGGCTATCCGGTGGCGGGGTGGTCGCGGTCGGCCCGGCAGGTGCCGAACATCGAGACCTACAACGGCCCCCAAGGCTTGCATGACTTCCTGGCCCGCACCCGCGTCCTGGTCAACTTGCTGCCGCTGACGCCGGATACCGAGAACCTGATCGACCGCGACTTGCTGAGCCGGCTGCTGCCCGAAGCCTATCTGATCAACGTGGCGCGCGGGGCGCACCTCGTGGATCAGGACTTGCTGGACCTGCTCGACCAGGGCGCCATGCAGGGCGCGTTTCTCGATGTGTTTCGCGAAGAGCCCCTGCCCAAGTCGCATCCCTATTGGACGCATCCCAAGGTGCGGATCACGCCGCACATAGCGGGCATCACGCTGGCTTCCGAAAGCCTGACGCAGATCATCGGCAAGCTCGATCGCCTGCGCCAGGGCCTGGATATTACCGGCATCGTATCCAGAACGGACGGCTACTGATCTAGTGGGCCTGCGCGGCGTTTTTCCTGGAAGGCTTGCGCAGGCCCGACCACACGATGGCGGCGATCATCAATGCGCCGCCGAGCAGAGCCCTGGCCGACGGGTACTGCGCGAACAGTATCGCCGCGAATGCGATGGCATAGATGGGTTCCAGCGCGATCACGATGCCGGCGCTGCGCGCTTCGATGACTTGCAGGCTGACGACCATCAGGTAGTGGGATAAGGCTGTGCAGAATACGCCCAGCATGGCGATCCACATCCAGCTCGCCGCGCTGACGCCGCCGATGCCGTCCAGGCAGAAGGGCAGCGTCAGCATCAGCACGAACAGGTTCTCCCATAAAGCCACTTGCTGGGCCGGAATGTGCGAGACGGCCCGGCGGTTGATCAGCGCGAACACGGCGAAGGTGAATCCGGACAAGACCGCCCAGGCCAACCCGATGGTGGCTTCGTTTTCGAAGTCGAACGAGGGCGTGACCAGGACCAGTCCCAGCGTGACCATCACCAGGATGTACCATTCGCTGCGGCTGATCTTTTCCTTGAAGACCAGCCATTCGCTCAATGTGATGAAGGCGGGGAAGGTGGCGAAGCCGAGCGTGGCGATGGCGACGCCCGAGGTCTTGACGGCGATGAAGAAGGTGACCCAGTGCGTGGCCAGCATGGCGCTGGCGACCGCCAGGTATCCCAGCGTGCGCGGATTGATGCCGTGGCGCAGCGTCAAGCCTTGCGCGCGTATGACGGCATACAGCGCGACGACGGCAAAGGCCGCGCGGCCGGCGGTGATCAGCATGGCGTCGGCATCGATCAGCTCGCCGAAGATGCCGGTCAGTCCGAACAGGACGGCGGCCAGATGGATGGCCGCCAAGGCGCGTTGTCGACTCATTTTTACAGGCAAAAGTATGAGGTTGGCTTTACACTAGCCGTAATGAACAAGCCTATCATCGCTAATGCCAAGGAGTCGGTCGTGGAAAACGAAGTAAAAGCAATACGCATAGAAAAACACGGGGGGCCGGAAGTCATGGAATGGGTGTCCGTCGCTTTGCCGGCGCCGGCGGACAACGAGGTGACCATACGCCAGAAGGCCATAGGCCTGAATTTCATCGACATCTATTGCCGCACGGGGCTGTATTCTAACCCGTTGCCGCATGGGCTGGGTTACGAGGCCTCTGGCGACGTGGTGGCGGTCGGCGGCGCGGTCAAGCACCTCAAGGTCGGGGATCGCGTCGCCTATGGGCAAAGCCCCTTGGGCGCGTATGCCGAGGCGCGCAATGTGCCGGCGGACCGGGTGGTGCGCATTCCCAAATCGGTAGGCTACGACCAGGCCGCGGCCCTGATGCTCAAGGGGCTGACGGTGCAATACCTGTTTCGCCAGACGTATCGCCTGCAGGGCAACGAAACCATCCTGTTCCACGCGGCGGCGGGCGGCGTGGGCCTGATCGCCTGCCAGTGGGCCAAGGCGCGGGGCGTCAAGCTGATCGGAACGGTCTCCCGCCCCGAGAAAGCCGCCGTCGCCAAGCGGCACGGCGCGTGGGAAGTGATCGACTACACCAGGGAAAACGTGGTCGAGCGCGTGCTGGAGCTGACCAACGGCAAGAAAGTCCCGGTCGTGTACGACGGCGTGGGCAAGGATACATGGCTGACCTCGCTGGATTGCCTGGAGCCGCGCGGCCTGATGGTCAGCTTCGGCAATGCCTCGGGGCCGGTCAAGGACGTCAATCTGGGCGTGCTGGCCGCGCGCGGTTCCTTGTTCGTGACCCGGCCCGCCTTGGGCACGCACGTCGCCACCCTGGAAAAGATGCAGCAGGCGGCCGACGAGCTGTTCGACCTGGTCAAGAAAAAGAAAATCGGCGTGACGATAGGCCAGCGCTTCCCGCTGAAAGACGCGGCGCGCGCGCACGCCGCGCTGGAGTCGCGCCAAACCACGGGCGCGACGATACTGACGCTGGATTGAAAGTCTAGGCGACGAGCCGTCACGCCTGCGCGTGATAGGCTCGGATCCGCTCCACTTCTTTTTTCGAGCCCAGGATGACGCCGACGCGCTGATGCAGCGCGGCCGGCCGTATGTCCAGGATACGCTGCTGGCCGTCGATGGCCGCGCCGCCGGCCTGTTCGACGATGAAGCTCATGGGGTTGGCTTCGTACATCAGACGCAGCTTGCCCGCCTTGCCCGAGGGCCGTTCGTCGCGGGGATACATGAAGACGCCGCCGCGCGTGATCAGGCGGTGCACGTCGGCAACCATCGAGGCGATCCAGCGCATGTTGTAGTCCTTGTCCAAGGGGCCGGTCTTGCCCGCCAGGCAGTCTTCGACGTAGCGCCTGACCGGAGGCTCCCAGTGGCGCATATTTGACGCGTTGATGGCGAACTCCTTGGTTTCTTCCGGAATGGAAAGGTCTTCTCCGGTCAGCACCCAGGATCCCATTTCCCGGTCCAGGGTGAAGCTGACGACGCCCGTGCCGACCGACAGCACGAGCATGGTTTGCGGGCCGTACAGGGCATAGCCCGCGGCGACCTGGCTGGAGCCGGGCTGCAGGAAGTCTTCTTCTTCGATGTCGCGGCCCGAGGCGTCGCTCGGGGCATGCAGCACGGAGAAAATGGTGCCTATCGACACATTCACGTCGATGTTGGAGGAACCGTCCAGGGGATCGAACAATAGCAGGTATTCGCCCTTCGGGTAGCGGTTGGGGATGCGATGGATCGTTTCCATTTCCTCCGATGCCATGCCGGCCAGGTGGCCGCCCCATTCATTGGCTTCAAGCAGGATTTCGTTGGACAGCACGTCCAGCTTCTTCTGGACTTCGCCTTGTACGTTCTCGCTTTCCAGGCTGCCCAGCACGCCGCCCAGGGCGCCTTTGCTGACGGCGTGGCCGATGGCTTTGCATGCGCGCGCCACGGTTTCGATCAGTAGGCGGACCTCCGCGGAAACGGCTTTTTGCTGGCGCTGCTGCTCGACGAGATATTGGGTGAGCGTTTTACGGGACACGACGGACTCCTGGTCAAATGTTCAATGCTTTGGATACGATTTCGGCGACGTTGCGCGATAGCGAGGGCTGCGCCTGGATGCGTTCGAGTTCGGCGCGCAGCGCCTGACGGTGCGGCTCGGCATACTTGGCCCAGTGGTCGAAAGCCCGCGCCAAGCGCGCGGCGATTTCGGGATTCAGCGCATTCAGGGCGATGACCTGGTCGGCCCAGTATCGGTAGCCTCCGGGCTGATGTATGGCGTGCAGGTTGTTCAGGCAGAACTGGAACACCAGCGAGCGGGCCCGGTTCGGGTTGCGCAGGGAAAACGCCGGGTGCTCCATCAAGGCCCGCACGTCGTCCAGCGTCGTGCCGGGGGCGCCGGCCTGCAGGGCGAACCATTTATCGATGATCAAGGGATTGTCTTTCCATTGTTCATAGAAGTGCTGCAAGGCTTGCGCCCGATGCGGCGAGTCCTCGGCATGGACCAGCGCCGCCAGTCCGCCCATGCGGTCCGTCATGTTGCCTGCTTCGTAGTACTGCGCGCGCGCTAGCGGCTGCGCCTGGGGATGGCCGCCGGCGATCAGGTAGTACAGGGCCAGGTTCTTCAGGCTGCGCTTGCCCGCCGAGACTGGATCCGGCCGATAGTCGGCGTCGCGCTCATGATGGTCATGGTAGGCTTGCAGCCAGCCGTCGGCCAGCGCCGCGCCCAGCTGCCGGCGCAGACTGCGGTGCGCCCGGGCCACGGCCAGCGGCGCCATCGGCTGCATGCGCTGCAGCACTTCTTTTTCCGACGGCAAGGTCAGCACGCGGGCGCGGTAGGCGGCCGTGAGCGCGGGATCCTGCAAGAGCCGTCCCCAGCACGTCAGGAACCCGGGATCGGCTTGGAGGTCCTTGTCGTCGGCCGCGCCTTTGGCCAGAGCCAGAAGCTGGCGCATCGCCATTTCCTGGCCGGCTTCCCAGCGCGCGAACGGATCGGCGTCGTGCCGGGCAAGCAAAGCCAGTTCGTCGTCGCCGCGTTCGTACTCGATGATCACCGGCGCTGAAAAATGGCGCAGCAGCGACAGCACGGGCTTTTCGGGCACCTGGGTAAACGTCCAGGCCTGTTCTTCTTGTGTCAGTTCCAGCAGCAGCGCGTCTTGGCTGCTTGCGTCGTGCTCGACGGCCATCGCCCGGCCGGCCTGATCCAGAAAACCGATGGCCAACGGAATGTGCAGAGGCGGTTTTTCCAGGGGAGGAACGGCCAGCTTCTCGATGCCCACCGCGGGGTTGCGTTGGCGCAGCGTGATGGTGGCCTGCCGCGCCTGCGCATCGTAGGACAGCGCCACGGCGACGCGCGGCGTGCCGGCCTGGCTGTACCAGCGGCGAAAGACGTCCAGGCCGCGCGACGGATGCCGTCGGCGATAGACCGACTCCATGGCGCCGACGAAGTCGTCGCAGGTGACGGCCTGGCCGTCGTGGCGGCGGAAGTATTCGTCCATGCCGGCGCGAAAGCCTTGCTCGCCCAGCAGAGTGTGCTGCATGCGGATGACTTCCGCGCCTTTTTCATACACCGT
>CAZKBT010000073.1:0-6065 GCA_964551305.1 uncultured Burkholderiaceae bacterium
ATCCGCTTCGGGAACGACCCGGGTGACGCCGTCCACGTCCACCACTGCGAAGCCTTGCATGCGCAGCGTACTGAGCAGCATGGAATAAGCGGTGTCGGCATCCACCGGCGTTTCCGACACCAGCGTCAGTTGGCCGCGGACACGTGGATCGACGACGAAATTGCGTCCGGTGAAGCGGGCCAGCGCGCGCACGACTCCTTGGAGGTCGGCGTCGACGAAACTCAGCATGATGCTTTCGCCGGAAGGCTCGCGAGCGGAGGAGGAAGGCGAAGGCGCCGTGTCGCGGCCGGCCGGCCGCCGGGCGGCGGGGCGAGGCGGCAATTTCGTTTCCTGCAAAGGCGAGGCGGTGATGCCGGGGCTTTCCTGGCGCCAGCCTTGTCCGGTCGAGGTGTGGACCACCATCTGCGAGCGCTCGTCCGCATTGGCATGAGTCCGGGGATCCGTGGCGCAGCCCGCCAGGATCAGGCATAGGACGAGCGTCGGCAAGACGTGGCCGCGGCATCCATGATGCATGGTTGGGTGGGTTCTTCTCATGAGTATGGTATCGGTTTGCATGTGGGAATAGGATGCGCTAAGGAAATCGGAACGTGGCCGCGTTGTCTCGACGCGGCCCGATGGCGGCCAGCAGCTCGCCCAAGGCGGCATGAATCTCCTGGCCGGCGGCGGGATCGACTTGCGCCGTGCCGTTGAAGCGCAATTCGCCTCCGCGGCCCGCCGTGCCCGTTCCATTCAAAATGAGGGGCCCCTGGCGACTGCTCAAATTGAGGTCGATGGCGTCCTGGGAGCCCTGTTTCAGGGTAAAGGCATAGTCGCCCAGGGGCCGCACGGGCGTCAGCGCGGACGTGGCGCTGCGCCATTCCGCGTTCAACAACAGGGTGCCCGGCGGGCGATCGTCCCGGCCAAGCCGCATGGCGGGCCAGCTCAAGGACAGCTCGCCTCCCGGATCGATGGCGGCCAGGCGGGCGTCTAGCGTGCCGAGCACGGTAACCGGTATGAGCAGAGTTTGCGCCGATATGGCGACGCCCGACCAGGAGGGTTTCAGGGCCAACGGATTGCGCAGCCATGAATGAGTGAGCGTCAATGCCGGGCCGCCTTGCAGCGAGACCTTCCAGTTCAGCGGGTCGGCTATCGTGCGGCGGCGTCCGGGCGCGCCGATTGCAATCGTCGCGGCGCCGGACCATACCGTGCCGCTTGCATCGACGATCGCCACCGGCCAGGCGGCCGGCAGCGCCATGATCAGCCAGCGCGCGGGAAGCACGATCAGCGCGGCCGAGCAGGCCGCCAGCAAGAGAAACAGCATTGAAGCGATCAGTCGTTTGCTCATCGGGTCCGCCTTTCCGGCTGTTGGACGAGGATGCGGCCGGATACGTGGCCGGGTCTATCGCGTCCGTCGACCGTCGCGCGGACGAGCTCGACCATGGTGGTTCGCAGTTGCGCTAGATGTGGCAGGCCGGACAGCCACTCCATGACTTGGAGCGCATTGGCGTTATGCAGCGTGAATTCCCATTGCCGTGTCGTGCCGTCGCCGGCCGCCAGGCCGGCTGTTTCGCTCAATGTCGCGGATGCTTCCAGCCCCGCGCGCCTCAAGCTGGCGCGCAGCGTACGAGGGAGCTCGACGGGATCGATCCGGCCCGACTGGTTGCGTTGCAGGGCCTGGGTTTCTTGTATCAAGGCTTGCACTTGGGCTGCTTCGGCATGGAGTCGGGGCAGCAGCTCGCGCGATTGTGCGATGGTGTCGAGCGCAGGCCGAAGAATCAGCATCCAGGCGAGCGAGACAATAATCACGGCCGAGCAGGCCAGCAACAACAGGCGTTCCCGGCCGGAGCGCTGGGTCCACCACGCGCCTGCCTGGCGCTTGAACGAGTTCAGCTGGTCGCGCATCGTCATGGGCGCGTTCCCTCGTCGGCCTGAAGGCTGGCGGGACGAAAGCGCCAGGTATGAGGAACGTTATCGTCTTTCGTTAGGATAAGGGAATGCACGGATGCCGCTTGGTGCAAGCCCGCTTCGTTGGCGGGAGGGACATAGCCTTCGGTCAGCACCAAGGTCAACTGTCCATCTTCATACAGCAAAGAACGGACGTGGCCGTCGGCGAAATCCAGCACCTTGCTGGCGCTCGAAGCCATGGACATGAAATCGTCCTCGCCCGCCGCGCCGTCGGCCAGTCGCAGCATGTCGCGTTGGGCGCGTGCCTGGCGCACGGGATCGATGATCACCGGAATGCCGGGAAATGCGTTGCGCACGGCTTGTTCAGTCCCGGTTTGCAGGTCGTTGATTTCTTTGCGCAGCTGGACGGCGTGAATTTGCAGCCCGACCAGCCATAGCAAGGCGGCGGCGCCCGCCCATTTCAGGGGGGCGCGCCAGCGATCGATGGGCGAAGAGGGTCTCCATTCGGGCCTTGCCAGGGACCAGCGCGGCAGCGGCGCTTGCCAGCGCGCGCCGACGGGAAGCGACAGCGGGTCGCTGGGATGCGGATCGTTCTCGGGAATGGCCAAGGCGAACGGCACGATGACGGTAACGTCGAGTCCGGCCTCATCGAGTAGTCGCCAGGCTCTCAGGAACGCGCTGCGCGACGTCCAGGCCGCCTGTACGCTGCCGTCGGGGGCACGCGGCCCGTGGGCGACGCAAAGCGCTTCGATCGGATCGAGCGCCATGGGCTCCACGCTGGATTGCACGGCTGCGTACAGGCGTTTCGAGCTCAACGGCGGAACCACGACGGTGGCCACGACCGAATCCCGGGGGTGCAGAATCGCTTGCACGTGATCGGCGGGAACGGATCGCGCGATGTCGCCCAGCGCCAGCTCGCCGCTGCGCAGCAGTCGGTCGTCGCGATCGAGCAAGGCAAAAGGCACGATCGAGGTCGGGGTCAGCTCCGTAAGGGGAGGCAAGGCCAGGCGAAGTCGGCTTTTCATATTATTCCTTGATCCAGCGTATCAGGGGAGGACCGCCCGCCTTGCGATGCAGCAAGGCTTGTATGTCGACGGAGGCATGGTCGAGGGACACCTCGCCGGTCACTTTGAACCAATCGCTGCTGACGCCGACGTGGTTTTGCGCAGCGATATCGGGATCGTTCAGGCGATTGAAAAAATCGGCGCTGCTGGCGAACCAGAATCCTTGATCTCGCTGGAAGGACGTACTGCGCGCCAGGGCCAGATCCAGGCCGGGAATGGCGGCGCTCAGCACTTCCGGGCTGGCGGTGTTGACGTTGATCGTGGTTTTTTCCGGCACGACGGTCAGATAGTCCGCAAGGGCGAGGACGATATCCGGCGACATATCCCGAATGCTCAAGAGGTCTTGGACGGTTCTCAGGCCGGGCGCCGCCTGCGCGGCGTTCTCGCCGGCTTGCGCTTCCGCCACGCGTTGCGCGATCGCGGGCGCGACCGTGGCGGGCAGGTCCAGAATGGTGGTCAAGCGCTCCAGGGCGGCCAATTCTTGCGGCTGCACCACGCCTTTTTCCGCGAGGCGCCATAGGTTGAGCTTGCCTTGCTCATCCTCGATCTGTCCGGAAAAATAGGCCTTTCGCGTATCGCCGGGCGCGCTGATTTCAAAGCCGACGATGGGTTGCGCCCAGATGGCGCGTTTGATCGTTACATTGTTGTGGCGCATGTCATCGAACAGGATGACGCGGGCCCAATCGAGCCCGCCGCGCAAGAGCCATCGGGCTTGCGCGCGATCACGCTCGCCGATGAGCGTATCGGCAAGCAGGGTCTGCCGCTCCATGATGGCGGCTGTGGCCACCGAGGCCGCGGCCACGACGATCAATGCGCCTATGATGGCCATGCCCCGTTGTCGCGAGGGCGCGGCACGGTGCCGGGCAAGCGGGCGCGAAGCCGGGCTCATGGCAGCATCACCACTTTTCGGTAGCTCTCGTCGACCCCGTCGCGGCGGCGTTCGATGACGATTTCCATGCCGGTGGCCGCAGGCTGGATTTCCGACAGATCCGGCGTCGACCAGCCTTGGCCCGGCACCCAGCCGCGGACCGTGAAGTTGCGCACGTGCTCCAGCACGACTTCGCCGGCTTGCGCATCCGGCAAGGGCAGCGTGTTCGAGACCGGGCCTACCGCGCGGCGCAATGTGTCGCCGTCCCGGCCCCAGGCTATTTTCTGCCATGCGCCGTCCTGCGCCGAGCGGGCGATGGTCAGCACGGGCGCGACCCAAAGCAATCCCGACGGCAGCATGGCGCCCGTGAGCGCGGCACGATCGGCCTGTATGAGGGAGGGCAGTACGTCGTTGCCGGCATGCTTGCCGATGTCGCTCTCGATCTGGCCCAGGACGCGAACGATCGCCATGGTGTCGTCCGCGTTGGCGTTCAAGCGCCTGCTCGATCTGTCCGTCAGGTCGAGCGCCTGCCAGGACATGACGCTGAGCATTGCCAGCAGGGCTAGGGCGATCAGGACTTCGATGAGTGTGAAGCCCTGTTGGTCGGTCGCGGCGCGTTTCATGGCATGGGGGATAGCAAGCCGCTCAGCTCGGCCAGGACCGGTCCTTGAGCGAGACGCGCGCGTATGGTGACCAGCCGGAAATTGCCGTTGACCGTGTTCTGGACATCGTGCTCGCAGATAAAGGCCAGGGACCCTTGAGGGCAGGGCTCGGTTTTGCGTCCCATGACGGGGAAGGCGCGCAGCAGGCGCAGCTCGGCAAGGCTGTTCTCGGCCGCTTGCAGCGCCAGGCTGCGTTGCTGCATGGACTGTGCGCCGTGGGCGCTCACGTTCAATGCGCGCATGCAGGCGATCAAGGCAATGCTGACGATGGCCAACGCGACCAGGACTTCTATCAGTGTGAAGCCGGCCGGCGCCAGGGGCCGGCTCATGGCTGCACCTCGTAATGGCCGGCGCCTGCTCGGGTGATGCGTATCGTGTTGGTGCCGTCGCGTAATTCGACGCTCGCCGGTCCCGATATCCATTCGGACTGAAATACTTGGGCGCCCGGCGGTTGAACCTGTACTTGAACGGCTTTGTCGGTGCTCCAGGCGCGAGGGCGCAGCGGACTATCGCCTTCATATGCGACGGCCGGCGCCGGCTCGGACAGGCGCGTCAAGGCGGAGGGCCGGAACAGCCGGCGGGGCGCGTGCGCGAACGCGTAACCTTCAATGCCGTACTCCCATACGACGGCGTTTCCGCTTTTGCGCGCTTCGGCTTGGGCGACGGAAAACAGGAGAGCCAGGCGAGTGGCGTCCTGGCGTAGCGCGCGCCCATCGGTATCGGACAGCGCGCTGACGCTGACCGCCCCGGCGGCGATGCCGACGATGACGAGCACGATGAGCACCTCCAGGAGAGAAAACCCCTGTTGACGCGTTCGGCTAGCGGGACCAGGAACCGATATCGGCATCATTGTTCTCGCCGCCCACCCGGCCGTCTGCGCCCAAAGAAAAAACGTCGACTTCTCCGTTCACGCCGGGATTCAAGTATTGGTATGGCGTTCCCCAAGGATCGTCGGGCAGACGATCCAGATAGGCGCGCCGATTGCCCGCCTGGCCGTCCCGAGCCTCTCCCAGCAATGCTTTCAAGCCTTCTTCCGTACTGGGGTAGCGGCCGTTGTCCAATCGATACAGCTTCAGGGCCTGCATCAAGGCGCCGATGTCTTGGCGTACGGCCACGGCGCGCGCCTGATCGGGGCGGTCCATGATATTGGGCACGATAAGCGCTGCCATGATTCCCATGATGACGACCACCACCAGGATTTCGATGAGGGAAAAGCCGGACTGGCGGCCGGCGGCGCGAGAAGGGTGGGGAACAGCGTGGCGGGATGACGCGATCTGGATGAATTTTGACGAAGCGATGGCGGGCGTGGGCTCGGGAAAAGGTGACAAGGGTGGATTCATAGAGTGTCCATCAAGGGCGGCTTTCAGGCAGGCGTCCGTGGATGTCGTTTTACAGACGGATTCGTTGACTAGGGACGGAAAAAATATCGCGGTCGGCCCGCTGTTATCATTCTAAAATGCAGCAGTAAGAAACTATTGTAATAGATCGTTTTAGAATCAACCTGTTAATTTTATAAATGACAATTCTTATCGGGTCAATGCGCCGGCAAGCGCCATGCCGATAACCGGATTTCAAAAGGGCATGCGG
>CAZKBT010000073.1:6075-14919 GCA_964551305.1 uncultured Burkholderiaceae bacterium
GCCTGTAAGATGAAAATATCGAGCCCGGCCTTTTCCGTCGATGCGGCGGCGCTTCTGCACAAGCTGGCCATCCTGGCGATGGCGGTGGGGGTAGGCGTATGGGGTGCCGTGATCTTCGCCCCCGTCCCCGGCGAACAGCCGCCGGCGCTGGAGGTCGGGGCGGCGCCGAGCCGGGATACGGCGGCCGTGTCCCGTTGGTTCGGCGGGGCCGCCTTGCGCGTGCGCGTCACGGTCGTCGGGCTCATCGCCGGCGATAAAGGCGGCGGAGCGGCATTGCTGGCCCTGAACGGCGCAGCGCCGCAGGCATACCGGGTCGGCCAGGTATTGGCGCCGGGCGTGACTTTGGCCGCGGTGGGGCCAAACGCCGTTTCGATCGATCAGGACGGCGTTATCGAGCAGGTGGACATGCCGGCCCACCCCGTCGATCCCGTCGAAGGCTTCATTTCCGTGCCCGCTACCGCGCGGCGGCCATGATCTCTTTGTCAGGACGCGTACCCGGCCGGCCGGCCCACGTGCGTTACCGTCGAGGAAACCGGTAATGCGGGACATGTGGGCTCCCTGGGAGGTCGCACCGGCGCTTGCGCTGCTCGCCATGCTTGTATTTGCGCTGACGGCGGCAAGCGTGCTGAGCCTGCTTGCCCATCGTTTGCCGCGCGGACTGGATGCGCTGCTCGCCGAGCAGACGTCCCGCGCTCATCGGAGGTATCGCATCGGCTTCTGGCTGGCGTGTCCGGTCCTGGCCGGGTTGTGCGCTTGGTATTTTGGCCCGACACCGGCGGCGGTGGCGGGCTTCATCTATATGGCGGTGCTGCTTGCGCTGGCATGGATCGACGCCGAAACGGGCTTGCTGCCGGATATGCTCAGCCTGCCGTTGCTATGGCTGGGCTTGCTCGTCAATTTGCATGGCACGTTCACGCCGCTGCAGGATGCGGTCTTGGGGGCGGTTGCGGGCTATCTGATGTTGTGGGGCGTATGCCGCTTGTTTTGGCTTTTCACCGGGCGGACAGGCATGGGCCATGGCGATTTCAAGTTGCTCGCCGCCATGGGCGCGTGGGTGGGGTGGGCGTTTCTACCCTGGATAGTGCTGGCGTCGTCGTCTTTTGCGTTGGCGGTGGGATTGACGTTGCGCTGGACCGGCCGGCTGAAGGCGGGCGACCCCCTGTATTTCGGGCCTTACCTGGCGGGCGCGGGAATTCTGGCCTTGCTGCTCTGAAACGCTTGCATGCTTCTTATGGCAAGTCACGTCGATATGTAAAAACTTGTTCAGCTTGTAGTAAGTTGTCAGCATATTCAGTGTACAGTCATGACTGTCAAGTCCGGTGCGGGTCGCGCGCGGCGGCGCCGGTGTCGTTAATAAGAAATATGTAAGGAGAAAATCATGTCCCGCTTTTCTTCAGCAGTTTCTACCGGTCCTCGCAACAGGACCTTATTTTTTGCTTGCTTGTTGCTGCTTGCCTTCGTTTTCCTACCATTTTTCGCGCGATCGGAAAACGCGCCGCCAGCGCCGTTGCCCCTGGACGTGCCTTTCGTTCCGACGCCGCCCGAAGTGGTGGACAAGATGCTTCGGATGGCGGATGTGCGGCCTTCGGACTTCCTGATCGATCTGGGGGCGGGCGACGGCCGCATCGCCGTGGCGGCCGTGCGTGATTACGGCGCCAAGGGGGCGTTCGGCGTGGATCTGAATCCCGAGCGGGTGAAAGAGGCGAGGGCCAATGCGCAGCAGGCGGGCGTGGACGATAGGGTCCATTTCGAGGTCCAGGATCTGTTCGAGACCGATTTTTCCAAAGCGACGGTCGTCAGTATGTACTTGCTGCCCAGCGTCAATATGAAGCTGCGGCCCAAAGTGCTGGATTTGATGCCGGGCACGCGAGTGGTGTCGCACGCATTCACCATGCAGGATTGGGAGCCGGACGCGCAAGACAGCGTCGGAGGCCGGGACGTTTATTTTTGGGTAGTCCCCGCGAAGGTGGGAGGCGAGTGGGCGCTCAGCGGTCCGGACGGCGATCTTGCGCTGAAACTGGATCAGTCGTTCCAGAGAGTCTCGGGCACGGCAACGGACGCCACGGGCAAGAAGCTGCGGTTGAGCGGCATGCTGCGCGGCGAGTTCATCAATCTGAACATCGAGGACGGCGGCGCCGGTTCCCGGCAATATGTCGGCCGCGTACGAGGCGATACCATCGTCGCGCAGGATGAAAGCGGGGCGGTCAAGGGTTGGAAAGCAAGCAGGCGCTAGGGAATATGACAGCACATAAAAATGATCAAGCGCGCGGCGGCCTTTCCGTCGTGGATGCCGTTGCCGTACTGGTGGGCGTCGTGGTGGGGATCGGCATCTTCGGTTTTCCGCCTCTGGTGGCGCAGCAGTCGGCCTCGATATCGATATACATGGGCTTGTGGATCGCCGGCGGCCTGGTCATGCTGGTGGGCGCGCTGTGCTATGCCGAGCTGGGTTGCGCCTATCCGGATTCAGGCGGGGAATATCATTACCTGGTCAGGGCCTGGGGCATGCCCGTCGGCGTATTGTTCGCATGGGCGCGCGGCACGGTAATCCAAACCGGCGCCATTGCCGCCGTGGCATTCATTTACGGCGACTATGCGCAAATATTGCTGCCCTTGGGACCGCATGGTCCCGCCATTCATGGCGCACTGGCGGTGGTGGCGCTGACGCTTCTGAACGTCATCGGCACCTTGCAATCCAAGCGCCTGCAATTGGTGCTTACCGGGGCCACCATTACGGCGCTGCTGATCGTCAGCGTGGCGGGTCTGGCGTTGGCCAACGGCGCACCCGCCGCCGCGGCGGATCCGTCATGGAAAGCGGCATCCGGCAACCTGGCGGGCGCGCTGGGCATGGGAATGGTGTTCGTGCTGTTGACGTACGGCGGCTGGAACGAAGCCGCCTATCTTTCCGGCGAGTTGCGCAATCCGCAGCGCAACATGAGCAGAGTGTTGTTGATAGGATCGGCCGTCGTCACCGTGGTGTACCTGATAATCAATTTTGCCTATCTGCGTATTTTCGGGCTCGAAGGCTTGCGAAACACCAGTGCCGTGGGCGCGGATTTGATGCAGTTGATCGCCGGGCCGTGGGCCGCCGTTCTGTTGAGTTTGCTGGTGTGCTGCACGGCGCTGGGCACGATCAACGGCTCGATATTCACTGGCGGGCGCATGTATTCCGCGCTGGGCCGGGACGTGCCTGTCCTGCAGGCGCTGGGCGCCTGGAGCGCGCGCGGTGCCACGCCGGTGCGCGCGCTGCTGCTGCAGGGTGCGATCACTTTGTTGCTGATTCTGTTCGGCGTGCTTACCAAAGGCGGAGTGGAGGCCATGGTCGCGTATACGGCGCCGGTATTCTGGCTGTTCATGGCCCTGACGGCGGGCGCGGTCATGGTTTTGCGGGTGCGCGACAAAAACAGCCATAGGCCGTTTCGCGTTCCCCTTTATCCGTTTACGCCCATCTTGTTCGCCCTGGTGTGTCTTGCGCTGTGCTGGTCCAGCGTACAGTACGCGGGGGCCGGCGCGATACTGGGGCTGGGCGTGCTGGTGGCCGGTTTGCCGCTGTTGTGGCTGAGGAGGCGTCCGGTAACGAATTAGCTTATTATTACGTCCTCGTTGCTTAATGGAATTGTCGAACATGAGCCTGCCGCCTAGCACGGACCGCGACTATTGGGTCAGTTGGGAAAACTACAATGCCTTGATCGAACGCTTGGCGTTGATCGTGCACGAGTCGGGATGGAAGTTCGACAAGATTCTTTGCCTGGCCCGCGGCGGCGTGCGCGTCGGTGACGTGTTGTCGCGCATTTACGACGTGCCGCTGGGCATTCTGGCCACCAGCAGCTACCGCGAAGCCGCAGGCACCCAGCAGGGCCAACTGGACATCGCCCAGTTCATCACGATCACGCGGGGCACGCTGGAAGGGCGCGTGCTGCTGGTCGACGACATGGTGGACACAGGCCTTACCTTCAATCGGGTCCGGGAACATCTGGTAAGCCAATTTCCTGCGATCAGCGAATTGCGCACGGCGGTATTGTGGTGGAAAGGGCACGCGCAGGCGATCCCCGATTATTACGTCGAGAAATTGCCCACCAACCCCTGGATACATCAGCCATTCGAAGACTACGACAGCATCCGTCCGCATCAATTGGCGGCTTGGGTGGGCAAGGGGACCAGCCGCAAGTGATGCGGCCGGCACTGTCACCGCGCCGCGCCCTGCGTGTTTTCCCATTTATAGATGGTTTTCATGATTGATGTGTGCTAGAATCAAAGGCTGACTTAAGTTTTTAACCAATTTAGAGGTCTGGGATTACATGCCTATCGTTCGTCTGAAGGAAAACGAGCCCTTTGAAGCCGCTTTGCGTCGCTTTAAGCGCACAATCGAAAAAATCGGCCTTTTGACCGAATTGCGTTCGCGCGAGTTTTACGAAAAACCCACCGCCGAGCGCAAGCGCAAGCACGCCGCAGCCGTCAAGCGTCACTACAAGCGCATCCGCAGCCAACAACTGCCCCCGCGCCTGTATTGATTGATACCTGATTCCTTTGTTCAGGAATTACTCGCCCGTGTCGATGTAGTAGACGTCGTCGGGCGGTATGTGCAGTTGCGTAAGGGCGGGGCCAATCTCCTCGGCCTGTGCCCCTTTCACAACGAAAAATCTCCTTCTTTTACCGTCAGTCCGACCAAACAGTTCTATCATTGTTTTGGCTGCGGAGCCCATGGCACCGCCATAACGTTTCTGATGGAGCATACCGGCGCCAGTTTTCCCGAAGCCGTCCGCAGCCTGGCCGCGAGCGCAGGGATGACCGTGCCCGATGATACGCCGCGCAGCCCCAGGCAGCGGGCCGCGGACAAACGCCGCAAAGAAGAAGTCTCGCGCCATCAGCAGTTGCTGGACCGGGCGCAGGAGCATTATGCCCGCTCCCTGAAAACCGCGCCCGTCGCCGTTTCCTATCTCAAGAAGAGAGGCCTGACGGGCGAAACCGCGGCGCGGTTCGGCCTGGGCTGGTCCGGAACCGATCGGCGTGGATTGGCGTCCGTGTTCGAGAACTACGAGGATCCGCTGCTGGTGGAAGCCGGCCTGGTGATCGAGTCCGAGGACGGGCGGCGCTACGACCGTTTCCGGGAGCGGATCATGTTTCCGATTCGCAATCATCGGGGGCATTTGATCGGTTTCGGTGGCCGTATCGTGGGAAAAGGGGAGCCCAAATACCTGAACTCCCCCGAGACGCCGCTGTTTTCGAAAGGCCATGAACTCTACGGCCTGTGGGAAAATCGCGCCGGCATCCGCGACGAAGATTGTGTTCTGGTCGTGGAAGGCTACATGGACGTGGTGGGTTTGGCCCATCACGGGCTGAACAACGCGGTGGCCACGCTGGGAACGGCCACGACGCCGTTTCACATCCAGAAACTGATGCGCGCGAGCCACCGCATCGTGTTCAGCTTCGACGGCGACAAGGCGGGCCGCAAGGCCGCTTGGCGGGCGCTGGGCACCTGCCTGCCGCTCGTGCGCGACGATGTGTCGATCCGCTTTCTGTTCTTGCCGGCCGAGCACGATCCGGATTCGTACATCGGGGAATACGGGGCGGCCGCATTTCGCGCCACGTTGGCCGAGGCCATGCCGTTGTCCCGATTCCTGCTCGATGAATTGGCGTCGCGCCATCGCATGGACGAACCCGAGGGGCGCGCGGCCTGCGTGCACGAAGCCAAGCCGCTGCTGGCTCTCCTGCCCGAAGGCACGTTCCGGCTGCAGATGGAACGGGAGTTCGCGAAAATGGTCTTGCTGACGCCCGAAGAGCTGGCCCAGATGCTCGCCGCCATGCCTGAAGCCAGGCCGGATCCCCACCTCCCGGGCGCTCGGCGGCAGGTCGCGGACCCGTCGCATGTCCATTCCGGCCAGGCGCGAGGCGACATGGGCGGATCCCCCGGCGACGAGCCACCCGGATTCATGGACGTGCCGCAATTCGATGACGACATGGGCGGATACATTTCGGAGCCCATGGCGTTCCTGTCCGATGAACCGCCGCTCGCCGGCGCGTCCGCGCCTGATCGTCCAGCGCGGCAGGGCTACGAGGGACGGGCTCAGTGGCGCGACAGAAAGCCTTCGTTCGAATCGCGGGGCGCGATGCCCAAGACCCGGGCCGTTACGCCCATGGCCAAGCGCTTGTTGAAGCTGCTCGTGGCGCATCCTGAACTGGTGGACCAACTGGGCGACCAACAGCTTGAAATCTTGCATTCGGGCCCCCATCTGACCCTGGTAAGAGACTTGATTTCTCTCATTTTGGACAGCACTGCCCGACATGCCGGCGCGCTATTGCAAGCCGCCCAACCGGATTCGGACCTGGCGCACGTGCTCAAGCCCATCGTGGGAGAAGTGATGGATCAGGAAGATCTTCCGGATCCGCAGGCGGAATGGAACGATGCGCTGAAGCGCATCGAGCTGGACGCGGCAAAGCAGGAGCAGTCGGCGTTGATCGCCGCCGGCCTGCAGGACGACGCGTCTCGTAAGCGTTATCAAGAGCTTACCCGCCGCATTGCTCTTTTGAAGTAGTGAAGCTTGGCGCCAAGTGCGCTAAAATGGAATGTTACTGTAAAGCGTCCCGGCATCCGTGCCGGCCTTTACATCAAGTTAAAGTTGCCTTGCAGCGCGGCGCATGGCGTTAGCCATGCGAAACCCGACGCTGTCATTATGGAATCGACTATGACCCAATCAGAGAACCGCACTGCCAAGTCGAAGCCCCTCCGCGCTTCGGCCAAAGCGAAAGCCATGGCAGCCGGCAAAAGCGCCGACGACGCCGCAGTGGACGTCAAGGCGCCCGCTAAAGCGGCCAAGGCCGGCGATGTCAAGCCGGTAGCAAAGAAAGCCCCCGCGAAGAAAGCCGTGGCTCGCAAAGCGGCCGAGGCCGAAGACGCGGCGCCGGCCAAGCGCGCGGCCAAGAAGGCCGCCAAGGCGGTCCCGTCCGGACGCCGTCCCGGCAGGCCGGCCAAGAACGCGAATAACGATTCGGTGGATTTCGACGATGACGACGGCAACGAATCCGAAGTCATCCCCGACCTCAAGCCGTTGCCCAAGCGCGGCGGCAAGCGGGCCAAGGGCGACAAGGACGTCCCCGCGCGCAGCCAGCTGACGCCCGAGGAGCAAGAGGCGCGCCGCAACCGCCTGAAAGTCCTGATCAAGCTCGGGAAAGAGCGGGGTTATCTGACGTATGGCGAGATCAACGACCATTTGCCGGATGACTTGGTCGACGCCGAAGCCATCGACGGCATCATCAGCACGTTCAGCGACATGGGCATCTCGGTCTATGATCAGGCTCCCGACGCCGAAACGCTGCTGCTCAGCGACAATGCGCCGGTCGCCGCCAGCGACGACGACGTCGAAGACGAAGCCGAGGCCGCGTTGACCACCGTCGATTCCGATTTCGGCCGCACGACCGATCCGGTGCGCATGTACATGCGGGAAATGGGAACGGTCGAGCTTCTGACTCGCGAAGGCGAGATCGAAATCGCCAAGCGCATCGAAGACGGCCTGAAGCATATGGTCATGGCCATCGCCGCGTGTCCCACCACCGTCAATGAAATCCTTGAGCATGTCCAACGCGTGCGCGAAAGCGCGATCCAGATCGACGAAGTCGTCGATGGCCTGGTCGACCAAGAGGGCGAGGAATACGCCGGAGCGGGCGTTTCGGTCGACAATGACGAAAACGAGGACGGTCCGGCCGGCGGAATGAGCAGCAAGCAGCTGGAGCATCTGCGTTCGACGGCCCTGAAGAAATTCGATGCGATCGGTAACTGGTTCGAGAAGATGCGCAAGGCCTTCGAAAAGGAAGGCTATCAGTCCGAAGAATATGCACGGGCCCAGGAAGCGATACTGAACGAGCTGATGGGCATACGCTTTACGGCGAAGATGGTCGAAAAGCTGGCCGATACCTTGCGCAGCCAGGTAGCGGAAGTCCGCAAGCTCGAGCGCGCCATCCTGGAGGCCTGCGTGGAGCGCGCGGGCATGCCGCGCGCTCATTTCATCAAGTCCTTTCCCGGCCACGAGACCGATCTGGATTGGGTGTTGCGCGAGGTCGCCGCCGGACATGGCTATTCGGAAACACTCGAGCGCCAAGTGCCGGACGTGCAGGAAATCCAGCAGAAGCTGATCGCCTTGCAGTCGCAAGTGGTCTTGCCCTTGAAGGACCTGAAGGAAGTCAACAAGCGCATGGCCACCGGCGAAGCCAAGGCTCGCAAGGCCAAGCGTGAAATGACCGAAGCCAACCTGCGTCTGGTGATTTCCATTGCCAAGAAGTATACGAATCGCGGCTTGCAGTTCCTGGACTTGATCCAGGAAGGCAACATCGGTCTGATGAAGGCCGTGGACAAGTTCGAATACCGCCGAGGCTACAAGTTCTCCACGTACGCCACGTGGTGGATTCGTCAGGCCATTACGCGTTCGATTGCGGATCAGGCGCGCACCATCCGCATTCCGGTGCATATGATCGAAACCATCAACAAGATGAACCGCATCAATCGCCAGATATTGCAGGAAACCGGGACGGAGCCCGATCCGGCGACGCTGGCCCTGAAAATGGACATGCCCGAGGACAAGGTTCGCAAGATCTTGAAAATCGCCAAGGAGCCCATTTCCATGGAGACGCCCATAGGCGACGACGACGATTCCCATTTGGGGGATTTCATCGAGGACAGCGGCACGCTGTCGCCCTCCGAGTTCGCGTTGCACGGTTCCATGAGAGACGTCGTCAAAGAGGTTCTGGATTCCCTGACGCCGCGCGAAGCCAAGGTGCTGCGGATGCGCTTCGGCATAGAAATGAGCACCGACCAGACGCTCGAAGAAGTCGGCAAGCAGTTCGACGTGACGCGCG
>CAZKBT010000074.1:0-14726 GCA_964551305.1 uncultured Burkholderiaceae bacterium
GTCATGGCCATCGCCAACCTGGCCATGGCCACCGGCAACCTGGGCCGCGAAGGCGTGGGCGTCAACCCCCTGCGCGGCCAGAACAATGTGCAGGGCTCGTGCGACATGGGCTCATTCCCGCACGAACTGCCCGGCTATCGCCACATTTCGGACGACCTGGTGCGGGGCCGGTTCGAACGGGCATGGGGCGTTACGCTGCAGCCCGAACCGGGCCTGCGCATACCCAATATGTTCGATGCCGCCCTGGGCGGCACGTTCATGGGCCTGTATTGCCAGGGCGAAGACATCGTGCAGTCCGACCCCGACACCCAGCACGTCGCGGCCGCGCTGGCCGCCATGGAATGCGTGATCGTCCAGGACATATTCCTGAACGAAACGGCCAAGTACGCCCACGTTTTCCTTCCCGGCTCCTCCTTCCTGGAAAAGGACGGCACCTTCACCAATGCCGAGCGGCGCATTTCACGCGTGCGCCAGGTCATGCGGCCCAAGGCCGGCAAGGCGGACTGGGAAGCCACGTGCGCGCTGTCCAATGCGCTGGGCTATCCGATGAACTATGCGCATCCCCGCGACGTCATGGACGAGATCGCCAGCTTGACGCCGACGTTCGCCGGCGTATCGTTCAAACGCATCGACGAGCTGGGCGGCAGCGTGCAATGGCCGTGCAACGACGATGCGCCGGAAGGCACGCCCATCATGCACATGGATCAGTTCGTGCGCGGCAAGGGCAAATTCATGATCACCAAGTACGTGCCGACCAGCGAACGCAGCACACGCAGGTTCCCCCTGCTGCTCACGACCGGACGCATATTGTCCCAATACAACGTGGGCGCGCAAACGCGGCGCACCGCCAACGTGGCGTGGCACAGCGAAGACGTCCTGGAAATCCACCCCAGCGACGCTGAAGAGCGCGGCATCAAGACCGGCGACAAGGTCGCCATCCAAAGCCGCGCGGGCGAAACCGCGCTGACCGCGGAGGTGACCGAGCGCGTGCAGCCGGGCGTGGTCTACACCACCTTCCACTTCCCGGAATCCGGCGCCAACGTCGTCACGACCGACAGCTCGGACTGGGCGACCAACTGCCCGGAATACAAAGTGACCGCGGTGCAGGTGCGATTGGTCACCGAGCCATCGCGATGGCAGGAGAAATGGACCCGCTTCAGCACACTCCAGGAACAGCTGCTGCCCCGGGCCCAGGCTCGCGCCCAGGCGGGGGACCAAGCCCCATCCAAGGCCGCGGCGACGCCGTCCCCCGTGAACGAGCCCGCCTGAGGCAGCCGCCATGTCGACCTCGGCCGACCTCATGCATGGCTATTCCGTGGAAGACGCGCCGGACGGCTACACCGGCCACGACGCGCGCGACGTCATGCGCATCGGCCCGGACGCTCCGCCCCGGCCCGAGCGCGACGAGCTGGCGCAGGAAATACCCGTGGCCCTGGAATACAACGGCTTGAGCCATGCCGCGCTGCTGGCCACGCCGCTGGACCTGGAAGACCTGGCCTACGGCTTCTCGCTCACCGAAGGCATCGTCCGCGATGCCGGCGACATTCGCGACATCGAAATCGTCGAGCATGAACGCGGCCTGGTGGTGCGCATCGCCATCGCCAGCGCCTGCATGCACGAGCTCAAGGCCCGCCGGCGCAGCCTGGCGGGACGCACGGGCTGCGGACTGTGCGGGCTGGAAAGCCTGGATGAAGTGCAGCGCGCGCTGGCTCCGCTGCCCGCGCGGCATGCCGGTTTCAGCGCCGCCGCGCTGTCCAGGGCGGCCGAGCAGTTGCGCGGCCGGCAACCGCTGCACCACTTGACCGGCGCCACCCACGGCGCCGGCCTGGCCGACATGAACGGAGCCCTGAACGCCGTGCGCGAAGACGTCGGCCGCCACAATGCGCTGGACAAGCTGATCGGCCATATGCTGCGCAACGGCCTGGATCGGGAACGGTATCTGGCCGTCATTTCCAGCCGGGCCAGCTTCGAAATGGTGCAAAAAACCGCGGCGGCGGGCATATCCGCGCTGGTCGCAGTCTCAGCGCCCACCACCTATGCCATCGCCCTGGCAACGGAATTGAACGTCATGCTGGCGGGCTTCGCCCGGCAGTACCGCTACACCCTCTATGCGCACCCCGAATTTCTGGCGCCCTGCCGCGCCCATGACGAGTAGGAACTACCCATCATGAACAACGTCCACACATTGATAGACATGGCCAACCGCATCGGCGCGTTTTTCGAATCGTTGCCCGATCGGGAGGAAGGCCTGCGAGGCGTCGCCACGCACATCAGGAATTTCTGGGATCCGCGCATGCGCGCGGACTTGCTCGGGTTCTTGCGCGAACACCCCGATGGCGCACTGGGTGAATCCAGGCTGGATCCGTTCGTGCGCCAGTCCATCGAGGCCAACCAGGAACTGTTGACCCCGAAAACGGCCGATGCCCACACCGCGCATCAGCCGCGACCGACGTCTAGTCGCATTCCTTGACGCGATAGACCAGCACGGCCGTCTTGGCCAGGCTCAGCACCTTGTTGGTGACGCTGCCCAGCAGCAGGCGCGACAGGCCGCTGCGCCCGTGGCTGCCGATGAAGATAAGATCGCAGTTTTCTTCCTCGGCCGCCTGAACCAAGCCGTCGGCCACATTGAAGTTGGATACGTACTTGGCCGTCGCCTTCACGCCCGCGGTATCCGCGCGGTCAAGCACGGCCTGCACGTATTTGCGCGCCTGCAACTCCGCCGTCTTGTCGTAATCCTCGTCTGTGATCGCGTAGGCGGCGGCCATGCCGTCGAAGCCCACCGTCGCGGCGAAGGGTTGAGTAACATGCAAAGCGACGATTTCCGCGCCTATCTGGCGAGCAAAGGTAACACCTTTGTTGGCAGCCTGGGACGACAGTTTGGAGCCATCGGTCGGAATAAGAATTTTCTTGAACATGGTACCTACCTTTTCTGAAGTTCAGGGGGCTTGGACTTAGAGTAACCTAACCACGGACAGAATACAGCAAGTACATGCCCGTGGACTTGAGCTGCGTCAAACGTTGCGCGCGGCCTGATACAAATGCGTGCAGCGCGTTCCCGAGCGGCAATACGCCAGAACGGGGCCGGGCAAGGTCCGCAGCAAATGGGCGAAGCGTTCTATATCCTCCTGCGTCATCGCGCCGCTGACCACGGGCTGGTACTCGATCTGCAAGCCGGCGGCCTGAGCGGCCGCGATCACGTCGCCGGACCGGGGCTGATCCATGCCGCCCTCGAAATCCGGCCGATTGATGATCACGCTCTTGAAGCCGGCGTCCGCCACCGCCTGCATATCGTCGGCTCCCAATTGGGGAGCGACGGCAAAATCCTCGCTCAATGCATTAATGGGTACAGACATGCGAAACTCCTGGTGTTGGAAAAAAGTATTTTGACATGGGAAATAGTATGACCGGCGCCCGCATTGAGCAAGTCCCCGAAACCGATCCCGCCGCCGCGCGCGGCAACGTAACGATACGTGACGCCATGCCCGAGGACATGCCCGTCGTGCAGCGCATTTACGCGCACCATGTGCAGAACGGCACCGCCACCTTCGAAGAAATACCGCCCTCGGAATCCGAGATGCTGCGCCGCCGCGGTTCCATTCTGGAGCAGGGCCTGCCCTACTTGGTGGCGCAATCCGGCGAGCGCATCGCCGGCTATGCCTACGCGGCCCCCTACCGCACCCGCTCGGCCTACCGCTACACCATAGAAGACACGATCTATCTGGCCCACGACATGCTGGGCCAAGGCATGGGTCAGGCGCTGCTGGCCACCCTGATCCAGCGCTGCGAGCAAGGACCATGGCGGCAGATGATCGCGGTGATCGCCGGCAACCACAATCTCGGATCGATCAACCTGCACCGCAAGATGGGCTTCGCGCATGCCGGAACCCAGCCCGCGACCGGCTACAAGTTCAAGCAGTGGATCGACGTCATCTTCATGCAGCGCGCCTTGAACGGCGGGCATCTCACGCCGCCCGACGAAAGCTATGGGCGGCCCGGCGAATGAAGCGCCGCCAGGACGATCGCCTGCTGCTCCATCCAATCCGACATCGCCTGCCCCGACAGCAGTTCATATTCGGCCCGCCGCTGCTCGCCCAGGGCGTCGCCCGGAACCGCGCGCGTGGCCGGATGACACATGATCAAATCCTGGGATCGGGCCAGGCCCAGCCATTGCTGCATAAGCGGCGCGTACGACGCCGCGCCGCCCTTGAAATCGTAGACGCCGAGAAAGCGGCGGTTTTGCGCATAGGCGCCGGCCCGAGCCATCCGGCGCAAGCGATGCGCGCCCAATGCCGCGATCAGATGGGCCTTGTATCGCGTGGTCCATGGCATGCCCGATAGCGAAGCCGCCACGGTCGAACGCAGCCACGGACGCCGCGCGCCATAGCGCTGCGCCAGAATTTGCAAGAGCGCTTCCCTGATGACCGGAAACTGATGGACGTGCTGATGGCCGTCCACGAAATCGGGAGCGCGCAGCATGTGTTCCTCGAAACGGTCCAGTTGCGCGACGATCTGCGCCCTTACCGCCGCCGGATCCAGCCGGCGCAGCCACGCCTGTCGTATCAGGCGCCCGATGGGCAGGTAGATTCCATCGTCGTCGCTCATCCGCTCGGTAAAATTCAAATGCACGCCGCACGACAGCGCCGACTGCCTGAGCGCGACGGCCCCGTCGGAAAAGGACGGGCCCTGCGTCAAACAACTGGCCGCGTTCAAGCGGCCCATGCCTCCAAGCTGGAAAATGGCGTCATCCACGGCCGAATTCATGCCAAAATCATCGGCGCAGATCACAATGCGTTTTCGTTCTGTTTCGATCAAGCCACCGCTCCGGAAATCCTCTTATGCCATCCCTGATAGGACAGCTCACCTGCTTCGTAATCGTAGGCGCCGTTGCCGCGCTGACGCATTGGTCCGTGGCTGTCTCGTGCGTGTCCATGCTGGGCGTGCCGCCGCTGCTGGCCAACGTCGTCGGCTGGCTGATCGCGTTCATCGCATCCTTTGCCGGCCATTATCAGCTCACGTTTCGCCATCAGCATGCGCCGTTCGGACAAGCCCTGAGGCGCTTTTTCGTCGTTTCCGCAACGGGTTTCAGCATCAACGAGCTGGCCTACGCCTGGCTGCTGCACGTATCGTCTCTGCGCTACGACGTGCTGCTGGCCCTCATTTTAATCGCGATCGCCTTTCTGACCTTCATTCTTGGAAAGATCTGGGCCTTTCGCCGCAGAACCCAAGCCGCTCCTCCGCCGGGATGAACCACGCCCGCAAGCGGCCATCCTGGGCCCTGGGCGTCAAGCCGCTCAGGAATTCATAGCGCTCCACGCTGCCGTCCTCGCCGATCAGCCATAACGGAGCGGCGCGATAGGCGCACAGTTTGTTGCGCAGCTGTGGCTCGGTGATCAGCAGGCGCAGCGCGGTATCGGGCACGAATCGACCCGCCTCGAACAGTTCCCGCCGCCAATTGTCCGTCTTCTGCAGATCCGGATCGTGCCAGTCCGCCACGACCATCGCGTTCTCGGCGGCGCGAAGATAGAAATTGAGATCGTAGCGATACCGGTCGAGCATGACGACCTGATCGGCGGGACCGCGCAGGCTCTTCAACTGCTGCGCCAGCCCTTTGCTGCTTGGCTGAGGATAAAAAACCATTGCCAGCACGGCCGCCACGCAAATGCACAGGGAGATCGAAAAAGACAGCAGCAAGGACTTGATCGCGGCCGCCCGATGCGGTCCCGCCAACCTATCGACGAACGGCAGGGCCAGGAAATACGCGGCGGGTATCGCCAACGGCAGGACATAGCCGATCAGCTTCGAATTGGGAATGGAAAAGAAAACGAATATGACGAGAAACCACGACGCCATCAAGCCGTTGAGCGCCGGGTAGGCGGGCCTGGCCCGGACGGTTCTTTTGCACAAGCGCCAGGCATGCAATGACCACGGCAGCAGCAAGCCGAACAGCACCGGGGCGTAGAACCAGAACGGACGGGCGTTGTTGAAGCCTTTTTCCAGGAAACGCTCGACGTGCTGATGGATGATGTAATAGTCGAAAAAGTCGGGATAGCGCTGCTGCATGGCGATCATCCACGGCAGCGAGACGGCCAGGAACAGGATGATGCCGGAGACGGATACCATGCGCCCCAGCGTCGAAAAACGCCGGCTCGCCAGCAGCCAGCAGACGATGACGCCCGCCGGCAGGACCACGCCGATCAAGCCTTTGGCCAGGAATCCCAGCGCCGCCAGGCCGTAGGCGAGCAAGAGCGTCCCGAAATAGGCCTGGCCCCGCTCGATGCGGAACACCGCCGCGGCGGCGGCCAGGACGGTGGCGGCGATCAGCGCCGCCACCGTCATGTCCAGATTCGCATAATGCGAAGCGCCGAACAAAAAGGGTTGGGACAGCAGAATCAGCGTCGCGACGGCCGCCATGCGGCGATCGGCATAGGTTTTCAGGAACCAGAAAGCCATGCCCACGGTCCCGCTCGCCGCCAACACGCTTACCAGACGCCCGGCCCACTCGTTGACGCCGAAAACGTGCAGCGATAACGCGGTCAACCAATAGAACAGCGGCGGCTTATGGAAAAAAGGCATGCCGTCGATGACGGGCACGAGAAAGTTGTCCGTACCGACCATATTCCACGCCACGCCCACGTAACGGCCTTCGTCGGGCAGGAGCAAAGGATACAGGCCCGTCGTGGCTCCGAACCACAGAAACGCCGCCAGGAAAACGATCCACTCCGAACGAATATCGATAATTTTCGATACGAAAAGATACACAGCCGCCGAAAAAAAAGGCGGCTTGGTCGGGGAAAGCGTAAATTCGTGCTGGTTTTTATTCATGAGAATGTGCTGCCTGGATGGCTCATTGACGTTCGGAATCGCCCTCGGGAGGGCCGGACTGTATGCCGCGTCCCACCGTGCGACGCACGAGGTAGACCGGACGCATCTTCACTTCGCTGAAGATGCGCGCCACGTATTCGCCCACGACGCCCAGTGAAATCAATTGGAGTCCCGCAAAGAACAGGATGACCGTGATCAAGGTGGCCCAGCCCTGCACCGGGTCGCCGTAGAGCAGGTGCATGACGACGACCAGGATGCCGTACAGGAATGACAACAGCGATAGGCATATGCCCACCACGCTGAGCAGCCGCAGCGGCCAAGTCGTGAACGCCGTCAAGCCGTCGATCGCGAAACCGAACAGGCGCAGGGGCTTGAAATAGGACTTGCCATGCAACCGTGCCGGAGGCTCGTACAGCAAAGGCTCGGAGCGAAAACCCACCCAGGCGAACAGCCCCTTCATGAAGCGATTGCGCTCGGGAAGCAGCATCAGGGCGTCGACGACCGCGCGGTCCATCAGCCGGAAATCCCCGGCGTTGGGCGGCACGTGCAATCCATTGGAGCCGCGCATGAGTTTGTAGAAGATCCGCGTGCCGACACGTTTGAAAACCGACTCGCTGGCGCGCGACGCGCGCACCGCATACACCATTTCGACGCCTTCTTTCCAGCGCTCGAACATCTTGGGGATCAAGGCGGGCGGATGTTGAAGGTCGGCATCCATGCTAACGACGACGCGTCCCCTGGCGGCCTCCAGGCCGGCGGTCAGCGCCGCCTCTTTGCCGAAGTTGCGCGAAAGCTGCATGTAGACGATCTCGGGAAACCGGCGCGTCCAATCGATCATGTGCGCCGCCGTCGCGTCCGTGCTGCCGTCATCGACCACAATGATCTCGTAATCCGTGGTCAGCTGGCGAAGCACCGCCGTCAGCACCGGAAGCAAGGCATTGAGATTGGCATCCTCGTTCAAGCAAGGAATCACGCACGAAATCGGCACGGACTCGGACATGGATACACCCTTGGCAAATGACACGCTTTCCCGCCATCCAGCCCGTGGCGAAAGGAAAACAATGTAAAAAAACGTTAACTAGAGATCGTAACAGCCCTAATACCCGGCGTAAAGGCCGAGTGCAAAAATATCACTGCGCGCCTGCCAAGGATTGCCTGGAAATCCGCCGCGATATAAGATTCATCTTAAATATATCTTTAAGCACATATCCTTCACTACGCATCCATGCGCCACGCAACGACCAGGCCCTTATGAATCCCGATATACGCACCCAGCGCTCCTCGTTATGCAGCGAAGACGAGATCACCGCCCTCGTTCATGCTTTCTATGACCGCGTCCGCGCGGATAAGTTGCTTGGCCCCATATTTAATTCGCATATTCATGATTGGAACGAGCATTTGCAAACCATGGTGCGGTTCTGGTCTTCGCTGCTGCTGGGCGCCGGCACCTATCACGGCCAACCCATGCCCAAGCACGTGCGTCTGCCCGATCTAAGCGCCGAGCTTTTCCAGCGCTGGCTGGCCCTGTTCCGCGAAACGACCGACACCTTGCCGAACCGCCGCTTCGCCGAGCGCGCGATGGAAATGGCGCAACGCATCGCGCAAAGCCTGTGGTTCGGTTATCAAATAAACAACAGTCCGGACCAGATGGCCAGCGAGCTCAAGCTGGGTTGACGCAACCGGGAGCCGGGAATGATCCACGTCGACAAACACCCCTTGTTCAGCCTGGGCTTTCGCCCGCTTTACATAGCCGGCTGCGCCTGGGCGTGCATCGCGGTCGCGATATGGGTGTTCGCGCCGCAATGGGCCGCCCAGCCGCTGTCCGGCGTGGCCTGGCATGCCCATGAAATGCTGTGGGGCTTCATCGCCACCACCGCCATGGGCTTTCTGCTGACCGCCAGCGCTACCTGGACGGGCCTGAATCCGTCCAAAGGCAAGCATCTGGCGGTCGTATGCGTATTGTGGCTGATCGCGCGCATCGGCTACCTGTTCGCCGGCCAAACGGGTTTCTGGATCGCCGCGATCTGCGATTTCGCCTTCTTCGCCGTCAGCGGGATCGCCCTGGCCCGGATCATCATCCGGAGCAAGAGCAAGCGCAA
The DNA here is from genome assembly GCA_964551305.1 of uncultured Burkholderiaceae bacterium. GTDB lineage: Bacteria > Pseudomonadota > Gammaproteobacteria > Burkholderiales > Burkholderiaceae_B > JBAZDC01. The sequence goes on from CAZKBT010000074.1 coordinate 8,922, forward strand.
CTACGGCATACCGCTGCTCGCCCTGGGCCTGGGAATCAGCCATGCGCTGTATGTCATGGCCGCGCTCGACCAGCGCCACGACGAGCTGATGCGGCAGTTCGGCCTGGGCTTGATTTGCATGGCGATCCTGGCGCTGCTCATCGCCCGGCGCGTCATCCCGTTTTTCACGATGCGCGCCATTCCCGGCGTCACGCTGCCGATGTGCGCGCGCAGCGGCCATGCGCAGTTGGTCTGCGCCGTCGTCGCGCTGGCCGCCGTCGCCATGCGCCATCCCACGCCCGCGGCCGTGTTCCTCGCCCTTTCCGGTGCGCTCAGCCTGTGGCAGCTGTGGCATTGGCAGACGCCGGGCATCTATCGCCGGCCTTTACTATGGATCCTGCACCTGGGCTACGCCGTCATGGCGATCGGACTACTGCTTGCCGCGGCCCAGCTTGCCGGCATCACCCAGGGCAGCTTCGCGCGAATGGCGGCTCCCGCCCACATGCTGGGCATGGGCGGCTTCTGCCTGCTGATCATCGGCATGGTAAGCCGCACCTCGCTCGGCCACCTGGGCCGGCCCATGGCGCTGGATCGCAGCATGCTGGCCAGCTACGTCGCCATGGTCGCCGCCGTGGCGCTGCGCCTGGCGGCGCTCTGGCCCAGCGGCGCGTACCTGTCGCTGCTGCACGCATCGGCATTCTGCTGGATCCTGAGCCTGGGCCTGTATTTGTGGCGCTTCACGCCCTGGATGCTGCGCCCCCGTCCGGACACCGGCGGCCCGACCATCATTCGCTGAAAGGGACCGGCATGCGCCTGACCATCATGACCGACTATGCCATGCGTCTGCTGATGCACGTCGGCAATCATCCCGACCGTCTTTGCACCATTTCGGAAATCGCCCAGGCGCACGCGATCTCCGAGCCCCACCTCATGAAGGTCACCCATCGGCTGGCCCAAGACGGATGGCTGCAAACGATACGCGGCAAGAACGGCGGCATGCGGCTGGCCAAGCCGCCCCGCGAGATTCGTCTCGGCGACGTCGTGCGATGCACCGAAAACGACATGGCGCTGGTGGAATGCATGGGCGCGGGCAGCCTATGCTCGCTGAACGGCAGGTGCCGCCTGACCGGCATCATGCAGCATGCCCTGGCGGCCTTCCTGGAACAACTCGATCGCCATACGCTGGCGGACATCCTGACCGCGGCCGATGCGCAGAATGACAATGCGACGAAGGACGGCGCGCCCGCACTGCCGCTGCGCGAACTGGGCGCCGCGCGTCAAACCTGATCGCAGCGCACCGTGATCGGGTGCTCGCGCAATACGGACAGCACGATGTCGTCCACGTTCCCGTCGACGTCCGTCAGCGCATAGCCGATCGCGCCCCGGGTCTGCAAATGCTGGCTGACGATATTCAAGCCGTGCTCGGCCAAGATATTGCTCAACGTCCCCATGGCGCCGGGCAGATTGCGGTGCACGTGGATGATGCGCTGCGAGCCCGATTTCGGCTGATAAGGGATTTCGGGGAAATTGACGGCCCCTTTGCTCGCGCCGCTGGCCATGAACTGCACCAGCTTCTCCGCCACCTCGCGGCCGATGTTCTCTTGCGATTCCTGGGTGCTGCCGCCGATGTGCGGCGTCAGGATCACGTTGTCCAGGCCGATCAGCGGACTGTCCAACGGTTCGTCGGGACTCTTGGGCTCGACGGGAAACACGTCCAGCGCCGCGCCCGACAAATGGCCCGACACCAGCGCCTGGTGCAAGGCATCGATGTCCACGACCGAGCCGCGCGATGCATTGATCAATATCGCGCCCGGCTTCATCGCCGCGATCGCCGCGGCGTTGATGACGTTCTTGGTCGACTTGCCGCCCGGCACGTGCAGCGTCACCACGTCGGACTGGGCCAGCAGCTTCTTCAAGGATGCGCACGCCCTGGCATTGCCCAGCGGCAGCTTGGCATCGACGTCGTGGAAAATCACGCGCATGCCGGCGGCCTCGGCCAGCGTGCCGACTTGCGAGCCGATATTGCCGTAGCCGATGACGCCCAGCGTCTTGCCCCTGGCCTCGAACGCCCCGTCGGCCGTCTTGTCCCAGTGCCCCCTGTGCACGCGGGCGTTCTTTTCCGGGATGCGGCGCAACAGCAGGATCGCCTCGCCCAACACCAGCTCGGCGACCGACCGCGTATTGGAAAACGGCGCGTTGAACACTGGCACGCCGTGGTTCATGGCGGCATCCAGATCGACCTGGTTCGTACCTATGCAGAAGCAGCCCACCGCGCGCAGATCGGGCAGGCCGTGGAGCAGTTCCGCATCCAGATGCGTGCGGGAGCGTATTCCCACCACCTGCGCGCCGCGCATGGCCTCGAACAGGTCCTCCGCGGGCAAGGCCGACCGATGGGTCACGATATCGGTAAAGCCCGCCGCGTTGAACACTTCCTGGGCGCTGGGGTGAATGTTCTCGAAAAGTACGATCCTGCTCATGAACGATACGGCTCCGGATGAGGGTGGAAAGAGGGAGTCATTGTCCTTGATTTTGGTCCGCAGCTGGCTGGCATCCCTGATAGGGATAGGGGTTTGTACGGATAACCCGCCGAAAAGCCGGGACGGCCGCACGCCTTTATTTTCCGGTGTCGGGCTTCCCGATCGGATACAATCGTTAATGATTCTCATACTCAATAAATAACGGGGCGCGCTTTGTTCCCGGTAATGCGCACCGCGCCAGCGCCGCCGCCCCGCACGTACGGCAAACGGCCCTCAAGGAGGTCCCATGGACGACGCAATCCGCACGGTCTCGGCGCTCGAAGCCCAAGTGGGCGCCCGGGCCGACGCCGTGAACCTGAAAGTCATCGACCATCTGGACGACCATGCCCGGCGCTGGCTTGCGGCCTCGCCGCTGGCGTTTGCCGGATTCAGCGATAGAGAAGGAATCGACGCGACGATTGCCGGGGCGCAGCCCGGCTTTGCCTCGATGCCCGATTCCCGGAGACTGACCCTGCCTCGCACGCTTCTGGACGACCCGCGGCAGGCGCAAGCCGGACGCGGCGCCGGGCTGCTGTTTCTTATCCCCGGCTTGGGAGAGACGCTGCGCATCAACGGCGCTGTCGAAAGCGCGACCGATGAGCACGTCGTTATTGCCGTTCAGGAATGCTATGCCCATTGCGCGAAAGCATTGTTGCGGTCCCGATTCTGGCAACCGGAGGAAGGCGCCACGCCCGCCGACATAGGCGAATTCCTGGCGGCATGCCGCTACATGGCGCTGGCCACGTCCGACACCGAATTGCAAACAGACGTCAGCCCGAAAGGCGACCCCGCCGGATTGCTGGCGCAAGGCAATGAGCGCGAAATCCGCTTCGCCGATCGCCCCGGAAACCGCCGCACCGACAGCTTGCGCAACCTGCTCGCGCGCCCGATCGCCGCCGCCATCCTGATGATACCGGGCTGCACCCGCGTAGTCGTCGTTCACGGCGATGCGCGGCTAAGCGCCGATCCCGAACTGCGGCAGGCATTCACCGTTCAGGACAAAATGCCCAAGCTCGTCACCCGCTTGGCCGTGTCGGCCGTCACGATGCGCGACAGCGCCGCGCTGGCGCGGGCCCGGCCATGGACAAGACCCATGGCGCCGGTGGACATCGACCCCGCCGACGTTTTCGCCGCCCACGTCAAATTGAACAAGGCGCGCGGACTGCGCGCGGCGATAGCCAAAGGCGCGGTTTCCATTCCCGGCCTGTTACGCAAGGGACTGGAGCAGGACTACAAGCGGAATATGTATTGAGCGCGGTGGGCTTGCGCCCGTGCTTCCCGCCCGTCCGCCAGTTAATCCTTTACGAGCGTTTTTACTGTACGCTTTCCTTTCCCAAACTCCCGACCGATCTCATGCGAACCCGAACTATCATCCTCATTGGAGGCGTGATCGCGGCCCTGACCCTGGGCTCGATGATCGATATCGTGAGGCCCGAAGGGGGCCACGTGACACTGCTGGTGCTCGCGCCACATCCAACGCCGGGCTTCACGTTCAATGGAGGCGAGGAAGGCACATGGCAGCGCCGGCATCCGAACAAGGAAAGACCTTGGTGGCTCACGGGCGATTACAAGGTTCTGTTAGAGCTCGATTGACCTCTTTCAGGCCCTGATGGGGCTTTGCGTCGCCTACAACCTGCCGCTGCCCGCCACCCATCCACCATGCCTCTTCCCGTCCTCGTTCGGCCAGGAAAGCACGTAGCCGGGCGTCACGCCGAATTGGAATGCTTATCTGCCAGTGGCTGGAGATGCCTCGCCAGCAGCTTGGGCGGCGGGCTTCGGTGGAGTCATGTCAATTGGCCTGCGATTCGATTCGCACCCTTTCTCCATCGCGAGGATAGCCAGATGGTTGTACCGCTGCCGATATGCGTTTACCTCGATTTGCTCAGCCTGACTGAAATCCATGAAGAAAAGCGGCACTAGAAAAAAAGCGCCCGTCACGCCCAGCGCCACATTCTTTCCCGTCTTCTCGGTATCCGGAATGAGCCGCCCCACCTCCGACTCAATGAACGCCATATCCATTTCAAGCGCCTGACAGCTTTTGGCGTTGTCGCCGTATTGCTGAACCATCACTGGATTTGGGGCCCGGCCTGCGCATGCCGACAGAACGGCGGCGCACGCCATAACAGTAACTATTCTTCTCATGACAATTTCAGTAACAAGAAAATACGGAATCTTACCAGATCGCCATGCCTAGCCCGCGAGTTGCGGCCCGTTCTGATTAAGGCTCTCCAGCATCTTGAAAATGGTCGCCAGAAGTGCGATCGCAGCAATTCCTCCTTCCTGGCTGAATGCTTCAGCGCCAAGAAAAGAGGTATTGCCGCACCAAATTACCCCATTGAAACAGTGGATTACCCTGTTTTCGGCTCCCAGCCGGTCATCCAGGTAAACGACCAGGCGTGGATTCCAATCGGTATTCGGCTCTCCAAATATTACCGAGCCACTCTGAATACCGAACCATCCCGAAGTCGGAAAACAAACCCGCCAAACACCAATCAGACGTTGAACAAAAAATTCAACACGTCCCCATCCTTGACCACATACTCCTTGCCCTCGGCCCGCATCTTGCCCGCCTCCTTCGCGCCCTGCTCACCCTTATAGGCAATGAAGTCCTCATAGGCTATCGTCTGCGCGCGGATGAAGCCGCGTTCGAAATCCGTATGGATCACGCCGGCCGCCTTGGGCGCGGTGTCGCCCACGCGTATGGTCCAGGCGCGCACTTCCTTCACGCCCGCGGTGAAGTAGGTTTGCAGTCCCAATAAGCGATAGCCCGCGCGGATCACGCGGTTCAGGCCAGGCTCTTCCTGGCCGATGTCGGCCAGGAACACCTGCTTGTCTTCGTCGTCCAGATCGGCGATCTCGGCTTCGACCGCCGCGCAGACGGCGACGACGGGCGAGTTCTCGGCCGCGGCGTAGTCTTGCACGGCCTTCAAGTGCGGGTTGTTCTCGAAGCCGTCTTCCCGGACGTTGGCGACGTACATCGCCGGCTTGGCGGTGATGAAGCACAGGGGCTTCAGCAACTGAAGCTCATCGGCGTCCAGTCCCAAGGCGCGGATGGGACGGGCCTCGTTCAATGCGGGGATGATTTTTTCCAGCAAGGCGACCATCTTGATCGCTTCCTTGTCGCCGGCGCGCGCGGTTTTCTGGTGGCGCTGCAAGGCCTTTTCAGCCGATCCCAGGTCGGCGAGCGCCAGCTCGGTATTGATGACCTCGATGTCGGACAAGGGGTCGATGCGGCCGGCCACGTGAATGACGTTCTCGTCGTCGAAGCAGCGCACCACGTGCACGATGGCGTCGGTTTCGCGGATGTTGG
>CAZKBT010000075.1:0-13985 GCA_964551305.1 uncultured Burkholderiaceae bacterium
GTCACCAGCTACCGCATCGATCGTAATCGAGGCCTCCGCTTCGCGGTCGACATCCAGCGTCTTGCTTGCTGTCGCCGTCTTGTGATTGCCGGCGGCGTCCGTCGCCGTCACGCTCGCATTGATGGTGGGCGAGGCCAGCAAATCTGCGGTCGTCACATCAATGCTGTAAACCAAAGAGCCATCTAGGCCGGCAACCACTTGGCCCGTGAATGTCCGGCCATTGACGGTTAGCGCCACCGTATCGTCCACCCGGACATCACCACCGACGGTACCCGTGATCGTGGTTATAGGCGCTGATGACTCATCGTCATTCAAAATGTCGTCGCCCGCCACTGTGTCAATGCTGATCGACGCGTCCGCCTCACGGTCAATAGCCAACGTTCTATTTGCCGTCGCCGTTTTGCGGTTGCCGGCGGTATCCGTTGCCGTCACGCTCGCCTCGATGACCGGGGAAGCCAGCAGATCGGACGTGGGCACGTCGATGCCATAGGCCAGCGCATCGCCGGCACCGGCCATAACCTGGCCTGTGAACGTCTTGCCGTTGATAGTCAGCGTGACCGTATCGCCCACTTTCGCGTCGCCGCCCACCGTGCCCGTAATCGTCATCGTGGTTGTCAACGCTTCGTCGTCGTTCAGGACGTCATCATCTGCTACCGTATCGATCGTGATCGATGCTTGCGCCTCGCGATCGACACTTATCGTCCTACTCGCCGTCGCCGTTTTACGGTTTCCCGCTGCATCGGTCGCCGTCACGCTTGCTTCAACGATCGGAGAAGCCAACAGATCCGCAGTCGCGACGTCAACGCTATAAGCCAGCGCACCACCTGCTCCCGCGACCACGTTGCCTGTGAATGTCTGGCCATTGATGGTTAGCGTCACTGTATCGCCTACCTTGACATCTCCGCCAACAGTACCAGTAATCGTGGTCGTGAAGATCGATGCCTCGTCATCATTCAGAATGTCGTCACCTGCAACCACGTCTACGGTGATCAACGCGTCCGCCTCACGATCGACAGTCAGTGTTTTGTTTGCCGTTGCCGTCGCACGATTACCTGCCGCATCCGTCGCCGTCACGCTCGCTTCAATGACCGGAGACGCCAATAGATCCGCAGTCGAGACGTCGATGTTGTAAATCAACGCGCCGCCGGCGCCTGCCGCCGCCTGGCCGTTGAAGACATTGCCATTGACCGTCAACGTAACAATATCGCCTGCCTTCACGTCACCACCAACCGTGCCCCTCACTGTGGTAGTCAGTGAAGACGACTCCGCGTCATTGAGAATGTCGTCTTGCGCCACCCTATCGATCGTAATCGACGCTTCCGCTTTCCGGTCGACGACCAATTCCTTATTCGCAACTGCCGTAGCGATATTGCCCGCCGCATCCCTCGCGGTTACGCTTGCCTCGATGACAGGCGAAGCGAGCAGATCGGACGTGGGCACGTCGATGCGATAGACCAGCGCGTCACCGGCATCGATCACCACCTGGCCTGTGTATATAGTGCCGTTGACTGTCAGCGTGATCATATCGCCGGCTTTCACGTCGCCGCCGACCCGACCTGTAACGGCAGTCGTCAGCATCGAAGACTCGTCGTCGTTCAGAGTATCATCGCCGGCTACCGTATCGATGGTGATCGAGGCTTCCGCTTCGCGGTCGACAGCCAGCGTCTTGCCGGCCGTTGCCGTCACGCGATTGCCCGCGGCATCCGTTGCGGTTACGCTCGCTTCGATGGCGGGAGACACCAGCAAATCCCCGGTTGCAACGTCAATGCTGTAAACCAGCGCGTCGCCTGCGCCCGCAGTCACTTGACCCGCGAATACCGCGCCATTGACGGTCAGCGTCACCACATCGCCCACCTTGGCGTCGCCACCGACCGTACCCGTGACAGTCGTCGCGGCAACGGAGGCCTCGTCATTGTTCAGAACATCATCGCCGGCTATCGTATCGATCGTAATGAAGGCTTGCGCGGACAAGTCGACGCCATACCCGGCGTTCGTGGATGCCGTCGCCGCATTCCCTGCCTGGTCTCGGGTGGTGACTTGCGCGCGGACCTGCAAGGATGCGTTTTCCACCAGAACGGAGCCCGAAACCTCGATGGTCCATGTCTTGTCGGCGCCTACCAAACCTGTGAAGACATGATCACCGATGAGCACCGTAACGGTATCGCCGGCCTTGACGTCCTTTCCTACTGTGCCGACAATGGAAACATCGTCCATCCTGGACTCCACGCCGTTGACCGTGCCGTCGCCGGCGATGGAAAGTATTTGTATCTCCGCTTCGGGCGCCAGCGTGTCGACGATGACCGAAGCGGCGGCGCCATGGCCGAGCACGCCGGCTTGATTGGTATAACTGCCGTCCGGAACGGAAACCGTTACTTCGCCTTCGAAATCCGGCGCCGTTGTCAGCTCGGCAGTCCAGACCTTGGGATCGTTTGCGCTTTGGACCAGATTGGATATCGCGCCGTTGGCAACTTGCACGTCATTGACGTCAAAGCCGATGGGCGCCTGGTCGAAAACGAACTCGACCGTATTTCCGTGTATGGTCACCGTCAGCCGAGGCGGCTCGCCGGCCCCGCCCTCTTCCCCATCGGGCGCCGCCGGCATGGACGGCGTATGCGACCCACCAGTCCCCGGCTGATCGGAACCGTAACCATCGGTGCCGGGACCAGCGCCCGTGCCGTTTCCAGAGCCGGAAACGGTGCCAACGTCGGGGCGGGATCCGGAACCCGAGCCTGAATCGAAGCCAGAGCCCTCGCCAGCATTCCCCGTACCCGGGTCGGTACCGGCTGATGCCGGATTTACCTCCGCCATGCCACGCTCGGCAAACTCCGTATCCGCCATTTCCCCGGACGGACTCCGAAAGCTCGCTGCCAAGGGAGGCGTCGTCTCCAGCACACGGCTCAAGCGTACGAAACTGCCGCCGCCGCCCCCGCTGCCACCCGTCAAAACGGCGGCGGTGGGATCCACGGCATCGAATGGGTCCTGTCCCGCCTTGATCGCTGCGACCAGGCTCTCGAATTGGGGATCTTCGACGGGGCCGGCGGCGGCGGAGGCCGGATCGACCTGCGGATCCACCACATCCGCGGTGAAATGGAACTCGCGATTCTCGCCGATGACGATATCGTGCATACCCGGTATCTGCAGATGAACGCTGGCGCCCTCAGCCGTCACCAGTTGCGCATCGACGGGAATACGCATGCCCTGACGCAAAGGAATCAGCTCGCCGTCGGCGCTACGCAACCAGGCTTGGCCCGTCAACTGTGTCACAAGGGCGGTATCGATTGCCATTTACAACGACTCCATTATCAAAGCGGGACGTCGCGCGCTCGAATCAGACGCGCGAAAAGATAGAAACCACCATGGTAGATGGCCCGTGATCAATGCGATATTGGCGGCGCCGACAGGTTCGGCGGCGAGTCGGCGCAACCCGCCGGGGGCGGGCGTGTCAGTGCACGCCGTGGACCCTCAAGGCAAGGAACAGCCTGTCGGCAACGCCGAGTTTTTCGAACACGGCTGATAGGTGAGCGCGCACCGTGCGCTCGCTGATGCCCAGCAAATCCCCGATATCCTGGTTGCTCTTGCCGATTGCGGCGTATCGAGCCACCTCTTGCTCTCGGCTCGTCAAGCCTTCCGCCCAATCGGCCGCCGGGACAGGCAGGCGCTGCTCGATGTCTTGGAGCAACCGCGCCAGCAAGGATCGACCCATCCATATATGGCCCGCATCCACCGTCTTCAGCGCACGATCCAGCACAGACGTCGGCGAATAAGCATGAAGGTATCCGCTGGCGCCCGCCGCCAGGATTCGGCGCCCTTGCGCATCATTCGGCCGCATGCTGCCTACGACGACGTGCAGGTCCTTCATGCGGGCGGGCCAAGCCGGATCGGTCCAGTCGGCCAAGCCGGGCAGCTCAGCATCCAGCAGCACGAGGCTACGCCCCCCGTCGCGCCAACGATCGAGCGCCGCAAGGTTGCGGCCTCGGGCAGGCAGCCATGACGTTTCGCCGACGCCTCGCCAATGCCGCCACAGCGCATCGTCGTGCGTCACGATCAATACAGGTTTTGCCGTCATGTCCGCCATCCCCGACCTATCTTTCGGTGAAAGCATTGGATTTCGCCCGCAATACCGGCTTGAGCAAGTACTGCAATAGCGTTCTTTTTCCCGTCAGCACGTGTACTTCCGCCACCATACCGGGAATGATGGGCATCGCATTGTCCCCGACGGCATCCCGCTCGGTGCGAACCAGGACGATGTAGTAGGTGTTGCCATGCTGATCGGTGACCGTATCCGCTCCGATCTGCTCTATGTGGCCATCCAGGCCGCCGTATACGGCGAAGTCGTAGGCAGTGAACTTGACCTCGGCCTTCTGGCCGGGATGCAGGAACCCAATGTCTTTCGGATCGACCTGGACTTCCAGCAAAAGCGTGTCGTCCAGCGGGACGATTTCCAGTATGTCCTTGCCCGGCTGCACGACGCCACCGATGGTATTGGCCATCAGCGTCTTGATCGTTCCGCGCACGGGAGAGCGTACTTCCGCAAGACGCACCCGATCGGCCAGGGCCAGCTCGCCCTGTTCCAACGTCGAGAGCTTGGCCTTCGTATCCGACAGCTCGACGCGCGCCTGGTTACGCATGCTTTGCTCGGCTTCCTGTATTTTGTTTTCCGCTTCTTGTATGGCGGAGCGGATGCGATCGAGCTGGGCACTCGCTGCTTTCTGCTCGCCGCAGTAACGGGCCACCTCTCGTTGCAGGCGCAATAAATCGACCTCTGAAACCGCGCCGCTCTTCAACAAGGGACGAGTAACCGCCAGCTCACGCGAAGTCAGGCTGCAACTGGACGCGGCCTGATCGCGATTGGCTTGCGTTTCACGCAGTTCTTCCCGCCGCTGCGTCAATTGATCGTTGGCGATGCTCAGCGTCGTGCGCAGCTCCTGGGTTTTCGCCTCCCAGAGCCTGCGCTCCATCTCGGCCAATTCCGGCGCTTGCAACAACACATCCGCCGACGGCTCATACGGCTTGCCGCTCGCCAAGGCCTCCAGGCGCGCCGCCTTGGCTTTCAGGGCAAAGGTCTCCGCCTTGTTCTCTCCCAGGGACGACAAAAACCGGGTGGAGTCTATGCGCAATAGAACCTGTCCGACCTCGACCTCTTGACCAGGCCGCACCAGGATTTCCTCCACCACGCCCCCATCCAGGCTTTGAACCTCCTGGACCTGGCTGGACGGCACCACTTTTCCTTGTCCGCGCACGATCTCGTCGATATGTCCAAACGCCGCCCAAGCAATGAGCGCGAATACGATCACGAGCGATAGCCAGAGCAACAGCCTGGATCCTCGTGCCTGCTGCTGGTGTATGGCCCAGCGGGCGTCGGCCACGAGATCGTCCGGATGCGCGCGGCGCGGCGAAGCATCGCCTTGCAGCAGCCAATCCACGGGATGGCGCACATTGTCGATGAACCGCCGCAGGCGGCCCTTGCCTGGACGACTCATGCTGTCCGCGCTCCCGCCCTGGCGATGCGGCCTTTGCGCAATGCATCCACCACCTGGTCCTTCGGACCGTCGGCCACGATCCGGCCGGCATCGAGCACGATCAATCTATCCACCAGGTCCAGCAACGCCGTCCGATGCGTGACCAGGATCATAGTCTTGCCCTGGGAAGCTTGTTTCAACCGTTGCTTCAGCGACGACTCGCTCTGGTTGTCCATGTTGCTGCTGGGCTCGTCCAGCAACAATATCGCAGGATCGTTGACCAGGGCTCGCGCCACGGCGATTGCCTGGCGCTGTCCGCCCGACAGTGAATCGCCGCGCTCGCCGATCAGCATGTCATATCCGTCCGGATGCTGGGCGGCGAACTCGTCCACGCCCGCGATACGGGCGGCGGCAAGCATGTCGACATCGTCCGAGAACGGAGCGCCTATCATCAAATTGTGCTTAAGCGTCCCGTAGAACAACACCGGATCCTGAGGAACTTGGCCAATCGCGCGCCGCAAATCGATCGGATCGACCTGGCGCATGTCCACCCCATCGATCAAAACGGTTCCGCTATCGGGCCGATACAAGCCCAGCACCAACTTCTCGAGCGTCGTTTTACCGGAGCCGATGCGGCCGACGATACCGACTTTCTCGCCCGCCCGTATCTGAAAGGAAATCCCGTTCAAGGAAGGCTGGCTGCTTTGAGGATAGCTGAACACGACATTGCGAAACTCGATGTCGCCCTTCAGGACCGGACGCGGCACAAAGACTTTGCCGTCGGGATGCTCGACCGGCAGGCTCATATACGTGTCGACGGAATCCAGCGAAGTACGCGCATTCTGGTATTGCATCATCAAGCCCGCCACTTGTCCCAACGGCGCCAGGCACCGTCCGGCTATCATCGAGGCCGCAATGATGCCGCCGAGCGACAACGCCGAATCCTGCGCCAGGTACACGCCTATCACGACGACGCTGATGGTCACGATCTGCTGCATGGCCTGCACGAAGTTGACGGTCGTCGCAGAAATGAGCTTGAGCTTGCCGCCCATATGGGCAAGGTGTTCCGTGGCGCTTTCCCATATGCGCTGCACGTTGCCCTGCGCATTCAGGGTCTTGATGGTCTCCAGTCCGCCCAGCGACTCCACCAGCACGGCATTGCGCTGGGCGCTGGCCTGGTACGTCTGCTTCGTCAGCGTCTCCATTTTGCGCTGGGCGAAATAGGAAACGAGCAATACGAGAGCAATGGCGACCAGCGGCGGGACCACCATCCAGGGCGAAATCCAGGCCAGAATGACGAGAAACAGCAGCACGAACGGCAGATCGACGAGCGTCGTGAGGCTGGCCGAGGCAATGAAATCCCTGACGGACTCGAAAGAACGTAAGTTGGCGGCAAACGACCCTACCGATTCGGGCCTGCTGTCCATGCGCAAATCCAGGACTTTCTCCAGAATCTGCGCCGACAGCTTCACATCCACGCGCTTGCTTGCCGTATCCACGACGTAGGCGCGCACCGTGGTCAGGATGAAGTTGAACCCCATCACCAGCGCAATGCCTATCGTCAGGACCCACAACGTTTCTATCGCATTGTTCGGGACGACACGGTCGTAGACATTCATGCTGAACAACGGCATCATCAAGGCGAAAATATTGATCAATACCGCGGCTACCAAGGCATCCCGGTACAAGCGCCAGTTTTCCTTGATAACGGCCCAGAACCAGTGACCGCGTGTATCGGCAACGGCATTCGCCGCGCGCTCCTCGACACGGAAATCAGGACGCGCGAAACATGCGATTCCGGAATACTGCTCCGCCAAGATGTATGCCGGCACGGCTACCGGGGCCGCCGACTCGGAGTACTGAATAAGATAGCCGCCGTCCTTTGCTTCCAGCAAAAGACAGGCGCGCCGGCCGTTCAATATCAGTATGGCCGGCAGCAACCCGGCAGGGATGTCATCGAGCTGCCTACGCACGACCCTTGCGGTAAACCGCACTCTGGCGGCAGCCCGCGCCAACAATGACGGCGTCAGCCGTTGATCGACCAAGGGCAAGCCCGCGCTCAGCGCCTGCGCGCTGGCGGGATGCCCATGCCATTGCGTCAACGCGACCAGGCAATCCAACAAGGGATCGTCATGAGTGACGTGAGGCGGAATATGCCATGCTCCGCCCACGCTCGTCGCCGACAGGACGGCATCGTTCTCGGCCTGGCTGCCGAACGCCGCGCCGATACCGTCAGCCGGCGCACTGTCAGATGCTCGAGTCGTCATCGTCTATCAAATCCAACGCATCACGCAAGCGTTGCCGGGCATGCTTGCGCCGATTGAGCTTTGCCTGGGCATGCTCGGGCAGATCCGTCATGCGCAGCGTGCCATTGGCCAGCAGGGCATCGATCAAATCCTCCAGGACACGGATAAAGCCTGTATCCAGCTCGGAAAGCTCGCCGCGTTCCCGCTCCGACCGGCCCATGCTTTTTTCTTCGGACACACTCGGCTCCCGAAGCTCACTGCACGGAAAGGTCAGCCGGCACTGGCCGACCGTCCTTGACGAGCGGCGGCAGATCTCCGCCACGGTACTCCATCACCACCGGAGCCAGGTTTCGCGTGTCCGGCAGAGGCGTCAGGCAGACCTGCAGATTTTCGTCCGGAAACGCCAACAAACGACTTTCGTCGATATTGTTTTCATGCGGCTGCGTCAATTCCAAGGCAGGCAGGATGGCGTGCGAAAGCGCCAACCAGCGATACTCCGCCTTCTTCAAATCGTAGCCGGCGTTGACCAGCGCGCGCCGGGCATCGAACAGCTCGTTCTCCGTATTCAGCAAGTCCAGCAACGAACGCTGTCCAATCTGGAACTGTTGACGATAAGCGACGCGCACTCTGGCCGTTGCCGCTTCGTGCTCTTGTAGAAACGGCATCTGGGCGCGCAAACGCGCTATGTTGCCCCAAGCGAGGGACAGTTCCTGCTGTATGCTGCGGCATGTGTAGTCCCTGATATCGGTCGCGGCATATCGCTGGGCGATCGTCTGGCGCACTCTGGCCTGGTCGGCCCCGCCCCGGTATAGGTTGTAGCTCAGCATCAGCTGAACCCGCGTACTTTGCACGTCCCGATAAGCGGCGACGGGTTGCTCCCGATCCCTGCCGGTCGACGCCCGCAGCTCCAAGGTCGGCATGTGGCGTCCCAAGGCGGCATCCTTGCCCGCCTCCGCAGCCTGCACCAGCGACTGCTTGGCCAACAGGGACGGATTGCGGCGCAAGGACGGAGCGAAGTCTTTCGTCTCCGCGCCCGGCAACAGACGTCCCGCATCGGGGACCTCGGGCAGGACATCCGCCGGCGACGTTCCGGCGATGCGACGAAAGCGCTGGACGACGTCGTTCAAGTTATTGCTCTCGGTCATCAAGTTGGTCTGCGCCAGCGACAGGCGGCCGTACGCCTGCTCCAGATCGACCCCGCGGCCCACGCCCGACTCCTGGCGCTCCCGCAATTGCGCCAGGGTCGCTTCATGCACGACGACGTTATCCCGCGCCAGCGATTCCATGTCGCGATAGCGCTGGACGTCGAGATAGGCATCGACCGCCTGCCCCGCCAGCTGATCGGTCGCGGCGATCAACTCATAGTAGCCGGCCAGCTTCTCGAAACCCAGCTGCTTCACGTTGTTGAGCGTGGAGAAGCCGTCGAATAGCAACTGGCGCAATTCCAGGCTATAGCCCGGGCGGTTCCAATGATAGGACGGCGAGTCCTCCACATTGCTGCGCCATTCCCGGCCGCTCCAGCCTTGCGCGCTGACCTGTGGCAGCAACGCGCCGCGCGCCACGTTCTGGCCCTCCAGCGAGGATTGGAACTCATGGAAGCGCGCCCGGATTTCGGGGTTGGTCAATATGGTTTGCTCGACCGTTTGCGCCAATCCCGCCGCGGGCTGCGCGCCCTGCGCCGATGCGATGCCTGCCCCGAACGCCATCAAAAGCGACGACGTCAAGGCAGCCCAGCTCCCGATCCCCATGTTTCGTAGCGCCGGGCAGCATGCAAACCACACTCGATAGTTGGTCGAAAACACGTATAGAGAACCTTACAAAATTAAAGACGGATACCTCGCAAGCGTTCCCGATCCGGACAAGGAATCGGCACGCGGCCTTGTATCCCAAAGCGAGCGTCACGCACCCGTCACCTCAGAATCGGCCCACGGTCTCCGCAGGCTGGCTCGAGTACAAGAATGATGTTTTCAGTACGAGCGTGGAACGAAAACGCAACGGTCCGCTCGGCTCATCTGTGAGGTGCTTGATGCGCCATTACAAATAGGCAATAAATTAAACGTTGAAATATGTGCATAAAACCAAGCATTTCAACACTTGACTGAATTATAAACATGTGACTAAAAAAGCGCAGATAAATTCCGCCGATAAGCAGAGGAATCGCTTTTTTGCGACATATGTAAAACGCTGATCAGCCGTGCGTCAGCGAGCGGAACGCCACAAAATGTCGGGGGTAATGTCGGCCAGGGTGCGGCAGCCGGAAAGAGCCATGGCGACTTCCAGCTCCGAACGCAGGACATGCAGCACGTGGGCCACGCCCGGCGCGCCCGCCGCGGCCAACCCATAGATGTAGGCGCGGCCGATGAGCACGGCCTTGGCGCCCAGCGCCAGCGCTTTCAGAATGTCCGTGCCGCGCCGAATCCCGCCGTCCAGCAAGACGGGCGCGCGCCCCGCCACGGCAGCGGCAATGGCCGGCAAGGCATCGATCGTGGCGGGCAGGGTATCCAATGTACGGCCGCCATGATTGGACACGATGATCCCATCGACCCCCTGCTCCAACGCTTGGACGGCATCGTCCGGATGGAGCACGCCCTTGAGTAGAATGGGCAGACGGGTCGCGCTCCTGAGCCAGGCAACGTCATCCCACGTCGCCGAGCCGTGTAACAGCTCGCCGCCGAAAACAGCGCTTTCGCCGGCGTTCGCGACGGCCGATCGCGCTTGCCGCCGCCCCGCCAGGTTCACCGCCGTCACATCGAGCGGCAAGGTAAAGCCGCAGCGTTGCTCCGCGTTGCGCACGCCGTTGACCGGGGCATCGACCGTCAGAACGAGCGCCCGGTAGCCAGCCTTCTCGGCCCGCGCGACCAAGGACTGCGTAAAATCGCGATCCTGTTGAATATAGAGCTGGAACCAAAGCGGCGGCGCATGCGCATGCGCCGCCACGTCTTCCAGCGACGTGCTTGCCTGGGTGCTCAGAACCATGGCAGCCTTCATGGCCGCGGCGCCCAGCGCCGCGGCGTATTCCCCATGAGGATGGGCCAGCCGGTGATAAGCTACGGGCGCGAGCAATATCGGGTAATCCAGAGCCAGCCCGAAAAGCTCGAGACGGGTATGGCCGCCCGCCAAATTACGCAGCACCCTGGGATTCAGCTTCAAGCGGCCGTACGCGTCCTGGTTGTCTTGCCGCGTCAGTCCGTCCGCCGCAGCGCCGTCAAGATAAGCCCATGCCGAAGGCGTCATGCGCTCCCGCGCAAATGGAATGTAGTCGGCAACGGCGGCAATGGTCGATGGAATGGCGTCCAGCGGTGGCAACGGCGCTTTCATGGCGGCTCCTAAAGCTCCGTCCACAAGCGCAAAAGATTGTGATATGTGCCGGTCAGCCGGGAAATGGCGTCGTGGGACGCTTCTTCCACGGTCAGCCGCTGTATCGTCAAATCCAGGTCGTACAGCAACGCGCGATGCGTATCGCTGCGCACCAGGCTCTGCGTCCAGAAAAACGAGGCGAACCGCACGCCCCGCGTGACCGGCGTGACGCGATGCAGGCTCGTGCCCGGATAGATGATGGCCTGACCCGCGGGAAGCTTGACGGCATGCTCGCCATACGTGTCCTGAACGACCAGCTCACCCCCTTCGTATTCTTCGGGGTCGCTGAAGAAGACGGTGGTCGAAACGTCGCTGCGTATCCGCTGTGGAGACCCCGGCGCATGAAAGATGGCGTTATCGATGTGAAAACCGTAATTGCCACCGCCTTCGTAGCGGTTGAACCGAGGTGGCAATATGCGCAAAGGCAACGCGGCCGCCATGAAAGCGGGGCTGGTCGCCAACGCTTGCAGAACGAGGTTTCCCAGTTCGGCGGCCAACGGATGATCCAGCGGCAATTGCAGATTGTCTTTGGCCCTGGCGGAAATATGGCCCGCGGTCGCGCGGCCGTCGATCCAGTCCGCCTGTTCCAGCGCCTTGCGGCATTGTTTCACCTGATCAGGAGTGAGAAGGTCAGGGATAGTGAGCAGCATCGGGAATATCCAGCGCGATCGGATCGACCCCGAGCGCGAGCAAGAGAAGGGCCATTGAAGTGGCACCCAGGATAGCAGAAAACCGCTCGGGGAATCCAGCCGCCGGTTCTCAACCCTGAGACTCAGGCCTGCCCGCGCGGCGCCTCCGCCGCTGCTTCGACGCGCTGCTCGTGAGTGCGGAAAAAACGCGCGACATAGTCGTTGGCCGGCGTATCCCGGATGGCTTGCGGCGTGCCCGCCTGCTCGACCTTGCCGTCCCGAAGAATCACGACGTGCTGGCCCAGCCGCATGGCTTCATCGATATCATGCGTAATGAATACGATCGTCTTTTGCAACCCCTGTTGAAGCGTCAGCAGCTGATCCTGCATTTCGGTGCGGATCAGCGGATCCAGCGCCGAGAATGCCTCATCCATCAGCAAGACGTCGGAATCGATCGCCAGCGCGCGCGCCAGGCCCACCCGCTGCTGCATGCCCCCGGACAGCTCATCCGGATAGCGCTTGCCGTACTCCGCCAGTCCCACTTTTTCCAGCCATTGCCGCGCATGCGCCGCGGCATGCTTCTTTTCATCTCCCCGGACATGCAGGCCAAAGGCGACATTATTGAGCACGTTCAGATGCGGCAGCAGGCCGAAGCCTTGGAAAACCATGCTGATTCGATGCCGCCGAAGCTCGCGCAGCTCGGCCATGTCCAGCTCTAGAATGTTTTTTCCGTCAAAAAGGATTTCACCGTGGGAGGGGTCGATCAGACGATTCAAATGCCGCACCAGCGTGGACTTGCCCGAGCCGGAAAGCCCCATGATGCAAGTTATCCGGCCCGTGGGCACCACCGCATCGACTCCGGCCAGCCCCACGTTGCATCCCGTTTTGGTCTGGACCATCGCCTTGTCCATGCCGTCTTGCAGCATGCGCAATGCCATGGATTCCTGGACGCCGAAGACCTTGTAGATCTGCCGCATCTCGATTTTGATGTCCGTCATCGGAAAGCCCCCTCATCTTGCCGGCGCTGCTGCGCCCGGTGCGAACGGCCATAGCCCTGCGTAATGCGATCGATCACGATGGCCAATATCACGATGGCTATGCCCGCCTGCAGGCCTCGCCCGACATCCAAGGTCTGGATGCCGGCCAGGACGTCTTCCCCCAAGCCGCGCGCGCCTATCATGGACGCCACGACCACCATGCTCAATGCCATCATCGTCGTCTGATTGATCCCGGCCATGATGCTCGGACGCGCCAACGGCAAGGTTACCCTCGTCAGCATTTGCCAACGCGTCACCCCGAACGATTGGGCCGCTTCCATCACTCCTGGATCGACCTGGCGCAATCCCAGTATCGTGAGGCGGATCAGCGGCGGCACGGCGTAAATGATGGTCGCGAACAAAGCCGGCACTTTGCCCAAGCCGAACAACATGAGGACGGGGATCAGATATACGAAGCTGGGCAGCGTCTGCATGACGTCGAGTATCGGCGTGAGTATCCGCCGTAGCCAGCGGCCCCTGGCCGCGATGATGCCTATGGGGATTCCGATAATGACCGAAAACAGCGTGGAGACCAGCACCAGGGCGAAGGTCTGCATGAGCTTGTCCCAAAGACCGACCGCGCCAATCAGGTACAGTCCCAGGGTGTACAAGACGGTCGCGCCCATTTTCCGCGTGGCATGCCACGCCAGCGCCGCCGCGAGCAGCAGGAACAGCCAGGCCGGAGTCCTGACCATGGCGGTCTCGATGGGCAGCAACACGCCCCTGAGCATCACGTCGCTGATGCCGTGGAACACCGAGCCGTATGCGCGTACCAACCCCACCAATTGGCGATTCACGAATTCCGTCATGCTCCACTCGGGAAACAAGGCCTGCCTTTCGGCGCGCACATCGGCCTGGGTGTAAAGATCGAGACGTTGCGCAACCTGTTCCGGCACCCATGGGCGCCAGTCCTTCGTTTCCCGCAGATACCCGACGACCAGGTCCTGGCTCGAAACTCGATCTTGGTTCATGCGCAAGATGGCCTTGTTGAGCATGTCCGGCTCGAACTGCACGTTCTCGAAGAACTCGATCAAGGCCGGATTGCCTTGCGCAAAAGGCGTTGACACAGCGATGGCCAGCTTTGCCGTCAGAAAATCCGATGCGCAGAGCTTGCCCTCGCCCGACACGATCGTTTCCCAGCACGCGGGATCGAACGGCGGCTGCTCCACTTTATGAAAACGGTACTTTGCCATCAGGCCCGCTGGCTGCCAGTAATAGAACAAGATCGGCACTCCGCGGTCATAGGCGGAGCTGATC
>CAZKBT010000076.1:0-13849 GCA_964551305.1 uncultured Burkholderiaceae bacterium
GGGTTTGCGGTCGGTGTAGGTCGGACGCACGGTTTTCTTGGGCTCCAGGCCGGCGATGGTTTGCGCGGGGATGGGCTGGCCGATGAAATGCTCGATACGGCGTACTTTATGGCGCTCGGCGTGATTGGCCAGCGTATACGCCAGGCCGTCGCGTCCCGCGCGGCCGGTGCGGCCGATGCGGTGGACGTAATCCTCGGCCTGCAGCGGCAGATCGTAGTTGATGGCGTGGCTGATGCCTTGGACGTCGATGCCTCGCGCCGCCACGTCCGTCGCCACCAGGATGCGCACGCGTCCTTTCTGCAATAGGCCCAGAGTGCGGGTACGCTGGCGCTGATTCATGTCGCCGTGCAATGCCGCGGCGGCGAAGCCTTGCTCGGCCAAGCGATCCGCCAGATCGTCCGCGCCGCGCTTGGTGGCGGTGAATACGATCGCCTGGTCCAGGGCCGTATCGCGCAGCAGGTGATCGAGCAAGCGCATCTTGTGGCCGTTGTCGTCGGCGTACAGCAGGCTTTGCGTGATATTGGCGTGCTTCTGGCTCTGGCTGGCCAATTGGATCTGCTCGGGCTCTTGCATCATTTTCGCGGCAAGGCGGGCGATCGTGCCGTCCAGTGTGGCGGAGAACAGCAGCGTCTGGCGGTCGTTCGGCGTGCTGCCGACGATGGTCTCGATGTCGTCGATGAAGCCCATGTCCAGCATGCGGTCGGCTTCGTCCAGCACCAGCGTGTGCACGGTGGACAGGTTGACGCGCTTGGCTTGCAGGTGATCGATCAAGCGGCCGGGCGTGGCGACCAGTACGTCCACGCGGCGCGACAGCGCCTTGATCTGGGCGCCGTAAGGCATGCCGCCGACCACCACGGCGATGCGCAGATCCTTGATGTGCGCGCCATAGGTTTTGCTCGCTTCGGCGACTTGCATGGCCAGCTCGCGGGTCGGAGTCAGGACCAGCACCTGGACGCCGCTGCCTTTATTGGCCGGCATGGATGCGATGCGATGCAGGGCGGGCAGCATGAACGCGGCGGTTTTGCCGCTGCCCGTCTGGGCGGAGACCATCAGGTCGCGGCCCGCCAACGCGCGGGGGATGGCGGCGGATTGCACGGGCGTGGGCTCGGCGAAGCCGGCTTTCAGGACGGCGGACAACAATTTCGGGGCAAGGCCCAGGGTTTCAAAAGACATGCGTGATCCTTTGCCGAATGAACGGCATACACATAGCGCAACCGGGGAATAAGGTTCCGGAACGCAGGTTGATTGGAGCATCGTGCCGACCGAATCAACCTGGAATGCGGCGTCTGTCTTGGATACGCAGCGGCAAGGCCTGGGGGTCAGGAAGCGATGGCGCGCGACATGGGTGCTGAAAATGGTCAGTCAACTGCTATGACACAGCATGCTTGCTGTATGAAAATGTCGCGGCATGAAAATGCAGTGCCGAAAGTATAGCCTGATTCCTGGCTAAGGGATATCCCTTGTGTTGGAATATTGCAACTTACGTGGCCGGGCGGCCCATCCAGTCGACCTCGGCCTGCCCATGCTCGCGCAGCCAGGCGTTGGCCTTGGCGAAGTGCCCGCATCCGATGAAGGGCACGGGCGGACGTTGCGCCGACAGCGGCGAGGGGTGGTTGCTGGCCAGTATGGCATGCGGACCATGGCCGGGACCGTTCAGCAGGCCCCGCTTGGCCTGGGCGTGCGAGCCCCAGAGCAGAAAGACTTTGGCCTGGGGTTGGCGGGCGACGTGCTGGATGAGCGCGTCCGTGACGGTTTCCCAGCCTTTTTTCGCATGGGAGGCCGGCTGATGCGCTTCGACGGTCAAGGAGGCGTTCAACAGCAGCACGCCTTGATCGGACCAATCGCTCAGGTCATGGCGCCTGCGCATGGGCCGGTCCGGATATTCCATGGCCAGTTCCTTGAAGATGTTGCGCAAGCTGGGCGGGCAGGGGCAGTCGTCGGGCACGGAAAACGCCAGGCCTTGGGCCTGCCCGGGGCCGTGATAGGGATCCTGGCCCAGTATCACCACCTTGACGTCCTGCGGCGTGATGTGGCGCAGCGCGCGAAAGGGATCGGCCGGGAAGATGACGGCGCCTTCCTCGCGGCGCCGGCGTATCATCGCGCTCAGGTCGGCCAGGGTGTCGCGCACCGGCTTCAAGGCGGTCTGCCATTCGGGATGAAGGTCGATCAGCAAGGGGCGGAATCCCAGAGTCAGTGCGTTTTGCGCCACGTTCGATGTCCTCAAGACGATGATGGGTTCATGATAACTGCGCGTCCAGGGCCCGCCGATACTCGTCGAGCCGCCCGCGCAGCCGCCGCGCCTTGTCGCTCCAGCGCCGGCGTTCCGCTGCGTCGCGCGTGGCCGCCGGCCCCCAGGCCGCCTCGGGAAAATGCGGATCGTCTTCCCAGCGCGGGATGATGTGCCAATGCAGGTGCGCAACCATATTGCCGAATTGCGCCAGATTGATCTTGTCCGGCTGCAGCACGCGGCGCTGCGCGATTTCGACGCGGCTCACGATCTCCATGCACTGCGCGCGCTGGGCGTCGGGCAGGTCGCTCATTTCGCGTACGTGCCGGGCGTGGATGAGCCGTGTGTATCCCGGGAAGCGTTCGTCGTCGACCAGGACGACGCGCCAAGGATCACGCTCCCATAGCACCGTTTCGCCTTGGGGGCGGCAAAGCGGGCAACCGGGGCTTGCGTTCACGGCGGTATCGGACATGGCGGGCGGAATCGTCGTCGGTGAAGGCGAAGCCTGCTCAGGCAAAGAACAGCTCGCGCAATGCGGGTCCGGGTTCGGTCGCGCGCATGAAGGTTTCGCCGACCAGGAAGGCCTGGACGCCATGGCCGCGCATGAGCTGGACGTCCTGCCGGGTGACGATGCCGCTTTCCGTCACGACTCTCTTGCCTTCGGGAATGGCGCCAAGCAAATCCAGCGTCGTTTGCAGCGTGGTCTCGAAGCTGCGCAGATTGCGATTGTTGATGCCAAGCAGCGGGGTTTCCAGCGTCAGTGCGATGTCGAGCTCGGCCCGGTCATGGACCTCGACCAGCACGTCCATGCCCAGCTCTTTGGCGATGGCTTCGAATTCGCGCAGTTGCGTGGCGCTCAAGGCGGCCACGATCAAAAGAATGCAATCGGCGCCCAAGGCGCGGGCGTGGATGATCTGATAAGGGTCGATCATGAAGTCCTTGCGCAGCACCGGAAGGATGCAGGCGGCGCGTGCCTGGCGCAGGTGGTCGTACGAACCCTGGAAATACTGGACGTCGGTCAGTACCGAGAGGCAGGCGGCGCCGTGCGCCGCGTAGGACGTGGCGATGTCCGCGACGTTGAACTGTTCGCGGATCACGCCCTTCGAAGGCGAGGCCTTCTTGACTTCGGCGATGACCGCCGGCTTGCCTTGCGCGATCTTGTCCTCGATCGCGCGGGCGAAACCGCGCAGATCCTTGCGGCTTTTGGCTTCGCGCAGCACCTCGGATTCGCTGCGCATTTGACGCGCCGTCGCGACTTCGGCTTTCTTGGTCTCGATAATTTTGGCGAGTATGTCGTTCATACGTCGAATCTCCTGGTATAGGCGCAGAACTCTTCGAGCTTTGCGCGCGCGGAGCCATCGGCAATTGCGTCGAATGCGCGTTTCAAGCCTGCTTCGATCGAGCCGGCCTTGTTGCCGGTGTAGATGGCGAGGCCTGCATTGAAGGCTACGATATCACGAGCCGGGCCCGGTCCGTTGTCCAGGGCCTGGCGCAGCATGGCGGCGGACTCGTCGCGGTTGGCCACTTTGATCGAGCGGTTCGATACCATGGCCATGCCGAAATCCTCCGGATGGATCTCGTATTCGCGCACTTCGCCGTCTTTCAGCTCGCCGACCATGGTGGAAGCGCCCAGCGAGGCTTCGTCCATGCCGTCCTTGCCATGCACGATCAGCACGTGCCTGGATCCCAGCCGTTGCAGCACGCGCACCTGTATGCCCACCAGATCGGGGTGGAATACGCCCATCAGCTGATTGGCGGCGTTGGCGGGGTTGGTCAAGGGACCGAGTATGTTGAAAATGGTGCGCACGCCCATTTCTTTGCGAACGGCGCCGACGTTCTTCATGGCGCTGTGGTGGGCCGGCGCGAACATGAAGCCGATGCCCGTCGCGTCGATGCACTCGGCGACCTGCCGGGGGTCGAGCGCAAGCCGGGCGCCCAGCGCCTCGAGCACGTCCGCGCTGCCCGAAGACGACGAGGCGCTGCGGTTGCCGTGCTTGGCGATCTTGACGCCCGCAGCGGCGGCCACGAACATGGCGGCCGTCGAAATGTTGAACGTATGCGAGCCGTCGCCACCCGTGCCGCACATGTCGAGAAGATCCGATGGGTCGCTGACCGGAACTGGCAAGGCGAATTCGCGCATGACCTGGGCGGCGGCGGCGATCTCGCCCACGGTTTCCTTCTTGACCCGCAGGCCCATTAGCAAGGCGCTTGCGATCTGCGGCGACATGTCGCCGCGCATCAGCATGCGCATGAGGTGCAGCATTTCGTCGTGGAAGATTTCACGGTGCTCGATGCAGCGCGCCAGGGCCTCGGTGGGTGTGATGGTCATGTTTGAGCTCCCTTGGTTCTTCTTCACGGCAGGTTCAGGAAATTCTGCAGCAGCGCATGGCCATGCTCGCTCAGGATGGATTCGGGGTGAAACTGCACGCCGTAGATTGGAAGGGTTGTGTGCCGCACGCCCATGATCTCGCCGTCTTCGGTTTCGGCCGTGACGGCCAGGCAATCGGGCAGCGTGGCGCGCTCGATGGCAAGGGAATGATAGCGGGTAACTTTATAAGGCGAGGGCAGCCCGGCGAATACGTCGGTGTCGGTGTGCGTGATGGGCGATACCTTGCCGTGCATGATGCGTCGGGCGCGTACGATATTGCCGCCGAAGGCCGCGCCGATGGCCTGGTGGCCCAGGCAGACGCCCAGTATGGGCATTTTGCCCGCGAAATGCCGGATGGCGTCGACCGATATGCCGGCCTCGGCCGGCGAGCATGGCCCGGGCGAGATGCAGATGCGGTTCGGCGCCAGGTCGGCGATTTCCTGCAGGGTCACCTGGTCGTTGCGGCGCACCACCACGTGCTCGCCTAGCTCGCCGAAATACTGCACGAGGTTATAGGTGAAAGAGTCGTAGTTGTCGATCATCAGGGTCGTGTTCATTTCTTATCCTTGAATTCTTTTTCGTCGCGTGTCGCAAAGCGCCCCTCAGATGGGCTCGTCCAACCCGTATTGAACCTGTTCGGCCGCGCGCAGCACCGCGCGCGCCTTGGCTTCGGTTTCCTGCCATTCCATTTCGGGATTCGAGTCGGCGACGATGCCCGCCGCTGCCTGCACGTAAAGCATGCCGTCCTTGATCAGCCCGGTACGGATCGCGATCGCAACGTCCATTTCGCCGCCGTAGCTCAGGTAGCCCGCCGCGCCGCCGTAGATGCCGCGGCGCACCGGCTCGAGCTCGTCGATGATCTCCATGGCCCGCACCTTGGGGGCGCCGGTCAGCGTGCCGGCCGGGAAGGTGGCGCGCAGCACGTCCATGTTGCTGATGCCGCTGTCGATCTCGCCGGCCACGTTCGACACCAGATGCATCACGTGGGAATAACGCTCGATCGTCATGGTGTCGGTCACTTTGACGGTGCCCGTGCGCGCCACGCGGCCGATGTCGTTGCGGGCCAGGTCGATCAGCATGACGTGCTCGGCGCATTCCTTCGGATCGTTCTTGAGTTCCTCGGCCAGTCGCAGGTCTTCTTCGGGCGTCGCGCCGCGCTTGCGCGTGCCGGCCAGCGGGCGGATCGTGATCTGGGTCCGCTTGCGCTCTTCCTCGGTGATGACTTCCTGCCTGACCAGGATTTCCGGCGAGGATCCCACGACCTGGAAGTCATCGAAGTTCCAGTAGTACATGTAAGGGGAGGGGTTCAATGAGCGCAGGGCCCTGTACAGCGAAAGCGGCGAATCGCGGAACGGCTTGGCGATGACTTGTCCGACCTGGACCTGCATCAGGTCGCCGGCGGCGATGTATTCCTTGGCCTTGAGGACGGCCTTGATGTAGTCTTCCTTCTTGAAGTCGCGTCGGCAGTCGGTTTGCAGGCTGGCGTAGGCGTAGGGAATGACGACGGGCATGCGCAGCTTTTCGCGCAATTCTTTCAGGCGCCGCTTGGCCTGCACATAGCTTTCGGGCTTACGGGGGTCGGCGTAGACCACCAGGTAGGTTCGTCCGGCCAGGTTGTCCACGACGACCAGCTCGTCCACGTGCAGCAGCATGATGTCCGGCGTGCCGTTGTCCTGGCCCGCGGGAAACGGCTTGGTCGCCGGACCCAGCTTGGGTTCGATGTGGCGCACGGTATCGTAGCCGAAGTAGCCCGCCAGGCCGCCCGCGAAGCGCGGCATGCCGGGGCGGATGGCGACCTTGAACCGCGCCTGGTAGGCTTCGATGAAGGCCAGGGGGTCGCCCTGGTGCGTCTCGACGACCTTGCCTTGGTGCACGACCTCGGTGATGTCGCCGCTGGAGCGCAGGATCGTCTTGGCGGGCAGGCCGATGAACGAATAACGCCCGAATTGCTCGCCGCCCACCACGGATTCGAGCAGGCAAGTATTGCGCCCGCCCTCCGGGCCGCTGTGAGCCAATTTCAAGTAGATGGCCAGCGGCGTATCCAGGTCGGCGTAGGTTTCCGTGATGAGGGGAATCCGGTTGTAGCCTTGAGCTGCGAGAGCGTTGAATTCGATTTCGGTCATGATGGTCTCGGTTTGGGTGATGCGCGTTGCATGGTGGCCGGGACAGTCGAATCAGACAAAGAAAAAGCCCGGCCATTCTGGATGGGTTCCGGGCTTAGACTGAGAAGGGGCCGGAATCCACAGTGTTTCCGGTCCCGGGAGTCGATGATCGCTACCCAGAACATAAACGCCACCAGCGCCAATAGGCGCGGGGCGTTTCGTCGTAATAACGGGTGGCGTTCATGAGTGGTATCTGGTTAAGCATTGACGGACATTAAGGTCTTGCCGCCCACTGGGCGGCAAGCTCAATGGACGTAACTATAGCATCGACGTCGAGCTCACGCACGTCTTTTCCTTCATTGTAGCCATATGGGACCGCCAGAACGTCCAGCCCGGCGGCGCGGGCGGCCTGGGCGTCGTTGATGGAATCTCCGATGAACAGGGCTTTTCCAGGCGGCGTGGCCAGTTGCGCGCAGGCGTGCAGGACGGGCATGGGATGTGGTTTCTTTTCCGCGCAGGTATCGCCGCAGACCACGACGTCGAAGTAGGGGGCCAGCCCGGATCGCCGCAGCAAGGGCAGGGTGAACTCGCCCGGCTTGTTGGTGACCACGCCGAGCTTGGCGCCTGAGCGGCGGAACGCATCCAGGCCTTCCCGCGTGCCGGCGTAAGGCCGCGCGCCGCTGCCGTTGACCCGGTGATAGTGGCGGCGCCAGGATTGCATGGCCTGCTCCCGGACGTGCGGGTCGTCGCTTCGATCGGGCAGGGCGGCGCGCAGAACGCGCTGGATGAGCACGTGCGCGCCTTTGCCGACATAAGAGGCGATTTGCGCCATGGGCAGCGGCTCGTGGTCCATGTCGGCCAGCATGGCGTTGACGGCCTCGGTCAGGTCGGGAATGGTATCCAGCAGGGTGCCGTCCAGATCCAGCAAAACAGCGTGATAGCGCATGGCGGTCGGTTTCCGTTCGCGTCGAAAAAGCGTGCGCTTACGCGGACAGGGATTCGCCCTTGGCGATTTCCGCGCGCAAGGCGTCGATGACGGCTTTGTAATCGTCCTGGCCGAAGATGGCCGAGCCCGCCACGAAGGTATCCGCGCCCGCGGCGCGGATGGAGGCGATGTTCTCGACCTTGACCCCGCCGTCTATTTCGAGCGCGATGGGATGGCCGCCCGCTTGCGCCCACGCGTCGATCTTGCGTCGGGCCTGGACCAACTTGCTCAGGGCGCCGGGTATGAACTTCTGGCCGCCGAAGCCGGGGTTGACGGACATGAGCAGGACGACGTCCAGCTTGTCCATCACGTGGTCCATCCAGTCCAGCGGCGTGGCTGGATTGAATACCAGGCCCGCCAGGCAGCCGTGTTCGCGGATCAGGGACAGGCTGCGGTCCACGTGGCGGGAGGCTTCGGGATGAAAAGTGATGATGTCGGCCCCCGCCTTGGCGAATTGCGGGATAATGGCGTCCACGGGTTCGATCATCAGATGCACGTCGATGGGAGCCTGGGTGTGGGGGCGCAGCGCTTCGCATACCAAGGGCCCCACGGTCAGGTTCGGCACGTAATGGTTGTCCATGACGTCCAGATGTATCCAGTCGGCGCCGGCGGCGACGACGTTGCGCACTTCTTCACCCAATCGGGCGAAATCGGCGGAGAGCAGGCTGGGGGCGATGCGGGTGGGCTGTGTCAGTGGCATGGCGGGGTCGGCGGATGGCGCAGTGGAAAAACCGATGGATAGTGTGCCATTATTGTAGGCCAGCGCAGGCGGTCTTACCCGGCAAGCGGGACCGGCAGGAAAAAACGCGGCGAACCAGTCAAGTGGAGACGGAACAAACCTATGAAGCCTTGCGATATCAAAGTCGTTGTGACCCCGCAGTATTTGCCGGACCAGTCCAACCCCGAAGAGCAGGAGTATCTGTTCGCTTATACGGTGCGCATCGCGAACCAGGGCGAGCAGGCGGCGCAGATCATCAGCCGCCACTGGATCATTACGGACGGCAATCATAAAACCCATGAGGTACGCGGTCTGGGCGTCGTCGGCCAGCAGCCTTTGCTGGCGCCGGGCGAGACGTTCGAATACACCAGCGGCTGTCCGTTGCCCACGCCGGTGGGCACGATGCGCGGCACCTATCATTGCGTGGGCGAAAACGGCATACCCTTCGACGTCGCCATCCAGGAATTCATGCTGGCCATGCCGCGCACCTTGCATTAAATCTTTACGTTCAATGGGCTTTATGAAGAGAATTTTAGTTGTGTCTTGCATGGCATCGTTGCTGGCGGCGTGTGCGACCGGACCCGAATCGACGCCGCCGGACGCCGGGGCGCCGGCCGCGGCCGGCGCCCCGGGCCAGGCGCGGGCTGACGTGGCGGAGCAGCCTTTGCGCGTGCCGGCCTTGTCCAGCTTCGTCGACACGCCGGCGCGCCCGCTGGCCGCCAAGTATCAAGCGGTGTCCTGGGAAACCTTGCCGGGCTGGAGGCAGGACGATCTGTCGTCCGTGTGGAAAGGCTTCGTCAACAATTGCAAGGGCCTGATGCGGCCCGTTAGCGGATCGCTGACGCTGCCCGCGCGGGCAACGCCGATCGCGTGGCAGCCTGTGTGCGCGGCCGCGCAGATGTCGGGCCTGGGGGCCGGCCACGCCGATACGGAAAACGTGCGCGCGTTCTTGCAGACCCATTTGCAGCCCTGGCGCCTTCTGGATGCTTCCGGCAAGGTGGCGCAAAATACCGTGACCGGCTATTACGAGCCGCTGGTCAGGGCCTCGCGCACGCGTCAGGGCGAGTATCAATGGCCTTTGTACCAGGCGCCGTCCGATTTGCTGACCATCGACCTGGGCTCCGTGTATCCCGAGCTGGCCGGCAAGCGGGTGCGGGGCAAGCTGGCCGGCAATCGGGTCGTGCCCTACGACACCCGCGCCGAGATCGCGGCGACGCCGTCCCGCCAGCCTCCGGTGATCGTCTGGGTGGACGATCCGGTCGAGGCCTTTTTCCTCCAGATACAAGGGTCGGGCCGCGCGCGGCTGCCTAACGGCGACATGATCAGGCTGGCATACGCCGACCACAATGGGCGTCCCTATGCGTCGATAGGCCAATGGCTGGCCAAGCAGGGACAGTTGCCGCTGGCGCAAGCGTCCATGCAGAACATCAAGGCGTGGGCCAAGCGGAATCCGGGCCGGGTCCAGGAAATGCTCAATGCCAATCCGGCCATGGTGTTTTTTAACGAGGAAAAAATCACCGATTCCGAGCTCGGCCCCAAGGGCGCCTACGGCATTCCCCTGATCGGCGGCCGGGCGGTGGCCATCGATCCCACCGCCGTGCCCCTGGGCACGCCGATCTACCTGGCCACGACCTATCCGGCTTCCGACCGGCCCTTGCGCCGCCTGGTGTTCGCGCAGGATACGGGGGCGGCCATCAAGGGCGCGGGGCGCACGGACTTTTATTGGGGCTTCGGCGACGAGGCGGGCGAGCAGGCGGGCAGGATGAAGCAGCGCAGCGATACCTGGCTGTTGTGGCCCAGGCAGGCGGGGGCTCCCTCGGCACGATGAAAAACGACCATATCGTTGTGTGCGGTACCGGCATCGCCGGCCTGGCGACGGCCTTGGGCCTGGCCAGGGCCGGCATGCGGGTCAGCCTGCTGGGACCGCGTCCGCGCCAGGCCGATCCGGCGCCGCCCGACGTCTATTGCCCCAGGGTCTATGCCATGTCGCTGGCCAGCCGGTGCTTCCTGTCGTCGCTGGGAGTCTGGGACATGCTCGACGCGCGGCGCATCGCCGCCGTCGAAAGCATGGAGGTCTACGGCGACGCGCAAGGGGCGCTGCACTTGCATGCCTGGCAGGCGACCGAGCAGGCGCTGACGTGGATCATGGAATCCAGCGAGCTGGAACGCGTGCTGCGGCAGGCCATAGCGGTCTACGGCATCCCCTGGCAGGACGACACGTTCCAGGCCTGGTCCGGTCGGGAGGTCACGACCGCCTCGGGCCAGACGCTGCCGGCGACACTGCTGGTCGGCGCGGACGGCGCCAAGTCGGCGGTGCGCGCGGCCGCGGGCATCGCCCATCATGCCCAGCCGTACGGCGACACGGGCGTCGTCACCCATTTGACCGCCGAGCTGCCGCATCAGCACCGGGCCATGCAGTGGTTTACGGGCGATTCCGTGCTCGCCCTGCTGCCCTTGCCCGATACTTCGGCGGGCCCGCAGGTATCCATGGTATGGTCCATGCCGCAGGCGCAATGGCGGGAGCTGCAGGCCATGGAGGCGGGGCGGCGTGATGCCCTGTTGCAAAAGCGCCTGGCCGCGGCGACCGGCATGCGCTTGGGAACGTTGACGGTGCGCGCGCCGGTGCTGGGCTTTCCATTGACGCTGGAGCACAGCGCGATGATCGCGCCGGGAGTGGCGCTGGTGGGAGACGCGGCGCATCGCGTCCACCCTTTGGCGGGACAAGGCCTGAACCTGGGTCTGGGCGACGTCGAGGAACTTATCCGCGCCCTGCGCGACAAAGAAAGCTACCGGTCCGCGGGCGACGAGCGGGTATTGCGCCGCTACCGGCGTGCCCGCGCCGAGCCCGTGTGGGCGATGCGCGCGGTGACCGACGGCTTGCATCGTTTGTTCAAGGCCGAGGAAACGCCGGTGGTCTGGGCGCGAAACCTGGGCATGCAGGTGGTGGACCGCGTTCCGGCGCTCAAGCGCGTGTTGATCGAAAAAGCGGCGGGGCGGCGCTAGCGCGCGCATCGCCGGCGAAATGTAAAGTGCTTGGTCCGTCATGGGCCTGAATCCAAGAAAGGAAATTATGAAAGCATCGTATAAGGTATGGTTCTCGGGCGCGGTATCCGGCGTGTTGCTGGGCATGGCGGCCGCGGTTTTTCCGGGCCTCGCGGCGGCTCAGGCCGATGCGACGCCGGAGAGCGTGCAGCGCGCGTTCGTGGAGCGTTTTCCCGGCATCCAGATCGAAGGCGTGCGCCCTACGCCGTTTCCCAATCTGTACGAGGTGCAGATCGGCGAGGATCTGGTTTACACCGATGCGCAGGTCGGTTTCGTGATGCAGGGCGCGCTGGTCGATGCGCGTACGCGCACGGATCTGACGGCGCAACGCATCCAGCAGCTGACCCACGTGCCGTTCGAGTCGCTGCCGCTGGAGTTGGCCGTCAAACAGGTAAAAGGCGACGGTTCGCGCGCGATGGCGGTGTTCGAAGACCCCAATTGCGGATATTGCAAGCAGTTGCACCGGGTATTGGAGGGCATCGACGACGTGACCGTCTATAGCTTCCTGTATCCGATACTGTCGCCGGATTCGCACGACAAGGCCAGGGACATCTGGTGCGCGTCGGATCGCGCCGCCACGTGGAAGGACTGGATGGTGCGCAACCAGCCGCCCGCCGCCGCCGAATGCGACACGCCCGTCGACGAGGTGCTGGCCCTGGGCCGCAAGCTGCGCGTGCAAGGCACGCCCGCCATCTTTTTCAGCGACGGCACCCGGACCAACGGCATGCTGCCGGGCAACCAGCTGAGCCAGCGCCTGGACGCCCTGGCGAAGAATTGAACGATCAACGCCCCGGGGCCGGCGCTCGCCGGCCTGGCGCTTATTCCAGCGACAAGTTCAAGCGCTGGATGACGGTTTCCAGCCGGGCCTTTTCGGACACGATCATTTCCGTCATTTCGGCGGGTGTCGACGGCTCCGAGCTGAAGTACAGGGAAGCGAACTTTTCCTTGACCTCGGGCAGGCGCAGGACGCGCGTGACCGCCGCGTTCA
Source organism: uncultured Burkholderiaceae bacterium (assembly GCA_964551305.1). Taxonomy (GTDB): domain Bacteria; phylum Pseudomonadota; class Gammaproteobacteria; order Burkholderiales; family Burkholderiaceae_B; genus JBAZDC01. The sequence continues at coordinate 12,431 of CAZKBT010000076.1, forward strand.
GGCGTTCCGTCACCGCGGGAGGCGTGCCGGCGGGCGCGAACAAGGCATCCCACGAGATGACCTCGAAGCCGGGATAGCCCTGTTCCACCATGGTGGGAATACCGGGCAGCAGATCGCTGGGTTCGGCGCTGGTGATGGCCAGCGCCCGCAGCTTGCCCGCCCGCACCTGGGGCATCGCGATGCCCGGCACCATCAGGCCGGCCTGGATGTCGCCGGCGATGATGGACGTGACGACTTGCGGGAAGCCGGGGTAGGGGATCTGCTGCATTTCCATGCCTGCTTCCTGCTCCAGCATGGCCATGCCCAGGTGCGCCGAGCTGCCCGGCCCCACGGTGCCGTAATTCAAGGCGCCGGGCTTTTCCTTGGCCAGGCTGATGAATTCATTCAGGGTCTTGGCGGGCGATTCGGCCGGCACGACCAGGACGTTGGGGCTCTTGCCGAGCAGCGATATGGGCGTCAAGTCCTTGAGCGGATCGTAGCCCAGCGTGGTCTTGTACAGGGCCGGAGCGGTCACGATCGGACCGTTGATGGTCAGCAGTATCGTGTAGCCGTCGGGCTGCGCCTGCGCGACCTGGCGCGTGCCGATATTGCCGCCGGCGCCCGGCTTGTTGTTCACCACGATGGCCTGGCCCAGATCCTTGGCCAGGTGCTCGGATACAGTGCGCGCCAATACGTCGGGCGAAGACCCGGCGGGAAAAGGAACGATGAGCTGTATCGGTTTCTGCGGCCAGGTGTCGTCGGCGTGAGCGGTGGCGGCGCCCGTCAGGGCCGCCGCCATGCAGAGCGCGCGCAGCGGCGCGCCTATCATGCGATGCAATAGTTCATGTGCAGACATGCGGGTTCCTCGGTGTGTTCGGCGTGGGCCGGTAAGATTCAGGGGTGCGCCCCGGTCGTTTCCGGTCGGGCTACGCGGGAAAGCAGTTGCGTGACGGCGTCTCGCGGCGACAGATCGTCGAACAGCACGCGGCAGACGACGTCGGTGATCGGCATGTCGACGCCGTGTCGGCGGCCCAGGGCCTGGGCCGCGCGCGCGCAGCGCACGCCCTCGGCGGTAATGCCGCGCGCCAGGATGGCCTGCAGGGACTGCTCCCGGGCCAGCGCCAGGCCCACTTGCCGATTACGCGATAAATCGCCCGTGGTGCTCAGCACCAGGTCGCCCAGGCCGGTCAGGCCGGAAAACGTTTCGGGCTGGCCGCCCAGCGCCAGGCCCAGGCGTTGTATCTCCGCCAGGCCGCGAGTGATCAGCGCCGCGCGGGCATTGGCGCCCAGGCCCAGCCCATCGGAAATGCCGCAGGCGATGGCGATCAGGTTCTTCATGGCGCCGCCGACTTCGACTCCGACGATGTCCGCGCTGTGGTAAATGCGGGCTTGCGTCCCGTGCAAGGCGCGCGTCACGCTGTGGATGGTGGCGGAGCTGGC
>CAZKBT010000077.1:0-1917 GCA_964551305.1 uncultured Burkholderiaceae bacterium
GCTGAAGCTTTTGCATTAGCCGCGTGATCTGAGCAGAAACTGCTGGGTCATTACAGTTGGCCTTTTTGTGGGCGGGAACGGGAACCGAACGCAGGCGCGCTTTAAGGATGCTGACTTGCCCGCCGGACAGTGGTATCGTTCCTCGAAACTCAGTTTGCAGGGGATTTCGTGAATCGAATCAAATGTGCTTTGGCGGTACTTGCCGTAGTCGCCGCGCCCGCATGGGCCGCTCGGATCTCTCAATTCACACCGCAGGGAACGGTCTCCAAGATAGAAAGCGTCATCGCGACGTTCGATACATCGGTCATTCCTTTTGGAGACGGGCAGGCGCCTGCTCCGATATCCATACAATGCGATGACCCCCAGGCGGCCGGCAATGGCCGGTGGCTCGATGCGAAACGCTGGACTTACGTTTTCGATCAAAGCCTGGGGCCGGGCGTACATTGCGCCGCCGAGGTGCTGCCGTCATTCCGGACACTGAACAATGAGCCGTTGGCGGGTAAAAGCCGCTTCGCTTTTCAGACCGGCGGGCCGTACGTCGTTCGCACCCAACCTTATGATGGATCGACTATTGCGCACGACCAGATTTTCGCGTTGCAGTTCAATGGTGACGTCGATGTCCAGTCTTTGATCCAGCATAGCCAATGCATAGTCGAAGGGCTGGGTGAATCCGTCCCTTTGCGTCTCATCGACGGCGACGATAAAAAGAAACTGCTCGATACTTTGTATTGGTCCGAGCGGGACATGTCCTCCGTGCAGCTGCTTCAATGCAAGCGAACACTGGCCCCCGAGGCCTCGGTGCAGCTGCAGATCGGACCGGGCGTGAGCACGCAGGCCGCCGATGCCCGGCCCGCCGTGGCGAATACGGAGGCCAACGTCTTCAATTTCAAGGTCGAAGAAGCGTTCAGCGCGAAACTGACTTGTCTGAGGGAAAATGCCAACGCGCCATGCGCGCCGGTCGGCGATTTCTATGTGTTCTTTACGGCGCCCATAGACAGGGCAAGCGCGGAACAGCTGAGGCTGGAGACGCCTGCCGGTCCCCGCAAGCCGGACCTGGAAGCGGACCCTACGGACGATTGGGGCATCACCAGCGTTCGCTTCAAGGGGCCTTTCCCGCCGGAGTCGTCGTTGTCGATTCACCTGCCGTCGGCATTGAAGGATGATGCGGGACGCGAGCTCGTCAACGCCGATAAATTTCCTTTGGAAGTCAAAACAGGGGATTTCCCCCCGTTGATCAAATTCGCAGCGTCGCCTTTCGGTGTCATCGAACGTTTCGGCCATGCCGCGGCCAGGGGCGACGAGCAGGCCGAACCGGCGACGGTGCCGCTCACGGTGCGCAATGTCGAGGCGGCGTTGCTGACTCAGGATGTGACGATCTCCGCCGGCCGTATCGACGACCTGGTAACCCAGGACGATCTGAGCGTGTTGCGATGGTACGGCCAGCTGGGACGCATGAACGAAGGCAGCTGGACGGCGGCGCAGATCCGGGACATCAAAGCCTCGCGCGCGCCGCGAAGCAGCGGCGATGATCCGTACATCGATACGCGAGGCGTATCGCTGCTCAACGGTCGCACGGAAGTCCATACCTTGACGCTGCCGGGTGCCAAGGATGCGGCGCTGCGGCCTTTCGAGGTCATCGGCGTGCCGGTCGCCAAGCCGGGCTTTCACGTGCTGGAGGTCGAATCCCCGCGCCTGGGCGCCGCCTTGCTCGAGGATGCCAAGCCGATGTACGTGCGCACGTCCGTGTTGGTGACCAATCTGGGCGTGCATTTGAAGACGGGCAGGGATGACGCCATGGTCTGGGTGACGACGCTGGATACCGGCGAGGTCGTCGAAGGCGCCCATGTGCGCATCCTCAATTGCTCGGGCGAGCTGCTCGCCGAAGGCACGACGGACGCCAGGGGGCTTTGGCATCAT
>CAZKBT010000077.1:1927-13690 GCA_964551305.1 uncultured Burkholderiaceae bacterium
CGAGCGCCTGGATGCAAACGATTATTGCGAAGATACCGGCCTTAGCGGGCTTTACGCATCGGCCCGAGTCGGGGCGGACCATCCGCTGGCGCGAGGGCAAGCCGATTTTGCGTTTGTTTTCTCGAATTGGAACCGGGGAATCGAGCCATGGAGATTTAACGTAGATACGGATAGCCGTCCTGAGCCGACTGTCGTGTCGCATACCGTGTTCGACCGCAATTTGATGAGGGCGGGCGAAACGGTATCCATGAAGCACGTCATACGCCAGCAGACCCGGGAAGGGCTTGCCGTGCCGCCGCCGGCCGACCGTCCCGGCAAGGTCGAAATCGTCCATATGGGATCGGGGCAGCGCTATGAGGGCGAGTTGCAGTGGACGGAGTCGCCCTCGGGCGGGCTGTACGCCTTGACCGAGTTCGAGATCCCCAAGTCCGCCAAGCTGGGCGACTATACCGTCACGATGAGGGGGGACGACTCGACGTGGTATCCGCCCTCCATCTTTCGCGTCGAGGAATTCAAGCTGCCGCTGCTGAGCGGTAGTCTCAAGATCACGGATGCGCAGGGCTCCAATGTGCTGGCCGCTCCCGAGACGCTGACTGCCGACGTCCAGATCGCCTATGTGTCCGGAGGCGCGGCGGGCCATCTTCCCGTGACTTTGTCGGGCGTCGTCCGCGATCGCGTCGTTTCTTTCGACGGATACGACGATTACTCGTTTTATCCGCCGTCGCCGCCATCCGACGGCGATGAGCAGGATGAAACCGGCCAACAGGTGCTGTTTCTGGATAAAAAGGCCGTGACGCTGGATGGGCAGGGGGGCGCCAGGGTGTCCATCGATTCCCTGCCGGCCGTGAGGAAACCTCAGAGCCTGCTGTTCGAGGCCAGTTTTGCGGACCCCAACGGCGACATCCAGACTCTTAGCCAGTCCGTCCCGGTGTGGCCTGCCCAGGTGCAAGCCGGGATACGGACGGGCAGCTGGATACAGGCGGGGCGCTCGAGTTCCGTCCAGGCCGTGGCGCTCGATACGGCAGGCAAGCCTCAGGCGGGCGTTCCTATCCGTATTTCGGCGCAGGCGCGCATTACGTATTCCACCCGCAAGCGCATGGTGGGCGGTTTCTACAGTTACGACTCGCGCACCGAAACTCGCGATCTGGGCCAGGTATGCGAAGGCAAGACCAGCAGTGACGGTACCTTGGCCTGCTCGCTGGAATTGAAGGATGCCGGCCAGGTGGTACTGATTGCGACCGCCGAGGACGGCGACGGCCGCGTTTCGCAGGCGGCCAATACGCTGTGGGTGGTAGGCGGGGACGAGCTGTGGTTCGACGGCGCGGATAACGATCGCATCGACGTCATTCCCGCGCGCAAGCAATGGAAGCCCGGGGAAACGGCGCAGTTTCAGGTGCGCATGCCGTTTCGGCGGGCGACGGCGCTGATCGCGGTCGAGCGCGAAGGTGTATTGCAGACCCATGTCGCGACGCTCGAAGGCAATGACCCCATCGTCCATCTGCCCATCCAGCCCGAATGGGGGCCGAACGTCTACGTATCGGTCCTGGTGCTCAGAGGGCGGCTGTACGAGGTGCCTTGGCAGTCTTTCTTCACGTGGGGCTGGCGCCAGCCGTTCGCCTGGTATGACGCCTACACGGAAGCGGCGGGCAACCAGGCCTCGGCAACCGCCACGATAGATCTGGCCAAGCCGGCCTTCCGTTTCGGACTGGCGCAGATCCATATCAGCGACGACGAGGATCAGCTCAAACTCAAAGTGAGCGCCGACAAGGATCGCTATCAGATCCGCGAGAAGGCGCGGGTCGTCATCGAAGGCAGATTGCCCGACGGGACGCCTGCGGCGGGCGCTTCCGTCGCCTTCGCGGCGGTGGATCAGGCCCTGCTCGAGCTTTCCCCCAATTCGAGTTGGGATATCCTGGGCGCGATGCGCCAGTATCGCAGCTACGGCGTGCAGACGGCGACGGCCCAGATGGAAATCGTCGGCCGCCGGCATTACGGGCGCAAGGCGCTGCCCGTCGGCGGCGGAGGCGGCGCCGCTCCCACGCGCGAGCTGCTCGACACCTTGCTGTTGTGGGAGCCGGAGCTGACGCTGGATGAGCAAGGCAAAGCGACGATCGAGGTGCCCCTGAACGACGCCATTACGCGGTTCAGCCTGGTGGCCGTCGGCGACTACGGGCCACAGCGTTTTGGCACGGGCAAGACTGACATCGTCAGCACTCAGGATCTGCAGGTGATCGCCGGCATGCCGGCCCTGATCCGCGAGGGCGATGCTTATCAGATCCTGGCCACCGTTCGCAATACGACGGAACGCGCCATGCGCGTCCAGGTCGAGGCAAGCTATACCGGCACGGGCGTTGCGCCGGGTAATCTGGCCGCCCAAGAGCTCGAGGTTGCGGCGGGTGATGCCGCCGTGGCGCGTTGGGCTCTCACGGCGCCGGAAAGCCATCGTTCAGACCGGCCGGTGGAGCTGGCCTGGCGCTTTGCGGCGCGCGAGATCCAGGATGATAGGGATCGATCCGCCCAGGATGCCGTACGGATCATGCAAATCTTGCGTCCGGTCGTTCCTGTCCGAACCCGGCAGTCGACGATCCTTCCGCTGGAAGGCGGGCAGCCGGCCGTCAGTCTGCCGATCGCCGCTCCCAAGGGCGCATTGCCGGATGGCGACGGCAAGCCCCGAGGGGGCCTGCAGATTCGCGTGCAGTCGTCGCTGGCCGGGGACATGCCCGGCGTGCGCGAGTGGTTCGAAGCGTATCCGTATACTTGCCTGGAGCAGCTCAGTTCCAAGGCAATAGGCCTGGGCGATATCGACCGGTGGCAGTCCATCATGCGCAGCCTGCCGGATTATCAGGATGACGACGGCCTGGTGTCGTACTTCCCCGGCGGCAGGTACGGAGACGAGGTGCTGACGGCGTATCTGCTGACGGCCAGCCACGAGGCTCGGACGTTGGGCATGAAATTCGCCATCCCGGACGAGTCCAGGCGGCGGATGATCCATGGCCTGGTCGGTTTCGTTCAGGGGAAAGTGACGCGGCAGCGCTGGTCTCCGCAGAAGGACCTGGACGTGCGCAAGCTCCTGGTGTTGGAGGCATTGTCGCGCTATGGCGAGGTCAAGCCGAGAATGCTGGGCAGCATCGCCATTCGCCCCGATCAATGGCCGACTGCCGCGGTGGTCGATTGGCTGGCCATCCTGCGCAGGGTGCCCGCAATATCCAATTCGTCCTTTCAAAAGGCGCACGCGGAGCAGGTCCTGAGAGCCAGGATGCTGGCGCGCGGCACGACCCAGGTGTTCGCCGACGAGCCGCGCAATAACTGGTGGTGGCTGATGAGCAGTCCGGAAACGACGATGGCCAAGCTGATGCTTACCGTCATGGCGGATCCCGCCTGGAAGGACGAGCTGCCGCGCATGGCGCAAGGCCTGCTTGCCATGCAGCGCGAGGGCGCCTGGCGCACGACGACGGCCAATTTGCTGGGCTCCCTGGCGCTCAGGAAATTCGGCCGGCATTTCGAAAAAGAGCCGGTCGCGGGGCAGGTCAGCATCATGTCCGGCGCGGGCGGCCAAGCCACGACGCTGGACTGGAGCAAGGCGAAGGCCGAAGGTTCGGTGAAATTCAGTGACGTCATGGAGCAATGGGCCGGCTTCGAGCAGACCGATCTGCGGTTGGAGCAGCGGGGCAGCGGCCGTCCCTGGGCCTTTGTGCGATCCCTGGCGGCGGTGCCGGTGACCGAGCCTGTCGATGCGGGGTATGAGGTGCGGCGTGAACTGGTCCCGGTTTCGCAGGCCGTGCCCGGAACCTGGACGCGAGGAGACGTCTATCGCGTGAAGATCCACATCCAGGCGCGCGCCGGCATGACCTGGGTCGCGCTCAACGATCCGATCCCTGCGGGAGCCACGATACTGGGAAGCGGCCTGGGCCGCGACTCCAGCATCGGAGCGTCGTCCTCGAACTCCGAACAGCAAGGGTACAGCCCGTCTTACGTGGAGCGCGCCTTCGAAGCCTATCGGGCTTATTATAGTTATCTGCCTGCCGGCGCGACGACGGTCGAGTACACGGTCAGGCTGAATACCGCCGGTGAGTTCCAGCTGCCGTCGACCCGGGTGGAGGCGTTGTATGAGCCTGATGCCTATGGCGAACTTCCCAATCGGGAAGTATTCAGGATCAATGGCGACGTTTCGGGCCATTGAGGGCTTGCGCAGGCAGGCGGGGCGCCTGGCCTGCCTGGCCTTGCTGGCTCTTGGGATGAGTTTTCCAGGCGCGGCCCGCGCCTTGCCTTCCCATGCCGAGGTGAAGGCCGATTTCCAGTCCTCCGATATTCGGCTTCTGGATCGTCGCGGCCGGGCCCTCGATCAGGTTCGGACCGACTTTACTGTCAGACGCGGCGACTGGGTGGAGCTCGACGACATATCGATAGCGTTGCAGCGCGCCGTCATCCGTTCCGAAGACCAGCGCTTCTACGAGCACGCGGGTGTGGATTGGTGGTCGGTTCTCGGCGCGGCATGGGATAACGCGACGAGCAAGTCCAGGCGTGGCGCGTCGACCTTGACCATGCAGCTATTGGGGTTCGTGGACGAGATTCACCAGCGCAAAGGAGGGCGCAGCATCGTCCGGAAGTTCGATCAGGCGATGCAGGCGCGCGAGCTCGAGCAGCAGTGGTCCAAGACGCAAATTCTGGAGGCCTACCTGAACCTGGCGTCGTACCGCGGCGAGCTGGTGGGCGTCGACGCGTTGGCGCGGGTCATGTTCCAGAAACGCGCCAGCGGCCTGGACCTGCGCGAAGCGGCGCTGGCCGCCGTCCTGTTGCGAGGGCCCAATGCGTCGGCGCCGGTGCTGACACAACGCGCCTGCCATTTGCTGCGTGACCTGGGGCAGCCGCAAGATTGCGAAGACTTGGGCGACTTCGTCCAAGGGGCATTGAGCAGGCGGGCCGCTCATTGGGCGGACTCGGTCCAGCTGGCCCCGCACTACGCGCGTCTGGTTGCGGCAGGCCTGTCGGGCAAAGGCGAGCGGGCGATCAGGACTTCGCTGGATGCGGACCTGCAGCGGTTCGTGACCGATATCACGTACAGGCATATCCAAGCCATGTCCCGCAGCCATGCCAGCGACGCGGCGGTCGTCGTCCTCGACAATGAATCCGGGCAAGTGCTGGCCTATCTGGGTTCGACCGGCGGCTTGTCCGACGCGCGCGACGTGGACCATGCCCGTGCTTTGCGGCAGGCGGGATCCACCCTCAAGCCGTTCCTGTATGCACAGGCACTGGAACAGACGATGATCACCGCGGCATCGCTGCTTGACGACAGCGCCATGAATCTGGAGTCGGGGGCGGGGCAGTACGTGCCGCAAAACTATGACAAGCAGTTTTCGGGCTGGGTCAGCGCCCGTACCGCGTTGGCGTCGTCACTGAACATACCGGCGGTGCGGGTGCTGTTGATGCTGACTCCGGATGCTTTCGTGCGCCGGCTCCAGGCATTGGGGCTGCCGTTGACGCAGACCGGCGATTACTATGGCTACAGCCTTGCATTGGGCAGCGCCGACGTCAGCCTGCTGACGTTGACCAACGCCTACAGGGCGCTTGCGAATCTCGGCGGATATTCCGGCGTGCGCTACCTGCCAGGTAAGGACGAGCGGCCGCCGACCGGCGAGCGCGTCGTCGCCGAGGGGGCCGCCTGGCTCGTCGGCGACATTTTGTCGGACCGTCAGGCGCGCTCGCGGACCTTCGGCCTGGACAGCCCGCTTTCGACCCCTTTTTGGACGGCGGTGAAAACCGGCACCAGCAAGGATATGAGGGATAACTGGTGCCTGGGCTGGTCGGCTCGCTACACCGTGGGCGTGTGGGTCGGAGATTCCGCGGGCGCCAGCATGCGCAATGTATCGGGGGTATCCGGCGCGGGTCCTATATGGCATGACGTCATGAGTTATCTGCATCGACGGCACGGCAGCGCCCAGCCGCCAATGCCGGCAGGCGTGCATTCCAGGCGCATCCGCTTCGATCGGGATATCGAACCGCCGCGCACGGAGCACTTCATCGCCGATACCGGCGCGGATGTCGTCCGTCTTGCCGCATCGGCGGCGCCGCCGGCCGATGCGCGCCCCAGAATACGCAAGCCCGCGCCGGGTACGATTTTCGCCCTCGATCCCGATATCCCAGTGGACAATCAGCGCATCGTTTTCGAGGCGGCGGGGCTGGCCGGCCAGTCGGCGCCGGACGTGTCCTGGAAAATGGCCGGACGTGAGCTGGGCGAGGGCGGCAGCGTAAAATGGCTGCCTTGGCCAGGCAGGCACCGCGTCGAGCTAACGGACAAAAAAGGGGTGGTTTTGGACTCTATTGAATTCGAAGTGCGTGGCGGACGTCGTTGATCCGATGATATCGTTATTGCTTTGAAGGAATTCACATTCTTTTGATGCAACTTTCTACGTTGCCATCAATCAAACTGGTACACTTTCCATATCTTGAATTTGAAAGCAGGGGACACAATGAAATCGATTCGTCTAGTTGCTCGTTTTATCGCACCGCTCAGCTTGCTGGCGCTTGCCGCTTGCCAGAACATGCCCTCCAAGTCCGGTTCGCAGGCATCGGCGTCCGCCACCGCTCCGGCCGCGTCGGCACAGACAACGACTCAGGATCAGGCTGCTTCCCAGCAGGCCAGGCAAGGCGCCCCTGTCGCCGTCTTGCTGGCGGACGTGGCGCAGCAAAACGGCTGGACGGCCGTGAACGTCGGTTCCGGCACGCTTTACGTGAACCCCGAACCCATCCTGACGCGCGCGGATCTGGTGGGCGTGCAGTCCGGCACTAGCGAATCGGGAGAAGGCCTGCTGGCCCTGGACCTGAATGCCCAAGGCCAAGACAAGTTGAATAAAAGCACCACCCAGTTTCCGAACAAGCGCTTGGCGCTGGTCGTAGGCAGCACGTTGCTGGCCGCGCCCAACTACACTACGCCGGTCAATACGCCGCAACTGGTGTTCGTGGTCGGCACCGAGCAAAACGCCAACGCCGCCGCGCGCGCCATCGTCGGCGAAGAGGCCGAGCAGCAGCCGGCCGCGACGGCGCCCGCCACGCCTGCCAAGCAGTAATCGCGCATGCGCGCCTGAGCGTCCAGAGGGGATGCCCAGCCCGACCCCGGAGCCTGATGGTCCGGGGTTTTTTTGCGCGTGGCTTCTTCCTGATGCAGCCGATGCGGGGATGGCGAATGGTCATGACGGCCGCGTCAATGTTGTTTTTCATCGAACTTGGCAAAAACTCTAGCCAAGCACAACGATAGAAAATAGAATATACGCAACGCGTATATTCATATGGAAATTTCATGTCCGTCTCCCAACAGGTCTTCTTGCGTGACGCCATGCGTCGATTGAATTTGACTCGCGATGTCTTTGCCGCCCGTATCGGCGTCAAGCGGCGCGCATTGGATACTTGGCTATTGCCTGAAGGATCCCAGGAATTCAGGGGCATGCCCGAGGTCGTCACGCGTTTCGTGACGGAAATCGTAGAAAATGAGTCGCTGTTGCAAAAATATGCGCAAAGCGCACAGTCGGGGCCTCTGCGTGACCGAATCGCGATCGAGGGAAAACATCAATTGCTGTCCGTGGACCAGTTCACGCGCGAGTCGGTCGAGGAATTATTCCGCATTGCCGACCAGATGCAGCCGATCGCGCGCCGCCAAAAGGTGTCGCGCGTCCTGGAAGGCGCGGTGTTGGGGAATTTGTTTTTCGAGGCCAGCACGCGCACTCGGGTAAGTTTCGGCGCGGCCTTTTGCCGCCTGGGCGGCTCGGTCTGCGATACGACGGGGTTTACGTTTTCGTCGATGGCCAAAGGCGAATCCATTTATGACACCAGCCGCGTGATGAGCGGCTACGTGGACGCCATGGTGATACGCCATCCCGACAAGGGGTCCGTGGCCGAATTCGCGCAGGCGACCAACATTCCCGTGGTCAACGGCGGCGATGGTCCGGGCGAGCATCCCAGCCAGGCCTTGCTCGATCTTTATACGATACTGACGGAATTTTCCCGGCTGGGGAAATTGCTGGACGGCTCGCGCATCGCGCTGGTCGGCGACCTCAAATACGGCCGTACGGTGCATTCCCTGATCAAGCTGCTGGCCTTGTACCGCGGCATCAAGTTCACTTTGATCTCGCCCGCGGGGCTGGAGATGCCGGATTATGTTCTGGAACAGGTCGGCAAGCACGGGCATGTCATCGAACAGACGCACTCGCTGGAAGAAGGCCTGGTCGGCGCCGACGTCATATACACGACGCGGGTGCAAAAAGAGCGTTTTGCCGCCGAGGAGCTGGAAGGCTTTTCGCTGGATTTCCAGGTCAACAAGGCGGTCGTGGACGCATTCTGCGATCCGGACGTGATCGTGATGCACCCGCTGCCGCGCGACAGCCGCGAAGGCGCGAATGATCTAAGCGTCGATTTGAACCATGATCCGCGCTTGGCGATTTTCCGTCAGACGGACAATGGCATTCCCGTGCGCATGGCGATCTTTGCCGTGCTCATGGGCGTGGAAGGGCTGGTCCGGCATTCCTTGCGCGACGTTACCTGGAACCCGCCGTCGCACATTGGTCCGGACGACAGCGTTTTCCACGGCATCGATTAACTTTTCTTTTCGCCGCCCAAGGCCTCGACCAAGTTGTCGATCAGGCGGGAAAGCTCGCCCGACATCAGCGCGAAGTCCGAGTCGAATTGTTCCGCTTCGTCGCGTCCGCCGCCGTCCTGGCCTTCTTTGATCACGTCCAGCGGGCTGACTCGCTTGACTTCCAGGTTCTCGGTCAGGACGAACGACACGCGGTCGTTCCAGGTCAAGGCAAGGCGGGTGCATTGCTTGCCGGCCTGGACGTGCTTGCGTACGTCCTCGATGTCGATGCTTTGGCGCACGTAGCGGACGGCCGCGCGGTTTTCGCTGGATGAACGCAGCTCCGTGTCCTGGTCGATGCTGAAGCCGGTCGGCGCTTCGTCGCTGGCCAGCCAGTCCGTCATCGCCGCCGCCGGCGACATTTCCACATAGACCGGCGCGGCCGGGAACGGGTCGACGACCTTGGCCAGCATGCCCAGGACTTCGTCGCTTTTGGCCGCGGCCGCGGCATCGATGACCAGCCAGTGATTGCGCGAGTCGATCCAGACGCGTGTGTCCTTGTACAGGCTGAAGGCCTTGGGGAGCAGTTCGTCGGTGACCTGTTCCTTGATCTCTTTCATCTGCTTGCGGCCGGGCTTGTAGCCCTGCTGCTCTTCGATGTCCTTGGCCCTGGCTTTGGCCACTTGATTGACGACCGAGCTGGGCAGCAGTTTTTTGTCCGCGCGCAGGCTGATCATGTACTGGCCGTGGACGGCATGCACGAGCCCGCCGTTTTCGCGGGGCGCGACCCACCCCAGGCTTTGCATGTCCAATGTGCTGCCGGGCGTGTAGGCCTGTTTCTCCAACGCGGCTTCTAGGCTTTCCTGGTCGGCGGGCCAACCCGGGGAAAGACGGTAAATTCTCAGATTCTTAAACCACATGCGTAATTGCTTCGTAGATGACAAGGGCATGATTGTAAGCGCAATCGTGCCATGCCTGCCTCGGCGTTTCTTGCTCGGTGCTGGGCCCAGGAAGAAGCGCCGCTCTCCGGATTGACGGGCGGCGCGCGGGAAGGGAGCGGGCTCGTCGCGATTATGACGGCGCGGCAAGCCTACGGGTTATTACGAGTTGATGTCGTTGTCCTTGGTCTCCCGGACGAAGAACACCCCTATCGCCAAGGTCATCACGGCAATGGCGATGGGGTACCACAAGCCATCGTAGATATTGCCGGTTGCCGCGACCATGGCGAAGGCGACCGGTGGCAGGAATCCGCCGAACCAGCCGTTGCCGATGTGATAGGGCAGGCTCATCGATGTATAGCGGATGCGCGTCGGGAACATTTCGACCAGCATGGCGGCGATGGGCCCGTACACCATGGTCACCAGGATGACGAGGAAGGTCAGCAGCAGGACCACCATGACATAGTTGATCTGGGATGGATCGGCCTTGGCGGGATAGCCATGACTTCGGATCGCCTCGGTCAAGGCGGCATTCAGCTCAGCCGACTTGGCGGCCATGTCGGCCTTGCTGAGCTCGCTGCCCTCGAAGGCGGGGAACTCGTCTGCGCCGATTTTGGCGACGGCCGGCGTTCCCGCAGGCGCGGCCTGATTGCTGTAATTCACGGAGTTGGACGCCATGAAGGCTTTCAGGATGTCGCAGGAGCTGGTGAACGAGGAGGTCCCTACCGGATTGAACTGGAAGGAGCACGTCGCCGGGTCGGCGATGATGGTCACCGGCGCCGTGGCCTGGGCTTTCTCCAGCGCGGGATTGGTGAAGTGGGTAAGACCCTTGAATGTCGGGAAATAGGTCAGCGCCGCGATCAGGCAGCCCGCCATGATGATGGGTTTGCGCCCGATGCGATCCGACAGCGCGCCGAACACGACAAAAAAAGGCGTGCCCAGCAGCAGGGCCAGCGCAATCATGATGTTGGCGGTATTGGCTTCGACGGCCAGGGTCTTGGTCAGAAAGAACAAGGCGTAGAACTGGCCCGTGTACCAGACGACGGCTTGTCCCGCGGTCAAGCCGAACAAGGCCAGCAGCACGATCTTCAGGTTTTTCCACTCCCCGAACGATTCCTTGATCGGCGCCTTGGAGCCCGTGCCTTCCTCCTTCATCTTCCGGAACGCGGGTGACTCGTTCAAGCGCATGCGTATCCAGACCGAGATGCCCAGCAGCACCACCGAGATCAGGAATGGAATCCGCCATCCCCAGGCGAGGAAGGTTTCCTCGCCCAAGCTCGTGCGGACGCCCAGGATGATGAGCAGCGACAGGAACAGGCCCATGGTCGCGGTAGTCTGGATCCAGCTGGTGTAGAAGCCGCGGCGATTCTGCGGGGCATGCTCGGCAACGTAGGTGGCCGCGCCCCCGTACTCGCCGCCCAGGGCAAGGCCCTGCAACAGGCGCAGGATGATCAGGATAATGGGCGCGGCGATGCCAATGGACGAATAAGAAGGAAGGACGCCCACCAGGAAGGTGGACAGGCCCATGATCAGAATGGTGATCAGGAAGGTGTATTTGCGCCCGACAAGGTCGCCCAGCCGGCCGAAGACCAATGCGCCGAAAGGGCGTACCGCGAAGCCCGCGGCGAACGCCATCAGGGCGAAGATGAAGCCGGCCGTCGGGTTGACGCCGGAGAAAAAGTGGGCCGCGATGATGGCGGCCAACGACCCGTACAGATAAAAGTCATACCATTCGAATACGGTGCCTAGCGACGAGGCGAAGATGACTCGTCTTTCCTCGCGCGTCATGGGGCAGTTGGTGGCTGCCGGCGCGCCGGCGGAAGGGGGGGCCGCGGGTATCGCAGTGCTCATATCGTCTCCTGGGGTCATCGTGGACCGGTCTTGTTTTTCTGCTTGCAAAATGCAAGTCAGTTGCCAGCTAAGGTATTGGATGTCCCTGACGTCAAACTGACTCGGTATTCCTGGTTTTGAAACCAAATGAAACGGATTCAGGCGTGAGCGAAGTCTGATGCGAAGATAATGCGCAGGCGGGTTCCGGGGAGGGAGGCCGAGCCGGTTTCTGTCGGCATGAAGCGGATTTGCGCATGGTGTTTGCCCGCGATTTCCTTGACGATGGCCAGCCCCAGTCCGCTGCCTTCGGAGAAGCTGCCCAGCACGCGGTAAAACCGGTCGAATACGTGGACCCTGTCTTCCGGCTTGATGCCCGGCCCCGAATCCTCGACTTCGATGTAGGCTTGTCCCGCGTCCAGGCCCGCCCTTACG
>CAZKBT010000078.1:0-13530 GCA_964551305.1 uncultured Burkholderiaceae bacterium
CATCGGCCAGCCCATCCCCGCGCAAACCACCGCCGGCCTGGAGCCCAAGAAAACCGTGCGCCCGACCTACACCGACCGCAAACCCGGGGGCAGGCCTTACGCGGGCAACCGCCACGGTTCGGGCGGCAAGCCGTCCTACGCCGGCAAATCCGGCGGCTATCGCGGCGCGTCGTCCTACGAAGGCCGTCCCGGACGCGGCGACGAGAACCCGGGCTACGAAGGGAAACCGCGTTTCGGCGACAAGCCGCGCTTCGAAGAACGTCCCCGTTTCGGCGACAAGCCATCGTTCGGCGCACGTCCGGCGCGCGAGGGCCATTCGTCCCGCAGCGAGTTTTCGCCCCGCGGCGAATTCACTTCCCATGCCGAGCGCCCCGCTCGCCGCGAACGGCCTTCTTTCGGCGATCGCCCCGCATTCGGCAACCGACAAGCATTCGCCGGTCGTTCCGATGCCCGCCCGGCGCGCCGCGAAGGCACGCTCTCGGCCGGAGCTTCCGGCGACCACGCCAAACGTCCGGCGCGCCCAAGCTTCGCCAAAGACGGAGCGCCGCGCAAATCCAAGCCCGCGGCTCGCCGTTCCACCTTTGCCTGATCGCTCTTCGTCTTGATTGAAGCGGCAAGTCAAGCCGGTCTATTCCGACAAGCTGGCATGATCCTGGAGGTCAGGCCAGCTCCTTCAGCAATTCGGCGAAGCGCCGCTCAACCCATCGGGCGGTTTGCCCCGGCTGTTTACCTTGGCGCCAAAGCATGCGCACCGACAGCTTGGGCAAGGCCAGTGATGGACAATCCACGGGCCGCAGCGGCTTGGGGTAGCTTTGATACTGCGCGATATTGACCGGCAGGATCGCCCAACCTAGATCGTCGGCGACCATTTCAGCAATGCTGTAGAAACTGTCCGAGCGCCAAACCCTGGGGCTATACGCGATTTCCTGCACATCTTGCGCGAACATCAGCAATTGTCGAAACTGCGCCAGGTCCCCGCGCCCGACAGGCTGCTTGTCCAGCAAGGGATGGCCGCTGACGACGTACACGCCCTGGGGCAGCGTCCCGATATGGCGCTGATCGAAGCAGTCCATCAGCGGTCCACGGTCCAGATGGAAGGCAAGATCGGCGCGTCCCTGATCCACGTATTCCGCCACCTCGGTCGCGGTGCCATTGAGTAACGTCAGTTCCAGATCGGGGAATCGCCGGGAAATTTCGCGAAACAGCCGGCTCAGGGTCGCATGAGGCAGCGCCTCATCGAATGCGAGCGCCAGCTTGGCTTCGTGGCCCGCTGAAAGCGACCTTGCCCGCTGATCCAGCGAATGCGCTTGCCGCAACAATTCACGCGCTTCCCGCAACAGCAACTGCCCGGCATCCGTCAGCGTGGCCCGGTGCTTGCTGCGGTCGAAGAGCTCTACGTCCAGGTCCGCTTCCAGCAATCCGATGGCCGTGCTCACTCCAGATTGCGCCTTGCCCAGCACACGGGCGGCCGCACTGATCGAGCCTTGATCGGCGGTCATCACGAACTGGCGCAAATGATCCAGATTCCATTGCATGCACAAAGTCTATCATTAAAACAGATGGAATCAATCTTTGTGGATCACAATTAAAGATGGAAAATAGAGGGATTCCACATATTTCGTACAACAATAAAAGAGAGGTTCACATGCAGCTTCGTCCCTGGCTGTTCTTGTCGGCGGCCGTCGTATCGGAGGTTGTCGGCGTGACGATCATGAAGATCGCCTCCGATTCCGGCTCCATCGCAGCCCTCTTGTTCATGTACGCCATGATCGGCCTGTCGTTCTGGTTCCTTGCCACGACCGTGAAGCATCTGCCGATCGCGACGGCATATGCCGCATGGGAAGCCGCCGGCCTGATCAGCATCACATGCATCGGCTTCGCGCTCTTCGGAGAGCACCTCGGCCTGATCAAGCTGCTCGGCATGCTCATGCTGATCATCGGCGTGATTCTGGTCGCTTTCGGTTCGCCCGGGAACGAGGCCGGCAAGCCGGACGCGCGGGAGGTCTAAGCCATGTATAACGCCGCATTCGCGCACTACACGTTCATGGGGGCCGCCATCTTGCTGGAGGTCGCCGCCAATATATTCATCAAGGCCTCGCACGGCTTCAGCAATCGCCTGGCCGGCGCGCTCGGGATCGGCTGCATCCTGGCGTCGTTCACCGCGCTATCCCAGGCCGTCAAGGGAATAGATCTATCGATCGCCTATGCCTTGTGGGGCGGCGCCGGCATCTTGTTGTCCGCCGCCGCCGGCCTGATGCTGTTCCGGCAGCGACTGAATGGAAAGGGCTGGCTGGGCATTGCCTGGATCGTCATGGGTATCTCCTTGCTTAAACTGGCCTGACACCCGGGCGTCCCGGCGAAAATAGCTCGGAAACCGCCCCGTCGGGGGCAAGGAGGATATATGACCATCAGCACCAACATCCGGTTGCGTCCGCTGGAACGCGAGGATCTTCGCTTCGTGCACCAACTGGACAATAACGCCAGCGTAATGCGCTATTGGTTCGAAGAACCTTACGAGACATTCGCCGAGTTGTCCACGCTCTATGACGAGCACATCCATGACCTGCGCGAACGCCGCTTCGTCATCGAGCTCGACGGCCTGAACGTCGGCCTGGTGGAGCTGGTCGAAATAGATCACATACACCGCCGCGCGGAGTTTCAGATCATCGTGGCGCCCGAGCATCAAGGCAAAGGCATCGCCTTGCGCGCCACGACATTGGCGATGGAATACGGATTCAGCGTGCTGAATCTCTACAAAATCTATCTGATCGTCGATAAGGAGAACCACAGGGCTTTGCACATCTACAAAAAACTGGGCTTCGACATCGAAGGCGAACTAAAGCACGAGTTCTTCATCAACGGCCAGTACCGGGACGTTACCCGGATGCGGATGTTCCAGCATGACTACCTGGCCGCCTATCGTCCCGGACACACTGAACTTGTCAGGTCTACGGCCAAATAAGCGCGCGCCGCGAGCGAGGCCGGCCGCCCCCCTCATCCCAGGCTGGCTACAATATCGCCATGAAAGAACTCGCGTGTAAACCCTTGTTGCTCGCCTTTTTGCTGTCGCTTCCGCTTTGGATCGTCTTCGGCAACTACGTAGTGGCGCTGATCGTCGCCCTGCTGACCGCCTTTCTGATTTCCATGTGCTATTCGCTTTACGCGATCAGGCGTGCGCGGCGGGCGGACAAGCATAGCGTCCCCTCTTCCAAGACCGACGGCAGCGAATAAGCCCGTCGCCCGGTTACCCTAAGCTCATGCCCGTATCGCCGCCCCCCGCCGCCTCTGCCGTCCCCGACAATCTGCCGGCGCTCGACGTCCTGTCCGCCCGACATGCCCTGCGCGTCGCCGCCCACCTGCGCCGGCTGATCGCGCACGCTCCAGATCGCTTTCTGCCGTTCGAACTATGGATGGATCAGGCCCTGTACGCACCCGGCCTGGGCTACTACGCCGCGGGCAGCACCAAGTTCGGCGGCGATACTCCGTCTGGAGACTTCACGACCGCGCCCGAGCTTACGCCCCTGTTCGGGCGGACCTTGTCCCGCCAGGTCGAGGAAATCCTGCGCCTGAGCGATTCAGCCCACGTGCTGGAATTCGGCGCGGGCTCCGGCGCGTTGGCCGCCAGCCTCATTCCGGCGCTGCGCGCCCAAGGCGTCGAGCCCCGTTACCTGATCATGGAGGTATCCGCCGACCTGCGCCAACGGCAACGCGAGCGCCTGGCGCCTTTAGAAGCCGACATTGCCTGGCTGGACGCCCCGCCCCGGCGGTTTCACGGCTGCGTGGTGGCCAACGAAGTGCTCGACGCCATGCCCGCCTGCCTGTTCGTCTGGGACGAGGACGGGCAAGTGCGGGAGCTGGGCGTAGGCCTGGACGACAACCGGGACTTCGTTTGGCTGCACCGCGCGGCGCCGCCCGCCCTGGAAGAGGCCGTCCGGGCCCGCATGCCCTGCCTGCCGGGCTATCAATCCGAAGTGAACCTGCGCGCCGAAGCCTGGGTGCGCGGCCTGGGCGACTGGCTGGAAAAAGGCGCCGCCCTGCTGCTGGACTACGGCATGCCCCGGCGCGAGTACTACCATCCCCAGCGCGCGCAAGGCACGCTGATGTGCCATTTCCGGCATCACGCCCACGACCGGCCTCTCATCCACCCCGGCCTGCAAGACATCACGACCCACGTGGATTTCACCGCCATGGCCGATGCCGCGCTGGCCGGCGGCCTGGACGTCCTGGGCTATGCCTCGCAAGCCCGCTTCCTCATGAATGCCGGCTTGCTGACGCACCTGAGCGACGCCGATCCGCGCACCCTGTCCGCCGTGCAAAAGCTCGTATCCGAGGCGGAAATGGGCGAATTGTTCAAAGTGCTGGCCCTCGGCCGGGATATCGGCGGCCCCTTGTCGGGATTTCTCGGCGGGGACCGCCGGGGCAGGCTGTAGCGTCCGGCGACATCCCGCGCCGCGGCCTACGCGATGGGTCGAACAAGCCGATCATTGATCCATCTCATGGACGCGGCGGCCGTCCTGTGACAGGATGGGAGCCATATCACCGGAGCGCGCCATGTCCTATCCCGTCCTGCTGATCCTGCATCTTCTGGCGGCCATTTTCTTCATCGGCACCGTCATGTTCGAAATGATCGTGCTCGATCGCGCGCTGGCCGCCGCGCGCGACGCGGCGCGCAGCGGCCAAGCCGGTTCCGGCCTCCTTCTCAAGCCCTTGCAGCGCGACCTGACGCTGCGCGTGCGACGCATCATGCCCTGGGTGCTGCTCGTCCTGTACGCGGCCGGCATAGGCCTGGCCTGGCACTATCGCGGCGCATTGGAGAACCCGCTGGGCTCCAGCCTGGGCAAGCTGCTCAGCCTGAAGATCATTCTGGCCCTCAGCGTGCTGGGGCATTTTCTACGCGCGGTGACCTGGATGCGCTCGGGCGGCATGACGGCGCGACGCGCGCGCATCATTCATGCCAGCGTACTGGTCCATATGCTCGCCATCGTCGTGCTGGCCAAGATCATGTTCTACGTGCACTGAGCGGCTGGCGCCGGTCGCGGCATGCAAGCGCCGCCGGGCCGTGGGCTGCAACTCCTTGACCGAGACGCATGGTCTAGACGGCGGCCAAGGCTTCCAGCCTCGCCCTACGCAAGTCGGCCTTGATGCGCGCCGGATCGCCTTGGGCCGCGCGGGCGACGGCGCCTGCGTCGATGCCGCGCACGGCTTGCACGGCGCGCGTCCACCACGCCAGGTCCAGCGGCATGACCAGCGAGGCCGCGTTCAGCAAATCCAGAAAGCGCTCGGGCTTGCGCACGGCATCGCAGCGCTCCAGCGCATCCAGGCGATCCTGCAGCGACGCGCGCGCCAACAGCCCGCTTCCGGCGCCGGCATCGCGACGGACCGGATCGCCGCCGAGCAGCGCCGCCAGCAACACGGCCTGGTCGCGGCACTCACCCGGCGCGCGCACCTGCTGCGCGACCAGGGCGGGATCGGCGCTGCGGCGGCAGAGCAAGGCGAAGCGGCCAGGCAAAGGACACCCCTGGTCGGCTGCCTCGTTCAAGCCGCGGGCGATATCGTCGTCGTATGCCAGCGCGGGCGCGATGCGCGGCAGGGCGCCCGCTTCCTGGAGTACCTGGAACATCCGCCCTGGCCGTACTGTTTTCAATCCCTTGGCGAATTCCTGCCAGACCCGTTCGGGCACCAGCGCATCAACCTCGCCCGCCTGCACGAGCGCTCGGGCCAGCGCCATCGTTTCGGGCGCGATGGCGAAATCGTGAAATCGGGCGGCGAACCGGGCCAGGCGCAACACCCGCACCGGGTCCTCGATGAACGCGTCCCCCACGTGCCGCAGGATGCGCGCCGCGATGTCGCGCTTGCCGCCCAGCGGATCGACCAGCTCGCCGTCCGCGCCGCAAGCCATGGCATTGATGGTCAGATCGCGGCGCTTCAGGTCGTCCTCCAGTGTCACGTCGGCGCCGGTGTGGAACGTAAAGCCTTTGTACCCGCGTCCCGACTTGCGCTCGGTGCGCGCCAGCGCATATTCCTCTTTGGTGCGCGGATGCAGGAAGACCGGAAAATCTCCGCCCACGGGGATAAAGCCGCGCCCGGCCATCTGCTCGGGCGTGCTGCCGACGACGACCCAATCACGGTCTCCCGCCGGCAGGCCCAGCATGGCGTCGCGCACCGCGCCGCCCACCACATAGACCGCAAGGCCTTGCAAACACGGATCACGGGTCCAGTCTCGTCCCAGGCCGGCGCGCAGATTGTCTTGCCATGAGTCAGGCAATGACGATGCGGCGCTCCCGCAGGAAGCGTCGTCGTCCGCGGCCGCCCGCGCATCCCGGCTCATGGCGTCTTGGAGCCGCGAGCCTGCGAGGGGTACACCGTGCCCAGCCTTTCCTTGAGCGAATGCGGCTTGCCCGAGAACATCATGGCGTAGTACGTCGCATTGGACAGCACGTTCTTCACGTACAAGCGGGTTTCGGTGAATGGTATGGTTTCCGCGAAAATGGCGCCTTCGACCGGCCCGGCCAGCTTGGCGCTCCATTGCACGGGACGACGGGGCCCCGCGTTATAGCCGGCGGTCGCCAGGACTTCGGAGCCGTTCAGGTCGTTGAGCACGATGCGCAGATAATTGGTACCCAGCACCGTATTGACGTCGAAATCATTGACCTGGGAAGGCTTGAAATCCTTCATGCCTATTTTGTTGGCCACCCAGCGCGCCGTGGCCGGCATCAACTGCATCAAGCCCGACGCGCCGACCCGCGAGCGCGCATCGGTGATGAAACGCGATTCCTGGCGTATCAATCCATACACCCAGGCGGGATCCAGGTTGATTTGCCTGGCTTTTTCCGCGACTCGGCCTTCGAACGGCGCGATGAAGCGCTGGGAAAAGTCGACTTGCTCGCGCGTCAGCAGCGACGTATTGACGACGCGGTCATAGATATGTTCCTGTCGGGCGAGCTCGGCCGCCGCCAGCAACCGGCGATCGTCCATGCCGCGCAGCGCGAACGCCCATTCGGGCACGGCCTCGGCCCGCCACCCCAGCCGGAACAGCTCGATGGCACGCCGCAGGCCGGGATTGCCGCGCGCGGCCTGCAACTCGGCGGACGTGACCGGCGCGGGCGCCGGCGGCACATAGGGCGCCAGCCCGAGCTCTTCGCGGGCAAGCTGGCCATAGAAATTCAGATCCTCGGTAATGACGCCGTAAAGATCGCGCGCCGCCTGGTCCCTGCCCTGAGCCGCCAGCGCGCGCGCCTTCCAGTAGATCCAGACCGGCTCGGCCGCTTGCTGCTCCGACATGCGGTCCACGGCCGCTTCCACGCGTTTCCAGTCTATCTTCGGCTGGCGCAGCTCGGACCGCACCTGCCAGGCATGGTTGTAGTCCGTCAAGGGCTGCTCGCCCGACATGCGATACCACTTCGCGGCATCCTGCTCCACGTTCAAGGCCGCCACCAGTCCGAACTGGCTCCAGACCCATTCAAGCTGCTTGGCAGGCAGCCTGCCGCTCCATTGCTGCTGGATATAGTCCGCGTTGGACAGGCGCGCATCCCCTCGCGCAAGCCGCGACAAAGCGATGGTCGTCAATTCGACGTCGTCCGGCGTGGAGAGCGCGGCCCGACCGTTCAACCATTGCCGCGGGTTTTTCATCAACGCCGCGTACTGCACCATGGCCTTGCCGTCGAACACGATCGCCGCCAGACGCTGCGCATCGCCCGACCTGTTGGTCTCCAGCGTGGCGCGCAGCAAGCCCAGCACGTCCTCTCGGCTGACGATCCGGCTGACCGCCAGCTGATCCAGCATGGACCAGCACGCGGTGCTGGGCTGGAAGGCATCCAGCGCCTGGCCGGCCGTGACCGGCTGGCGCATCATGTGCTGTGACAGGATCAGCGAACACCGGATCTGGGCGTTGCTGTTCTGTATCGGCGCCAGCTGCAGAGCCCGCGCGTAATCGCCGGAACGCGCCGCGGCAATCAGCCAATCGCCCTTGATGCGGTCGGCCAGGTAGGCATCCTGGTTGGTCGCCATGAATTCTCGCAGCTCGGTCTCGGGCACGGGCTGCGTGCTGTCCTGCAGCTGCCGGCGCAAGATCCAGTACCGGGCATACGAGCCCAGGGTGGCGTCGGTTTGCGCCAGCGGAACCAGGCGCGCCAGCGCGGTCCATTGTTTCTTGTTCACCATGTCGCGCGCTTCGATCAGCGCCGTCCGGGCAGGGCTGGAGGGCGCCGCGACGTCGGCCGTTGCGCCGCGCGCGGCCCAAGGCATGGCCGCCGCGACACACAGAACGAAGCCGGCATACAGGCCCGGCATGGACCTGGCGCCAGACAGACGGGCATATTTCTGATACCGTTGGCGATTACGTTGCATTTTGGCGCGACCCCAGTAAAACATCATCATGAACGACAGTATAGAGAATAACGCAAGCTCATTACGCACCCGATTGAAGCAGCGGCGTGACCAACAGAATCCCGTCGAGCGCAATCGCGGCGCCCTGCTCATACGCGGACGCCTGTTTACCTGGCTTGCCACGCAACGCACCCGCCTCCAGGCCGAAGGCAAGCCCGTACCCACGCATATCGCGGCGTTCTGGTCCACGCCCGGCGAACCCGGCTTGCAGCCCGTGCTGCGTCAATGGGTCGAAGAGGAAGGCTATACCGTTTCGCTGCCCGTCATGGCCGCGCCGGATGCGCCCCTGCAGTTTCGCCTATGGACGCCCGGAGCGACGCTGAAAGCCGGCGCCTACGGCATCGAGCAGCCCGAGGACAGCGCGCCGCTCGCGCCGGCGCCGGACATTGTCCTGGTGCCCACGCTGGGCTATACCCGCCAGGGCGACCGCGTAGGCTACGGCAAAGGATACTACGACCGCACGCTGGCCGCGCTCAAGGCAGGCGGACACCCGTTCACCAGCATCGGCATCGCCTGGGCGACGGGCGATCTGAGCGGCGAGAATCACGTCCCGGCCCCGCACGACGTGAGGCTGGATTCCATTCTGACCGACAAAGGCTGGGCGGTACCCGCGCCTACGCTGTAAAAAACCGCCGCCCTTACCGCGCCGTCTTCAGGCGCAAGGCCGTGCAGATCGCCATCGCCACTTCGGCGTTGTTCAGCGTATAGAAGTGCAGGCCGGGCGCGCCCCGATCCAGCAGGTCTTGCGACAGGCGAGTGACCACATCCTTGCCGAACGACTTGATCGACGCGCGGTCATCGCCGAAGTCCGCCAGGCGGGAACGTATCCAGCGCGGAATTTCAGCCCCGCACATCGCGGAAAACCGCGACAGCTGCGTGTAGTTCGTAATCGGCATGATGCCCGGCACGATGGGCACGGTCACGCCGGCGGCGCGCGCCCGATCGACGAAATCGAAATACGCGTCCGCGTTGAAAAAATACTGGGTGATCGCGCCATCCGCGCCGGCCTTGACCTTCGCTGCGAAGCGCGCCAGATCCGAAGCCGCGCCGGACGCCTGGGGATGGACCTCGGGATAGGCCGCGACCTCGATCGTGAACCAGTCGCCGCAATGCTCGCGAATGAAGGCCACGAGGTCGCCAGCATAATGCAGCTCGCCCGCATCGCCGCCCATGCCTGAAGGCAGGTCGCCGCGCAAGGCCACCACGCGGCGCACGCCCATGTCCCGATAGGTATCGAGGATTTCCCCGAGGACGGCGCGGCTCGAGCCTATGCACGACAGGTGCGGCGCCACGTCGAACCCCAAATTCTGCAGCAGCCGCACGGCATCCACCGTGCCGCTGCGCGTGGAGCCGCCCGCGCCGAACGTCACGCTGACATAGGCAGGCTCCAAGGCCAGCAGCTGCTTGGCCGAGCGCACCAGCTTTTCCTGCGCCGCGATGTCCCGCGGTGGAAAGAACTCGAGGCTCAGCACCTGTTTTTCTCGGATCAAGACAGCAACCTCGACAAAAGGCCCGATACGATGGAGTACACCACCGCGCCGAGCAAGGCCCACCAGAACCCATTGACCTGGAAGCCCTTGAGCACGGAGCCCGCAAACCAGAAAATCAGCGCATTGAGCACCAACAGGAACAGTCCCAGCGTCACGATGGTGATGGGCAGCGTCAGCAGGACGAGCAAAGGCTTGACCAGGGTGTTGAGCAGCCCCAGGACCAGGGCCGCGACCAGCGCCGAACCGAACGAGGCCACGGTAATGCCGGGCAAGATGTACGCAACGATCAATAAAGCAACCGCGTTCAAGAGCCAAACGAGTATGAGTGTCATGATGTACCTTTGCAGTTAATGTCGAATGGGCAGCCGGAAACCAAGGTCCCGGCCGATTGCGATACGCGACGCAATTTGCTTAATAGCGATAGTGATCGGGCTTGTAGGGCCCTTCTACCGACACACTGATGTAATCGGCTTGCTCTTGGCGCAAGGCCGTCAATTGGACACCGAGCTTCTTCAGATGCAGGCGCGCCACCTTTTCGTCCAGATGCTTGGGCAGGACATAGACCTGGCCGCGTTCGTAGGCATTGCCGCGTGTGAACAGCTCGATCTGCGCGATCGTCTGGTTGGTGAACGATGCCGACATCACGAACGAAGGGTGGCCCGTTGCGCAGCCCAAATTCACCAGGCGGCCCTTGGCCAGCAGGATGATGCGCTTGCCGTCCGGGAAGATGATGTGATCGACCTGGGGCTTGATCTCTTCCCACTCCAGGTCCTCGACCGAGGCGACGTCGATTTCATTGTCGAAGTGGCCGATGTTGCAGACGATGGCCTGGTCCTTCATTTTTTCCATGTGCTCGCGCGTGATGACGTGGTAATTGCCCGTCGCGGTCACGAAGATGTCGGCCTTGTCGGCCGCTTCGTCCAGCGTCACGACCCGGTAGCCTTCCATGGAGGCCTGCAGCGCGCAGATGGGATCGATCTCGGTTACCCAGACCTGGGCGCGCAAGGCGGCCAGCGCCTGCGCGCAGCCCTTGCCGACGTCGCCGAAGCCGCAGACCACGGCCGTCTTCCCCGCCACCATGACGTCGGTGGCGCGCTTGATGCCGTCCACCAGGGATTCGCGGCAGCCATATAGGTTGTCGAATTTGGACTTGGTCACGGAATCATTGACGTTGATGGCGGGAAAGGCCAGTTCGCCCTTCTTCGACATCTGGTACAGGCGATGCACGCCGGTGGTGGTTTCCTCGGTAACACCCTTGATCCGCGCCAGGCGGGTCGAATACCAGGTCGGATCCTGTTTCAGCTGCGCCTTGATGGCGGCGAACAGGACGCGCTCTTCTTCGCTGCCCGGCTTGTCCAGCACGGCGATGTCCTTTTCCGCCTTGGCGCCCAGATGCAGCAAGGTGGTCGCATCGCCGCCGTCGTCCAGGATCATGTTGGCCTGCTCGCCGGGCCAATTGAAGATCTGGTGGGTGTAGCGCCAGTAGTCTTCCAGCGTTTCGCCCTTGACGGCGAACACGGCCGTGCCGCCCGACGCGATCGCCGCGGCGGCATGGTCCTGCGTGGAGAAAATATTGCACGAGGCCCAGCGGACCTGCGCACCCAGAGCGACCAGCGTTTCGATCAACACGGCGGTCTGGATGGTCATGTGCAGGCTGCCCGCGATGCGCGCGCCTTTCAGCGGCTGGGATGCGGCGAACTCTTCGCGGATGGCCATCAGGCCCGGCATTTCGGTTTCGGCGATGGCGATCTCGCGGCGACCCCATTCGGCCAGGCTCGGATCAGCGATCTTGCAATCGGAAAATACGTTGTCAACGACAGTGTTCATGTATGGCCTCTTTCCTTGCGCGGACAGCGAGCCGATGGAAACACGCTCATCTTGCCCGCGTACGGGTGCATAAGATGAGCGCCGTTGAAACGTTGGATGCCCCGAGCCTAGCGGACTGGAATCCGGAAACGTATCGTCCGGTTCGCTCGCCGTTGCAGCGCTCCTCGGGGGGCTGTCGGAATTGTAGCGTATGGCGCCTGAAAATGCCCGGCCGGCCGTGAAAGATTTCCGGCCCGATCCCGCCTCGAGCGGCGCGCGTTCGCGCCCCGCTCGACCCGTCAACGCTTGGTTCGGCGCGGATAGCCTTGGGACCGTATGCGCAGCCAGATCTCGCGCTTTTCGTCGTCGGAAAGGAACACCCAGTTGGCCACCTCCATGGCCGTGCGTCCGCATCCGCGGCAAATTTCATCGTACAAGGTGGAGCACACCGCCACGCATGGCGAGTCCGACACGCGCAGGCTTTTCATATCCTCGATCCGCGCGGCGCGCTGCAGCGAGGACGCCCGGCTTAAGCCGGATTCGGACGTGTCGGGATGAGTCGGCGCATCCAAAGCCCGGCCGCCGACCGAAGGAGCAGGTGCTCCTGGGCCGTCGCCGGGCTGAGCCGGGCATCCCCGCATGGCTCGACGATCCGCATCATCCGCCGACATGAACGTTGCCCGAAATGGATGCGCCGAGAGTCATAGCGCCTTCTTGAGCGCCTCGGCCCGGTCGGTCGCTTCCCAGGTGAACTCCGGCTCGCTGCGGCCGAAGTGGCCGTAGGCGGCCGTCTTGGTATAGATGGGACGCAGCAAATCCAGCATGTCGATGATGCCCTTGGGGCGCAAGTCGAAATGCTCACGGACCAGCTTGGCGATCTCATGGTCGGGGATGACGCCCGTGCCTTCGGTGTAGACGGTGATGTTGATGGGCTCGGCCACGCCGATGGCATAGCTGACCTGGACCTGGCATTGACGCGCCAAACCGGCCGCGACGATGTTCTTGGCGACATAGCGCGCCGCATAGCTGGCCGAGCGGTCGACCTTGGACGGATCCTTGCCCGAGAACGCGCCGCCGCCGTGCGGGCACGCGCCGCCATAGGTGTCGACGATGATCTTGCGGCCTGTCAGGCCCGCGTCGCCCTGCGGCCCGCCGATCACGAAAATACCGGTGGGATTGACCAGGTACCTGGTCTTGGGCGTGATCAGGCCGTCGGGAAAGCAAGGACGGATAATGTGCTCGATCACCGCGTCGCGGATGTCGGACTGTGAAATATCGGGCGCATGCTGCGTGGACAGCACCACCGTATCGACCTCGGCGGGCTTGCCGTCGACATAGCGAAAGGTCACTTGCGACTTGGCGTCGGGGCGCAGCCAGGGCAGGCGGCCGTCCTTGCGCAGCTCGCTTTGGCGCTGCACCAGGCGATGCGAATACCAGATCGGCGCGGGCATCAGGTCGGGGGTTTCGTCGCAGGCGTAGCCGAACATCAAGCCCTGGTCGCCGGCGCCCTGGTTCAGGATGTCCTCGGGCGAGCGGTCCACGCCCCGGGCGATGTCGGGCGACTGTTTGTCGTAGGCCACCAAGACGGCGCAGCCCTTGTGGTCGATGCCGAACTCGGTGTTGTCATAGCCGATGCGCTTGATCGTGTCGCGCGCCACCTGGATGTAGTCCACGTTGGCGCTGGTGGTGATTTCGCCGGCCAGCACGACCAGGCCGGTATTGCACAGGGTTTCCGCCCCGACCCGGGCATTGGGGTCCTGGGTCAGGATGGCGTCGAGAACGGCGTCGGAAATCTGGTCGGCGACCTTGTCGGGATGGCCTTCGGAGACGGATTCGGAAGTGAAGAGAA
>CAZKBT010000079.1:0-13032 GCA_964551305.1 uncultured Burkholderiaceae bacterium
GCCAGCACGTCGGCGGATCGCGCCATGCTGTCCGGCAAGGGGGCGAACGGGGCAGCCAGCCGGACGATGCGTTGCGCAGCCAGGTTCAGGATGGCGTGCGGCGACGGACGATCGATCTCGATGCGCTCCAGCTCGCCATTGCGGCGGATATAGACGGTCAATTGAAGATCGCCATGGATTTTGCCCCGCGCCTGTTCCGGATAATGCTTCGTTCCGATTTTTTCGATTCTGGCGCGCCAGGAATCCAGATAAGCGGCCTGGTCGTCGGCTTTGGCCGACGGTCCGGTAAAGTGTTGCCTGGGCCGGGCTTCGTAGCGTCGGATTTGCTCGCGCAGCGCGCTTATCCGGGCATTGAGCACCATGCTTTCCTGGTCGCGGACGTCCTTGCCCGATTCGGCGGATTCCAGGAAGTGTTCGGGGTCTATGCGAGGCGCGTCGGCCCGGTCGTCGGAGAGCAACTGGGTATAGAGCTGTAATTGCTGTTTTTCCAGTTCCGCTTGGCGCTTGCGCAGGGCGGCCAGCACGATTTCATCGGGGCTGGCCAGGCTGGTGCGAGGCAGGGGAGACGTCGACATCCCCGATTGCGCGTCGCCGCCGCCGTTCAGGTCGGCTTGGGCAAGCGCCTCGGGGGCCAGGGGAGGGAGATCGCTTTGCGCATTGACCAGGATGATGTCGAGCGACGAGGAAGGCGACGCGGCAGGCCGCGGCCGTTCGGGATGCCACAGCAGCACGCACGCATGGACAGCCGCCGATATCGCCAGCGCTATGCGCAGGTGATCGTTTCGTCGGCTTTTCAGACGCAGCAGCAGGGTGGGCAGCACGGACATGGAGATTCCAGAATAGCCGTCCCAGGATCGGCTGTACAAGCTCAGTTGGCCGGCTCAGTGTCGCGCAATCGGCATTGCAGTTCAAGCGCCAGTTCGTCCACGCCCAGGATGTCCAGGGTGACGATGTGTCCGCGCTCCAGCTCGGGTAGGCCCGGCACGCGTGTGACCAGCGGCGCGTTGTCCAGCCTGACCAGGTCTTCGCGCAGCACGCCGGCCTGTACCGTGCGCAAATTCTGCTGCTGCAGCCATCGCAGGCACCAATACCGTTCCATGGCGGACTGGTAGTCGCCCCAGGCCGCGTACTGGGATTCGAATGCGCCGATGATGGCGAACAGGTCGGCATCCTTGGGCTTGAACGGCGCCGCCAGCCGGGCGGAAATGCCATGCTGCGCGGCGGCCAGGATCTGTGCCTGGTTGATCAGGTCGATGTACCGGCGCAACGGAGAGGTGGACCACGCATACTGAGGGACGCCGATGGATTCGTGCGGCAGCGCATGCGTGGACATGCGAACCCGGCCCGCCTGCTGCGAGCGGTAGATGCCGGGCACGCCGTGCCGGGCCAGCAGGCCGCCCCATTGGCTATTGGCAAATATCATGTACTCCGCGACCAACCGGTCCAGCGGCGCATTGCGCCGCCGCGGCACCAGCCGCACGATCGAGTCCGGATCGTCATGCGGGCCGTCCAGGACGAAGCTGTATTCCACCCGGTTGTTGTTTTCGGGCTTGCCGCGCGCCAGTTCGCGCTGCGCGCACAGATGGGTCGCGAATCGCCACAATGGGCGCAGCCAAGCCGCGTAGGGAAAATCCGCATCCGGAGCGTCCAGGGCTTCTTCTGTGATGTGCGCGTCCAGGCGGTTGTGGCGCAGGTTCTCGCGCACCCGGATGCGTTCCACGCGCGTGTCGGTCGACAGGATCTCACCGGTTTTCAGGTTGGCGTCGACGTACAGGGACAGGGCGGGACGTTCCTGCCCTTCGTCCAGGGAGAAGGTCTGTATCAGCTCGGGCGGCAGCATGGGGATTTTCATGCCCGGAATGTAGACCGTGGACATGCGGCTGCGCGCGATCTTGTCCAACTCGTTGTCGCGTGTGACGGCCAGCCCGGGTGCGGCGATATGTATGCCGATGCGGGCGACGTCGTCGCCGAGCATCGTGACCGACAGGGCGTCGTCGATTTCCGTCGTGCTGTCGTCGTCGATGGAATAGGCGGTGACGTTCGCCGGCGGGATATCCTGCTCCAGGACGGGCGGGGCGACGGGCGCGAAATCCGGTCCCTTGGGAAAGTGGGTGGCCATGAAGCGATGCTGGTGCAGGGCCAGAGCATGAGGCCATGCGCCCAATGCCAGCAGCAATTTTTCGGGCGACGTGTTCTTGCTGTCGACGGCGGCTTCGAACGCCTTCCATTGCATCGAATTCTTGTCCGGCCTGGTCAAGAAGGTGTGGGCGACCTCCTTGATCTCGTCCGGCAGGCGGCCGGCGAGCATCTGGTCCGTCCATTCCTGCTGTCGGGCAGCCTGCTTCTGTTTTTTTTCGATGGCGGCCAGGGCGGCGGCGAGGATGTCCGGAGGCGCCGGGCGATAGCGCCCTTTGCCCCGGCGATGGAAATAGGCGGGCGCGCTGTTCAGCGCGAAGATCAGGCCGGCTTTTTCCACCGCATCGGGTGGATGGCCGAAATACTCTTGCGCAAAGTGCATGGCTTCGAATTCTTCTTGCGGCGCGCACTCCCACAGGAAGTCGATTTCCTGCTCGGAGGCCAGCTCGCGCGCCTTTTCCAGCAGCACGGCGGGCGCAGGCGTGTCGAACTGGAAGAGAACGAGATTGTTTTTGATTTTGCTGCGCTTGCCCGACTCGGACTCGACCTGCATGGTCGAGTCGCTTTGCGAGAATATTTTTTCCGCTTTGAAGTTGCCGCTGTCTTCGTAAAGAACGTACATAAGTATCCGTCAGGACACGCCAGGGGACGTGGTATGGTCAATGAAAGTGTTTTCAGGTGCCGGGTGCGGCATGGACGGCGTCGGGCCTGGACAAGGCGAAATCCAGGACTTCGGGCAGCCATTGCGCGAAATCGGAAATGCCGTGGTCGCTATGTTCCAGCAGGCGGATGCGGCTGCCGGCGTACCAGTCCACCATTTCCCGCCAGTCCAGGACTTCGTCGCCCTTGGCCGCCAGCAGGTAGTAGCGTTCGGGGTGCGCGGGCTTGCCGGCCGCCATGGCGGCCAGTTCGTCGACGTACTCGGGCAGGAAGACGAACGGCGCGTCGGAGTGGTATTGGGTGTGCTCGCCCACCTGCGTCGCCAGGTCGCGGGCGGCATAGACCGCCGGGTTGAGCAACGCCGCGCGGCATTTCCAGTGCTCGGCCAGGCAGGCGGCATAGTAGCCGCCCAATGATGATCCGATGATGCATAGGTCCTGCTCGGGGTTCAGGCCCTGCATCCGGGTCGCCTTTTCGATCAGATGGCGGGCCAGCTCCAGCGCGCGTTGCGGACTGGCCGGCAACTGGGGGCAAAGCCAGCGGTCGGCCAGTCCTTTGTCGTTCATGGCCTGCGCGAATAGCGTGGCTTTGAAGGACTGGGGCGAGGAGCGAAAGCCGTGCAGATAAAGAATCATGTCGCCTCGGGGGGGGATTGCAGGCGGTCCAGGAGTTTTTGATGGATGCCTCCGAAGCCGCCGTTGCTCATTATCAATATCGCGTCGCCGGGTCGAGCCGCCGAACGGATGCCTTCGATCATTTTATCCAACTCGTCGTACGACGACACCCGGTTTCCCAATGGCGCAAGGACGGTGGCGGGATCCCAGCCCAGCGCGTGCTTGCCTTCGCGCGAGCCGAAGCAGAACGCGAGGTCGGCATCGGCCAGCGCATCGGGCAGCCGGGCCGCCATGGCGCCCAATTTCATGGTGTTCGAGCGCGGCTCGATCACGGCAAGGATGCGCCGCGCCCCGATCCGTTTGCGCAGGCCGTCCAGAGTCGTGGCAATGGCGGTGGGGTGGTGGGCAAAGTCGTCATAAACGTCGATGTCGCGTACCGAGCCGCGCAGTTCCATGCGGCGCTTGACGCCTTGGAACGCGCAAAGCGCGTCGATGCCCTGGGATACCGGCACGCCCGCGTGCGCCGCGGCGGCCAGGGCCGCCAGGGCGTTGAGCTGGTTGTGACGCCCGGTGATGCTCCAGCGCACGGTTCCTTGCTTGGCGCCGTCGTGAAGGACGTCGAAGTCGGTGGGGTGGTCTTCATGAGGACCGGCCTGCCAATCGCCTTGCGCGCCGAAGGTTCGCGTGGGGGTCCAGCATCCGCGCCGGATCACTCTTTCCAGAGCCGAATCGCCGGTAGGATGCAGCACCAGCCCTTGGGATGGAACCGTGCGTAGCAAATGGTGGAATTGGGTTTCGATCGCGGCCAGATCGGGGAAGATGTCGGCATGATCGTATTCGAGGTTGTTCAGTATGGCCGTGCGCGGGCGGTAATGCACGAATTTCGACCGTTTGTCGAAGAAAGCCGTGTCGTATTCGTCCGCTTCGATGACGAACAGCGAACTTTGCGGCCGATAGCGCGCCGATACCTGCAAATCCGCCGCCACGCCGCCGATCAGGAAGTTGGGCTCGCGGCCCGCATGCTCCAGGATCCAGGCCAGCATGGAACTGGTGGTGGTCTTGCCGTGCGTGCCCGCCACCGCCAGGACGTGCTGCCCGCGCAATATGTTTTCCGCCAGCCATTGGGGGCCTGAAGTGTAGGGCAGGTCTTGGTCCAGTATGGCCTCCATCAACGGATTGCCGCGCGACACGACGTTGCCGATGATGTAGAGATCCGCGTTCAAGCGAGCCTGGTCGGCGCCGAAGCCTTCGATTAGCGTTATGCCCTGTTGTTCCAGTTGCGTACTCATCGGAGGATAGACGCCGGCATCGCATCCGGTGACAGTATGCCCGGCCGAACGAGCGATCAGCGCCAATCCGCCCATGAACGTTCCGCAGATGCCTAATATATGTACATGCATGGTTATCCTCCGACATAGGGCCGCCTGTCCTCCACGCGAGCGGGCTTCGCGATAAAGGACGGTCCGGTATTGTAGTGAAGAACGCCGGGTGTGGTTTTCAGCCTTAAAAACCGCTATGCCTCCGGAATTTTGAAGCGCATCCATCCGTTCACTACACGGCGACTACGATTGACCACTGCCGTATAGTGAATAAGAGGATGTCATGGATTCGACAACGAACGTGTTGGCGAGTGGATTCAGCGCGCTGCCAAGCGGACATGAAAGGCTGGGCGAGACGCCTGGGTGGCGACGCATATCATGGTTTTCTTTACGATTCGTCGAGGAAACTGACTGATTCGTCGAAAAGCTTTTGCTTGCCGGCGCTTTGTCGAGGTCAAATTAAGCAACTTTGACTGGTTATTGCGCTGCCTGGCTAGCGGATGGCATTGACAACGGGAGGTGAATATGGCGAAGAGGCTTAGCGACCGCGCTTGGGATCGAGGCGGTGGAGTCATGTCGGTGGCAACATCGCCGCGGTTTTTTGTTTCTGGGTTGATACTGCTTGCACTGACTGGCCGCGTGCGGCGACAGTGGCACGTCTCACCCACCTCTTTCATCAAACACATACACTGCCGTCATTGATGCCGGCAGCAGCGGTTCGCGTCTTTTCCTGTACGAAACCGTGCCCGCCGATAACAAATTTGGCACAGCCAAACTTGGTGCGATCAATAAGCTGCTAATTTATTCCGGTGGTGAAGCGCTGTCAAGTTTTGTCGATTCGCCCTCCGAGGCGGGCCCGGAGGGGGTGCAGCCCCTGCTCGATAGGCTCGACCAGGAACTCGCCGCGCATGGTCTGGACAAGCGCGACGTGAGCGTGAACGTGCTGGCCACCGCCGGGATGCGCCACGTCGATGCGGACAATCCGGCAGCTTCCGCCGCCATCTATGAAAGTGTGCGAAATACGGTGCAGGCCGCGCAATACACGGTCGGGGCAGTAGGCACGATCAGCGGTCAGGACGAAGGACTCTATGCCTGGGCCGACGTGAATTACCTCAAGAATGTTTTCCAGGAACGCGGTGTCCCCTACGGCATCGTGGAGATAGGCGGCGCATCGGCGCAGGTGACGTACGTGTCGAGCGCTTCCGATAATCCGAACGTCAAGCCCGTCACCATCAACGGCGTGGGCTATCCGGTATTCAGCATCAGCTATCGGGGCCTGGGGTTGAATGATGCGCGTGCCGACATGATTGCCGGCGGCGGGGTCATTGACAACCCATGTTACACCCGGGGCTACGTCTTCGGAGCGAACAGTGGCGACCCAGCTCCCGCAGTTGGCGTCGATTCGCTGACGGGCAACTACGATTACCTTACCTGCAGCAATTTGTATCGCGACCTGATCACTTCTTATTTCCAAGCCGACTCTCCCATGGATGCGGGTTTTTCCGCCACCCGTTTCCTGCTGACGGGCGCTTCGATTCCCGGAGTGCTTCATAATTGGGGGGTGACCAGCTCCGGTCCATCCAGCGCGCTTTCTTCGATGGCGCAGCAGCATTGTCAAGGCGCGCTCTGGAGCGACTTCTACGCCAGTTTCCAGCAGTACAGCCCTTCGCGTTTCCTGCAGTCTCAGTGCTCGAGCAGTACGTATTTGGGTGTTTTGCTGCATGATGCCGATGCGCTGGGTTTGCGGACCGACCAGACTGCCTCGACGCCGGACATCGACGGCACGGCCACCACCTGGACGCTGGGATACGTCTTGATTTCGGAGTTCGGCCGTTGATACGGACAAGGCCGAGCTTTTGCGGGCGAGGCAGTTCGCTGCGCACCCGCCCCTGTCGATCGCAATGCCGTGATTATGCGGATGCTATTATCTTTGGTGAAGACACACTATATGGATAGACGACATGAGACGGCGAGACTTTATAGGGGGAGCCGCATTGGCGGCGGCATGGACCGTGCCGGCGGCCATTCCCTGGGCGCGCGCCTTGGCGGCCTCCGCCCATCCCTTTTATCAAATGTCCTATTCCGGGCTGGACGACAAGCCCGTGGCGCTGTCCCAGTTCCTGGGCAAGCCGTTGGCGGTGAATTTCTGGGCGACCTGGTGCGCGCCCTGCGTCAAGGAAATGCCGGACCTGGATGCCTTGCAGAAGGCGCATCCCTACGTCCGGATCATCGGCGTTGCGGTCGATACCGAGAAAAATGTAAACAAATTCATTCAAAAGGTACCGGTTTCCTATCCGCTCCTGGTGGCGGGATACGGCGGCATACAGCAGATGAAAGAATTGGGCAACGCCAAGGGCGGCTTGCCGTATACAGTCGTGTTCAATGGCCGCGGGGAATTGACCCATCGGATGCTGGGCCAGATCGACCCTGAAAAGTTCGGCGCCATCCTGGGCGATCTGGCTTAGCCAAGGGGCCGATGGCCTACCTGCAAGTTCCAGCGATTAATGGACAAATACGCCGTTTTAGCGTAAAAAGGCGATCTAACTACCTGAAAAATCCCGCTAATGGCGAAACACATCCTGGTCTTGCATGGTCCGAACTTGAACCTGCTCGGTACGCGCGAGCCTGATATCTATGGACGGCAAACACTGGCCGACATAGACCGGAATTTGCAACGATTGGCTGAACAGCAAGGCGCCGTTTGCACGACATTTCAAAGCAATCACGAAGGCGCCCTGGTGGATCGCATACACCAGTCGCATCAGGATGGAACGGATTTCATTGTCATCAACGCCGGCGCCTACACGCATACCAGCATCGCCCTGCGTGACGCACTGGCCGGTGTGGGCATCCCTTTTCTGGAAGTGCATTTGTCCAATGTCCACAAGCGCGAGCCTTTCCGCCATCGTTCTTATTTGTCGGATGCGGCGCAAGGGGTGATCGTGGGCTTGGGGGCATACGGCTACGAAGCCGCCGTGCGCTACGCGTTATCGAATTAAGCATATACAGTAAGATCTTTTTAATCTTTTTAATCTTTTAATCATGAAAGCACGTTGCTCGCGCCGAGTGTCCACATCCAAGGGGTGGCAAACGTGTTTATGGGAAGTGGTATGGACCTCAGAAAACTGAAAACATTGATCGATCTCGTGGCCGATTCGGGCATCGCCGAACTGGAAATCACCGAGGGCGAAGGCAAGGTCAGAATCGTCAAGTTCTCGCAAGCCGCGCAGTCGGTGGCCCCCGTCCAGGCGGTGGCGGCGGCTCCGGTGGAAGCCGCGCCTGTGCCGGCCGCCCCCGCGGCGCCCGCCGCGCCGCCGGAACCCGTCGGCCATACGGTCAAGGCGCCCATGGTGGGCACGTTTTATCGCTCGCCCAATCCGGGCGCATCGCCGTTCGTCGAAGTCGGACAGGCGGTCAAGGAAGGCGAGCCGTTGTGCATCATCGAGGCCATGAAGCTGCTCAACGAAATCGAAGCCGACAAGGCGGGCGTGATCAAGGAAATCCTGGTCGAAAACGGCGAACCGGTCGAGTATGGTCAACCTTTGTTCATCATCGGCTAAGCCATCATGTTCGAGAAAATCCTGATCGCCAATCGTGGCGAAATCGCCTTGCGCATACAGCGCGCCTGCCGCGAGCTGGGCATCAAGACGGTGGTCGTGCATTCCGAGGCGGATCGTGAAGCCAAATACGTTCGCTTGGCCGATGAATCCGTATGCATCGGACCCGCGCCGGCCCGCGACAGTTATCTGAACATGCCCGCCTTGATTTCCGCGGCGGAAGTCACCGATGCCGAGGCCATACACCCCGGTTACGGCTTCCTGGCCGAAAATGCGGATTTTGCCGAGCGCGTCGAGAAAAGCGGCTTTGTCTTCATCGGTCCGCGTCCCGAAACCATTCGGCAGATGGGCGACAAAGTCAGCGCCAAGCACGCCATGATCGAGGCGGGGGTGCCCGTCGTTCCTGGCTCAGACGGCGCCTTGCCCGAAGATCCGCAGGAGATCCTGCGCATCGCCCGCGACGTGGGCTATCCGGTCATCATCAAGGCCGCGGGCGGCGGCGGCGGGCGCGGCATGCGTGTCGTCTATACCGAAGCCGCATTATTGAATGCCGTGACGCTGACGCGTTCCGAGGCGGGCGCCGCATTCAATAACCCCGAAGTCTATATGGAAAAGTTCCTGGAGAACCCACGCCATATCGAGATTCAGGTTCTGGCCGATGGTGGGCGCAACGCGGTATGGCTGGGCGAGCGCGACTGCTCCATGCAGCGCCGTCACCAGAAAGTCATCGAAGAAGCCCCCGCGCCGGGCATCGCCCGTCGACTGGTCGAGCGCATCGGCGAGCGCTGCGCGGAGGCGTGCCGCAAGATGGGCTACCGCGGCGCGGGCACGTTCGAATTCCTGTATGAAAACGGCGAGTTCTTTTTCATCGAAATGAATACCCGGATTCAAGTCGAGCATACCGTGACCGAAATGATAACGGGACTGGATCTGGTGCAGCAGCAGATCCTGATCGCCGCCGGTGAAAAATTCACCTTGCGTCAACGCGACGTTGAATTTCGTGGCCATGCCCTCGAATGCCGCATCAACGCCGAAGACCCGTTCACGTTCATGCCCAGCCCGGGCAGGATCACGAACTGGCATGCGCCGGGCGGACCCGGCGTGCGCATGGATTCGCATGTGTTCAGCGGCT
The DNA here is from genome assembly GCA_964551305.1 of uncultured Burkholderiaceae bacterium. GTDB lineage: Bacteria > Pseudomonadota > Gammaproteobacteria > Burkholderiales > Burkholderiaceae_B > JBAZDC01. The sequence continues at coordinate 9,419 of CAZKBT010000079.1, forward strand.
ATATGGTGCCGCCGAACTACGATTCGATGATCGCCAAGCTCATTACGTATGGCGATACGCGCCAGCAGGCCATCGCGCGCATGCAGATCGCGCTGTCCGAAATGGCGGTCGAGGGCGTATCCACCAATGTACCTTTGCATCGCGAGCTGATGCAGGATGCGCGCTTCGTCGAAGGCGGCACCAGTATCCATTATCTGGAGCAGAAACTGTCGCAGCGTCCCTCCTGACGTCGGGCCGCCGATGAAAGGAAGCTGCGGCCGCGCGGCTGGAGCGGCTCGTTCCGAACACGGGGGCGTCGCCCCTGTTTCACTATGAAAAGGTAGATCATGCGCGAACTCGTGTTGCTATGCCCGGAAGCGCAGGCCGAGGCTTTGTCCGATGCCATGCTGGAGGCGGGCGTATTGTCCGTCTCGGTCGAGGATGCGGACGGCGATACGGCCGAGGAAAAGCCGTTGTTCGGCGAGCCCGGACTGGAGCCCGACATCCTGGCTTGGAATCGCAATCGCGTGGTCGCGTTATTGCCTGACGGGCTGGATCCGGAGCAATTGCTGGCGCAATTGCGCGAGGCGGGCGTCGGCGAGTATGGCAAGGGACAATGGCAGTTGCGGGACGTGCCGGATGCCGATTGGGTCCGGTTGACGCAATCGCAATTCGGGCCGATACAGGTCGGAGAACGCATCCTGATCGTACCGAGCTGGCACCGCGACGGCGCCGCTGCCGCCGCTCAAGCGCGCGTGGCCGGAGGCCATGTACGGATCGAGCTGGATCCCGGCCTGGCCTTTGGCACGGGCAGCCATCCGACCACGCACTTATGCCTGGCCTGGTTGGCCGAGCACGTGCAGGGCGGGGAGTCGGTGCTGGATTACGGCTGCGGCTCGGGCATTTTGGCGATCGCGGCCAAGAAGTTGGGCGCGGACAGGGTGCTGGCGGTGGACATCGACGAGCAGGCCGTCCAGGCGACACGCTACAACGCCCAGGAAAACGGCGTCCACGTGCTGGCCATGCTGCCCGACGGCCTGGCCGACGGCTGCGCCGACATCGTCGTGGCCAACATTCTGTCCAATCCCCTCAAGGTCCTTGCGCCCATGCTGGCAAATCGCGTCGCGCCGGGCGGCCGGCTCTCGTTGTCCGGCGTGCTCGAGCGCCAGGCCGAAGACGTCGCGCAGGCGTATGCGCCGTGGATCGATCTCGACGTATGGCGGGATCGCGACGGGTGGGTTTGTCTGCATGGCCGGCGCAAGCGATAATCGTAACGGCCGCTAACCAGGGAGATGGTGCATTCATGGACTTGATGACCCGTTGCCCGCATTGTGCGCATACTTTCGAGGTCAGCCTTGCGCAGCTGCAATTGCGCAAGGGCTTCGTGCGTTGCGCGCGTTGTTCACATATATTCGATGGCTACGAGGCGGTGGTGCCCGAAGAGGACGCGCCCGCTGCCGCGCCGAACGATGAACCCGCGCCGGAGGCCGGAGTCGCGGCGCCCCCCGAAGAGCCGATATTGCCCAGCGTAGTGCGTCACCGGATATCGGATGCGCGGGCCGGGACGGAGCCGGGCGGCGATTTCACGGTGTCGTTGCCAGCCGGCAATGCTTCCTTGTCTCCCGAGCCGCGGTTTTCGCTGCGCGAGCGCGATGCCTTCCACGAGGCGGGAAGAGAGCACTTCGTTTTTGGCCGCGCCGAGGATGACGATGCCGAGCAGGATGACGGCGAATCCGAGCTCGGAGACGATACGCGCGAGGATCGGGACGAGCGAGCGCTGTATCTCGAGCCGAGGGCGGACTCGGGACGTCGCGCGCGCGCGCCCGCCTTTCTGGACGAAAAGATCGGCTTTTCGCGACGTTTGATGCGAGTGGTATGGCGCATCCTTGCCGTGATGGCCATCCTGTGCGCCTTGCTGCTTCTGGTGTATGTCTATCGGGTGCAGATCGCCAATTCGGCGCCGGTGCTTCGTCCCGTGCTGGAGAAGGCATGCTCGACGCTGAAGTGCCGCATTCCCTTCGCCCGGCAGATCGATCAGGTTCAGATCACCCGCTCCTCGCTCAAGGCCGGCGCCGCCGTGGCGGGCGAAGCGGCCGGACCCGGGCAAGAGCCGGGAACCTTGATTTTGGAAGTCAGCTTGCGCAACAGCTATGATCGGCCGCAGGAATGGCCGGTCCTGATGCTGGATCTGACCGATTTTTCAGGCGCCACGGTGGTTAGGCGCGAACTGCCGCCCGATGCGTATTTGTCGCCCGATGTGGCGCAACAGCCTTTTGCCGCATCCAGCGAAGTGCTGGTGCGCCTGCCGATCATTCCCAAGAATGTGAACGTCAACGGCTATAAATTGAGCAAGTATTTTCCTTGAGGCCAGTCTAAATGTCAGAGAAAGTGTTGATTTGTGGTTCCATCGCGTTTGATACGATCGCCGTATTCGAAGGCCATTTCAAGGATCATATACTTGCCGACAGCATCCATGCGTTGAGCGTCTCGTTTTTCGTTCCTTCGCTGCGCAAGGAATATGGAGGCTGCGCCGGCAATATCGCCTATAACCTGAAGCTGCTGAACGGGCAGCCGGTGCCGGTGGGCGCCGTCGGCAGCGATGCGCAGGATTATCTGGACTATATGGAAATGCAGGGCATCGACATCAGCCGGGTAATGGTGTTGCCGGATATGTATACCCCGCAATGCTTCATCACGACCGATCTGGACAACAACCAGATCGCTTCGTTCCATCCGGGCGCGATGCTGCGTTCGGCCGAGAACGACATCAGCGGCGTCGACGCGTCGTGGGCCATCGTGGCGCCCGACTCGAAGGACGGCATGTTCGCGCATGCCCGGCGCCTGCACGCGGACGGCACGCCCTTCGTATTCGATCTGGGACAGGCCATGCCCTTGTTCTCGGGCGACGACATCACGGACATGATGGCGCTGGCCCGCATCATGACCCTGAACGAGTACGAAGCCAGCGTCGTGGAACAGCGCACGAGGCGTTCGATGGCGGACATCGCCCGGGATATGCAAGGGGTCATCGTGTCGCGCGGCGCGCAAAGCACGCTGCTGTATAGTGATGGACAAGTCGCCGAAATCGACAGTATCGCCGTGGAGCACATCGTCGATCCCACGGGTTGCGGCGATGCGCATCGCGCGGGGTTGTTATATGGCCTTACAAAAGGCTGGCCGCTCATCGATGCCTGCCGTTTGGCGAATGTGATGGGTAGTTTTAAAATTGCTTCACGAGGCCCTCAGAACCATCAACCGTCGCGCCTCCAAATACAGGATGCCCTGCGCCAACATTACGGCGTGACCTTGCTGGACTGACGGCATAAGGCGTTTCCAGCGATGCGTTCACGGCAGGCATTTTCTCTAAGGAGTACTTCCATGCAAACTCGACACATTACTCGTGCAAATCCGCGTCGCTGCCTGGCTATCGCCGCAGTGACAGGATCGCTGCTGATCCTGGCCGGGTGCGCACATGACACCGCGTCAAGTTCCGTATATTCGTACGGCCAAGCCCAGCGCGAGCAGATCGTACGCCTGGGCACGGTGGAATCGGTTCGCCCCGTGACGATACAGCGCGACAAAACCTCCGGCGTGGGTACCATTGCGGGCGGCGCGCTGGGGGGCGTGGCAGGCAG
>CAZKBT010000080.1:0-13010 GCA_964551305.1 uncultured Burkholderiaceae bacterium
GATTTCGTGATCCACGGCGTTTCGAGCGTCGCAGCCAGCATCAGCTCGTCGCCGCGTATGGGCAGGTCGCGAGGATAGGGTTCGAATCCCAGGTCCAGCTTTTTATCCATGGCGGACATGACCCAATCCAGTGTCCGGGCTCTAGCGAACGTGTTCAGTTCGATGGTCCGGGTGGGATGTGGCGAGGAGGGCTCCGTGCTCTCGGCGCGTGCCAGCGCGAGCAATTGATTGACCAGCCGGGTCGCCCTCTCCGATCCGCGGACCAGTTGCTCCAGGCTTGCGCGCACCGTATCCGGATTCTGGTTGCGCAAAGCCAGTTCGGCCTGCATGCGCATGCCGGCAAGCGGAGTCTTGAGCTGATGGGCCGCATTGGCGACGAAACGCCGCTGGTTTTCAGTGCTGGCGGCTTGCTTGGCAAGCAGATCATTCATGGCGTCGAGCAAGGGCACGATCTCGACGGGCGTCAATTCGTCGTTGATCGGCGACAGATCGTTGGCCCGTCTGGCGCGCAGGCGCTCCTGCAATAGGGTGAGCGGCTCCAGTCCATGGGTCAGCCCCAGCCCAGCCAGCAGGGCGGCCAACGGCAGCACGATGAGCTGCGGCGTCAGCATGCCTGTCAGTATCTCTTGATGCAGCGTCGCCCGCATTTCGTTCGGTTGCGCCACGATACTCAGGAAAGGCGCCCCCTGCCGGTCACGCCCGCCCCACACATAGGCCACGCGCACGCTTTTGTCATTCATGGTTTCATTCGTAAAACGCAATGTATTGGTTTCGTATGCCCAGTCGTTCTGCAAGGGGATGCGAGCGTTGCCTCCGATGTGCGCGCCGTTGGCGTCGCGTATCTGCCAATAGACGGGATGCGTCGAGTCGCCTCCGAGGACGGTGCGGGCGGAGCTCGACAAAGCGACTTCACGGCCGATGTCCTGTTGCGAGACTTCGTATTTCAAGAGCAGCAAATGGCCAGTCAGGCTGCGATCGTAGGGCGCGTTGGCGATGTTCTGGGCGATGAAGTAGGTGATGGCCAGGCCTATCGTCCACAACAGGAAAAGAGGGCCGAACATCCAGATCATGATCTGGTTGAGCAGAGACCGGTTTTTCCGGCGCGTCGACGTTCTTGCTGCGAAGCCGCGGGTTTTGATGGTGAAAGGCATGGGGCCGGGTGGACGGACGAGGGAGGGCCGGGGCTGGCGTCAGGCCGCCGCGTCGCAATCCTGGGTATCGGGCTCGAGGCAGTAGCCCAGGCCTCTTACCGTGACGATGCGCGCTCCGCTCGGTTCTATTTTTTTGCGCAAGCGATGTATGTAGACCTCGATCGCGTTGGGGGTGACCTCTTCGCCCCATTCGCAGAGCAGGTCGACGAGCTGGTTCTTGCTGATCATGCGCCCGCAGCGCGAGAGAAAAATTTCAAGCAGGCTGGTTTCGCGCGCTGACAGCTCCAATGCCACGCCGTCGATGCTGGCCATGCGGCCGTTCAGATCGAAACTCAAATGCTTGTAGTGGAGCACGGTGGAACTGGAGCCGGCCGTGCGTCGCGTCAAGGCCCGGACTCGGGCCTCGAGTTCCGTCAGGGCGAAAGGTTTGGCCATGTAGTCGTCGGCGCCCTGGTCCAGGCCCTTGACGCGCTGTTCGACGGCGTCCGCGGCGGTCAGGATGAGCACCGGTATGTCGTTCTTGCGTTGCCGCAATAGCCGCAGCAGGTCCAGGCCGTGGATGCCCGGAAGATCGAGGTCCAGAATGAGTAGGTCGAAGCTTTGCAATCGCAGGGCCGAATCCGCGCTGCGGCCGTCGTGAACGACGTCGACGGCATAGCCGTCGCAGCGCAGCGATCGGGAAAGTCCATCCGCGAGAATACTGTCGTCTTCAGCGATCAAGATACGCATAATGGTGGCTGGAAGTCCGTAAATACGGGACAAGTGGACATTCTGTCATGCGCCGTACCGGCCACCAATCCGGGATAACGATGTGAAGCTCGCATATCTGTTTATATATACAGTATAATTTGATGCAATAATCCCGTTGGGACACCCGTCATCAGGCCGGCGGGCTCATTGCATCGGCCGTTTTTTTTGAATACTTTCAGCCAGTCAAGGAATCCATACATGGACGACAAAACCACCAAGGCAGCAGCCAATGAGCGCGCCAAAGCCTTGGCTTCCGCTTTATCCCAGATAGAAAAGCAGTTCGGCAAGGGATCCGTCATGCGCTTTGGCGACGACAAGATCGGCCAAGACATTCAGGTCGTGTCCACGGGTTCCCTGGGCCTGGACATTGCCTTGGGCGTCGGCGGCCTGCCGCGCGGCCGCGTCGTCGAAATCTACGGGCCGGAATCCTCGGGCAAGACGACGCTGACGCTCCAGGTCATTGCCGAAATGCAGAAGCAGGGCGGCACTTGCGCGTTCATCGATGCCGAACACGCCCTCGACGCCCAGTACGCGGCCAAGCTCGGCGTCAATCTCGAAGACCTGCTCATTTCGCAGCCGGACACCGGCGAACAGGCCCTGGAAATCACCGACGCTCTGGTGCGTTCGGGCTCCGTGGACCTGATCGTGATCGACTCGGTCGCGGCCCTGGTGCCCAAGGCGGAAATCGAAGGCGACATGGGGGATTCCCTGCCGGGCCTGCAGGCGCGCCTCATGAGCCAGGCGCTGCGCAAGTTGACCGCCAACATCAATCGCGTGAACTGCATGGTGATCTTCATCAACCAGATCCGCATGAAGATAGGCGTCATGTTCGGCAACCCGGAAACCACGACCGGCGGCAATGCGCTGAAGTTTTACTCATCCGTGCGCCTCGATATCCGGCGCATCGGCGCCATCAAAAAGGGCGACGAGGTCATCGGCAATGAAACCCGCGTCAAAGTGGTGAAAAACAAGGTCGCCCCTCCGTTCAGGCAGGTCGAGTTCGACATCATGTACGGCGCCGGCATTTCGCGCGAAGGCGAAATCATCGACTTGGGCGTCCAACAGGGCATCGTGGATAAAGCGGGCGCCTGGTTCAGCTACAACGGGACGCGCATCGGGCAAGGTAAGGACAATGTGCGCGAATACTTGCGCGAACATCCCGACATGGCATTCGAAATAGAAAACCGCATTCGCGCGCAGCTGGGCATCGCTGCTCAGGCGGCCGGCGTCCAGAAAAAGGCGTCCGGAGCGCCCGACGAGGACGGCGTCATTGAATAAGGCCTAGTTCGATGAGCGGAAAAAAGCGGGGCGCCGGCCACTCGTTCGATGCGGATTTCGAAACGATGGCTGGTTTCGACACACTGTCGAATGAGCCGGCCCGATCCGCTACGCTCGACGACCGTCATGCCGGCGGTCGATCGGACTCGGCTGAGCCTTCCTCCAAAAGGAAAGGCCCGTCGTTGAAGGCGCGCGCCATCGCCATGCTTTCCCGGCGCGAGCATTCCCGCCAGGAATTGAAGCGAAAACTGGCGCCCCATGCGGAGGAGTCCGACGATGTCGATGCCTTGCTCGACGAGCTTGCCCGCGGCAATTGGCAGTCCGATGCGCGTTTCGCGCAAAGTCTCGTCAATCGGCGCGCCGGCCGCCAAGGCACCCAAGCCATCGTCCGGGAGCTCGGACGCCACGGCCTGGCGGGCGACGCCGTGGCGCAGCTGTCCGGCGCATTGACGGATACCGAGCTGGAGCGCGCTCGCGCCGTATGGGAAAAGAAATTCGGCGTATTGCCCGCCGACGCGCGCGACTACGCCAGGCAATACCGGTTTCTTGCGTCGCGCGGCTTTTCGTCGGATAGCGTGCGCCGCATCCTGGGTGACAGGGACTAGCTCAAAATACGGGGCGACTGGACGGGTCCAGCGTTTCTATGCCTGCAAGAGTTCCGGCGCAGGTTTCCCTGGCTTGCTTCATGAAGGCCATCAGATAATGCGATTGCACGTCTTCGGTTCGTACCGCCGCGTACAACGTGCGCCAGACGCCTTGCGGGCCCAGCCGTCGGGTGCGCAGCCAGCCTTGGTTCAAATACTCGGTCAGAGCCCAGTTTGGCAATGCGGCGACGCCCCTGTGGCTGGACACCAGCTGGACGATGATGGGCGTCAGTTCGGCGCGGCGAATGGCGCCGGGCTCGACCCCGGCAGGATCCAGAAACGAAGCGAAAATGTCCAGCCGCTGACGGTCCACTGGATAAGTGATCAGGACTTGGTCTTCCAGGTCTTCGGGCTTGACGTAAGGCAGGTTGGCCAATGGATTCGATGCCGAGACGGCCAGCACGATTTCGTGGCGAAACAACGGCAAGTACTCCACGGCGTCCAGCGGCTGCGGATCCGAGGTGACGACCACGTCCAGGTCGCCTCGCACCAAAGCGGGCAAGGGGGCGAATGAAAACGCGGCGGACAGGTCCAGCGCCACGTCGGGCCAACTTTGGCGAAACGCGTCCAGCGCCGGCATCAGCCATTGAAAGCAGGAGTGACATTCGATCCCAAGGTGCAGCCTGCCGGTGCGGCCCGCCGCCAATCGTTGCAGTTCCCGTTCCGTTGCCTTGAGTCGAGGCAGGACATCGTCGGCCAGGGCCAGGATGCGCAAGCCCGCCGTCGTCAATCTGGCGGGTCGGGTGCGGCGGTTCAGCAGCGGCGTTTTCAGCCGCACTTCCAGATCGCGCAACTGGTGCGAGAGCGCGGACTGCGTGACGTGGAGCCGGTCGGCGGCTTCCTGCATGCTGCCCGTGTCACGTATGGCGGTCAGGGTCTCCAGATGCCGTATTTCCAGCATGATCGATGCTCCACTTCAAAGAAACAGGAATATCCATATTTTGTATGAATTTATCTCATACTAAAGATGGCGCATTTGATTTTCCTTTCCTGAATATTAAGGGCAAAATGAGCTGTCCGCAAAACTTTCTCATTTAAAAAATATTTATCATGACAGTTACTCATAGTTTGGGCTTTCCCCGTATCGGCGTGCAACGTGAATTGAAACGCGCGCAGGAATCCTATTGGTCGGGGAAGATTACCCAGGACGAGCTGGAAAGCGTCGGCCGGGAACTGCGCGCGCGCCATTGGGAGATCCAATCCCGATCCGGCCTGGATTACGTTCCGGTCGGCGATTTCGCCTGGTATGACCAGATGCTCGAATGGACGGCGTTGCTGGGCGCCGTTCCCGCCCGTTTCGGCCATCCAGCGGGCGCGAACGTCGATCTGGATACGCTGTTTCGCATGGGCCGCGGCCGCGCGCCGACGGGTACGCCCGCCGCCGCGTGCGAAATGACCAAATGGTTCGATACCAATTATCACTACATCGTGCCGGAGCTTGCGCCCGGCCAAACGTATCGCATTGCGCGCCGGTATCTGTTCGATCAAGTCGCCGAGGCGCAAGCACTGGGCTACAAGGTCAAGCCGGTCATCCCGGGCCCGTTGACCTGGCTCTGGCTGGGCAAGGGCGACGCGTATGCCCAAGGTGCGGCGGACGAAAACAAATTGGCTTTGCTGGATGCTTTGCTGCCGGTCTACGCCGAGGTCCTGGCCAAGTTGAAAGCCTTGGGCGTGGAATGGGTGCAGATCGATGAGCCTATCCTGGTTCTGGATCTTGCGCCGGCCTGGCAAGCCGCCTTTCAGCGCGCATACGGCCGCTTGTCCGAAGCCGGGATCAAGGTGCTGCTCGCCACTTATTTCGGCGGCATCGATGACAATGCGCCGGTACTGAAGGACTTGCCGGTCCAGGGCGTGCATCTCGACCTGGTCCGCGCGCCTGGACAACTGGACGCCGTGCTGGACGTGCTGGATGACGACACAGTGCTCTCCCTGGGGCTGATCAGCGGCCGCAATATCTGGCGCACGGACTTGACGCGCGCGGCCTCGGTGGCAAAGCCTCTGGCCGAGAAACGGGGCGACCGCCTTTGGCTGGCGCCGTCGTGCTCGCTGCTGCACGTGCCGGTCGATCTGGACGCGGAGAAAGAACTGGATGGCGCCTTGCGCAGCTGGCTGTCTTTCGCGACGCAGAAGCTGGACGAGCTGAACTGGCTGGCGGCGCTGGTGTCGGACAAGGTCGGCGCGAACGTCGAGCAGGCGCTGCGTGTGCAAGAGGCGGCGTTGCAAGTGCGCCGCGCATCGACGCGTATCCATAATGAAAGCGTCAAGCAACGGATGCGGGACTTGCCGACGCTTGCGCGCGACCGCAGCCCGTTCCCCGAGCGCAGGGCTGGTCAGCAAGACCGCTTGAGCTTGCCCGCCTATCCCACGACGACGATAGGCTCGTTTCCCCAGACGCCTCAGATCCGGGCCTTGCGCCGGGATTGGAAAAACGGTTCGTTGAACGATGCCGCCTACGAGAAGGCGATCCAGGCTGAAATCGAACAAGTGATACGTTTCCAGGAAAAAATCGGCCTGGACGTCCTGGTGCATGGCGAGCCGGAGCGCAACGACATGGTTGAATACTTCGGCGAATTGCTCGGCGGTTTCGCATTTACGCAGAACGGCTGGGTCCAGAGCTACGGCTCGCGTTGCGTCAAGCCGCCGATTATTTTCGGCGACGTGGCCCGGCCCGCGCCCATGACCGTGGCATGGTCCAGCTATGCGCAGTCGCTGACGGACAGACCCGTCAAAGGCATGCTGACCGGGCCGGTCACGATTTTGCAGTGGTCTTTCGTGCGTGACGATCAGCCGCGCAAAGCGACCTGCCAGCAGTTGGCGTTGGCGTTGCGCGATGAGGTCAACGATCTCGAGGCGGCAGGGATTTCCGTCATCCAGATCGACGAACCGGCCATACGTGAAGGCCTGCCGTTGCGGCGCGCCGAGTGGGCAGGCTACCTGGACTGGGCCGTGGACTGCTTTCGCCTGACGACGAGCGGTGTGCGGGACGTCACGCAGGTCCACACCCATATGTGCTATTCGGAATTCAATGACATCATGGATGCCATCGCCGCGATGGATGCGGACGTGATCACCATCGAGACTTCGCGCTCCAATATGGAATTGCTCGACGCTTTCGAAGAGTTCGAGTATCCGAACGACATCGGACCAGGCGTATATGATATACATTCGCCCAACGTGCCGGAGATCGATTGGATGGTGTCGCTCATGCGCAAGGCTGCCGCCAAGCTGCCGGCCGAGCGTCTATGGGTCAATCCCGATTGCGGCCTGAAGACTCGGGCATGGCCCGAAACCGAAGCCGCCCTGAAGGCGATGGTTCAAGTGGCGCGAACCTTGCGCGCCTGATGTGACATTGTGTGGCGTGATGGACACTGCGTTATACTTGACAAGTTTATCGTAATGTCCATTTCGATCCGTCAATGCCGCTTCCTTCGCCAGACATCGCTCGCGAGCCTCTGCACACGCGCAATATTTGCGTGCAGTCGTTCATTCGTGAAGATGGCCAATGGGACATCGAAGCCGAACTGATCGATACCAAGGCTTACGATTTCTCCAGACAGGACGGCTCGATTTTCCCCGCTGGCAAGGCGGTGCATCACATGCATTTGCGCGTCACGATAGACGCGGAATTCACCATCACCGCAGCCGTGGCGAATTACGACGCCGCTCCCTACAACGGCTCCTGCGCGGTCATCGCCCCGGCATACCAGGGCTTGGTCGGCTTGAATTTGCTGCGCAATTTTCGCCAAGCCGTCAAAGAGCGCTTCGAACGCACGGCCGGCTGTACCCATTTGACCGAATTATCCTATGTCCTGCCCACGGTGGCGGTTCAGACCATGGCCAAGCATCGGAAGCAGCCGGCTGGCAAGAAGAACCGCCGGCCCTTTCAGCTCGACGGCTGCCATGCTTTGCGCTTGGACGGCGCGGTGGTCGAAAAGATGTATCCGCAATGGTATGTCGCGCCGCGGCATGAGGGCGCCCAATGCGAATGACGTCACGAACCCGGCTCTATGGCGGTGGTCTGGTCGCGCGCGACCGGATGTCGACGGCCCGGCTTTTCTTTTTCTTTCTTCTCCGTTTCTACAGGTAAACAATGAAAATTCACGAGTATCAAGGCAAGGAACTGCTAAAGAAGTATGGCGTCACTGTGCCGCGCGGGTTGCCTGCTTTTTCCGTCGATGAGGCTGTTGCCGCGGCGGAAAAGCTGGGCGGTCCGGTCTGGGTCGTCAAGGCGCAAATTCATGCGGGCGGCCGAGGCAAGGGCGGCGGCGTGAAGCTGGCTCGCTCGATGGACGAAGTCCGCCAGTTGGCCTCCGAGATCCTGGGCATGCAGCTGGTGACGCACCAAACGGGTCCCGAGGGCCAGAAGGTGCGCCGCCTGCTGATCGAAGAAGGCGCCGACATCAAGAAAGAATATTACGTGGGCATCGTCACCGACCGCGCCTCGCAGCGCGTGTGCGTCATGGCCTCCAGCGAAGGCGGCATGGACGTCGAGGAAGTCGCTGAAAAGACCCCCGAAAAAATACTCAAGGTGTTCGTCGACCCGCAAGCCGGCCTGACCGACGCCGAAGCATCCGAGCTGGCTCGTGGCATTGGCGTTCCCGAAACGTCGGTGCCCAAGGCCGCCGCTGAATTCCAGAAGCTGTATCAGGCCTATTGGGACACGGATGCGTCGCTCGCCGAAATCAACCCGCTGATCCTGACCGGCTCGGGCGACATCATCGCATTGGACGCGAAGTTCAATTTCGATGCCAACGCTTTGTTCCGCCATCCCGACATCGTCGCGTATCGCGATCTCGACGAGGAAGACCCCGCTGAAATCGAAGCCAGCAAGTTCGACCTGGCCTACATCCAGTTGGATGGCAATATCGGCTGCCTGGTCAATGGCGCCGGCCTGGCCATGGCGACCATGGACACCATCAAGCTGTTTGGCGGAGAACCTGCCAACTTCCTGGACGTGGGCGGCGGCGCCACTGCCGAGAAAGTCACCGAAGCCTTCAAAATCATGCTCAAGAACGAGGGCGTCAAAGCCATCCTCGTCAATATCTTCGGCGGCATCATGCGATGCGACGTGATCGCCGAAGGCGTCATCAGCGCGTGCAAGGCCGTCAACTTGAGCGTGCCGCTGGTGGTTCGCATGAAGGGCACCAATGAAGAGCTCGGCAAGAAAATGCTGGCCGAGTCGGGACTGCCCATCATCAGCGCGGACACCATGGCGGAAGCCGCAACCAAAGTCGTCGCGGCGGCCAAATAAGAACTTGCAAGGATTTTGTACACATGTCGATTCTGATCAATAAAGACACGAAAGTCATTACTCAAGGCATCACCGGCAAGACCGGGCAGTTTCACACACGGATGTGCCGCGAGTATGCCAACGGCAAAGAGGCTTTTGTAGCCGGCGTAAATCCCAAGAAGGCCGGCGAGGATTTCGAGGGCATTCCCATCTACGCGTCGGTCAAGGACGCCAAAAGCGCCACGGGCGCGACGGTCTCGGTCATTTACGTGCCGCCCGCCGGCGCCGCTGCCGCCATCTGGGAAGCGGTCGAAGCCGACCTGGACCTGGCCATCTGCATTACCGAAGGCATCCCCGTTCGCGACATGCTGGAAGTCCGCAACCGCATGCGCGCCGAAAATCGCAAAACTCTGCTCTTGGGGCCGAACTGCCCGGGCTTGATCACGCCCGACGAAATCAAGATCGGCATCATGCCGGGCCACATTCACCGCAAGGGCCGCATCGGCATCGTCAGCCGTTCAGGCACTTTGACGTACGAAGCCGTGGCGCAGGTAACCGAGCTCGGCCTGGGTCAATCCAGCGCGGTCGGCATCGGCGGCGATCCGATCAACGGCCTGAAGCATATCGACGTCTTGCGCATGTTCAATGATGATCCGGATACGGATGCGGTGATCATGATCGGCGAAATCGGCGGCCCGGACGAAGTCGATGCCGCGCGTTGGGCGAAGGACAATATGAAGAAGCCGGTCGTGGGCTTCATCGCGGGCGTGACAGCTCCCGCGGGCAAACGCATGGGCCATGCCGGCGCGCTGATTTCGGGTGGCGCGGATACGGCCGATGCCAAGCTTGAGGTGATGGAGGCGTGCGGTATCCGTACCACGCGCAACCCGTCCGAAATGGGCAAATTGCTCAAGTCCATACTATAGAAAAAGAGGCGCCGGACGGTGTTCAAACCGTTCGGCTCCCATATCCCGCGTTTCCCGGCTTGAGTTTTGCTGAATGACGGAATGAGGTCGCGGGGCAAGCTCGTGCCGTTTGGCGACACGGCACCGTGGTTATCCGGGCCGGGCGACGAAAGGGGCAATAGAATGGAAGGCAGGGAAGCGGCGGGCCGCGGCATCGATTCGATGCACGCCAGGCTTTAACGGGCTCGTTCATAGTCGGCCAACACGGAAAAAGAAAATGCTTGAATTCGTGCAGACGCTCCATTGGGGGGCACTAGTCCAGATCATCATCATCGACATCCTGCTTGGCGGCGACAACGCCGTGGTCATTGCGCTGGCCTGTCGAAATCTGGAAAAGACGCGGCGAATGCAAGGCATCCTGTGGGGCACGGCCGGCGCCATCTTTTTGCGCGTGGTGCTGATCGCATTCGCGTTGACGTTGCTGGAAATTCCGTTCCTCAAGCTTGCGGGCGGCGCATTGCTGATCTGGATCGGCATCAAGCTGCTGGTGCCGGAAGAAGACGCGCACGGTAATATAAAGGGCGGGAGCTCGGTACTGACCGCCGTCAAGACCATTATCATCGCGGACTTCGTGATGAGCCTGGACAACGTCATCGCCATTGCCGGGGCCGCCCAGAACACGCATCTGGATCATCAGCTCTACTATGTGGCCTTCGGCCTGATCGTGAGCGTGCCCATCATCGTGTGGGGCAGCACGCTGGTGTTGAAACTGATCGATCGTTTCCCTTTCGTCGTCACCCTCGGCGCAGGCTTGCTGGGTTGGATCGCGGGGGGTATGCTAGTAACCGATGTCTTTGTGGTAAATCAATTCGGCCCACCCGAGGCAATGGTTAAAATCGCCGTTGAAATCGCCGGCGCCTTGCTCGTCATCGGCTTGGGTAAATGGATCGCCGGCCGCCGCAAAGCCACCTCTAAGGATAACGTTCATGGGTCTGTTTAAATCGTCCGACCGCAGTAAAAATGAATCCGGCCTGTCGCTGCTGCAAGGGCTGCTCATCCTGGCGATCATCGGCATCGTTGCCACGGTCGTCATCAAGCAGTTCCTGCTATAAGCATGGCGGAGGCCGTCGATACGCTGGTCATAGCGACCCGCGCCAGCAGGCTTGCGCTTTGGCAGGCTGAACACGTACGCGATTTGTTGCAGGGGTTTTATCCCGATTGCCAGGTCTGCTTGCTGACCATGACGACGCGTGGAGACCAGATACTGGACCGTAGCCTTTCCAAGGTCGGCGGCAAGGGCCTGTTCGTCAAGGAGCTCGAGAACGCCTTGCTCGACGGCAGGGCGGATTTGGCGGTGCATTCCTTGAAGGATGTGCCGGTCGATCTGCCCAGCGAGTTCGAGCTGTCCACCATTCTGGAGCGAGACGATCCCCGCGACGCCTTCGTCTCGAACGAGTACGCCGGCCTGGATGCCCTGCCCAGCGGCGCCGTGGTGGGCACGTCCAGCCTGCGCAGGGAATCCCAGCTGCGCCAGCGCTATCCGCATCTGGTGGTGCAGCCTTTGCGCGGCAACCTCGATACCCGGCTAAGCAAGCTCGACAGGGGCGACTATGCGGCCATCATCCTGGCCGCCGTCGGCTTGAAACGCCTGGGGCTGGGCGCGCGCATCCGGGCATACCTGCCCATAGAACATAGCCTGCCCGCCGCGGGGCAGGGCGCCCTGGGCATAGAGATTCTGGCGAACCGGCCATGTCTGCGCGAGAAACTGGCGCCTTTGGCTTGTCCTTCCACGACGGCCTGCGCGCTGGCCGAGCGGGCCGTCTCCAGGACTCTGGGCGGATCGTGCCAGGTGCCGCTGGCTGCTTACGCGAGTCCGGACGGGAATCGGCTCAAGATCGAAGGCCTGGTGGCGGAACCCGATGGCTCGCGTATCCTGCGCGCTTCCATAACAGGCCCGATCGGCGAGGCCGAGCAGCTGGGCGGCCGCTTGGCGCAGCAGCTGCTGGACCAAGGGGCCGATGGCATCTTGTCCGCGCTCGGCGGAGAAAACCATGAGCACGACGGTCGTTCTCACGCGCCCACGGGGCAAAAATGAGGCTTTGGAGGCTGCGCTTGCCGGGCGCGGCCTCAATGTACTGACGCTCCCGGCATTGACCATCGAGCCTTGCCCCGACGCCGCCGATGCCGTCTTGCCGCGCCCGGGCGACTACGATCTGGTGGTTTTCGTCAGCGGCCGGGCTTTCCAGTCTTATCTTGCCTTGTCGTCGGCGCGCGGCGAGCCGATCGTCCGTTGGCCGGCCGCGACCTGGGCGGCCACCGTGGGCGCCGCCAGCGCCGCCGCGCTGCGGCGAAGCGGAATCGTGCCCGACGGGCGCATACTGCATCCCGATCATGCCTCATCCCAGGATTCCGAGGGGTTATGGACGGTGCTCGAGCCGTACCTGGACGACATGAAGCGCATACTGATCGTTCGGGGGCAGGCGGGGCGGGAATGGCTGGGCGAGAGGCTGGAAGCGGCGGGAAAGCAGGTGTCCCGCTATAGCGCCTATCAGCGCGTGCCCGCCGTGTGGAGTAAAGCTCAGACTATGGCGTTACGCGGCGGTGGCCCGGTCGTGTTCGTGGCGACCAGCGCGCAAGGACTCGATGCCATCCAGGAGAACGTCCGGCGCCTGGGCTTGCATACCGTCTGGGAGCATGCGAAATTCGTCGTCATACACGAGAGAATAGCGAAGCGTTTACAATCGGCCATGAAGGCTCAAGATACAAATAGCCGTCCAGCCTTTCGCGTTTGCGCGCCTTGCGATCGGGCGATCGTCCAGGCCGTCGTTTCACTGGTGTCTCCCTACCCAAGTTCATAGGATTACAATCTCGCCATGACTGATAAAAAATCCGAGATCCCGCCTATCGTTCAGGCATCTGCAACCGAAAAGGGCAGGCCTGACGACCCCAAGCAAGCCGCATCTCCGGATACGGCCAGGGTCGCGGAGCCGTCCAGGGACAAAAGACGTACTTCCGCCCTGACGCCCGTCCTGCTCGTGTTGGTGCTCGCGTC
>CAZKBT010000081.1:0-12441 GCA_964551305.1 uncultured Burkholderiaceae bacterium
TGAAGCTTTTGCATTAGCCGCGTGATCTGAGCAGAAACTGCTGGGTCATTACAAGCCTGCCGTCTGGATGCCGCGTCTCGCGCAGCAGGAACGACGCCTGTCCTTCGAAGGGAAGGGAGCAGAGAGTGTATTCGCGCCAGCATATGTCTTCACCTTTGGGCAGTGGAACGGCAACGCGGGCAATATCGCCGGCCTGCCAGCATGGGCAGGCCGACAAGGGCCGGCAATGCAGGTGGAAGATGGGCGCGCCGGGGCTGCCGGGATTCAAAAGCGTTCGCTCGATCAGTTGCCATTGCTCCGATTGCGGATCCGATGATGGTCCGTCCTCGTCCGCGGGTAATAGCGACAGGAATGCCGCTGTCTCCTCCCGCCATTTAGACAGGGCGGATTCTTCCAGGCGATCGACTTCGATGGTCGGATGAGCTCGCTGGGCGCGGCACTGATGCAGCCAGCTGTCCAGGGCTTTGCCGAAACCGCAGAAGTTCGGGTAGCTTCGATCGCCCAAGGCCAGCAAGCTGTAATGTAAACCCGACAGGTCGGGCCGGCCGGCCATGACATGCCGCAGGAAGCCGTGGACATGATCGGGAGCGTCGCCGTCGCCCGTGGTGCTTGCCACGCAGCATAAATACCGGGTTCGGCTCAGCATTGCTTGATCCAGCTCTTCCAAAGGCAAAGCGGCGGGCGGACGACTATCCTCGGGCAGGCGTCGCCGCAACTCCTCGGCCAGCGCCGCCGCGGTGCCGTTCTGGCTGGCGTAGGCGATGCGTACCGCGTGCGTAGCGGGGGTTGACAGTCGGGCTCGAGCGCGGCCCCTGCGTCTGCGCAGCCAGGGCAGAAGCACGATCAATAGCCATGTCAGAATGGCGCCGGCGGCCCAGAGCCAGCGGACAGGGTCGACTTGCAGTGTAAAGCTCATGATTCAATGCAGCATTGCCGCCATGGCGCTGCTAAGCTGTTCGTGTTGCCACTCGCCTTCACGCCGTAGCATCCGGACGGGCAGACACAATCGTTCCGCCAGATCCATGCCGCGCTCGACGCCCAGCACCATGATGGCGGTCGCATAGGCGTCGGCCATCATGGCCTGGGGATGCAGCACGCTGACTGACGCGACGCCGTGAGTCGTCGGCTGCCCGGTGCGGCCATCCAGCGTATGCGCATAGCGCCGGCCTTGCCAGGAAAACTGACGCCGGTAGTCTCCCGAGGTGGCGACCGCGCCTTCCACCAGCGCCAGCCGCAAGGGAGGCGCCGTGGCGGAAAGGTCGGGGATATCTTCGAGCGCAACCCACCAGGGCTGCAAGTCCGGCTTGAGGCCGCGTGCTTTCAGTTCGCCGCCGATATCCACGAGATGCGCGGTTGCGCCGAGTTGGCGTAGCTGGTCGGATACGCGATCGACGGCCCAGCCTTTGGCGATCCCGCAGACATCGAGCATCAAGCCTTCTGGCTTGCAGATCGTTCCGGTTTCCTCCTGCAAGCTCAAGCGCCGCCAGCCGCTGCGTTGCAAGGCCGCGTCGATCTCGTTCCGCGAAGGCAGGCCGCAAGCAAGGAGGTCGCGCGGCCCGCCGGGGCCAAAACCCCATGTTTCGATCAGGGCGCCCAGCGCCGGATCGACGGCGCCTTCCGTTTCTCGCGCGAGGTCCAGGCTGCATGCGATCAAGGCAAGCGTGTCAGGTGAAAACGACCAGGGTCCGGCGCCGGCCGCGTTGAAACGACCGATCTCGCTGTCCGGCGTCCAATTGCTGAACCGCTGGATGCAGTCAGACAGCGCGGCGTCGATACTGCGGCGTAGGCTGTCGTAACGCAGCGCCCGCGGCGCGTATGCCGATATCTTCCAATCGGTGCCCATTGCCTGGCCGGAAAGGCGATGCAGCACCCAATCGTCGTCGGCGACCGCGGGCGGCTCAGCCGGCGCCAAGGCGCTAGTGGGCAGCAGCAGGCGCCGCTCGCCAACCCCGGGACTGGAAATCAACGCGGTCATGAGTGCATGAACAGCAGGACGACCAACAGCGGCAGCAACAGGCTGAAGCTGGTCACGGGCCAGGTCGCGGGGCGCTTGCGGCCATGAAGCACGAGAAGCGCCAACCCTGTCAAGGTAAATATGATGCAACAGCTTGCCAGGATGTCGATGAACCAGGACCAGACTCGGCCTGTGTTGCGCCCTTTGTGCAGATCGTTCAAATAGGCGATCGCGCCGCGCCGGGTGGTTTGATAAAAGGCGGTGCCCGTTTCGCGCTCGATCAGCAAAGCGCTGTCGCCGCCCGGCATCGGAAGGTCGATGTAGATCTCGTCGGGTCCGGTCTCGGTTGGACGCCCAGCCACGTTGATGCCGAATGTTTTTTGCGTCCAGCGCGTCAATGCATCGGGCAGCGGATCCTCCGTATCGATCGACCACTGCCGCAGCTGCCGGTGCAGCTCGGGAGGCAGCGAGGCCTGACGCTCGGCGCGGGTTGTGGCGGCGGTGATTTGACCGGCATGGTTGAGCGTAATGCCGGTGATGGCAAACAGCAGCATGCCGGTCAGGCTGAGCGCGGCGGAAACCCAATGCCAGGTGTGCAGCTGCTTGAGCCAGAATGCGCGTTGGAGATTCATGGGCCGTGTCAGTTGCCTGGCGTCACGGCAATGGACGTCAGCTCGGTCCTGCCGGCGCTGGTGGCGGTGATCGCCGCCCCGCCCCAGACAAAAGGCGCGCGCAGCAACTCGCGCCCTCCTTGTTCACGAGCCACTTCGACCACCACGTTGTATTCGCCGGGAGCAAGCCCCGAAAGGGCCGGGTGGTCCGCCCCGAAATTCAGGGTGTGCAGGCCGGGACCGCGCGTGGCGCCGCTGATGCCGTCAGCGGGCAGCTCGGTGCTTTTGCCGACGGTACGCCACCAAGTACGCAGTTCGCGCAGCCAGCCTTTGCCCAGGCCGTCGCGTAATCTCGTGTCGTACCAGACGGCAAGCGTGCCGACTTGCTGACGGTTGTCGGCGCGCTCGATCCAGGCGGCCAGGTAGGGATGATAGTAGGTGGCGCTATCCACCTGCGGCAACGCTACTTTCAACGCCAAGGTGCCCGCTGCGGCAGGCGTGCCGGCCAACGCCAGCGCGGCCGCGCTCAACCAGCGTTTGCCCGCGTTGCGACCGGCCATTTTGCTGTTCCTGTTCATGATCGTATCAGCGATTCTGGTTCTGCTCTTGCTCTTGGGCCGGACGCTCGCGCTTGGGCTGCGGGTCGTCGCGCGATACTACCCCGTCCTTATTGGTGTCCAGGCGCTCGAACGTCTTGCGCGCGATGGCGCGATCTTCTTCCGACGTATAAAGGCCATTGCGGCCCCGGTTTACGATGCCGAAGCGCACGTGCGCCTGCTTGATCGAGTTTTCGTAGTGCTCGTCGGGCTCGCGGCCTTCGTCGAAATACTGCTGCTTGAGGCGTCCGGTGAATTCCGCCACGTATTCGTCCTCGGTCAGCACGCCGTCGCCATTGGTGTCGGCATTGCGAAAGCGCTCGGCGCGGATGGCCAGGTATTCCTCTTGCGTCACCTTGCCGTCGCGATTCGCGTCGTAGCTACCCAGGAAGGCTTCCAAGCCATGGCCGCCGGCCGGGCGGGCGGGTCCGAGCGCGGTGTCGCCCGGCTTGCCCGGCGATGCGCAGGCTGCCAGTATCGTCACCGTGAGAGCGGGGATCAGCAAAACGGTACGTTTCATGTTTCGAATCCTATAAAAAGAATGAAGCCACTCTTCCTTTGGGAAACGAAAGAGTGGCGGGAATGACGGGTCAATACTGAATAGCCAGACCCAGGCTGAACGAGCGTCCGGGGTTCGACATCAATTGACGGTTGCGTTGGTCGGCCGCGTTGCCGGTTTCCAAGCCGCGGGCGCTGGAATAGTCCCAGTATTCGCGGTCCGTCAGGTTGTAGATGCCGGCGTCCAGCCTGACATGCTTGCTCAACTGCCAGTAGCCGAGCAGATCGAAGCGCGCATAGCCCGGCACTCTTATATGATCCACCGTCGAGGGCGATATCGTGGCGGAAGGATCGTTTGAATAACTGTTGCGCGTGGTGGATTGCGCTTGCTTGCCCTTGACAAAGGTACTTATCAAGTCGACGCCCCATTGTTTGCCGGACGCTTCGTAGCCGACGCCTATTACCCCTTTTGCAGGCTGCACGGAGTCGAGATCGACGTAGCCGTCTCCTTCGTAATAGGATTTTGCACGTCCTTTGCTATAGCCTACGGCGACCGTGCTGTGCAGGCCGGTCAAGGAAGGATACCAATGACCGAAATCGAGCCGGGCGCTTATCTCGGCGCCATAGATCTGCGCGGCATCCCGGTTGTCGGCCTGGTACAGCGTGCTCAGGCTGCTGTGGATATTGGTAAACATTTCCGGATTGTTCGCCCGTGTGTAGCGGGTATAGGCGATGAAATCCGAATACTGGGTATAGAAGACAGAGCCGTTCAGCGTCAGGCCGCGTGTCGGAGACCCCTTCAAGCCCAAGTCGAAGGCATGGCTGGTCTCTTTGTTCAGGTCCGGATTGCCGATGACCGCGTAGCTGCCGCCGCCGCCATTCCAGTAGCCGAATATTTCGTTGACGTTGGGCGCGCGGCCACTGTATTTCCACTGCGCATAGGCGCTCAGCCTAGGGGTCAGGTCATATACCAAGCCCAGGCTGGGGCTCAGAATGGTCGTGCTCGACACACTGTCATAGCGCTTATTCAGCGTATCCTGGGGCATCCTGTCGTTATCGAAGCTGTCTGCGTTGATCATCTTTGGACTGATGCGATCCACGCGCAGCCCCGGGATCACTGCCAGGCGCTTACCGCCCACCTCGAAGCTGATTTCGTCTTCGATGAACGCGCCCAATCGAAGCGTGCGTGTATCCGGATAGGGCTGGGCCGCCGGCACCATGCTCATGTTGCCGAATCTGATGGGATTGACCTGAAGCGGGTGGGAGACTTCCGTGGTCGACGCGTTCAGGCCGAACCGCAGATGATGATTGTCCAAGCGCTTGCTGCCCGAGGTCGTGAATCCCCATGTGTCCGTCTTGTTGCGCGACCGATCCGTCTCGACCTCGGTCGATCCGATCGGGGTGGTAAGCGTCAAGTCATCCATGTTGGTGTGCTGGTAGTAAAGACGGGTTTCCAGTACGTCAACGACGCTTGAGGCGGGTGTCCACGTATGGGTCATCGCCAGGGTGTCGCGTTCCGTCTTGCTGTCTTGCTCGGATATCGAGGCGATGGCCGTCACGGTCGAGTTCCAGTTGTCGAACATGGATTCGTTCTTGCGGCGGTATATGTCGGCGGAAAGCTCCAGCTTGTGATTCGGATTGAGTTGCAGTCCACCCTTGAGCAGCAAGGCGTCCGAGTGCCATTTGGCGGGATAGCTTTCCAGCGAATCGCTATTGTTGCGCGTTTGCTTGCCGTCGCGGCGAGAGTAGTTGATCAAGCCGGTCAGCCCGTTGTCGCTCATGCCGGCGGCGGTCAGCCCTTTAAGCCATGAACGGTCGGAGTGGTTGTACGAAACGCGGCCGCCTATGTGCAGCGGCTTTTCAGGCGTTACGTAATCTTCTGCGGATTTGGTGCGGAAGCTGACGGCGCCGCCGATGCCCCCGGCGGAACGGCGCGCGTTCGTGGTGCCGGACAAAATCTCGACGCTGCTGTAGGTGTCAGGGTCGATAAAGTCGCGTCCCATGCCGAAAGTCCCCACGGCTGCCCGGCCGCTGCCCGACGTGTTGGCGCGATCAACGGCATCGGGCATTTCAATGCCGTCCACGTCCAATCCGATCCGATTGCCTTCGATGCCGCGGATGTTGTAACCGGTGGTGCCCGCGCGGTCATAGCGGCTCTGGTTGCGCGTGCTGCCTGAAACCGAGCCCGGCGCTGTTACCAGAGGTTGATAGCGGATGACGTCGGCCATGCTGTTGGCTCTTTCCAACTCTTCACCCTTGATGATTTGCACCGAACCAGGCGTGTGGCGTTCGTCTTCCAGCGTTCCCTGCACGCGGAGCGCGGGAAGACGGGTGACGGACTGGTCCTGGGTCGTGGCATCCTGGGTTTGCGCCTGCGGCGAGGCTTGGCTTTGAGCCAGCGCGATGCCGGGAGCCAAGGTGATGAGGGCCGCGCTGTGCAAGGAGAGAGTTAGTCGTCGAGGGTGCGGTATCCGGCGAGAAAGGTCTGGAGCGGCCGTGCGGCCGACGGAACGCGTCATGGACATGCCTATCTGATTAGGACGGAGAAAAGTGAATGGAATGGGAACAGTGGTGCATCAAATTCGATATACCAGGAAATAATTATAAATCAAAATGAGAATTCTTTTCATTCGTACTATTATTTGTGTGGTCAGTCCATGCTCAGGTTGGCGGGTTGCGTATGCGCTTTTCCAACGTCAGCCAAAATGCCGGGTGCTTCTGCCGGATCCGGCCTCACGCGCGGCCCGCCTCATTTCATGCTGCCCATCTCCCGGTCGGATTCCGCTCCTTCGAGCATCAAGGCGGTTTCCTCGATGCGCGCGAAACGTCCATCGGCATCCAGTTCCGCGAACAGATACACCTCTTGCACCGCCTGCGCGCATGTCGCGCGAAGGCCTCGCGGTCGTCCCATCGCCCATTGGTGCGCTGCCGGTAATCGGGACCGAAGTGGCGATCGAGCACCTCTTCCAGCGGGCGTTGCTGCTGGCTGAGGATGTCATCCAAAGCGGAGCGGATATCGGTCGTCTGCATGCCCGATCCGATGATTTCACCGGCGCAAGCCGCCGTGGCTGACGGACCGCGTTTGCTGGCCGTGATGCGCCGGTCCGGAACGGCGCGGGTGACACGCCGCCATCTTCATGCGCGCGGGCAGTTACTCGGCGCGACGAAGGGCTTGCTATCCGCCGATGCGGGCAGCAGCCGCTGGGTGGTGCCCGCCACGCATGCCGTCTGGATACCGCCAAACACGTCGCATGGGCTACGCTCGCATGGGCCTTTCGCGGGGTGGAGCGTGTACGTGGCGGCATCCGCCTGCGCCGAACTGCCCCGCGAGCCATGCGTCCTGGCCGTCTCGGGCCTGATGCGCGAGGCCGTGGCGCGCGCCGCCTCGTGGACGGGCGAAGCGCTGGATGCGCCGCAGGCGCGGCTGGCGGACGTCATCCTCGACGAGATTCGTTCATCGCCGCAGGCTGCTCTGGGCCTGCCCATGCCGCGGGATGCGCGGCTGCTGAAGATCGTCCAAGCACTATCCGACCGGCCCGATGATGGACGGCGGCTGGAGGAGTGGGCCGGATGGGCGTGCATTGCGCCCCGCACACCGACCCGCCGCTTCATTGCCGAGACCGGGTTCACCTTCACCGAATGGCGCCAGCGCGTGCGTTTGCTCAAGGCATTGGAGCTGCTGGCGGACGGCAGGCAGGTGACGGCGATTGCGTTGGACTTGGGTTACGACAATGTGAGCGCGTTTATTTCGTTGTTCCGACGGGTTTTTGGAGTTACGCCTGGGCGCTATGATGGGTTGATGGGGTGATTTGGTATTTTGTCGGGTGTATCGGGGGGATGCGGCGTCGGGGTTTTGGGCCTTCGAGCCTGTGTGCTGGAAAATCCTTCTCCATCATGCCGATAGTATCCTCTCGCCACACCAGCTTGCTCCACCCATGGGGTGACTGGCGTGGTATAGACCGTTAGGACGTGACGTGTTCATGGTCACTACTTGGCTTGCTTTTATCAGAATTGATAGTTGACGAACGCTATCTTATTGCCGTCCGGGTCGCGCACGTAAGCCGCATACTGAGTTTCCCCGTACTCGGGCCGTGGACCTGCCGGACCTTCATCGGTGCCGCCCAGTGCCAAGGCGAGGGCGTACAGGCGGTCGATCGCCGCTTTCTTATCGCGCGGGTAACCGACAAAGAAAAGGGGGCGTGACGAATCGCCAGGCACACTCCATGAGGTGACGTGTTCATCTCGCCAGCAGACGGCCATCCCCATTTCCTGGAATAAGGGGTCATAGAACCGAATGGCGCGCGCCAGATCGTTTGTGCCGAGCATAGTGTAGTGGATCATGGTTGCTCCCCGTTGACCACGTCTTTATGGATTTAGACACTGTTCGTTGAAGAACTGGGCCCATGTTTCCAATGCTGGTATTTTCGCTAGTATTTGTCAATGACGTAATTAATTGATTTTTATATATATTATTTATTCTTGTGGGTTAGTGGTACAGAAACGGGGACGTCTTTTACATTGGTTTGAATTCGGCCCAGTTAGCTGGGTACCTGCCGCAAGGTGTCGGTGCGCAACCCTTATCTGCTCGAGCTGGTGATCTCGTTCGGCGCTGCTGGATATGTGGCGCTATTCGAGATCGAACCAGATGACATCGTGACGATATTGGCCGTGCGGCATCAGCGTGAGTCGGACTATCATTGAGTCGCTGACCGTCAGGCTCAGGGTGTGGATATCGGCGTAGCAGGCTGGATGCTCTTTGGCTCGCATTAGCAAGCGGCTTGATAGCGACAGGCCACGCTTGAGCAGTAGACGGCTTTCGTTGGCGACATCCCACACTATTCAAAGGTACACTCCTGTATCTGCGAGCGGCGTCCAGAAACCAGTCGGTCTCGCGCAACAAGAAATTTCAGGGTGCTTATGACCTCATTGAATGTAATTCGCTGCTCACTGATCTCTACATTGGCCCTTGCGCTTTCCGCCTGCGATGGTTCTGGCGGATCCGGCGTACGGCCGGACCCCGACGTTGTCTGCGCTGAGTCTGGCCCTTATGCGTGCGAGACAGGTGCATCGGAGCCTTTGTATGCATTCCAATGGGCCTTAAATTATCAAAATAGCTATTTCAAGGATTATCCGGATGTTTTCGCAGGCGGGATGGATTTGAACGTTGAGCCGGTCCATCGGCAAGGCATCAAAGGCCAGGGAGTGAATGTGCTGGTGGTTGATTCGGGCGTCGACCTTCACACTGAAGACTTGATACCTAACGCGGACTTCTCGCTATCCTGGAACTTGGGTTCGAATACACAAGATCCCTATCCCACATATCCGGCGTCCCGGCCTGCTCCACACGGCACGGCAGTGGCGGGCATCATTGCCGCCGCTCAGAACGGCAAAGGCGTGATGGGCATCGCTCCGCGCGTCAATGTCGGCGGTGTGAACTACCTTGAGCATCAAGGCATTGCGAATTGGGCGGCGGCAATGGGAGGCGCACCGTGGTCCAGTTCCGCGGATGTCATCAACGCTTCCCTGGGATACTCCAAAGCACCCTTTCCATACGACTCCGAGGACGATAGCTTCACACCGATCACACGCTCGCTCAAGAAACTGCGTGGCGGCAAGGGTGCCATTTACCTGAAGGCTGCGGGTAATGACTTCAACAGTTTTGAATGTGGACTTAGCGAAGCTTATTACGATTGCAGTAACCCGGGCAATGATGAAATAGGGCCGAAAGAGCCCAACACCATCGTGGTGGCAGCAGTCAATGCGTTCGGCGAATCCAGCAGCTACAGCAGCGTGGGATCGGTCAACTGGATCAGTGGACTGGGCGGCGAGTATGGTAGCGGTGGAACTTATGGTGAAGTTGCCACTAGCTCCTATAGCGGGCCCACCATATTTTCCACTGATATGCGAGGCTGCGCTTTGGGCTATAGCACCAAAAGCGGAAGCACAGCCTTTTTGCGGGGCGAATCAAAGCGTAATGGCGTGCCTGACAACCCCAATTGTGATTATGCTTACATGAATGGCACATCCGCTGCGACGCCGACGATCGCAGGGGTAGTTGCGTTGATGCTTGCCGCCAATCCTGATCTGGGCTGGCGTGACGTTCGTGACATCTTGCGAATATCAGCGCGCAAGGTCGACGCTGGCTACGAGCAAGGGTCGCCCCACCGGCAGGGCCTGATTCCTTATGGCGCGCGCATGGATCTCGTCACCAATCAATTGCTAGAGGAACTGGGCGGTAAGGACGATATCCAGCCTGGCTCGAAGGTGTTCCCGATCGATCTTGGTTGGCAAAAAAATGGCGCCGGCTACGAGCATTCCAATTGGTATGGGTTCGGTTTGCCCGATACGGCGCGCGCCGTAGAACTGGCACGGGAGTACAAACGGGATCCAGCGCTGAGCCGGCTCGACGATGTCAAGATACCCGAATTCCAGAATATCAGTACCTGGTACCAGGGAGACACATATGCAAAGGTCCTCGAAGAGGAAGGTATAACCAATGCGCAAGCGCGCGACCTTCCTTACCGGGAAATTACTCTTTTGGGAACACTGAACATGGCAGAGCAGACCGTGGATACCGTGCAGGTCCGCCTGTCTGGAGATAACGTTTGTCTGGGTTCTGTTGGGATTGCCGTGCAGTCTCCGCTGGGCACGATGTCGCTACTGAAGCTTCCCAACGACATTTTTCGCTCACAGGAGGTCACGGAGTTCGAGGATTATGGCATGAGCAGTGTGGCTTTCTATGGCGAGGCCGCAGCCGGCAATTGGAACGTCTACCTGGTGGCGGCTAATCCCGAGCTTGCGCTAAATTACGGGCAGGAGAATGAAGCAGGGGAGATTGAGCCTGCTGTGTCTCTAAGCTGCTTCGGCGACGCTGCCGCCCCGGCTGACTATCTCCTGCATGCGCAGGCTCGTATCATTGCACAATAAATAGGTCTTGCCTGACACAAGGACACTTTATGAAATGGATCAATAGTATTTTTGGCGGCGTCGCTGCGGTTCTGCTGGTTGTTGGTGCTGAAGCTGCCGGCACATATACGCCTGGCAGCAGAATTTCGGCCGACGAGCTCGGCCAACTCACCAATCTGCCGACTTATAACGTAGGCAAGCAATCCTATCGTCTGCTGCCGCAGAAAGGTGTCGATGGCGCCAGCTTATTGGTTGACAGTAAAGGTTTGGTGGTAAGCAGCGGAAACGAAATTCTTGTCACAGGAGCATCGGAAGCGGAGATTCGTTCAGGCGCAAGGCCCGGCCCCGCTCCAGTGTCGATTCAATACCTCGCCGCCACAGGCATCGCGCTGATGCGCTATGCCGATTTCCCGACAGCGGTGGCTGCAGTGGCACCGCTGCAACAGAGCCTGCCCGGCGCGTCCGTACGCCTGGCTATCAGCCGCGGAACGGCGCGGGCCTATTAGTGCCCCAATTGCCGCATCGCGGCGGCGTCATAGGTGTTTTCACGGCTTTCTATCTTCATCGGCTACGCTGTACGGTCGTTTACTCAAAATGGACGTGCTACGGATTACGGCATTGAGTCGTTCAAGTCTTTACTGCCCATCGACTTAGGCGTGGGTCAACACCAGGTGGCCGATTGGCTCTGCCGTCTCGCGCACACGAATTTCGATGTCGTAGCCCAGGCGGTTCAGGCAATCCATCAGCTTGCGTTCGGAAAAGTTCGAGAACTCGCCGCGCAACAGGCTCGACACCTTGGGTTGAGTCAGACTCATGCGCTTTGCCGCTTCGGCTTGCGTCAGTCCGCGTTCGCGGATGGCTTTGGCAATTTCGACGGTCAGACCAGACTTGATCTGTAGTTTGTCGGCGTCGGGCAAACTCAGGTCGGCAAACACGTTGCCCGAGCTGACTTCGACCTCGATCCCTTCAACGATGCGTTTACTCATGTCTCAACTCCTGTGCGACGATTGCAGCGGCCTTCATATGCTGACGGATGATGTCCATATTGCTCTTGCTGCTCTCATCGAGCGTCCTGCGGGTTGTGATGCCTTGAGCGCGCAGCGCGTTCGCCTCTCTGGTGAGTTCACGTGCCATTGCGAGGGTGATCGTCGGGTAGGCGCTTAGGCCGATCTTGATTTGTTTTTCGTCGGACTTGTAGCGGTAGAGCCAACTTTTGCTGGATGCGCGCACGCGCAGGTAGAGGCCATCGCCGTCATTCAGCATCTGTTCTTTGGCGCTGGGCGAGAGGGTGCGGATCTTAAGGTCAGTCAGGAATCCCATAGGTGTACCCCTGCAAAAAGAAAACTGGGCACAACCAGTCTGGGGGACACCTTGGGGGGAGGGGGGCACGCAACGTCGGGATTTGATGAAGCTTGATGGGACCTCATGGGTTAAGTTTTTAACCTAACCGCATGATTTTTTTGAGAGTTTGGTGTGGCTTGAACCTGTTTGGAACAAGCCGTTGGTGCGGGGGGCCGGAATCGAACCGGCACGCCTTGCGGCGGGGGATTTTGAGTCGGTGATTTACAGTATTTCTACAGGGAAATGGGGCGAATTCTAGCGTAGGTTGAAATAGGTAAAACCAGTTTCAAATCAGTAGGTTAGCGTATTTTACCTGAATTGGTGAAAACTGGTCACTGTACCTGTACTGTACCGAAATTTCGGTACAGCTGTGTGGCAAGAAAAGGCTGATTGCAGTGATCCCTATAAAGCCGTTGACATGCTTCTCAAGCCATTTGAGCAATTACGCGATACTTGCTGGATAGGCTTCAATGGAAATGTATGTAATGACCCAGCAGTTTCTGCTCAGATCACGCGGCTAATGCAAAAGCTTCAG
>CAZKBT010000082.1:0-12208 GCA_964551305.1 uncultured Burkholderiaceae bacterium
TGCGGGCGATGGGCGGGCTGACCTTGAGCCGAACGGACTCGTTTTGGCGCGCAATGCGCCGGATCGCGATGCATGGCGCGGCGGCCTTGGCGTTGTTGTTATTGCTGTCTGTCTCCTTCGCGGCGCGGGCGGCCGAGCCGGCCGTTCCCACGCTGAACGCCTGGGTCACGGACCAGACCGGCACTCTGGACGGCGCGACGCGCGAAGGTATCGAAGCCTCGTTGCGCGACCTCGAACAACGCAAGGGGGCGCAAATCGCGGTGCTGATCGTCCCCACGACGGGCGACGAAGTGATCGAGGACTATGCGCGCCGCGTATTCGAAGCATGGCGCCTGGGCCGCAAATCGGTGGATGACGGCATCCTGTTCGTCATCGCCAAGGACGATCGCCGGCTAAGGATCGAAGTCGGCTATGGGTTGGAGGGCGTGGTGCCCGATATCCTGGCCGGCCGCATCATCCGAGAGCAGGTCACCCCGCGCTTCGCGCAAGGCGACTATGCCGGGGGCGTCACGGCGGGCGTGGACAGCTTGGTCAAACTGATCGACGGCGAACCCCTGCCGCCTCCATCGGCGAACGCCGCGTCCGACGACGATGTCGGCGATGGTTGGTTCATGGCGATACCGCTGGCGCTGATAGGCTTGACCATGCCCCTGGGCGTCGCCCTGCTGGCAGGCGCCGTCTTCATGTACTTGCTCACCGGCAGCATCCTGGTAGCCGTCATCGGCGCGCTGGTGGGCGCCGCCCTCAGCATCCTGGGCCGGCAATTCGCGAACCGCACGCCCACCGTCGGCGCGTCGCGTCGACATGGACGCTTCGGCAGCGCCGCGGGCGGCGGTCTCGGAGGCTGGGGGAGCGGGGGAGGCTTTGGCGGTGGTGGAGGTTTCGGCGGGGGCGGCGGTTTTGGCGGCGGAGGCGGCGGCGGCAGTGGCGGCGGTGGCGCCTCGGGAAGCTGGTAATCGACGCTCACTCGAAGGAAGACTATGCCTGAGCACAACGGATCATGGAAAACAATGACGGGCTGGGCCGGCCTGGAGGGCAGGTGGCTGCGCCGCAAGCACTTCACGCCGCAAGCCCTGGAGCGCATCGCCGAGCAGATCCGGCGGGCGGAAACGGATCACGCCGGCGAGCTGGTGCTCGTCGTCGAGGCCGTCAGCCCCAAGCACGAGCCCGATAGCCACATGCGCGCCCTGGAGATATTCGGACGCATGCGGGTGTGGGATACGCCGGGCCGCACGGGCCTGTTGCTGTACTTGGCGCTGGACAAGCATCGCATCGAAATTATCGCTGATCGCGGCATTGCCGCGAATATCCAGGCATGGGACGGCGTATGCCGGCAACTGCAAGCCCGCTTGCGCGGCGGCGATTTCGTGCCGGGCGTACTGGAAGCGATCGCCGAAATCGAAAACATCCTGCGCGCCCATTGTCCCGCCATCGAAGCCGGCCGGACCAACGAAAATGATCTGCCGGATGCGCCTGTGTTGATCTGATGCAACGCGGGTTCGTAATGCGTTTTTTGCGAGCTTCCGGTTGCGGGGCTTGATGGTCAGGCAGGGAAAGCTTGGGGCGTGGTCGACCGACCGGTCGGTCGAATTCCTCGGCACACCCGACTTTCTCAAGAACGAAACATCCTAACGACGAAGAGGCGGCCCGACAATAGAGCCTAGTCCCCGGACCGAGAAAAGGAACGAAAGCTATCCGCTCCAAAGCCCCACGTGTTAGAGATGCGTCAGAGATTCTTCTTCCAAACGTCGCTCAACGTATACCCCTCCTGGAAGGGATCGCTGGGATCGACCACATACTGGAAAAATCCCGTGATCCAGGCTTGGCCTTTGATCGTAGGCCGGATGCCCTGATAGGGCCCCACTGACAGCGTCTCGATGATTTCCCCTTCGTACTCCGTTCCCAGAATCGACTGATGCACGAAACGCTCGCCCACGCCGATCTGTCCTTTGGCATGCATAACGGCCAGACGCGCGCTGGTGCCCGTGCCGCACGGCGATCGATCGATGCGGCCGGGCGACACGATGACAGCGTTGCGCGCCGTTTTGCCTTGCGCCGTCTCCCGCAGCGGCCCTGCGAACAATGTCTGATTGATCGTGTGGATCTCGGGCTCGAGCGGATGCACAGCCGGCACTTGTTCGGCCGCCGCCGCCTTGATCGCTTCACCGACTTCGACCAGCTCGCGGGCTTCCGCGCGGTCGATGTCGTAGCCCAGCGCCGCCGCATCGACGATCGCATAGATCATCCCGCCGTAGGCCACGTCCACCTTGATCTTGCCCAAGCCCGGAACGTCCACCTCCTTATCCAGGCCGAACACAAAGCACGGCACATTCGAAAACTTCACGCCCGTGCACTTGCCGTCGCGGCACGTCGCCTCGACCGCCACCAGGCCAGCGGGCGCCTCGAGCGTAAAGCGGGTCACCGGTTCCTGCATCGGGATCATGCCCGTTTCCAGCAACGCCGTAACAGTGCAGATCGTATTGCTGCCCGACATCGGCACGTAGAACTCGGACTCCATAATGACGAAGCCGACGTCGGCGTCCGGATGGCAAGGCGGCAACACCAGATTCATGCACTGGGCGACCGTCCCGCGGGGTTCGTACAAAAGAATCTTGCGCAAATGATCCGACTGCGTGCGCAGATAGTTCATCTTGTCGAACATTGTCTTGCAGGGCACGTCCAGCACGCCCCCGACGACGACATCATTGCGCTCGCCGGCGGTGTGCACGCCGACGACGTTGATCATTCTTTGAAATCTCATGCAGACTCCCGATTGGCTTGGCGTGGCTTACGCCGTGGGTTGACGTGACTGTCCGGACGACGCGCGGGCCGTAAACCGTGCCGGCGAATACGCGGCAAGGCGGCTGTCCGGCGCATCGGGATTGTTGAGCAGTCCGGCGACCAGACGGCCCGTCGTCGCCGACAGCGTCAGCCCTACGTGTCCGTGGCCGCATGCGTACAGCACCTTCGGACACGTCGTGGACGCGCCGATGACGGGAACCGAGTCCGGCGTGGTGGGACGCGCGCCCATCCAGTGATCGGCGCCGGCCTGGTCGAGTTTGGGGAAATAATGACGCGCCAACTTCAGCAGCGCCTCGCTGCGCTTGTAGTTCGGCTTCGCGTCAGCGTGCGCGAATTCCGCGGTTCCGCCCACGCGCAGGCCGATGGACAGCGGCGAAGCGACGAAGCTGCGCTCGGCAAAAATCACTTCGCGCTTGAGCACGTCCCTGCTGTTGGGCAAGGTGACCGAATACCCGCGCTCGGCTTCGATCAGAATGCGATCGCCTATCGAGGCAGCAAGCGGCTGCGACCATGCGCCGGCGGCGACCACGACGCGGTCGGCCTCGATTCGTTGCCCGTCCGACGTGACCACGGCAGGCCGTGCCAGCTGATCGACGGCCAGATGCGCCGCCTTGGCTTCGAGCAGGCGGGCGCCGTGCCGCTGAGCATAGCGGCGCAAGCCTTCCACGATGGCCTTGGGGTCGTCGACGGTGGACCAGTCTTCGATCATGATGGCGCGCTTGAATATCGGCGCCAGGCCCGGTTCGAGCGCGGCAAGCTCCTCGGCCGACACGTCGCGCCATGCGACGCCGAGTTCGCGCTTGAGCTGCCAGTTCTTTTGCTCTGCCTGATACGTGGCCTCGGTTTCGTACAGCGTCAGCGCGCCGTCGCGATGCAGCCGCGATTCCATGTCAAGGTCTCTGAGCATCGGTATGAAATCGTCATACACCGTGCGCATCAGATAGGCCAGCGCATGCGATGCGTCCAGAAAATTTTGCCGGTTCTGCATGCGCTGGAACGCAAGCGCCCACGGGATCATTGCCGGCACCTGCGACCAGCGTACCGCCAACGGCCCGAGCGGATCCATCAGCCAACGCAACGCTTGCAGGCTGAAGGCCGATACCGCCATGGGAGTGACTTCGCTGATGCCCAAGCCGGCGGCATTGCCGTGGGATGCGCGATCGCCTTCGAACCGGCGATCGATCAGGGTGACGTCCCACCCGGATTTCAGGGCGTCGCGCGCGCATGCCAGGCCGATCAGGCCGGCTCCGACGATGGCTACGTGCGGCATGCCGCCTCCGGTTTCATGCAATTCGTCATTATGGTGGCGCCGTCGCGTTATTGAAGGATAAAGCCGTGGGCCAAAGGATCGCGCGTATCGACGTAGATCGTATTGGAACCCGTGACGCGCGCCCAGCCTTCGATGGTCGGGACAATGGCATCGCGATCGCCACAGCGAGTGCGTTCCTGGGCGACGCCGATGAACTTGGTGCCGATGATGCTTTCGTTCACGAATTCCTGGCCGATCTGCAGGTCGCCCCGCGCCACCAACTGCGCGACACGCGACGACGTGCCGGTGCCGCAAGGCGAGCGGTCGATGCCGCGGTCGCCGAAGAACACAGCGTTGCGTCCGTGGGATCCGGCTTGCGTCGGACGGCCTATCCACATGACGTGGGACACGTCCTTGATGGCGGGCTGCTCCGGGTGTTCGAAATGGTATTTTTCGTTCGCCTTGGCGCGCAGAATGGGGCTCAGGCGCTGTATGTCCGCGACGTTCAGCGTTTCGAGGCCGCCGAAGTTCTTCTGCGGCTCGACGATGGCGTAAAAATTGCCGCCATAGGAAACGTCGAACACGATTTCTCCCACCCCCTCCAGCTCCACCGTCAGCCCAGTCGAATGCAGGAACGACGGGATATTGGTCAGGCGCACGCTATCCACGTAATCGCCGTTGAGCTTGTAGCGCGCCTCGACCACGCCCGCCGGCGTGTCCAGGCGCAGCACGCCGGGTTCGCGGGGGCGCACCAGGCCGTGTTCGACCAGTGACGTCACCGTGCCTATCGTGCCGTGTCCGCACATGGGCAGGCAGCCGCTGACCTCGATGAAAAGCACCGCCACATCGCAATCGCCGCGCGTCGGCGGGTAGATGATCGTGCCGGACATGGCGTCGTGGCCGCGGGGTTCGAACATCAGCGCCTTGCGGATCCAGTCGTGATTGGCCAGGAAATCCGCCCGCCGCTCGATCATGCTGTTTCCGTGCAGGATGGGGCCTCCGCCGACCACCATGCGCACGGGATTGCCGCAAGTATGGCCGTCGACGCAGAAAAAAGTATGTCTCATGAAAACGACTCGTCAATAAAGGCTGGACAAAAAAAATACGACTATTGCAACACGCGTTGCAGGAACTGCCGCGTCCGCTCTTCGCGCGGTTGGGAGATGACTTGGCGGGCATCCCCGATTTCGCAGATCTTGCCCCGGTCGAAGAATGCCACCCTGTCGGCGCTTTCGCGCGCGAAAGCGATATCGTGCGTCACCATGATGATGGTCAGGCCGCTTTCCTTCAGCTTGCGTATCGTATCGAGCACTTCGCCGACGAGTTCGGGGTCCAGCGCCGAGGTGATTTCGTCGAAGAGCATGTATGTCGGCTGCATCGCCAGCGCCCGGGCGATTGCCAGGCGCTGTTGCTGCCCGCCGGACAGGCTTTTGGGCTTTAGATGCATCTTGTCGCCCAGGCCCACGTACTCCAGATGCTGGCGCGCCAATGCCAGGGCGTCGCTGCGCCGCATTTTCTTGACGATGCGCGGCGCCAGGGCCACGTTATCGATCGCCGTCAGATGCGGAAAGGCGTTGTATTGCTGGAATACCAGCCCGAGCTTCTGGCGCAGTTCGTTGATGTTGGTGCGCTTGTCGTGAACGTCGTGGCCGTCGACCAGTATTTGGCCGCCCTGTATGCTTTCCAGCCCGTTGATGCATTGGAGCAAGGTGGATTTGCCGGAACCGCTGGCGCCGATCAGGCAGAAGACCTCGCCTTTATTGATGGTCAGGTCGATGCCTTTGATCACCTCGTTGTCGCCAAAGGATTTACGTACACCTTTGATCTCAATCATGTGCGAGTCTCCGTTCCAGGCGTCTGCCGTACAGCGATACCGGATAACAAATTATGAAATAAAACACGCCCACGCCGATCAGGATCAATAGCGTTTCGTTGGAGCGGTTGATCACGATCTGCGCCGCGCGCAGCAGTTCGATGTAGCCCACGACGCTGACCAGCGCGGTGTCTTTGGTCAGGCCGATGAGCGTGCCGATCCAGCTCGGAAATATCGTGCGTATCGCCAGAGGGGCGGTAATGTGGGTCTGCACCTGCCAGTAATTCATGCCCAGCGAACGTGCCGCTTTTTGCAGCTGCTCGGGCACCGAGCGAATGCCGGCGCGCACCAGTTCCGACGTCTGCACGCCCATGTACAGGCTCAGCGTCAGCAAGCCGACTTCCAGTGGCGTGAGCGGCAGGCCGAAGATGGAAAAGACGCTGTTGACCAGGATGAATTGGATGATCAGGGGCACGCTGCGCGTAACGTCGACGTACAGCGCCAGGCCGTATCTGAGAATCACGCTGTTTTCCCTGGCCCAGCCCAGCACGAGGCCGATCAAGGTGCCGGCCGCGCCGGAGACGATGGTCAGCATGACGGTGCGCCAGGCGCCGTCGAGGACGTACCAGAAATCGGACCATTGCAGAC
This sequence comes from uncultured Burkholderiaceae bacterium, assembly GCA_964551305.1. Classification (GTDB taxonomy): domain Bacteria; phylum Pseudomonadota; class Gammaproteobacteria; order Burkholderiales; family Burkholderiaceae_B; genus JBAZDC01. The sequence goes on from CAZKBT010000082.1 coordinate 6,513, forward strand.
CGGAGTAGGGCGTAATGTTGATTACCATGCTCTAGTCCTTGAAGAGTCGCCATGCGGCCAGATGCGCTCCGGCGCTGATCAGCTTCGAAATCAGGTAGTACAAAGCGGCGGCGACGATGAAGAATTCGAATGTCCGGAACGATTCGGCTTGCGCGGCTTGCGTGGCGCCCGTCAGTTCCCTGAGGCCTATCATCATGCCCAGCGACGTATTGAGCAGAGCCCAGTTGATCTGGTTGACGAACGGGAAAAATACAATGACGAACAGCTGTGGAAACACCACGTGGATGAAGCTTTGGAATCCGGTCATTCCCAGCGACCGCGCCGCGGCGGTCTGTTGTGGAGCGACGGCGGCCATGCCGCCGCGCAGGGTCTCGGTCAGATAGCCCGCGTTGTTGAACGTAATGGCGATCAGCAGGGCGGCGTAGCTGGACAGATGCAGCCCCAGCGCACCCAAGCCGAAATAGGCCATGTAGATTTGAAACAGAGCCGGCGTATTGCGCGCCAGCTCCACCCAGGTGGCGGCCAGCGCGCCGAGCGGACCGCCGCGGCCGGAATGGCGCCAGATGGCAAGCGGCATGGCGATCAGCAGTCCAAGGACGATGGAAATCGCCGTGATCTGGATCGACAGGTAAGCGCCGTCGAGCAAGTCCGGAAACTTGCTCCATACCATGGACCAATAGAATTGATAGTCAAACATTTCGGCCGCTAGTCATGCATTAGAAAGGAATGCCGGGCATTTCCAGCGCCGGCGCTTCTCCGGGGCCGAAATACTTGTTGTACAGCTCTTTATAGCGGCCGCTGACGCCTTGGTTCCAGACGAAGACGCGCAGCCAGCGCAGGAATTCCGTGTCGCTCTTGCGCACGGCCAGTCCGCCCAGGTCGATCTGCACGGGCGCTTCGCCGGCGGTCGTGAACGAGGGGAACTGTCCGCTCTTGATCAGCATGCCGGCCGCGCCGTTACCCAGCAAGAGCGCGTCGAGCTTGCCTTGGCTCAGCGCCAGGTAGCTTTCCGCTTCGTTGCTGTAGGTCGAGAATTTTCCTTTGGGGTCGTTCCACTGCTTGAAGTACTCTTCGAGTGCCAGGGCGGGCGTGGAACCCGTGACGCCGCCTACCGCACGGCCTTTCAGGTCGTCGAAGCTCTTGATGCCGGTGTCGTTGCGGGTCAGAACGAGTACCGTGTGCACGACATAGGGTTGGGTGAAGGCGACGGTCAGCGCGCGTTGCGGCGTGATCGACGTGCCGGCCACCAGGACGTCGATGCGGTTGGAAACCAGGGCGGGGATGCGTTCGGCCGACGGCGTTTCAACGATTTCGGCTGTGGCGCCCAATGCCTTGGCGATGTCGTTGCAATAGGCGACGTCGTATCCGTCGGGCACGTTGTTGGCATCGCGATAGCCCAAGGGCGGGTAGTCCAGCTGGACACCGCAACGCAGTTTCTTGGAACTGATGACCTTGTCCAACGTATCGCCTTGCTGGGCATGCGCCGAGCCGAGCGGCAGCATGAGTCCCAGCCAGGCTGTTAGCGCGATCAACAAGCGCCGGTTTCTCGAATTCATGTGATTCTCCTCTTCTTGGTTAAGGGCCTTCGACTGCCGTTCGCGACAGGCGCAGTGGAAGGAATTCAGAGTCTAAAATGTAATCGATTACAAATATATTATGGTTTACCCTGTTCTTGTTAGAACGTTGGTATTGTTGAATACTATCACTGTTTTGGTAGTAAGAAAGACATAGTTAACATCTAGCATTTGTGTATCGATTACATATCGGTTTCATTTTTTCGGTAAGCTCGGACCATGACTGATCATTTCCAGCAAAAACCTATCCGTCTGCGCAGGCCCAGCGTCAAGGACGTGGCCGCGGCCGCTGGTGTGTCCGTCGCTACGGTATCGCGCAGCTTCAATATGCCCGAGACCGTGCGGGCGGAAGTCCGCGATAGCGTGCTCAGGGCGGCCAACAGCCTGGGCTACAGTCCGAATCCGTCGGCCAAGGCATTGCGCTTGCAGCGCACGGGCATTGCCGGCGCGGTGTTTCCATCGACGGCGCACGGCATCTACGCCAGCATGCTGACCGGCTTCCAGACCGAAATGAGCCGGGAGAGATACTTGACGGTGTTGATGACGGTCGGGTTCGACAATAGGAATATCCTGGAACCCGTGCGGCAATTGGTCGAGCACGGCGCCGAAGCCTTGATGATCGTGGGCGAAATCGAAGACGACAGGATGGTGGCCTACTTGAAGCAGGCGGGCATTCCGGTGGTCTGTACGTATTCCAAGCTGCCCGGCAATCCGTTTCTCACCGCCGGCATCGATAATTACCAGGCTATCGTGCAGGTCGTCGACTACCTTTACTCCGTGGGCCATCGCCGTTTCGCCATGATCAGCGGGCCGGTGCTGGGCAATGATCGGCAGCGGGCACGCAAGCAGGCGTTCATCGATTGCATGCATGCGCGGGGCATCGAAGGCCCGCCCCTGATCTACGAAAGCATCGATCACGAATCCAGCGAATTCGCGGTCAGCGTCGTGCATGCCCTGCGTGAGCAGCATCCCGAGGTCACCGCCCTGGTGTGCTCGGGAGACCAATACGGCATCGCGGCCATACACACTGCCCATCAAATGGGATTGCGCGTGCCCGAGGACCTGTCCATCACGGGCTTCGACGACCAGAGCTACGCCGCGCTGACCATTCCGACGCTGACCACGGTTTCCGTGCCGGGCCGGCAGATGGGCGAACAGGCGGCCCGCGCCGTCTTGCAGGCGATCAATCAAGGCAACCCGATACGCCATCTTTGCCTTGAAACGCCCCTGATGATCAGGGGCTCGTCGGGTCCGGCGCCGACGCGTTGACCGCGCAGCGGCGCAAGGAGCGTCGTCCATGGCGGCTCGCCTATATGAATCCGCCGTTGACGTGAATGATCTGGCCAGTGACGTAGCTGGCTTGCGGGGACGTCAGGAACGTGACCATTGCCGCCACTTCTTCCGGCTTGCCGACTCGGCCCAGCGGGATTTTCTTCGCGAAATCGGTCCATTCCTGGGCCGATATGAATTGTTCGCCGTGCGGCTTTTCGATGAGGCCGGGCACGACGCAGTTGACGGTGACGGCCTGGGGCGCAAGCTGCAGCGCCAATGCGCGCGTCAACGCCTCGAGCCCGGCTTTTGCCGATGCCGAGGCCGGGAAGTAGGCGTAATCGGAACGGAAGATATGCACGTTGTGCGTGCTGATCGTCACGACGCGTCCCGCCTCGGATTGCGCCAACTGCGGCAGGGCGCGGGTCGCGAGCTCGAAGAAACCGCCTGTCACGACGTCGTGCACGTTGTCGAAATCCGCGCGCCGCAATTCGCCGAAGGGCTCCCTGACGGGAAAGCCGGCGTTGGCGACGAGCACGTCCAGTTGACCGAATTCATTCATGGCCGTGTTGATGAGCTTGTCGGCCGTTTCAGGATCGGCCAGATCGCCCAGCACAATGCGCGTGCTTGCGCCGAGTTTTTCCACCTCCGAGGCCACCTGCTCGCAGCCTTCGCGGTTGTGCAGGGCGTGGATGATCAATGCTATATCGGGCGATGCAAGCTGGCGGGCGATGGCGGCGCCGATGCCCGAACCGGAGCCCGTGACGATGGCGACGCGTTTGACTGAATTCATTTTGTTCTCCAGCGCGTCTCGCGCAAGACCAAAACAAGGCAAGGGCGGACGCCGTCCGTTGGACGGGCCTTCCGCCCCGTTGCACCGCTTTTAGTTCATATACCAGACCACTTTGGTGCGGGTATATTGGTCAAAGGCCTCGAAGCCCTTGTCCTTGCCGCCGAAGCCGGAGGTTTTGTAGCCGCCGAACGGCGCGGTGATGTCGCCTTCGGAGAAGCCGTTCACCGAGACCGTGCCGGCCTTGATGCGGGCCGACACGCGTTGCGCGCGCCGCAGATTCAAGGTGTAGATCGACGAGGCAAGGCCGTATTCGCTGTTGTTGGCCAGGGCGATGGCTTCTTCTTCGGTTTCGAACGTCGTGATGGCGGCGATCGGGCCGAAGACTTCTTCCTGGAACAGGCGCATTTCGGGCGTGACTTGATCGAAGATCGTGGGCTCGATGTACCAGCCGCTGCCCAGGTCTTCGCGGATGCCGCCGCCGTGCACCAGTTTGGCGCCCTGTTTGACGCTTTCGTCGATGAAGGCCTTGACCTTCTCGAAGTGGGCGCGCTCCACCATGGGACCGATACGCGTTTCGGGATCCGTGGGCAGTCCCACTTTCCAGTTCGCCAGGCCGGCTTTGAGTTTCTCGATCAGCTGGTCTTTCAGGCTGGAATGGACGATGATGCGCGAGCCGCAGCTGCAGTTCTCGCTCATGTTCCAATAGGCCGCCGCCAGGATGTGATCGATCGCGCCGTCCAGGTCCGCGTCTTCGAAAATGACTTGCGGACTCTTGCCGCCGCATTCCAGGACGATTTCCTTCAGGTTGCTCTGGGCGGAGTAGTTGAGGAAGTAGCGGCCCACTTCGGTGGAGCCGGTGAACGATACGACGTCGACGTCGGGGTGCAGGCCCAGCGCCTTGCCGGCGATTTCGCCCAGGCCGTTGACCAGGATCAGGGCGCCCTTGGGCACGCCGGCTTCGTACGCCAGCTCGGTCAGGCGATACGCGCTCAGGGAGGTGAGCTCGGCCGGCTTGACGATGACGGAGTTGCCCGCGGCCAAGGCCGGCGCCACTTTCCATGCATACATCTGGGCGGGGAAATTCCACGGCAGCACCGTGCCCACCACGCCGATCGCTTCTTTGACGATCAGTCCCAGGGCGTCGGGCCCTGTGGGCGAAATGCGTCCGAAACATTTGTCCGCCGCTTCGGCATACCAGGAGAAGGTGTCCAGCGTGGCGGGCAGGTCGGTGTTCAGGCACTCCGTGATGGGCTTGCCCGCGTCGATGCAGTCCAGGGCCGCGATTTCTTCGGCATGCTCTTCGATCAGCCTGGTCCACGCAAGCAGGACGGCCTTGCGCTGCGCCGGGGCCAGAGCGGACCATTCGCCGGATTCGAACGAAGCGCGAGCCGCTTTGACGGCGGCATCGACATCCTCGGCCGAGGACGAGTCCACGTGACCGATCAGCGTATTGTCTATGGGGGTGAACGTCTCGAGTTTTTCCTTGGCGGCGCCGTGGCCGTCGATCAGGTTGCCCGCATAGAGCTTGCCTTCTTTGGCAAGCTTGAAGACGTCGTCTTTAGTCTTTTTCATCATGATGCTCCGATGTTGCCCTTTAGTTCAAAGGCGCCAGCGCCTTTTTGAGCTCGGCGACTTCGTCATCGCTCAGGGGAAGAACGGGAAGGCGGCAAGGTCCAAGATCGTTGACGCGCAAGGCGGTGGCGGCTTTGACCGATGCGTTGTAGGAGTGCGTCCAGAAAAACATGTTGGCGGGCAGCATGCGCTTCCACAGGTCGGCCGCTTCTTTCAGCTTGCCTTCGCTGACGAGCTTGTACAGCTGCGCAGCTTCCTTGGGCATGGCGTTGACCGCGCCCCAGAAGCAGCCCAGGGCGCCGGCGGCCAGAGCGTGGAATGCGAAGGGATCGGCGCCGTTGAAGACGGGCGCGCCGTCCAGGATCAGTTGTTGCAGGCGCGTGAAGCTGCCGCTGGTGTCCTTGATGTATTGGACGTTCTTGATCTGTTGCAGGCGCTTGAAGAATTCAGGCGTGATGTCGAAGCCCGAGTGCACGGGGATGTTGTAG
>CAZKBT010000083.1:0-11993 GCA_964551305.1 uncultured Burkholderiaceae bacterium
CTTTGGTGATCTTGCGCGTGTTTTGCACGCTCTTGATCTTGGTTCGAATTTCCTTAATTCCGGCCATCGCACTTTCCTGAAAGGGCTTTTCTAGTAGGAGCTTGCGCCAAGCAATCGCCCCGCCCTAGGTTTGGGGCGGGCCGGCAAGCCGGCTCGACCCTTGCCAGTCATTCTTAAAAAGCTCCGTGCTTCTTGAATTCCTGGATAGCGGCAACCAGTTCGGCTTCGTCTTCCTTCGACAACTCTTTCTTGTCTTCGACGCGCTGAATCATGGCTTCGTGTTTCGTTTTCAGATGGTCCTTCAAGGCTTTCTCAAACGCCAGGACGCTCTCGACCTCGAGATCATCCAGATAGCCGTTGTTCACCGCGAACAAGCTGACGGCCAATTCCCAGACCTGCAAAGGCTGGTACTGAGGCTGCTTGAGCAGTTCGACCACGCGCTTGCCGCGCTCCAGCTGGCGACGCGTCGCCTCGTCCAAGTCCGAAGCGAACTGGGCGAAAGCGGCCAATTCACGGTACTGGGCCAAGTCGGTACGGATGCCTCCCGACAGCTTCTTGACAACCTTGGTCTGCGCGGCGCCACCGACGCGCGACACCGAGATACCCGCGTTGATGGCGGGACGCACGCCGGCGTTGAACAGATCGGTTTCCAGGAAGATCTGGCCGTCCGTGATCGAAATCACGTTGGTCGGCACGAACGCGGAAACGTCGCCCGCCTGGGTTTCGATGATGGGCAGCGCGGTCAGCGAACCGGTCTTGCCCTTCACTTCACCCTTGGTGAACTTCTCGACATATTCTTCGTTCACGCGAGCGGCGCGCTCGAGCAGGCGGGAGTGCAGATAGAACACGTCGCCGGGGTAGGCTTCACGGCCCGGGGGACGGCGCAACAGCAGCGAAACCTGGCGATAGGCCCATGCCTGCTTGGTCAAGTCGTCATAAATGATCAAGGCGTCTTCGCCGCGATCGCGGAAGTACTCGCCCATCGTGCAGCCGGAATAAGCCGACAGATACTGCATGGCTGCCGAATCCGACGCGGCGGCCGCCACGACAATGGTGTATTCCAGCGCGCCGTGCTCTTCGAGCTTGCGCACGACGTTGTTGATCGTCGAGGCTTTCTGGCCGATGGCGACGTACACGCAGGTGACGTTCTTGCCTTTCTGGCTGATGATGGTGTCGACGGCCACGGCGGTCTTGCCGGTTTGGCGGTCGCCGATGATCAGCTCACGCTGGCCGCGGCCAATAGGCACCATGGAGTCGATGGCCTTGATACCGGTTTGCAGAGGCTGCGACACCGATTTACGGGCGATCACGCCGGGCGCGACCTTTTCGATGATGTCGGAGGCCTTGGCGTTGATCGGGCCCTTGCCGTCGATCGGCGCGCCCAAGGCGTCCACCACGCGGCCGCGCAGCTCGGGGCCGACGGGCACTTCCAGGATGCGGCCGGTCGTCTTGACCGGGTCGCCTTCGGAAATACCGGTGTAGTCGCCCAAAATCACGGCGCCCACGGAATCGCGCTCGAGGTTGAGTGCCAGACCGAACACATTGTTCGGGAATTCAAGCATTTCGCCCTGCATCACGTCGGACAAGCCGTGGATGCGGGTAATACCGTCGGTCACGGAAACGACCGTGCCTTGCGTACGTACGTCGGTCGAAGCGCCCAGGCCTTGGATACGGCTCTTGAGCAGCTCACTGATCTCTGACGGGTTAAGTTGCATGTTCAGACTCCTGGAATCCTGTAATCCGGCGCGCCTTTAGGCGGCCAGCATATCGCGCATGCGGGTCAATTGCGCCTGCACGGAAGTATCAAGTACTTGATCGCCCACGATCACCCGCACGCCACCGATCAGGCTGGCATCCACGGTAACGGACGGCTTTAGCTTGAGGCCGAACTTTTTCTGCAGACCGGTGACAAGATCATCGACCTGACTGTCATCGAGTTCGTAGGCGCTGTAGATCTGAGCCAATGCGGTGCCTTCGAGCTCGTTCTTGAGCTCTTCGAACTGTTCCGCGATTTGCGGCAACACCAAGATGCGGTTATTGCCCACGAGCAACTCGATCAGATTACGCGCCTGATCCGTCAACGGGCTTTTCACCAAGCCCGAAAACAATTCGACGCGCTGCGCGGCGTTCAACCGAGGATCGGTCAGCGCGGCGCGTACGTCGTCGTTCTCCGCAACCTGGGCGAGTTCGGCCAACAAGTCGGACCACGACGCCAGGCTGGCCTGATCATCGTGGGCCGCGGCGAACAACGCTTCGGCATAGGGTCTAGCAATAGTCGATAGTTCAGCCATGGCCTGCCCTGAGTTTAAAGTTGCGCCTTGAGCTGGTTCAGCAGCTCGGCATGCGCTTTCGCGTCGACTTCCCGCTTGAGAATCTGCTCTGCGCCCTTGACGGCGAGAACGGCAACCTCGTCACGTAAACTGTCGCGGGCGCGTTGGACTTCCTGCGCGGCGTCTTGCTGAGCCTGCGCCAGGATGCGCGCTTTTTCAGCTTCGGCTTCCCGACGAGCCTGCTCGATCAACTGGGCAGCCTGCTTCTCAGCCTCGACCATGCGCGCATGGTTTTCCGATTTCGCGGAAGCTTCGATCAGACTGACGCGCGCCTGCGCCTGCGCCAGATCCGCCTTGCCCTTGTCGGCGGCAGCCAGGCCATCGGCGATTTTCTGGCGACGGTCGTCCATTGCTTTCGTCAAAGGCGGCCATACGAATTTCATCGTAAACCAGCCCAAAACGAAAAACACGATCATCTGAAAAAAGAGAGTCGCGTTTAAGTTCACGGTCGTTTCCCTTTAATACCTCTCGTGCCATGCAGCCATATGCTGCCCGGCACTGATTTCCACACCGCAGTCGGCTCGCTTGACGAACCGCCACGGCGGCTTTGACCCGCGCGAGGCGGATACGCGATGCTTATCCGACGAACGGATTGGCAAACGCGAACAACATGGCGATACCAACACCGATCAGGAAGGCGGCGTCGATCAGGCCGGCCAGCAGGAACATCTTGGTTTGCAGAGCGTTCATCAACTCGGGCTGACGAGCCGAAGCTTCCAGATATTTACCACCCATCAGCGCAATACCGATGCAAGCGCCGAATGCGCCCAGACCAATAATAAGACCGCAAGCTAGAGCAACGAAAGCAACGTTGGTCATGACAACTCCTTGTTAATAACCGTGTAATCAAAAAATCAAAAAACTGCTTTGCAAGAAAAACCTTGCCACCCCGGCCGGACTGACTTGCCCGGACCGAAACCCATTAATGGCCTTCGTGAGCCTGACCGACGTATACCAAAGTCAGCATCATGAAGATAAACGCCTGCAACAGAACGATCAGGACGTGGAAGATAGCCCACACCGAACCGGCCAGCACATGACCAATACCCAAGCCTAGGCTTGCGCCATTAAACCCTGTCCATGCGCCGCCCAGCAGGGCGATCAACATGAAAACCAATTCGCCCGCGAACATGTTGCCGAACAACCGCATGCCCAGGGACACGGACTTGGCGGCGTACTCGATCAGGTTCAACAGGAAGTTGGCCGGAGCAAGCACCAGGGCGCCGATGCCGTGAGCATGGAAAGGAGCGGTAAACAGTTCTTTGAAGAAGCCGCCGGGGTGCTTGATCTTGATGCCGTAATAGAGCATCAGCAACAGCACGCCCAGAGACATGCCCATGGGCACGTTCAAATCGGCGGTGGGAAGAATACGGTGGTAATACAGCGGATCGCCATGCTCCGAACCCAGGCCGATGAAGTGATAGAACCGGGGGAGCAGGTCAACGGGCACCAGATCCAGGGCGTTCATCAGGATGATCCAGAGGAACACGGTCAAGGCCAGGGGGGAAACGAAACGACGGGATTTTTCGTTGGGAACGATGCTTTTCGCCTGGTCTTCGACCATGTCGACCAGCATTTCCACGAAAGCCTGGAAGCGTCCGGGCACGCCTGCCGTAACGGATTTCGCCGCACGCCACAGAAACAGCACGACGATCAAACCCATCAGTATGGACCAGAACAAGGAATCGTAATTGACGATACTGAAGTCGGCGATCACCGACTGCTTCTCGCCAACGTTATTCAGGTGCACCAAATGGTGCTGAATATAGTAGGACTGTGGCGAAATATCACTGGCAGCCATCTGAACCCTTATCCTAGTTAGCTAAATCCGGAGCACGAAGCTCAAAAAATTCAAACACTACGGCAACTTGCGCAGGGCAAGCAGCACCACGTAGCCCTTCAAGACACACAGCAATCCTGCCAGCATCGCCGGCCACACCAGCCAATCGCGCCCCAGCCACCCTGCCGCGCCCAGCACAGCCACGGCCATGCCAAGCTTGAACGCTTCGCCCACAAAAAAAGTGAACGGACTGGAATTTGCCGGCCCCATCAACCCCACCAGCAAACGCAGCGCGAACACGGCGTTCGGTATCAAGTACGCACCCGCGCCGATCAGCGCGGACAACGCCGCGAGCTTGCCGGCCACCAACCAGGACAGCACGATCGCAACCGCACCCATCCCGGCCTGGGCATACAACGTACGCATGATGCCGGCACTGGCCCGCAATCGCAGACCAAGGCGCTGCTCATCGGACAACACGATCTGTTTTTCCAGCGCGCCATCTACCTGATTCGCCATCAACGCCATTTCCTGGGTTTACCGCTTCTGGGCTTACCGCTTGATTACCGCCTTGCCGGGCTTTCACGGACCGCGCCAAACCTGTGGCAAGCGCATGTTTCGCCTCCGCAGTTCTTTGCTATTCCGATTCCGGCAAACTCAATAAGTATAGCTTTATTTTTTGTATGTAAGCAACTTGTCAGCCAATTCGATACGGCGCCAACGCCGTGTTCACCGGCGGGACATGCGGTCCCGCCACCGTATGGCGCTCAGCGATGCTTAAATGCCGGCTTGCGTTTTTCCACGAACGCGGACATGCCTTCCTTCTGGTCCTCCGTGGCGAAAAGCGCATGAAAATTGCGGCGCTCGAACAACAGCGTCTCATTCAATAAGCCTTCGTAGGCCGCATTGACGCACTCCTTGGCCATCAGCACCGACGGCAGCGACATCGACGCGATGACCGTCGCCGCCTCGATCGCTTCGTCCAAATAGCGGTCCAACGCCACGACTCGCGACACCAAGCCGGCGCGCTCGGCCTCTTCGGCGCTCATCATGCGGGCCGTCAGTATCAGGTCCATGGCCTTGGCCTTGCCGACCGCGCGGGGCAGGCGCTGCGTCCCGCCAAACCCCGGAATCACGCCAAGCTTGATCTCGGGCTGGCCGAACTTGGCATTGTCGGCGGCGATAATGATGTCGCACAACATGGCCAATTCGCATCCCCCGCCCAAGGCGTAGCCGGCCACGGCCGCGATGATGGGCTTGCGAATGCGCTTGAGCGATTCCCAGTTTCCGCCCAGGTAATCATTTTTATAGACGTCCATGTAGCCCCATTCCCGCATCGCGCCGATGTCGGCGCCCGCCGCGAATGCCTTTTCACTGCCGGTCAACACGACGGCGCCGATCTCGTCATCGGCATCGAACGCGCGCAGCGCCTCGGCCAGCTCGTCGATCAAGGCATCGTTCAGGGCATTCAGCGCCTTGGGCCGATCCAGGGTCAACACCCCCACGCGCCCACGCACTTCTATTTTCACCATTGGCGCACTCATGTCGTCTCCTTGTTGCGAAGGTAATATATAGGCATGGAAAAAGAACCTCTACTTTACCGCGTAACACCCGAAGACTTGGCGGGCCATCTGCTGCGCGTTCAGTTGCGCATCGCGCATCCGCATCCCCAAGGGCAGGTCCTGTCGCTGCCGGCCTGGATACCGGGCAGCTACCTCATCCGCGATTTCTCGCGCCAGATCATCAGCCTGCAAGCCGAATGCGCCGCCCAGCCGCTATCGGTCCAAAAGCGCGACAGCCATACCTGGCAATGCGAACCGTGCAACGGGCCGCTGACGATCGAATACATCGTGTACGCCTGGGACCTGTCCGTGCGCGGCGCGCACGTCGACGAAAGCCACGCATTTTTCAACGGCACCAGCGTTTTCCTCATGGCGCACGGCCTGGAGCATGAACGTCATACCGTCGACCTGCGCGCGCCTTCGGGCAAGCGCAACTGGCAGGTCTACACCAGCCTGCCCAGAGCCGTCGGCCACCCACGATGCGCGCGCGAACACGGCTTCGGCGCGTACGCCGCGAAGGACTATGACGAACTGATCGACCACCCCGTCGAAATGGGGACGCCGCAAGTCGTCACGTTCAAGGCGCACGGCGCGTTGCACGAAATGGTGTTCACCGGCGTCGCGCCCAACCTGGATCTGCAGCGCATCGCGGCGGACACCCGAAAAATTTGCGAAGCGCAGATCGCCTTCTTCGAGCCCCGCACGCGCAAGGCCCCCTTCCTGGACAGCGCCGACCGGTACGTATTCATGACCATGGCGACGGGCGACGGCTACGGCGGGCTCGAGCACCGGGCCAGCACCGCCCTGATGACGTCGCGAACCGACCTGCCGGTCAAGGGCCGCGCCGAATCCACGGAAAGCTACCAGAATTTTCTCGGCCTGATCAGCCACGAATATTTCCACACCTGGAACGTAAAGCGCATCAAGCCCGCGGCCTTCGCGCCCTATCGCCTGGACCGGGAAACGCACACGCGCCTGCTTTGGGTATTCGAAGGCTTCACGTCCTATTACGACGACCTCATGCTGCTGCGTGCCGGCGTCGTCAGCCGGGATCACTACCTGAAGCGCCTGGCTCGCGTCATTAGCATGGTGCATCGCTCGACGGGCCGCTTGAAGCAATCGGTGGCCGAAAGCTCGTTCGATGCATGGACGCGGTATTACAAGCAGGACGAAAACTCCCCGAATGCACTGGTCAGCTATTACACCAAAGGCTCGCTGGTGGCGGCGGGGCTCGATCTCTACATACGCCATGCGACGAACAACCGGCGCTCACTGGATGACGCGATGCGGCTGCTGTGGACGCGCTACGGACGCGATTTCTACCGAGGACGGCCCACAGGCATCCCCGAAGACGGCATTGCCGGCCTCATCCGTGAAGCGACGGGCGTGGACGTGGCGGCCTTCATTGATCGCTACGCCCATGGCCGCGAAGACGTGCCCCTGAAAAGGTTGATGGCCTGGGCCGGCTATACCCTGCAATGGACGACGCCCAACGGCCGGCCGTCCCTGGACGTGCGCACCCGCATCGCGCACGGAGAGACGCATCTGGCCACGGTGTACGAAGGCGGCGCGGCGCACCGGGGCGGCCTGTCGGCGGGCGACGTCCTGGTCGCCATCGACGGCATTCGCGTGGGCGGCGACAAGTCGCTGGATCGCCTGCTCGATGCCTACCAAGGCAATGACACCGTCACTGTGCACGTTTTTCGCCGTGACGAGCTGCGCGGCTACCGCGTTACGTTGGCACCGCCCGCGCCGACCGAATGCCGCCTTACCGCGCGCGAGTCCGAAAAATGACGACATCCGCCAACCCGCCCAGCCTGCCCGACGATGGGCCTCGACGCGCCAAGACCGTCCTCGTGACCGGCGCGGCGAGACGCCTGGGCCGCGCCATTGCCTTGCGTTTCGCAAAGGAAGGCTGGAACGTCGCCCTGCACTTTCACCAATCGCGCGAAGAAGCCGAACGCACCGCCGACGAAATTGCCAGGACGTCCAGCGCCGGCATGCTGGTGCGCGGCAACCTGGAAGACGAACAGGAAACGCGCGCCGTCGTCGCAAACGTCATCGACTATTTCGGAACGCTGGATGCGGTCGTCAACAATGCGGGGCGCTTCGTGTATGACGACGCCGGCACGTTTTCCGGACAGAACCTGGCGCACCATCTCGGTCCGAACCTGATCGCGCCCATTATCCTCGCCCAGGAGCTGGCCGCCCACGTGCGCGGCCAAGTCCGCGACGCGCCCGGCGTCGTCGTCAACCTGCTCGATCAAAAGCTCTGGAACTACAACCCGGACTTCTTCTCATACACCCTAACCAAGGCAGCCATGCAAGCAGCGACGACCATGCTGGCCCAGGCCCTGGCTCCCGCCGTGCGGGTGGTGGGCGTCGCACCCGGCCTGACCTTGCCCAGCTACCTGCAAAGCGACCGGGATTTCGCGCGCACGCACGCCATGGCCCCGCTGGGACAATCCAGCACGCCGGAAGACATCGCGCAAGCCGTGCTGTTCGCCGCCCAAAGCCGCAGCATGACGGGCACGACCATCATCGTCGACGGAGGCCAGCATCTCGTCGGCTTTAAACGGGACTTCAGCCTCAGCTAAAAGCCCACTGCCCGAACCCGATCTCATCACCACGCCAAACCCATGACTCTTCCTACCCGCCGTATTTTCTTCACGCAGCTTGCCCTGGACGCCAACATCGGGATCCTCGACCATGAACTGCGCGCCACCCAGCCCTTGCACATCGACGCGGAATTCGATGTCGCGATCTCGCAAGCAGTGCACGACAAGAACCTGCAAACCGTGCTGGACTATCGGCTGCTGCGCAACGCCATCGTCGAAGAATGCACGCAGGCTCACGTCAACCTGCTGGAAACGCTGAGCGAGCGTTTGGTCGACCGCATACTGCGCGACTTTGCCGATATCCAACAAGTTAAAATCCGTATTAGCAAGCCATTGGCTTTTTCCGACTGCGCCGCCGTCGGCATCGAATTGCAGCGCGGCCGCTGACCCAGGTTCGTTCACCATGCTCCCCCTAGCCTCAGACTCCGACACCCGTGAACGCGCATCGCGCGACGACGCCCGTCATGCGCGCAAGCAGCGCATCAACGACAACAAGCTGAGCAAGCGCTTGATCCGCGAAACCGGCCGCGCCATCGCCGACTACAACATGATAGAAGACGGTGACAAGGTCATGGTTTGCCTTTCCGGCGGCAAGGACTCCTACAGCTTGCTGGACATCCTGCTGACGCTCCAGGCCCGCGCGCCCATCAAGTTCGACATCATCGCCGTCAACCTGGATCAGAAACAGCCCGGTTTTCCCGCCGACGTATTGCCGACCTATCTGACCGAGCTGGGCGTGCCCTTTCACATCGAAACCCAGGACACTTATTCGGTCGTCACGCGCGTCATTCCGGAAGGCAAGACGACCTGTTCCTTATGCTCGCGCCTGCGCCGCGCCATCCTGTACCGCGTCGCCGACGAACTAGGCGCCACGAAGATCGCGCTCGGCCATCACCGCGACGACATCCTCGGCACCTTCTTCCTGAATCTGTTCTATGGCGGCCGCCTAAAGGCGATGCCGCCCAAACTGATGTCCGACGACGGCAAGCACATCGTGATCCGCCCGCTGGCCTATGTTCCCGAAAAAGACCTGATCGCTTACTCCGCCATCAAGCAGTTCCCCATCATTCCCTGCAATCTGTGCGGCTCGCAGGAAAATCTGAAACGCAAGGAAGTCAGCCGCATGATCGCCGACTGGGACAGGAAGCATCCGGGACGGTCGTGGAATACCTTTGCGGCCTTGTCGCGCGTCGTGCCGACGCATCTGATGGACAGCAACCTACACGACTTTGCGGGGTTGAAAGCAACGGGCGTCGCGGATGCCGACGGCGATACGGCTTTCGACGCGGACGACTTCCCCGATGGGCTCGCCCTGCCGTCGCAGGACGCCGATGACGGCCATGACGCGCATACTGATACCGACGCGCGGACGGGCGAAGCGTCGCGCCGGGTCGTATTCATGACGGACCTGAGAAACTGAACGTTACGCGCCTTGTCCGGACACGTCCGCGCGAGGCGCGCGTTATCCCCGCATGCCTTCCCAATGCGGACCCGGCACATGAACGTCGACCAGCTCCAAGACGCGGGCCACCGTGTGATCGATGATGTCGTCCAAGGACCGGGGATGCAGATAGAACGCGGGCAGCGGCGGAAAAATAATGCCGCCCATTTCCGTTACCGCCGTCATGTTGCGCAGGTGCGCCAGATTCAGCGGCGTTTCGCGCACCATCATGATCAAGCGCCGGCGCTCTTTCAAGGTCACGTCGGCGGCGCGCGTGATCAGGTTGTCGGAAAAGCCATGGGCCACCGCCGCCAGCGTGCGCATCGAACACGGCACGATGATCATGCCCGCGGTGGCGAAGCTGCCGCTGGCCAGCGTGGCGCCCACGTCGCGAAAGCTGTGCACGTGATCAGCCAGCGCATGCACCTCTTGGCGGCTCATGTCCAGCTCGTACTTGACGTTGAGCACGCCCGAAGGCGATATCACCACGTGCGTCTCGACGTCGGGCACACCCTGCAAAGCCTTGAGCATGCGCACGGCATACAGGGCGCCGGTGGCGCCCGTAATGCCGATGACCAGCCGACGGATGGCGCTCATGCCGTCAGGCCAAGGCGCCCGAGTCTTTCAACGCGGTGGTCAGCTCGCCGTTTTCGTACATTTCGGCAATGATGTCCGAGCCGCCGATAAATTCCCCCGCGATGTACAGCTGCGGGATCGTCGGCCAATCGGAAAACACCTTGATTCCCTGGCGCACTTCGTCGTCCTCCAGCACATTGACAGTCACCAACTTGGCGACGCCACAGGCTTTCAGGATCTGGATGGCGCGGCCGGAAAAACCGCACTGGGGAAACTGGGCGGTGCCCTTCATGAAAAGCACGACGGGATGGGTCGTGACGGTTTCACGGATGAAGTCTTGAACGTCGCTCATGGCAAAAATTTCCTGAAGAAGAATTAGTCAATTATACGTTTCCGCCGGTGACGCGCTCGATGCCGGCCAGATCCCGATGGCTGGCAATGCCCGCATACCCAGTCCGCTCCAGGAAGCGCCGCACCTCTGCGGCCTGGTCCCAGCCATGCTCGACCAACAATACGCCTTGCGGGGTCAGCCACGGAGCGGCCCCCAGCACGATGCGCTCCAGGTCGCGCAGCCCGTCCGCTCCGTCCGTCAACGCCGAAGCCGGCTCGAAGCACAGATCCCCTTGCGACAGATGCGCATCGCCGGCATGGATATAGGGCGGATTGGAAACGATGAGGCCGAACGGCGCCGGCTTCGACCCCGTCAAGGCATCGTACCAACTGCCGCGCAGGAACTCCACCGCCGCCCCCAGGCGCCGCGCATTATCACGCGCGACCGCCAGGGCATCCGCGCTCAGATCGGTCGCCACGACCGTCGCATCAGGGCGCGCCAGCGCGATCGATATCGCAATGGCGCCGCTTCCCGTGCCCAAATCCAGCACGCGCGGCGCCGGCTTGCCTTCCAGCACGGCAAGCGCCCGCTCCACCAGCAGCTCCGTCTCGGGCCGCGGAATCAGCACGGCGGGATCGACTTCGAACATATGCCCCATGAACTCGCGGCGTCCAAGAATATAAGCCATGGGCTCGCCCAGAAGACGACGATTTTCAAGTTCTTGATAACGCTGTTGCACGGCGTCCGGTATTTCATCCGTATCGTGCGCGATCAGCCAGGCGCGTGGAACCTGCAGCACGTGTTGCCACAGCATCCGGGCCTCCAGCCGGGGCAAACGCGCGGTTGCCAGCCTGTCGCGCAACGTCGCCATGACGCTCAGTCCTGGCCCAACGCCGCCAGTTGCGCCGCCTGATGCTCGGCAAGCAAGGCGTTCGTCAGTTCGTCCAGATCGCCATCCATGATGGCGCCCAGGCGGTACAGCGTCAGATTGATCCGGTGATCGGTCACGCGGCCCTGCGGGTAGTTATAGGTGCGGATGCGCTCCGAACGATCGCCCGAGCCGACCAGGCTCTTGCGCTGTGCGGCCTCCTTGCTGTGCTGCTCCTGCTGCTGCTGGTCCTTCAAGCGGGCCGCCAGCACCTGCATCGCCTTGTCCTTATTCCTGTGCTGCGAACGATCGTCCTGGCACTCCACGACCAGCCCGGTCGGAATATGGGTAATGCGCACCGCAGAGTCGGTGGTATTGACGCATTGTCCACCTGGGCCGGATGCACGATAGACATCGATTCTCAGATCATTTGGATCGACCTGTATCTCAACATCGGCTGCTGTATTGTCTGTTACTTTTTTGATCT
>CAZKBT010000084.1:0-11186 GCA_964551305.1 uncultured Burkholderiaceae bacterium
AGCGGTGTAAGCCGGGAAGTCCGACGCAGCCTTTTTGACAAAGTCTGCGTCGGGCCAGGCTCCCCTCCATTCCATCTATTCAGAGGTTCGATAGGCCGTCTGCCTGGCCTTCACCGCTGCGGCCGGCTCCCCGGCCAGCCGTTCATAGACTTGCGGTGCCGTCGCGCCCTCGGTATTCACAATCAATACGCGCGAGTGCGAGTCGAGCCCCGCTTGCGCGAAAAGGCCGGGATCGCCGCGCAGAACCTCCATCGCCGCCAGCCCCGCCACACCCGACTCGCCGGCGACGATTGGAATGTCCTCATCGCTTCCCTGGGCCAGGATACGCATCGCCGCGACGGCCATGTCGTCTTCGACCGTCATGAAGTGGTCGACGCTGGTGTCGAGGAACTTCCAGGCAAGGGGCGACGTCTCGCCGCAAGCCAGCCCCGCCATGACCGAATCAACCGATCCGGCGGATTTCGCCGGATGGCCCGCCATTGCGCTTTGCAGAAGGCAATCGGCCTGCGCCGGTTCGACCACGATGAAATGCGGACGCCGCGGGCCGTGGTACTCCCACAAATAACTGATCAGCCCGGCGGCCATGCCTCCCACGCCGCCTTGCAGAAAGACATGGGTGAATGCGCCGGCTTCGTTGGTGCGGGAACCGGTCTGCTCGATGATCTCGGCGGCAATGACCCCGTAGCCCTGCATGACATCGCGCGGAATCTCTTCGTAGCCCTCATACGACGTATCGGAAACCACCTGCCAGCCATTGACGGCCGCCAGCCGTGCCGCTTCCTCGACCGACTCGTCGTAATTTCCCTTGACGCGGACGATTTCGGCGCCGAGTACGGCAATGGCCGATTCACGCTCCATGCTGACGTTGGCATGCAGCACGATCACGCACCGGCATCCCGCGTCACGCGCCGCGGCGGCCAGGCCGCGGCCATGGTTGCCGTCGGTGGCGCTGATGACGGTGTAGTTCGCGAGCTGCGCCGCATAACGGCCCGTGAGAATGGCGGCGGAATCAAAATCGGGATTCAAACGCTTGAGCAAGCGAACCAGAGCAATGGGGGCGCCCAGCGCCTTGAAGCTGCCCAGGTCGGAACGCGCCGATTCGTCTTTTACACTGAAGCGCGCCACGCCGAGCTTGCGGGCAATGCCGGGCAGGTCGTAGAGCGGCGTCGCCTCAGAAGCAAGACCCGCCCACGAACCGAGCCACAAACGGCTTTCCCCGGTTCGCTCGATGCTCATGATTGAACGAAGTCCGGCGGGGTAGATATCGCGCCTTGCGCGGGGATTGGTGAACAACATGAAACCGGTCTCCGGGAATTAAGAAAAATGGACAATCAGCCTTGCGCCATGCGCCGGCGCACCACTTCCAACAGAACCTGGGCACCCTTGATGAGCTGATCATCGTCGGTATGCTCACGCGGGTTATGACTGATTCCGCCACGGCTGGGCACAAAAATCATGGCGGCCGGCGCAATGCGGGCGATCATCTGCGCATCATGGCCGGCGCCCGACGTCATGCGGCGATACGTAAAGCCGAAATCCCGCGTCGCCGCTTCTATGTCGCCGACGAGACCGGCATCGAAGGCCACCGGCTCGAAGCGCGCCAGGCGCTCCGTTTCGATCTTTACCCCCTCGCGCTCCGCGATCCACGCAAGAAAATCGGCGAAGCGCCGTTCGGCCGCCCGCAAACGTTCCTCGTCGGGATCGCGCAAGTCGACGGTGAACGTCGCCTTGCGCGGTATGACGTTGATCACGTCCGGCTCCAGGCTGAGAGAACCCGTGGTCGCCAGCGTCGTGTCGGGCGCAGCGGCCACCACCTCCTCGCGCAGAAAGGCAATAACGGCCGCCGCCACATAGCCCGCATCGTGACGCAGGCGGGTGGGCGTCGTGCCGGCATGGTTGGCCGTGCCCTGAACGACGATCTTCTGCCACGAAATACCCTGCAAGCTTTCCACCACACCGATCAGGCGGCCCTCGGCTTCCAGAATGGGGCCTTGCTCGATATGCAATTCCAGATACTCGTGCGGCACGATGGAACCCGGCTCGAAATCACCCGCATAAGCGATGCGTTCGAGCTCGTCGCCCAGGCGCGTACCATCAGTGCCGAGGGTATCCAGCGCCTGTTGCAGCGGCAGCCCGCCCGCATAGACCAGCGAGCCCATCATGTCGGGCTGGTAGCGCACGCCTTCCTCGTTGGTGAAGGCCGCGACGATGATGGAACGCGCGGGCGACACGCCCGCTTTGCGATAGGCCCGCACCACCGCCAGCCCGGCCAGCACGCCGTAGCAGCCATCGAGGGCCCCGGCATTGCTTACCGTATCGATATGGGAGCCGATCATCAGCGGACGGGAATCGCCGCCGGCGGCCGGGGCATGCAGAACGCCGAAGATATTGCCGATGCGGTCGATACGCACGTCGAGTTGAAGCTCGCGCATCCACTGCACCAGCAGGTCGCGCCCCGCCTTGTCGGCATCGGTCAGCGCAATGCGCGTGCGGCCTTCCCCATGAACGTCCGCCCCCACATCGCCCAGGGTTTCAAGTTGCGCGAGCAGACGTTCTGGTTCCAGTGACAAGGCTTGCATGGGCATGTGAATGGTCCTCCGACTCCGCATGACGAAATTTTATCTTCCTTATGGGTATAATTTTTCTGCGAATCACGGCAATTATCTGAACTTTTAATCAAGTTTCCCCACCCTTTCGTGCCAGCCGTTCAATGACAACAAAACTCGATCGCTACGACCGCCTGCTGCTTGCGGCCATTCAAGAAAACGCCCAGGTGCCGCAAAGCGAATTGGGGGCACGCGTCAACCTGTCCACGGCGGCGGTGAACCGCCGACTCAGGCAGCTTAAGCGGGAAGGCGTCATCGAGCGCTATACGGCATGTCTGAACCCAAAAGCCGTCGGCTATGCATTGACCATCATCGTCGAAGTCGAGGTGGAGAGCGAACGCGCAGACCTCCTGGATGAAATGCGAAAGAGCTTCGAAGCGTGCCCGCAGATTCAACAGTGCTATTACGTGGCCGGGGAATGCGATTTCGTGCTGATTTTTGTCGTGCGCGACATGGAACAGTACGTAGCGCTGACGCGGCGTCTTTTCCATGGAAACAATAATGTCAAGACGTTCAGAACCATTGTCGCCATGGACAGGATAAAAACGGGAATGAATGTGCCGATCGACGGGATCGGTGATGGTGAGAGCCAGCATGCTTGACCACGCTGGCACATGGGGCGGGCAAGGCGGTGGCGACGGCTTCCGCATCAACGGTGATGCGTATATCGGCTTCAGACGCATCCCACCTGAGATTCATTGCATTGTTGCGCGCCCGTTGAAGGGCTGCGGCCGTCGACGCGTGGAGAAGTGCTTTCAGCGCGGCCCCAGCACGTCGGCCAAGGCGTCTCCCTGCGGCATGCCGTTGTACTTCTGAATCAGCCCATCGCTGCCTTGAACGATGATGCCGGGCGTACCCCGGAACCCCAACGACATCATGAGAAGCTGGTTATCCTGGAGCGTCTCGGCCACATCCTCCGAAACTGTTTCGGCGGGTGTAATGCCGCCCTTGTCGTAAGTCACTTCGTTTTCCCGAAGCGCGGCCGACGGATCGGAGGCACCAAGAATAGCCGCTGCCTTGGCCGGGCTGTCTTCCTTGATAATGCCTACCAACAAGTGACGCAACTGGACTTTGCCCGCCTCCACCCAGGGCCGCGCGGCTTCCCAGAACATATGGCAATAGGGGCAATTGGCGTCGGTAAACGTGTAAACAATGCGTGGCGCGTCAGCGTCTCCATCGGGCACCCATGTCGCGGATTCCAATAATGCCCACTCCTGATCACTCATCGGCTTGGCGACCAGATTCTCCAGCGTCTCCTTATCGACCATTCGCCCTTCCGCATCGAGGCGCGTACCCGCGATGGCGTGGCCGTCCGGCAAGACATAGACGGCGATGGGCTCATCGCCCGCTACGCCGGCGAAGCCTCGCGCGCTCTCACCCGCTTCAAACTCATGCAGGATGCTGACGCCCTGGGCCTCCAGCGCCCGGATGACCGGAGGATGCCCCGCGTCCTTCGCCTGTGCGTGCCCCGCCATCAACACAAGAGGAGCAGCTGCGATAAGCGAAAAAATGACTCGCTGTGAAAACATGGTTGTTCCTTGTCTATATCGATTCAAATGCGGATCCCCCAGCTTTGAACGTCCGCATGGCTTCATTTATCGACCCTCGACGCCGAGGGTCGGTCGAAACGGCGCAGTATCTTGTCTTTGAGGCCGGGCATCGTGATTTCCCCCAAATGCGAATCCACCTGCCGACCCTGGGCGTCAAAAAACAAAGTGGTGGGCAGGCCTCGCGACTGCACCGCTTGCATGGCCTGCGACGTGGGATCAAGCAGTACATCCCTCAGATTCAAGCCTTCACTGTCCAGGAAATCCTGCGCTTTTTTTGCGGTTTCGCCTTGGTTCACCAGAACGAAGGCAACGTCGGGAAACTCTGACTGGGCTTGTTCGAACGCAGGCATCTCGCGACGGCATGGCGGGCACCAGCTCGCCCAGAGGTTGAGCACCACCGGCCGCCCCTGGTAATCGCTTAATGCTACCGGCCGCTCATCCAATGTGGTCAATTGCAAATCCGGCAGGGGCGGGGCGGAACGCATCAACAGGCTCAATACGCTATTGGCGAGGACCCAGACCACGACACCGACGACGATGCCTGCCATGGCGGGGCGGCGCAGCACCGTCACCGGGCGGGTTCGCCACCAGACGAACGCAAGCGCTACCGGTATGCCGGCCCACCAGGCAAATCCACCGTCGCCGATGGCAATCATGGACATGGGCGACGCCGAGTATTCCGGCCACCACTGGGCGATGTAGGCCAGGCGGGCCGCCAGGAAGCCCCAGAACGCCGCATCGAGCAACATGCCTCCGGCCGCCCTGCGCGGCGTTTCGGGCACCATCCGCGCGACATTGCGCGCCACCGTCCATGCCAGGAGCAGAGCGCCGCCGACCACAATTGTCTGGATAGAGAAGGGACCGACGCCAATCATGATATGCCCGCTTCATTCAGGCGAGCCAGGAATTCGCCCGCGTTGATCTCGCCCACCACGCGCAGATCTCTGCGTTCGGTGCCATCCGGCCCCACGAGTATGAGGGTGGGCGGCCCCATGACGCCCCAGTGCTTGAGCAACTCTTTGTCCGTGGCGTCATTGCGCGTAACGTCGGGCCGCACAATCCGCAGCTTTGCCATTCGCGCGGCAACGGCGGGGTCTCCAAAAACATTGCGTTCGATCACATGGCAACTGACGCACCAGTCGGCGTAGAAATCGATCAATGTCCATTGGCCACGCGCTGCGGCGTCGGCCAGGCGTGCATCGACATCCTCGACCGATTTGGCCGCAACGTAGTTCGGCGTGGCGGCCACCGTGCCAGCGACCGCCGCGCCGCGCAGATGCGCGAGAGGCTGTGAGACGGAGTCGCCTCCAGAGGCGGCGCCCACCAGCATCAGCACTGACCAAAGGCCGGCGAATACCGCGCCTGAGCGCAAGGCCCAGGCCAGCCGCTGCCTTGCGGCAACGGCCTGTGCCCACGCCACGAGGCCGATGGCCATCGATAGCACCCAGACGCCCCACAGCAGCAGGCTCAGCGTGCCCGGCAGAAAACGGGTCAGCATCATCACGGCCATGCCCACCATGACGTAGCC
This sequence comes from uncultured Burkholderiaceae bacterium, assembly GCA_964551305.1. Taxonomy (GTDB): domain Bacteria; phylum Pseudomonadota; class Gammaproteobacteria; order Burkholderiales; family Burkholderiaceae_B; genus JBAZDC01. The sequence continues at coordinate 5,685 of CAZKBT010000084.1, forward strand.
AAAAGCCACACGCACGCGATCCATCCATGCGCCGGGCTTGGGCAGGACACGAGCGCCGAATACGGCAATCGCCAACAACGGCAGCCCCATGCCCAGCCCCAGCGCGAACAGTGCCAGGCCGCCTTGGAGGGCACTGCCCGTCTGCCCGATATACAACAGCGCGCCTGCCAAGGGGGCGGTCATGCAGGGCCCCACCAACAGCGCCGACAGAAAACCCAGTGCGGCGGCGCCGGCAAGGCTGCCGCCAGTACGCCCCCGCCCCGCTGCTTCGACACGGTTCATGAGCGCGGATGGCAGGCGCAGTTCGAACAAGCCGAACAAAGAGCTTGCGAGGATGAGAAACAGCGCGGCGAATGCCCCCAGCAGCCATGGCGACTGCAAGGTGGCCTGGAGATTGGCGCCGGCCAGGCCGGCGGCCACACCTACGGCCGCATACGTGCCCGCCATCGCCAACACGTAGGACAACGACATGGCCAGCGCTTTCCTGGGCCTGGCCCGGCTGCCGACGACCATGGAGGAGACGATGGGGATCATCGGCAACGTGCAAGGCGTAAAGGCCAGCATCAGGCCGAATCCGAAGAACAGCAAGGTTCCGGCAACCGGGCCGAGCGAGGCGAGCCGTTGGGCCGCCGCCTGGTCTTCCGCAATATTGGCCGTGGAATGCGGGGCGTTCGCCATAGGCTTTTCTTGCAGAGCGAAGCTGGCAGCGGAGGCCCCGCTTTCATCGGAGGACCGCCCGCCCCCCACCGAACCTGATAGATCGATGCGTATGGTTTCGGGCGGATAGCAGATGCCCTCTTCCGCGCACCCTTGCCAATGCAGTGTCAATGGGCCCGATGCCGTCGCCGGGAAACGCAAATGGGCGGAGTTGCCGGTGTAGATTACGGTGTCGCCGAAGAATTCATCATGCCGGGGCGTGCCTGCAGGCAGATCGAGGTTGACTTCATCTCCGGCACCGTCGACCAGCTTCAATGAATGGCGATAGACATAATAATCGTCGGCGATCCGGCCTTGGACCACATGGTCACTTCCTTCCTGCCGCATTTCCCCAAGCGTGAAAACCTCCGACGCCTCAAGAAATTCGGGCTGTGCGCCCCAAGAAAACAGGCCAGTGTCCGCCCAGGCGCTTCCCATGGCGAAACAACATACGATCAAGGCCGCGCGGGCGATCCGGTAGACAGACAAGCTGAAGTCCTCCAAGCTGAACTACCTTGGATGATGCGCTCGCCGGATTAAGGGAAGCTTAAGGCTTCGATATCTTCCGCCAACGGCAACACGAGCCTCGCTTCCAGCCCGCCGCCCTTCCGTTCCAGAAGTTCAAGCACGCCCCCATGACGCAGCGCGATTGCGTTGACAATGGACAGGCCCAAGCCGTAACCCGGCTTTTTCGGGTTTCCGCGCCAGAACCGGGTAACGGCCTGGCTGCGCTCCTTTTCGTTCATGCCGGGCCCTTCATCGACCACGCTGATGCCCAACATGCCGTCGTCCCGGGGTTCGATCCGGACAATCACGGGGGTCGTGGAAGGCGCGTAGCGTATCGCGTTGTCGATCAGGTTCTGAAGCGCCGCCACGAGCAAGGGCCGGGCAGCTCGAACAGGGCGGGATGCCTCGACCCCCAGAACCCGCACTTGGCGGGCAACATGACCGTGAACAATTTCCAGCGCCTCAATCGCGGCCTGGGCCGCGTCGACAGGGTCGCTGCTTTCCACTTCCATGGATTCAGCATCCAGCCGTGCCAATTCAAGCAGTCGCTGCAGAATATTCTGCAGTTGCCGCACCCCCTCGTCCGCGTTGACCAGCGCGGCTTCCAGCGTTGCACCCTCGTCTTGTCGCTGCGATGCGAGCCGCGCGACCTGAATGTGCGTCTTCACACCGGTAAGAGGTGTTCGCAGTTCGTGCGCCGCGTTATCCGTGAAACGGCGCTCACGCACGATTGCCGCCTGCAGTCTTTCGAGAAGCTGTTCTATGGTCTGTAGAAGCGGCCGCAGTTCGGCCGGCGCCTTCACTTCAGGCAAAGGACTGTCATCTCCCGAGCGCCTCGCGGCCAACAGCGCGCGAATGCGCTCCAAAGGCGCCAGCCCGTGGCTAATGCCGAACCAGAGGACGACCAGTGAGCCAAACAAGGCAATGACGAAGGGCAGGCCGGCCGAAAGAATCAGTTCCCGGACCAGGGTCTCGCGGACTTCTATGCTGTCGGCCGTCGCAATCTGGATATCCCCTTGTCGCAATACATAGGTGCGCCACCTCTGACCACCATACACATGGGTGCCGTACCCCGTCGCCGCGTGCCGTAGATCAGGACTGCCGGCAGTACGGGCCACGGTTTCGATCGTGACTTCACTGCGCAACAGACTGACCTCGCAAGCCACCCCGTCGCGGGCCACCACATCCAAGGGCTTATTGCCGGCTGTGACAAGATCTCCGGGCTCGGGGAACTGGGAAACCAACCCTGCCACCATCCGCGCGGATGCGGCCAGACGATTGTCCAGCGCATCGCGCAAGGATAGTCGCGTGTCCACCAGCATCCACGTTGCCACCAGCGCCCATAATGCGGTCAGGGACACACCGATGATGAGCAGCAATCTCAGCCGCAGCGTCATTGTTCTTCTACTTTCTCGGCCGGTCCGAGGCGGTACCCCAGCCCTCTCACCGTTTCGACAATATTGTTTCCGAGCTTGCGCCGCAGGTGGTAGATATGAACGTTGATGGCGTTGCTTTCCACGTTCTGCTCGTAACCATACACACTATCGCAAAGCTGTCCGGTGCTGAGAATGGCCTGGGAATTCTGCAGGAGCGCGCGCAGCAACGACAGTTCCCGGCGTGCCAGGGCGACGGGCTCTCCGGCGAGCCATACACGGCCGGTTGACTGGCAGAACTTCAGCTCGCCATGATGGATGCAATCTGTGCTGCGGCCTGCGGCCCTACGGGTGAGCACGTGCAGGCGCGCCTGCAGCTCATCCAGATTGAAAGGCTTGATCAGATAATCGTCCGCCCCGCCAAGCAGACCTTCCACACGGTGGTTGAGCGCATCGCGAGCGGTCAGTATGAGGACAGGAAGGCTGTGCCCCTCGTCGCGCCAGCGACGCAGCAGCGTCATGCCGTCCTCGTCGGGCAGCCCGAGGTCGAGGATGCAGACATCAAAGTACGACGTTGCCAGGGCGGCATCCGCCAGGCTGGCTGTATCTACATGATCGATCGTCAGACCGTGCAGTTTCAGCCCTACGACAATACCGTTCGCGACCAATGGATCGTCTTCCACGAGCAGGACATGCATCTTACTCTCCTTGCATAGGCGCCAGCGTATTCCTCTTTCCCCGGCCGCAAGACAAAAAGCTTAACAGTCTTTCGGCAGATTCTCGGCCCACGACACTGTTAATGCTGCCTTAATCCCGGCTCCTTAAAGTGTTGCCCGATTTCGCTGCGCGCTGCCAAGAATGCGACCAAGCCCGGCTGCGGAATTATTGATTCTCATCCTAGGCTACAGCAAAGGCGAAACCTCTTGCGTTGCCTATTTAACGTATATACAGTAAATCCATGTGAATTACCTGCGATCTTGCCAAACGCGCCGAGACTCGAGCAGCGAGGGTTGAGTATGCACATGGCGGGACAGGTGTTCGCCGGCAAGCACTTCACCGGCCAGACGACCCCGCCGACTACCGCGAACCTCGGTACATCACCATCGGTGAGATGGACGGAAGGATGGTGATTCCGGGGACTCCGCGCGGCACGGCACGCCGCATCCCCAGCATGGGGAAAGCAAATGTCCGCGAGCAAGAGAAGTACGCGCGCTACCTGGGTTGATCCCGACGACGCACCGGGGCTGACAGACGCCTTCTTTCAGAAGGCCGAACTCCGTGACAGCGACAAGGTAATCCGCCGCGGCGCCCCAAATCGGTAGCGCCCAGCGTGTCCGTGAGCCTTCGTATCCCTTCCGACGTATTGAAGCGCTGGAAGAGCACGGGGCCGGGCTGGCAGACTCGCATGGTGGCATCGCTCGGGGGACACCGCCGGCATCGCATTGCGCTCGCAGGCCTTCCCACGCGACAATGACTGCTGGAAACGACATTGCGGGCCAGCGCCCTATTTTCACCTGGCGCATGCGGCCATCCACCGGACTCTTATATCGGTACGTCCGGGTACCCGCAGTGGCGGGTGCACCCAGGCGTAGGCCCGGGTAGCTCGCAAAGGTGATATGTTGGCCAGCAGACGGGGCCTTGGCCGCCCGCGCGTCAAAATGCATTCCAGGGCTACGGCGTAGGTTTTTGTCCGGATGCTATTTCGAATCGGCGTAACTTTGTAAATTCTTCGGTAAAAACCTACGCTGAAATGTCGGGTGTAGATATGTTTAGACAGGTGTAGATAGTAATGGCGACGAGTAGCAGCGCGACCAGAGACACGGCGCAAAGCAAGGAAACACGCGGCCCAGGCCCCGAAACCCTTGACACTCCTGAGGTCGACCTCTCCAACCACACCCCCATGATGCAGCAATACCTCCGCCTCAAGGCCGAGGCCGGCGAACACCTGCTGCTCTACCGCATGGGCGACTTCTACGAGCTCTTCTACGAAGATGCCGAACGGGGTGCGCGGCTGCTGAATCTCACGCTGGCCAAGCGCGGCATGTCCAACGGCGCGCCGGTTCCCATGGCGGGCGTGCCCTTCCACTCCGTTGAAGGCTACCTCGCCCGCCTCGTCACACTGGGCGTATCGGTAGCCATCTGCGAGCAGGTTGGCGACCCGGCAACGAGCAAGGGGCCTGTGGAACGCAAGATCGTGCGCATCGTCACACCGGGCACGCTGACCGACGACGCCCTGTTGCCCAGCAAGGCCGATCGCATGATTGCGGCGGTTCTCACACAACGCAAAGGGCGCGGCGAACGCTGCGGCCTGGCATGGATGAATGTGGCCAACGGTGAGTTCCGCGTCACCGAATGTGCGCCCGACATGCTCGACACCGAGCTGCATCGCATCGATCCGGCCGAACTCGTGCTGGCCGAAAGCGCCCGGGAAAGCCTGACGACCCACGCCCCCGTCAGCCGCATTCCCGACTGGCACTTCGAGGCCGATGGCGCCCGCCACGCGCTGGAATCCCATTTCAAGGTCGATTCGCTGCAGGGGCTCGGCCTGGCCGATGCGCCCGTGGCCAGCTGCGCCGCCGGCGCGCTGCTGCGCTATGTCAGCCGCACGCAAAGCCAGGCGCTCGAACACGTGCATGGCATCCGCGTCGATCACGGCGGCGATTATGTCGTGCTCGACCCGGTCACCCGCCGCAATCTTGAACTCACCGACACGATCAGCGGCGACGACGGCCCCACGCTGTTTTCCATACTCGATCACTGCGCCACTCCCATGGGCAGCCGCCTGTTGCGCCGCTGGCTGCACCACCCCCTGCGCGGCAACGCGCCGGTACTCGAACGTCAGAGCGTGATCGCCACCCTGCTTTCCCCTCCGCCGGCCAGCGGGCTCGACGCCGGCTGGAACCCGATGCCGCCCGGCACAGGCTTG
>CAZKBT010000085.1:0-10665 GCA_964551305.1 uncultured Burkholderiaceae bacterium
CAAGCTGAATGATGAAAGCCTGAAGTTTTTGGTATGTGTTTTGGTATTTTCATGGACTGCCTGCTGGGTAAGTCGCATGAATATTGACTGTTCGAGTCTCGCCGACGCACCAAGAATAGTCCCGAGAAGTCCGAAGCAAACTCCAAGCCCATGATTCTTGAAGGAATATGGGCTTTTTGTCGTCCAGGTCCGTACGATCGATTCCCGTCGGCCCGCTTGTTGGCGGGGCTCGACCGCCTGATTAACGGCATGGGTTATTGTGCAATGATGCGTGCCTGAACCAGCAGGGTGAAGTTTCGTTCCGCATTGCCATTTTTCGAGTGACAAGGCAATTGATCATCGGTGAACTGGAGGTCGGGGTTGGCCGCGATGGCAAAGATCTCCCAGTCGCCCTGTGCCGGTTCACCATAGAAGGCGTAACTCCCCAAGCCGTAGCGGGAAAACTGGTGGATCCCGTTTTTCCGGAAATGATCGTTGGGCAGCTTGAGCAGGGAAGTCGTGCCCGAGGGCGACCTGACGGCGAAGCCGAGCGAGCCCAGGCAGACGTTCGCGCCCGATAGGCGGACTTGAAACTGGTCCACGGTTTGAGCCGCATCCCACTTGAACTTGCCCATCGATGTGACCTGTTGATACGGAAACGGGCCGCTACGGATCTGGGTTTCGTCGAGCGCGCGTACAGACGGGTTTGTTTCATTTGGCGAGTTCAAATGCCAAAAGGCCATGGGCCGAAAATCCGGTATTTGAACATCCGCGGAGCGGCTCCTGCTCGAATCCTTCTTGTACTCCAGCGCCAGGGCGACCGCCTTTTCCGCATCCGGCACGCCAAATCCATACCAGTTGGAGTAGTCGTGGCCCGCCGCGTTGCGTTGCCAGCCCAGCTCCGGAGGAAAGGCCGTGGCGCCGTCCACGATGTCGGCGGGCTTGCCCAACGTATTCAGGGGTTGGTTGGTGCGAAGATCCATCAGGGTGCTCGAGGGCGGCTGACTTGACCGGCGGACGGCAAGTTCGTAGTTCTCGTCCACTTTGCGAGCCGACAGACGCAGGATGTCGCGCACGTCGCGCCACGTCAATTCTGGATTGGCGCTGAGTACCAGGGCCGCGACACCCGCGATGGTGGGTGCGGACGCGGAGGTGCCGTTTATATAGGCATAGTCGCAGTTGGGGTTATCGGGCTTGCCATCGCGTTCTGTTTGCCCTCGCAGGAAAGGTGTGTTCGCGCGGGCGTTGCTGGGTCCGTGGACACAATCTTTTAGATCCGTGGTAAAGATGGTCGGGCCGTCTTTGCCGTAGTCGCTGCGTTCGCCATAATCGCCTTGGTTGCCGTACTCGCCCGCCATGCCGGTTACCCAGATCACCGACCCCGCGCTGCTGTACTGGCTGGCCGAGCCCTGGGCGTTGAGTCCAGCTATTGTGAGGATGTTGGGTTCAAGAGTGAGTGTATCGTTGGCGGGGTTGACGCAGCTGAAGCCGCCCGATTCGCATTTTTTGGGGTTGAATCCGTAGTGGAAGCTGTTTCCCGCCGACTTGATGAAGATGGCGCCCTTGCCGTTGCGCAGTTTCTTCAAGCCTCGGGCAGCGGCGGTTCGATCGCGCCCGATGTCGGACTCATATGAGTAAGCTAGCGTGTCAAGCCCATAAGACACGTTAAAAACGTCTCCCTGGCTGGACCAGGGCGCTCCGCCGTAGGATGCGAGAAGATGGCTTGGAGGAGCGTGGAGAGAGTCGGCTCCGCCTAGATTGACTCGCGGCGCAATACCCATGACGCCTAGGCCGTTCTGTGCGGCCGCAATGATGCCGGCGACGTTGGTGCCGTGGGCATCGTCGGGTTTGGGTTGGGGCGAGTGCGTCTTGGTGGTGAAACTCCAGGATAGCGCAGTCTTGAAATTGGGCAACAGATCTTCGTGCAACTCGTCGAAGCCCCCGTCCAGCACCAGCATGTTCACGCCTTGGCCTTTGAAGCCTTGTCGATGTACCGGTTCGACGTTGAGGTCCATGCCGCTGCCGAACGTGTCCGGGAAGCCGTTGAAATAGCTGTTTTTATAGTTCAGCGCCCACTGGAACGCGTACAGCGGCTCCGTCTCGCCTGTAGACGTGTCCACGTCGCAGGGATAGGCGTCGTTGCAGGAATAGTCATCGTCGTCACAGGGATGGATGGGTATTTCGCGAGCGGAAACGCTCATCGTCCGGGCCGAAGTAGCCGTCCCACAGGCGGAGGGCTTGTCCAAGCCTGAGCCGCTACCATCACAGGCGGCCAGCAGCGTGGCGATCACAAGGAGCAGGTTAGAGCGCATCGCTTGTATTTTGAGGATGGTTTCCATAAGGAACATTCCAGACTATGTCTTGGTGGCCGTTGTGTTTTCTTCTCGTAATCGATCCGTCATATGCGCTGCTTGCAGGCGCTCATATAGAGCCGTTAAAAACAGTGGTCCCCACCCGATTACACATCGATACCGAGTCCCAGCCCAAGCCGTTTTCGATGAATCCGCTGATTTGCTCGACGAATCGTACGGGCTTCGCGCTGCGCGGGTCGGTAATACTCTTCATTTCGGTAACAACTTTTTTGGCACGCTGCGTCGTGCCGGAGCCGAGTTTGCGGCGGCGGGGATGGAAACAGCGGACGAGAAACGCCGTGGATCAGCGTGTCGCGTAGCGCCGTATCAGATCCAGATATTTGTCGTTGTCGAACGGCGCGCCCAGGCGTTGCGCTTCCCAAATGAGCTCTCCCAGCGCATCCATGACGATGTGGGCGGCGTCGTGGGCGTCATGGGTGGCCAGCAGGGATTTATAGGTTTCGACGATGCCTGGCGGTTGGTTGATGGACAGTTGCTCGTTGATGGCCAAGTGCATCGACAAATGCAGAAACGGATTGGTCTGGCCTTTTTCCACCGCGTAATCGGCGGCCAGGTAGTCGGGATCTTCCAGCGCGGCGTGATACTCGGGATGCAGCTTTACCAGGTCGACAGCCATGGTTTCCAGGGGGGTCAACACGTGCCTGGATCGGTGTTTTTGCCACGCCTCGGCAAAAAATTGCCGGACCTGGTCTCGCGATGGATTGAACATGGCATTTCGATGTGGGTAATTTTCCATTTTATCCGACATGGGCGGCGTCAATCAGGGCTTTCCACATGAAATTGCCGCTGTCTTGCCTAATTTAGGCTACACTACTCTTATATAAGACTGTAGTTTTATTTAACATTTCTCGTCTGGATACAACTGGAGCGTTCATGTCCTATCAGCACATCAAGGTCCCTGCCGAGGGCCAGAAAATCACGGTCAACAGCGATTTCTCGCTCAATGTCCCTGACCAGCCCATCATCCCCTACATCGAAGGCGATGGCACGGGCGCTGACATTACGCCGGTCATGCTCAAGGTTGTCGACGCCGCGGTGGCCAAGGCCTACGCCGGCAAGCGCAAGATCCACTGGATGGAAGTCTATGCGGGCGAGAAATCGACCAAGGTCTATGGTCCAGACGTCTGGCTGCCCGAAGAAACGCTCGACGCCGTCAAGGAATACGTCGTCTCCATTAAAGGACCGCTGACCACGCCCATTGGCGGCGGCATCCGGTCGCTGAACGTGGCGCTGCGCCAGCAGCTGGACCTGTATGTCTGCCTGCGACCGATCCAATACTTCAAGGGCGTGCCTTCGCCGGTCAAAGAGCCCGAAAAAACCAACATGGTAATCTTCCGCGAAAACTCGGAAGACATCTACGCCGGCATCGAGTTCGCCGCCGAATCCGAGCAGGCCAAGGCCTTGATCGCGTTCCTGCAGGACAAGCTGGGCGTGAACAAGATCCGCTTTCCCAATACGTCGGGCATCGGCGTCAAGCCCGTGTCGCGCGAAGGAACCGAGCGCCTGGTCCGCAAGGCCATTCAATATGCCATCGACAATGACAAGCCCAGCGTGACCCTGGTCCACAAGGGCAATATCATGAAGTTCACCGAAGGCGGATTCCGTGATTGGGGCTACGAGTTGGCCCGCAAGGAGTTCGGCGCCGAGCTGATCGACGGCGGCCCGTGGTCCAAGTTCAAGAACCCCAAGACCGGCCGCGAAATCGTCATCAAGGATTCGATCGCCGATGCCTTCCTGCAGCAAATCCTGCTGCGCCCGGCCGAATACTCGGTGATCGCGACGCTGAACCTGAACGGCGACTACGTCTCCGACGCGCTGGCGGCTCAGGTCGGCGGCATCGGCATCGCTCCCGGCGCCAACTTGTCCGACTCGATCGCCATGTTCGAGGCCACGCACGGCACGGCGCCCAAGTATGCCGGCAAGGACTATGTGAATCCGGGTTCGGAAATCCTGTCGGCGGAAATGATGCTGCGCCACATGGGCTGGACCGAAGCGGCCGACCTCATCATCAGCAGCATGGAAAAATCGATCTTGTCGAAGAAGGTCACGTACGACTTCGCCCGTCTGCTCGAAGGCGCGACGCAGGTTTCGTGCTCGGGCTTTGGCCAAGTCATGATCGACAACATGTAAGGTCGCCGCGCCGCGTTTCCCGGCGGGGGCCGGCCCTCGGCATCGTCCAGGCTGCCGGCTTGGCCTGTGGGAAACGGCGCGTCGAACCCGGCCTCGTTCACGGATCGCATCGTGGGCGGGGCTTTTTTGCCTCACGGCCCGCAACGGGCTGGGATGCTCATACTTCGATGACGAGCCGTTCCTGGAAGGCGTCATGCTCGCCTTTGTCGTAGTAGCCCCTGGGGTTGGATATCACCCTGCACGAATAGGGGCGGCCGCGTTCGACGCCGGAGACGGTGAAGTCGTTCGCGCAGTGCAGATGGCCGTGCATCCAGACGTCGGCCAGCGGCAGCAGGTCGTCCAGCGCGTTGCAGAAGCCTGCCGTGCCTGGCGTCAAGCCATAGCGTGGATCGGCGCTGTCCAAGGTGGGCGCGAAGTGCGTCACCGCCACCGTCTTGCCCTCGAACGGGCGTGCCAGGGCATCGCGCAGCCATTGCTGGCATTCCTTTCCCAGTTCGCGCATATCTTCGGCAAACAGTGGCTTGCCGTCTTTCAAGGTCGTGTTCTTGCTCAAATAGAAATCCGCGGCGCGATAGGCCTTTTCCAGCGCTTTCCGCCGTTGGGTCGCGCTGGCCTGGCTTCTGGCCAAGGCTTCGAAATCGCTCCACAGAACCGTGCCGATGAAACGGACCGTTCCCATCGTGATGGTTTCCCGGTCCAGCCATTCGATGCCCAGGTCGCCGCAGATTCTTTTCAACTTTGCATAAGTGGCGTCGTAATCGAGCGAGTCGAATTCGTGATTGCCGGGAATATAGAGCACCCGCGGCCATTGTGCCCGGGGGTGGCGAGGGGAAAAGCGGCCTAATCCGAAGTCGCTTTCCGTCAGGGCGGATCTGGGGTGGCAGGAACCGATGTCTCCGGCTAGAACAAGGACGTCGACATCTTGCGCGGCTTGTGGCATAAACGCAGGTTCGTATTCGAGATGAAGATCGGAAATCAGTTGGATACGCATAAGCTTTATATTGCCATGTCGCTGGCGTGTTGCGCCAGCCCACTTTCCCGGGTGAAGGAGCCGGCGTCCGTTCGCCGGGCCGGTCCCAAGCGAGGCATTCCCATGATCAACGCTAACCGCAGGTTCGTATCCGTCTGAGGCCATCATGCAAAAACTGCTGCCCGTCGCCATGCTGGTCTTGTCCAACGTTTTCATGACGGTTGCCTGGTACGGCCATTTGAAGTACCCCAATAGCCCGCTGGCCAAAGCGGTCCTGATCAGCTGGGCGATCGCCTTGTTGGAGTACTGCCTGGCGGTGCCGGCCAACCGCATCGGCCATGCCGTTTACTCCACCGCCCAGCTCAAGACCATGCAGGAGGTCATTACGCTGGTGGTCTTCGCCGGCTTTTCGGTGTTCGTCCTGAAAGAGAGCCTGACAGTCAATCACGTGCTCGGATTTTCTTTGATCGCCTTGGGCGCCTATTTCATTTTCAGGGGACCTTTTTAGCGGTAGGCTTCGGGATTACCCTTGATTGACTGGCTTGCCGAATTTCCGTAAATTTATATCGAAACCGATAAAAACTGAATTGATATAACCGAAACCGATATTTAATTTTTTGTCGATTTGAATGTCGGGTGGGAGACGAGTCGTGAAGCATGCCAGGACGATAGACGTTCACGCGCACATCGTGCTTGCGCAAACCCTGGGGAAGGCGGGCGAATACGGGCCGACGATGGGCGAGCACGCATCCGGACAGCCATTTTTCCAGGTGGGCCCCGATTACCGGCTGGACGGGGTGCGCTATGCGGGCAGCGCCTTCATGGACGTGGATGCGCGCCTGGCGCGCATGCAGGCCTGCGGGATCGATTTTCAGGTCGTTTCGCCCAATCCCCTGACGTATTTCCATTTCATTCCCGTGCCGGACGCGGTGCGCTTCTGTGCCACCCACAATGACACCGTGGCGGCGTTGTGCGCCCGGCATTCGGATCGACTGGCGGCGTTCGCGGCGCTGCCGATGCAGGATCCGATGGCGGCGGTCGAGGAGCTGGAGCGCGCGGTGGTCGAGCTCGGGTTGCTGGGCGGCTATTTCGGCACCGACCTGCCCATGCCCCTGCATGACGCGGCCTATGATCTTCTCTATGAAAAAGCGGTGGCTTTGGACGTGCCGTTGTTCATTCATCCCGGTCCGGCGGGCATCGATGGTCCGCCCGGCGACGCCAACCTGAAGCACTTCGAGCTTGAAATACTCAGCGGCTTTTGCGCCCAGGAGACGCTGGCCGTCGCAGGGCTGATCTTCGGTGGCGTCCTGGACCGGCATCCCGATCTGGACATCTGCATCAGCCATGGGGGCGGCGCCGGCGCATTCATGGCCGGCCGCCTGGCGCAGGCCGCGCGCAAGCGACCTTGGGTTCCGGCCGAGCTGCGCGCGGACGGCGAGTTCGAGAAACGCATGCGCCGTTTATGGGTCGACACGCACGTCGGGCATCCGCAAGGCCTGCAAATGGTATCCGAGGCGTTTGGCCAAGATCATCTCGTCTATGGAACGAACTTTGCGGGATGGGACGCGCCCGACGGCGCCGAGCCGGTGAGCGCCGAGCCGCAATGGGCCGACAACGCGCGTCGCTTGCTCCGGGCCGATACCGTCGGCGCAGCGTAAAGGAGCGGGCCCATGAGTCATTCCCTATTGCTGAGCAACGGCCGGGTCGTCGACGGCACGGGCGCTGAGCCGTTCGTCGGATCGGTATTGATCGAGGGCGCGGAGATCCTGGCGGTAGGCGAGCGGGCCGACGCCCGCGCGCGCCATGTCCAGGAGTTGCGGCGGCTGGACGTGGCCGGTATGACCGTCATGCCCGGCCTGATCGATGCGCATTGTCATTTGTCGTTCGACGACGCGGCGTCGAACCTGGAGATCTTTCACCAGCGCCGCAACGCCTTGTCCGCGCTGGTCGCTTCGTACAACGCGCGCAAACTGCTGCGGGCGGGCGTCACCAGCATACTGGACCCGGATTCCGTGCATGAGAATATGCTGGATCTGCGCGATGCCATCGAAGCGGGCGTCGTGCCCGGACCGCGCATGGCGTGCGGCTGTTATGCATTGATCACGGCGGTGGGCGGAACAGCGGGCGGCTTGATCGCCGAAGAGGGTGTCACGGGCTACTACAAGGTCGTCCAGGGAGAAACGCAGATTGTGTCCGAGGTGCGCCGCCAGATCAAGGCGGGCGCGGACTGGATAAAAGTCCATGTGTCGGGCGTCGTGCCGAGGTACGCGCAGCTGGGAGAGCGCTGCAGCTTTCTGCAGGAAGAGTTGGATCTGATATGCCGCGTAGCCCACGATATGGGCGTTCCCGTCATGGGCCATTGCCGGGGCGCGGAGGCTACTTACCGCGCCGCGAAAGCGGGCATGGATCTGATTTTTCATGCGACCGGCATGGATGAGCGTGCCCTGCAAGCCGTCATTGATCGGCGCATCCCCGTGGCGCCCTGCTTCACATTCCAGGCCAATATGGTCGACTTCGGGCATCGGCTGGGCACCGATCCGGCGCTGATCGCCTTGTTCGAGCGCGAGATCCAGGATTCCGCGGATAGCATGATCGCTTTGCACCGAGCCGGCGTGCCCTTGCTGGCGGGCAGCGAGTCCGGGTTCTCCATGGTGCCGTACGGACATTGGCACTACCGGGAAATGGACGTGTTTCGGCGCTATTTCGGATTGTCGGCGTTGCAAGCCATACAGTGCGCGACGCAGATGGGGGCGCATGCCATGAAAATGGCCGGGCGGCTGGGTGTGATTGCGCCGGGCATGAAAGCGGACGTCTTGTGCGTGGCGGGCGACCCCCTCGAGGACCTGTCCGTGCTGGGCCGGTCGCAGGCGATACGCCATGTGTTCGTGGATGGGCGCGAGCAGGATCTGTCGCCGCTGGAGCCGCGCCGCAACATCGCCGGCTGGCGCATGCCGATGATGGGACGCACCCTGACGCCGCGGGTGGCACGGGGCGAGAGCGCCGAGCTCGGCGTGGAAGTCAATGAATTGCATTAAGAAAGTAGCCAGGAGACCTATATGACGATGTGGAAGAAAGTGTTTACCCCCTTGTTACTCGGCGCATGCGCGATTTCCGCGGCGCTTCCGGTGGCCGCCCAGGAAAAACGCGAGTTCGCGGTGGTCGGTACGTGGGGACAGCTCGATCATTGGAAGCGCGAAAGCGCGTTCTGGAAGGAACAGCTCCCGGCGGCGTCGGGCGGCCTGCTGACGGCCAATGCCAGGCCTTTGACCGAGCTGGGCATGGACGGCCACCGGGTGATGCGCGACCTGCGGTCGGGCGCCTTCGACTTCGCGCACGGTGTTTTCTTGTACGTTGCCGCGGATAGCGCGGTGATCGAGGGGGCGGATCTGGCCGGCGTGGTGCCCGACCTGAAGACCTTCCGCAAAGTGATGGACGCGTACAAAGAGACGTTGGACAAGGAATTCCAGGCGCGTTTCAATTCCAAAATACTGATGCTGTACGCGTGGGACCAAACCAATATGTTCTGCAAGCTCCCCGCCTCCACGCCGGATCAAGTCGACCTGTCCGTGTTCAAAGGGCTCAAGATCCGCAGCTACGGTTCGTCCACGGCCGACTTCATTTCGCGCACGCTCGATGCCACGCCGGTGCCCGTGCCGTTCGGCGAAGTGCTGCAAGGCCTGGAAAAAGGCGTGATCGATTGCGGCGCGTCCGGCGTCCTGTCGGCATATGACGCCAAATGGTGGCAGGTGGCGACGCATAATGTGCAAATTCCGCTGGGATACACGGCCTCGTTCCTGGCCGTGAACAACAAGACCTGGGAACGCTTGTCCGAGCAGGAGCAGACGCTCGTACAGACCGAGCTTGCCAAGCTGGAAGACGAAATGTGGCTTGCGACAGCCGCCAACGAAAAGCGCGGGCTGGAATGCAATACGTCCGGACCTTGCGATGAGAAGATCGGCGGCATGCAAGCCGTCACTTTGACGCCCGACGCAATGGCGACCATGAAGGAGCTGGTCGGCACGGACGTGGTGAAAGCGTGGGGGGATCGATGCGACAAGCGCAGCCCCGGCTGTAGCAAAGCATGGAGCGACACCATCGGCGTGGTGCTGGACTACAAGCTTGATTGACAAGGAGGCGCCATGACATAGCCCGACGACTTTCACGCCGCTCCCGCCGACGGCCCCGCCATCCTTCGTTGCTTGAGCGTCCTGCACGCGGCGCTCGAACGCATGTCGCGCTGGGGCGCATGGGTGGGCGGCGCGGCGTTCACCACCGTCTCCATCATGGTGCTGCTCGAAGTGGTCGGGCGGGAGTTCTTCGGCATGCGTTCCGCGGGGTCGGGGGAAATCGCAGGCTATGTCTTCGCGGTTGTCACGGCCTGGGGGTTCTCCTATGCCTTGTTCGAGCGCGCGCACATACGCATCGACTTCGCCTACCAGAAATTCGGCGAACGCTTGCGCGGCATGACGGATTTGGCTGGCTTGCTGGGCATGTTCCTGTTCTCCGTCGTGCTTGCCGATAAGGCGTTCGATACCGTGATCGAGTCCATCGAATACGACGCCGTGTCCACCACGAGCTTGCAGATATCGCTATGGGTGCCGCAACTGCTTTGGGCGATAGGCATGATCTATTTCAGCATCAGCGTGCTGGGCATGTTCTTGTATGCGCTCGTCCTGAGAATGTATGGCCGGCGCCAGGAGGCGCACCGGGTGGCGGGCATCCCGTCGGCCGTCGAATGAGCCGGCGCCGGACGCACACCCATCGATAGCGCAATACGGGAATCTCCATGATCTTTGCTTTCGTCGTCATCGCCACGTTGATCGTCGTGTTTCTGAGCATACCCATCGCATCGGTGATGGGCATGCTGGCCTTGATACTGGATCAGGCATACACCAATGGCAGGCTGTCGCTGACCTTTGGCGGTTTCATCTGGGAGGCCAGCACGCAGTTCGTGTTGTTGGCGGTTCCTCTGTTCATTCTGCTGGGCGAGATCGTGTTGCGCGCCGGCATTACCGCCCAAATGTACACGGCGGTGTCGCAATGGCTGTCCTGGCTGCCCGGCGGGTTGATGCACGCCAACATCGGCACCGCCACGGTTTTCTCCGCGACCTCGGGATCCAGCGTCGCAACCACCGCCACGATAGGCGTCGTCGCCTACCCGGAGATCGAGCGGCGCGGGTATAACGAATCGCTATTCCTGGGGTCCATCGCGGC
>CAZKBT010000086.1:0-10559 GCA_964551305.1 uncultured Burkholderiaceae bacterium
CCACATGCGCGAGGAGGCCGAGAAGCGCGACCACCGCAGGCTCGGGCGCGAACTCGACATCTTTCACATGCAGGACGAGGCGCCCGGACTGGTGTTCTGGCATCCGAAGGGCTGGACGCTGTGGCAGCAGGTTGAACAGTACATGCGCTCCGTTTACCTTGACAACGGCTACGAGGAAGTCAAGGCTCCCCAGATTCTCGATTTGTCCTTGTGGAAGAAAACCGGCCACTGGGACAACTATAAGGAAAACATGTTCACGACGGAATCGGAGAACAGGACATACGGCTTGAAACCTATGAACTGTCCGGGCCACGTGCAGATTTTCAATGCGGGGCTGCATTCCTATCGCGAGCTGCCCATCCGCTACGGCGAGTTCGGGATATGCCACCGTAACGAGCCCTCGGGGTCCTTGCACGGTATGATGCGCGTGCGCGGGTTTACGCAGGACGACGGCCATATTTTTTGCACCGAGGAGCAGTTGCAGGACGAATGCGCCGCATTCACGTCCCTGCTGCAAAAGGTGTATGCCGATTTCGGCTTCAAGGAAATACTTTACAAGGTGGCCACGCGTCCGGAAAAGCGTATCGGCTCCGACGAAGTATGGGACGAGGCCGAGCAGGCGCTCATGCAAAGCTTGGAGCGCACCGGCTGCGCATTCGAGGTTTCCCCGGGCGAAGGGGCGTTCTACGGCCCCAAGGTCGAATACACCTTGAAGGATGCCATCGGCCGTCATTGGCAATGCGGCACGCTGCAGGTCGATTTCTCGATGCCGGGCCGCCTTGGCGCGGAATACGTCGATGCGGCCGATCTGCGTCGCACGCCGGTTATGCTGCACCGCGCGATCCTGGGGTCGCTCGAGCGTTTCATCGGCATGCTCATCGAGAACCACGCAGGCGCCATGCCGGCCTGGCTTTCGCCCGAGCATGCCGTAGTCTGCTGTATTTCGGAGCCGACCGCCGATTACGCGCGGGAAGTGGTCGTAAGCCTGAGAAAACAAGGGTTTAGAGTAAGTTC
Organism: uncultured Burkholderiaceae bacterium; assembly: GCA_964551305.1. GTDB lineage: Bacteria > Pseudomonadota > Gammaproteobacteria > Burkholderiales > Burkholderiaceae_B > JBAZDC01. The sequence continues at coordinate 1,015 of CAZKBT010000086.1, forward strand.
GGATTTGCGCGGGGAAAAAATCACCCGTAAAATCCGTGAACATAGCATGCAGAAGGTGCCGTATATACTGGTCGTCGGCGAAAAAGAGCGTGAAACGGGTCAGGTGGCGGTGCGCGGGCGCGGCGGCGTGGATCTCGGGGCCATGCCTCTCATGGACTTTGCCGCGCGGCTACAGTCTGAAATCATGCTCAAGCAATAAATACATAGTCGTCCGGATCCAGACGGATCCGTTTCTTGTACATTCTAGGAGTCTTAGACATCGCAACCGATAAAGCACATCGCATCAACGGAGAAATTCGCGTCCCCGAGGTGCGACTAATAGGGGTAGAGGGAGAGCAACTGGGCGTCGTGAAAATCTCCGACGCACTTGCATTATCAGAGCAGAACGATGTGGATTTGGTCGAGATCGCGCCCAATGCGTCCCCGCCGGTCTGCCGCCTGATGGACTACGGCAAGTTCAAATACCAGGAGCAAAAGCGTCTGCACGAGGCGCGTGCCAAGCAGAAGGTTATTCAGGTCAAGGAAGTCAAATTCCGTCCGGGTACCGATGAAGGCGATTATCAGGTCAAGCTGCGCAACCTGAAGCGGTTCATCGAAGAAGGCGACAAAGCGAAGGTGACCCTGCGCTTTCGCGGCCGGGAAATGGCGCACCAGGAATTGGGCATGCGGGTACTGGAGCGCGTGCGCGATGACCTGATCGATCTCGTCCAAGTCGAAGCGATGCCCAAGCTCGAAGGCCGGCAAATGGTGATGGTGCTGGCGCCGCGTAAAAAGTCCTAGGGCTGATTCCTCGGCATCGCCGCTCACAAAGGCCTTATACTTAGCCCCCTTGCTGCAATCACGGCATGGGGGCTAAGTTCACAGGATACTTATGCACGTACTGTTTATCATTGATCCGCTCGTATCGCTGAAGGCCTATAAGGACTCGTCCGTGGCCATGATGGGGGCGCTGGCCAAGCGAGGGCATCGTCTGAGCGTCGCCCACCAGCACGATCTGTATATCGATCAGGGCGTAGTGCGCGTGCAGGCCACGGAAATCGACCTGGTCGCCGGCGCGGATATGCACGGCCATGCCTGGTGGCGGGACAAGAGCGCATCCGACGACGTGCTGTCCGCGTTCAGCGCAGTGGTAATGCGCAAGGATCCGCCGTTCGACATGGAGTACGTCTACTCCACGCACTTGCTGGATTACGCGCAAGCGCAGGGCGCGCGCGTTTTCAATTCGGGCGCTGCCATACGCAATCATCCCGAAAAGCTGGCCATTACCGAATTCGCCTCGTTCACGGCGCCCACATTGGTCACCAGCAGCATGCCGCGCCTGCGCGAATTTCATGCTCGGCATCAGGACGTCATCGTCAAGCCTTTGGACGGCATGGGCGGGACGGGCATCTTCCGCTTGCGTGAAAATGAGCATAATACCGGGGCCGTATTGGAGACGCTGACGGACAACGGCCGGCAGACCATCATGGCGCAGCGCTACATTCCCGAAATCGTCAACGGCGATAAGCGCATCTTGCTGATCGCGGGACAGGCCGTGCCGTACGCGCTCGCGCGCATTCCGCTGGCGGGAGAGACGCGCGGCAACCTGGCCGCGGGCGGGCGGGGAGTGGCTCAGCCCCTGACCGAGCGCGACCAGCGCATCGCGGCCACCATCGGCCCGGTGCTCGCGCAGCGCGGCTTGTTGCTGGTTGGACTGGACGTCATCGGCGACTACGTCACCGAAATCAATGTGACCAGCCCGACGTGTTTCGTCGAGATTACGGAGCAAACGGGATTCGACGTTGCCGACCATTTTGCCCAGGCCCTGGAAAAAGCGGCGGGCCGCACGGAGCGATCATGATACGCATTGTCCTGGTCATGCATGAGCCTTTGGGGGCCGCATTCGCGTCCTGCGCGCGGCATGTGCTGGGGACGGAGCCTGATCTCGTTGTCTTTGACGTCGCGCCCGACGCCGAGCCGGGCGAAGCCGCGCGGCGGCTGGCGGTTGAAGTGGGCGGCGCCAATTCCGGCTCGGTGCTGGTGCTCTGCGATATTTTCGGTGCGACGCCATTCAACATTGCCAAAAAAGCGCTTACCATTCTCGAAAAGCAGGGCATGTCGACGCACCTCGTCACCGGCACGAACCTGTGCATGGTATTGAAAGCGTTGACCGAACAACAGGAAAACCCGGAACAGCTCAGCGAAGACGTACGCCTCGGCGCGGTACGGGGCATCGTCGCAGCGACGAGCACATGTCCGGATTCCTGAACGCCGAGCTTGCGCATTGATTCGAACAAAAAGGATGTTATGCCTTCCATTGATATCGTCATCAGCAATAAACTAGGGTTGCACGCTCGTGCCGCGGCAAAGCTCACGCAGTTGGCGGGCCGTTATAAAAGTGAAATTTTCATCGCGCGTGGTGCGCAGCGCGTCAATGCAAAAAGCATCATGGGCGTGATGATGCTGGCAGCCGGGCTGGGAATCACCGTGACGGTGGATGCCGAAGGTCCGGATCAGGATCAGGCCCTGGAGGACATACGCCGGCTTTTTGACGACAAGTTCGGCGAACGCGACTAATCAACCGGGATAGATCGTCTCATGACAGATTCTATGGCTCAAACATCGCCTGAGTTTTCGGCTACGCTTTGCATGCAGGGTCTGGCCGTAGTCAAGGGATATGCCATAGGACGAGCGGTCGTGATGGGTGCGGCGGCGCTCGAAGTCGCGCACTATCGCATCGATCCGCGCGACGTGTTCGCGGAATGCGAACGTCTGCGCAGCGCGATCGAAACCGCTCGCGCTGAATTGCACGCGATGGCGATGGCTCTGCCCGAAGACGCGCCCCGCGAGCTCGGCCCCTTGCTGACCGTGCACGGCTTGCTGCTGAGCGATCCTATGCTGGTTCAGCAAACCTGTGATTTGATTGAACAGCGTCTGTACAACGCCGAATGGGCCCTGACTTCGCAAGGGCAGCTGCTGGTCGAGCAGTTTTCCATCATGGAGGACGAGTATCTGCGCGAGCGGGCGGCGGACATACGACAGGTCATCGAGAAAGTGCTCAGGGTGCTTTCCGGCTTGCCTGCGCTGTTGCCCGAGGTTCCGGACGAGTCGAGTGATGACGACGATCCTTTGATCGTCGTGGCATTGGATATATCACCCGCCGACATGCTGCGTTTGCGCGGTGCGCGCTTCGGCGCCTTCCTGACCGATCTGGGCGGGCCGACCTCGCATACCGCCATCGTGGCGCGCAGCATGAATGTGCCGGCCGTCGTGGGCATGGGCCATGTGCGCACCTTGGTGCGCGATGGCGATATCCTGGTGGTCGATGGATTCTCGGGTGTCGTGCTGATCAATCCGTCGAACAAGATCTTGCAAGAATACCGCGAACGGCAGGCTGCGTACGCGCGGCAGCGCGCTGCTCTGGAGTTGTTGCGCGACAAGCCGTCGGTCACGCTGGACGGCATTGCCATCCGGCTGGAAGCCAATATCGAACTGCCCGAAGAGGCGGACGCCGCGCTGGCCGCCGGCGCGCAGGGCATAGGATTGTTTCGCAGCGAATTTCTGTTCATGGGCCGCAGGGATCTGCCCGACGAGGAAGAACAATACCAGGCGTATTCATATGTCGTGAAAACGATGGCGGGGCGGCCTGTGACGATACGCACCTTGGATCTGGGGGCCGACAAAAGCCTGGACGGCGACGTAACCGTGGCGACCAATCCGGCGCTGGGGTTGCGCGCCATACGATACTGCCTGGCCAATCCCGATATATTCGCAACGCAATTGCGGGCCTTGCTCCGGGCGGCATGCCACGGGCATGTTCGCATATTGATACCCATGATCGCACACATGCACGAGGTCAAGGCAACGCGCGTGGCGATCGAAGCGGCCTGCCGGCAGCTCGACGCGGCGGGCGTGCCGTATTCGCGCAACTTTTCCCTTGGTGCCATGGTGGAGGTGCCGGCTACCGCCATCGCGATCGAGCCGTTTGCCGAAGTTCTGGATTTTTTGTCCATAGGCACCAACGACCTTATCCAATATACCCTGGCCATCGACCGCGGCGACAGTGACGTGGCAGAACTTTACGATCCCATGCATCCCGCGGTCCTGCGCCTGATCGCTTATACGATCAATGCCGGCGAGCGCGCGGGCAAGCCGGTTTCCATATGCGGTGAAATGGCCGGGGATGCGCGCATGACGCGCATGCTGCTCGGTTTGGGGCTGACGGGCTTTTCGATGCACCCCCAGCAGTTGCTGGATGTAAAAAAAGAAATCCTCAATGCGCATTCCAACGCATTGAGGGTGAAAGTGGCGTCGGCCCTGAACCGGGCCGAACGCATCGATCTCGATGGGCTGTCCGATATCCGCTGATCAATGGTGGTAAGCGGTTTCCCCGTGCTGGTTGATGTCCAGCCCCTCGCGCTCGCTCTCGGCGCTGACGCGAAGGCCGCAGATCTTGTCGACGATGGAGTACGAAATCCATGCCGCTGCCGCGGACCAGACGATCGTGACGAGCACGCCTTCGAGCTGCAACCAGACTTGATAAGGCACCGCCGACAGGCTGTCCAGGCCTGGGCCTCCCAGGGCCTTGGCATTGAACACGCCGGTCAGCAAGGCGCCGACAATGCCGCCCACGCCGTGGATGCCGAATACGTCCAGGCTGTCGTCGACCTTCAGCATGCGTTTCAGGCCGTTGACGCCCCATACGCAGGCCGCGCCGGCGGCAATGCCGATTATCAGCGCGCCGCCTGTGCCCACCAAGCCGGCGGCGGGCGTAATGCCCACCAGCCCGGCGACGGCGCCGGAGATGGAGCCCAGCAGGGACGCCTTGCCCTTGATGATGCGCTCCACGCATACCCATGCCAGCACGCCGCCGGCCGTTGCCAGTATGGTGTTGAAGAATGCCAGGGCGGATGTTTCATTGGCTCCCAAGGCCGACCCCGCGTTGAAGCCGAACCAGCCCACCCATAGGAGCGAAGCGCCGACCATCGCCATGGGAAGATTGTGCGGCTGCATGGCTTCGCGGCCGTATCCCATGCGCTTGCCGACGTAGTATGCGCCGACCAGCGCCGCGATGCCGGAATTTATGTGCACGACTGTCCCGCCGGCGAAGTCCAGCGCGCCCCGTTCGAGCAGCAGGCCGCCCGAAGCCCATACCATATGGGCGATGGGCAGATAGGCTAGCGTCATCCAGAGCACGGTGAACAGCAGCACGGCGCCGTACTTGACGCGTTCGGCGAAACCACCCACGATCAGCGCGCACGTGATGCCTGCAAACGTGGCCTGGAAGGCGGCGAAGCTCAGTTCCGGTATCGTGCCGCTCATGCCGTACGTCTCGGCGCCCAGATCCAGCATGCCGTTGAAGAACAGGCGGGAAAGGCCGCCGATGAAGGCATTGCCCTCGGTAAAGGCCAGGGAGTAGCCGTAGATGAACCAGATCACGACGGCCAGGCAGAATACCGAAAGCACCTGCATCAGCACGGACAGCACATTTTTCGCGCGGACCAGTCCGCCGTAGAACAAGGCCAAGCCAGGGACTACCATCAGCAAAACAAGCAGCGTCGAGACGCTTACCCATGCCAAGTCTGCTTTATCCATATCGAAACTCCTGAAAGACCCTTGACGCCATCCACGTTCGGCGAATTCAACGGGCCGCTGTTGCATGTCAGATGTGTAGGTGCATGAGGCGCGACGGATCTATAGCGCCTGATCGCCGCTTTCTCCGGTTCGGATACGCAGCGCCTGTTCCAGATTGCAGACAAAGATCTTGCCGTCGCCTATCTTGCCGGTATGGGCGGCCGCGCAGAGCTGCTCGACCGCCTGCTCGACGACGTCGTCCGAGACGGCCATTTCCAGTCGCAGCTTGGGCAGAAAGTCCACGATGTACTCCGCCCCGCGATACAGCTCGGTGTGGCCCTTCTGGCGCCCGAATCCCTTGACTTCAGTGACGGTCATGCCTTGTATGCCGATGCTGGACAAGGCTTCGCGGACCTCGTCCAGCTTGAACGGTTTGATAATGGCGGTTATCAGCTTCATTGCTATGTCCTTTTGAGATTGACATAGCGCTTCAAGCAAAGTCCGTGCCAATATACGGCCGGCCGGTGCGACGCAAACCCGGCAGGGGAGGGGCGGGAATCCGGCGGACGAAGCCCGGCTTTCGCCGTGGCGCGGTTTTGTTCATCGATTGAAGCAAAATGGTGCGCTCACCCGATTACGCACCATAATGGACAAGTCCTCGCGGCGATGAAATGTAACGATTGCTTGGCTCAGCAGTCGTTTTGTGTCGGCTTATGACAGTCAAGAAAGGAAAACAAATGCCGATAGCCCCAGTCGGCGCGGCTTGCCGGGCAGAAAATTAGATGGTTGCCGAAAGAATATGAAATTAGGATTTACACTAGTTTTTAGGGATGAAGTGGGATGCCGATAGAATTGTTACTGTGTTGGCTGTAACACGGAAGCGCTGTACCGTTTGTCGCCACGGACTCAGCAATGAGCAGCTTTCGCGACATTAGATTGAAAGGGTAATGACTATGAATAAAACTCGTACGCATCTCGCTGTTATTACGATGGTTGCTTCGATGAGCCTGCTGGCAGCGTGCTCGAAAGGCGAAGACGCTGCGGCGCCCGCGGATCCTGGTACGACGACGTCCACCCCGGGCGCAACGTCGGCGCCCGCTCCAGCGCCAGCCCCTGCTCCCGAGTCGGCGCCCGCGCCCGCCGGGTCCATGGATTCGTCTGCCGAGACCGGCCAGTCCCGTAGCGAGCAGGCCAAGGAGTCCGCGCAGCAGGCCATGGATGACGCCAAGCAAAAGGCCGGCGAGCTCAAGGACGAGGCCGGCGAGAAGTTGAATCAGGCGGGCGACGCCATCAAGGAAGGCGCCGCCAAGGCCGACAAGGCCATTCAGGGCGCGGTGGGCAACGGCAGCACCACACCGCCCACCCCTCAGACGGACGCCAAGCCCTGAAGATTCAGGCAAGCGGGTTTCATGCAAAAAAACGGGCCTTTAGTATTGGCCCGTTTTTTTATACACTAAAGGTGACACTTCCCTGATTCGCTAAGCACGTGTCCGGCATGGACTAGGAGGCAGTTTTGATGAATCGTAACTCCTGGATGGACGACTTCCAGAAGAATCTCTCCGAGCTGATCGCAAAAAGTCCGGCGGCAGACATCGAGCGCAACGTGAAGGCGATGATGACGCAGACGTTTTCTCGTCTCGACCTGGTGACGCGCGAAGAGTTCGAGCTCCAGACCAAGCTGCTGCAGCGCGCGCTCGAGCGAATCGCCGTGCTCGAAGCCCGGTTCACCGAACAGGGCGTCGCGCCGGGGGGAGCGGCCGGCGATATCGCCCAGCCTTCGGACTAGACCGTCGTTTCGACGCGCGCCGTGCTCCATGCGTAATAAACGAGATGGACAAGGCGGGCCGCTTGCGCGGCCGTGATCAAAGCGCCCCGGCATACTGACGCTTTTTGATGCCGTTCCGATCGGGAACGCGGCAAAGGAGGTCGCCATGTCGTTGGCAGTGGTCTATAGCCGTGCGCTATGCGGGCTGGCGGCGCATCCGGTGCGTGTCGAGGTCCACGTCGGCTCGGGCCTGCCGGCGGTTCACGTCGTCGGGCTGCCTGATGCGAGTATCAAAGAAAGCAGAGAGCGCATACGCTCCGCCATCCTGAATAGCGGCTATCAATTTCCCCCCGGCCGGGTAACGGTCAACTTGGCGCCGGCCGATCTGCCGAAGGATTCCGGCCGTTTCGACTTGCCGATCGCCCTGGGGATTCTGCTCGCTTCGGGGCAGGTCGCCAACGCTGTGGCGTCCGATAGCGTCGTCGACATGCGCCATTACGTGCTGGCGGGAGAACTGTCGCTGACGGGAGCATTGGTGTCGTCCGGTTCGCCGTTGGCGATCGCCCTTGCCGTCGCCCGCAAGCAGCCGCCCCATACGCTCATCCTGCCCCGGGCGTGCTCGACGATTGCGGCCCAGGTGCCGGGGTTGCAGGTCCTGGGCGCGGGCTGCCTGGCCGACGTGGTCGGCCATTTTTCGGGAGTGAACGTGTTGGCGTCCGCCGTGGGCGACTGCCGGTTCGACGATGAGGCGGCGTCGCCCTGTCTTTCGGACGTGCGCGGCCAAGCCGTGGCGCGCAGGGTGCTCGAGATCGCGGCTGCCGGAGGCCACAGTCTGCTGATGTCGGGTCCCCCCGGAGCCGGCAAGAGCATGCTGGCCCAGCGCCTGCCCGGATTACTGCCTGCGCTGGACATTCATCAGGCGCTGGAGGCGGCCGCCGTCGCGGGCATCGCGCCGGCGGGCCGGACACGAGTCAGCCTGGCGCCTCCTTTCCGGGCTCCGCATCATTCGGCATCCATGCCGGCTTTGGTGGGTGGCGGGGCGCGGCCCAAGCCGGGCGAAATCAGCCTGGCCCATCACGGTGTCCTGTTCCTGGACGAAGTCCCGGAATTCGATCGCAAGGCGCTGGAATCGCTCAGAGAACCCATGGAAACGGGCGTGATACACATCGCCAGGGCGGCGCGCAGTATGGCCTTTCCCGCGCGGTTCCAATTGGTGGCCGCCATGAATCCCTGCCCCTGCGGGTGGGCCGGGTCCGAGCGGCGCGCGTGCTCGTGCACGCCAGAGCGCGTCGAAAAGTACAGGAGCAGGCTGTCCGGCCCCTTGCTCGATCGGATCGATCTGCAGATCGCCTTGCCTTCCGCCGACATAAATTGGGAAAACGGCAATGCGGAGGAGACGTCGGCGACGGTGCGCGCCCGCGTTCTGGCGGCCCGCCGAATCCAGCAGGATCGCCAAAAATGCGTCAATGCAGGCCTGGACATGCGTGGCATCGATCAGTACTGCAAATTGGACGGCGGAGCTATCGCCATGCTCAGGCAAGGCGTGGCGCGCTGGAGCTGGTCGGCGCGGGTTCAGAGCCGGATCCTGCGCGTGGCGCGCACGGTGGCCGACATCCAATGCGCCGAGTCGGTAGGCGTAGACCACATCGCGGAAGCCATGCAGTACAGGCAACCATGGGGCGCATAGCGCCGATGCTTTTCTACTGGACATCCGCGAGCAAATCATCATATAATCAAGAGCTTTTCCATTTTTTGGGAAAACATTCCTAAGTGGCCTTCGGGTTTTGCAAGAGCGGTCTGTATTTTAGATCGCCACCTGCGGCCATAAATTTCAGAGCTCACACCATGCCTAAGATGAAAACCAAAAAAGGCGCTGCCAAGCGCTTTAAGGTTCGCAATAGCGGGTCCATCAAGCGGGGACAGGCGTTCAAGCGCCACATCCTTACGAAGAAAACCACGAAAAGCAAACGTCAGCTGCGCGGCTCCACCGCTGTGCACAAGTCGGATGTCGCTTCGGTCAAGGCCATGCTGCCTTTCGCTTGATAACAGGAGAAACCTACTATGCCACGCGTAAAACGCGGCGTCACAGCACGTGCACGTCATAAAAAAGTGATTAAAGCGGCCAAAGGCTACCGGGGCCGCCGCGGCAATGTTTTCCGGATTGCCAAACAGGCGGTCATGCGCGCCGGGCAATATGCCTATCGCGATCGCCGCAACAAAAAGCGCA
>CAZKBT010000087.1:0-10419 GCA_964551305.1 uncultured Burkholderiaceae bacterium
CTTTGAGTCTTTCATAGTTTTTCATCCAAGGAGACACATATGTTTTTCAAGAAAATCCAATGGCGGGCCTGCGTGATGGCCGGATTGGCGACGTTCGCCATCCAGCCTCATCAGGCGAGCGCGCAAGACTATCCGAGCAGGGCCATCACCGTCGTCCTGCCTTATGCGCCCGGCAGCGGCACGGACACCCTGGCCCGGACCATGGCGGAAGTCATCACCAATAGATACAACGTGCCGGTGGTCATCGACAACAAGCCGGGCGGCAACGGCTTCATCGCCGCCCAGCAGGTAGCCAGGGCGAAGCCCGATGGCTATACCTTGTTCTTGACCGGCAATACGACGCAGTCGGCCAATGAATTCTTTTTCAAGAAGCTGCCCTATGACCCGGTCAAGGATTTTTCGCCGGTCGCGCTTCTGATGAAAGGCTATTCGGTGCTCACCACCAACAATGCCTTTCCCGCGAAGACCGTGCAGGAATTCATCGATATGGCCAAGGCGTCGCCTGGAAAGTTCAATATCGGCTATGGCACGGCCACCAGCCGGATCGCGGCGGAGATGCTGGCCCAATACTCGGGGATCAAATTCGAGCTCATTCCGTACACGAGCAATACGCCCGTCATGACCGATCTGCTGGGCGGGACGATAGATCTGGCGTTCTTCGACGCGTCCATGGTGGTGGGGCAAGCCAAGGCCGGCAATCTGCGCGCGTTGGCTGCGACCAGCAAAGATAGGCTGAAACCGCTGCCGGACGTGCCTACGCTGGAAGAGGCCGGCATCAAGGACTATGAGTGGCAGTGGTGGCTGGGCATGTATCTTCCTGCCGGCGCGTCGCCCGAGATGGTCGGACGCGTCAACGAGATGATGCGCGTGGCTTCCGAATCCGAGCAGGTGCAGAAGTTCTATGCCTCCATGGCGGGCGTGTCCGCTTTCAGCTCACCCGAGGAACTGGCGCGTTTCCAGGAGGATGAGTCCAAGAAAACCGGGGACGTCGTCCGTTCGGCGGGAATCGAACCCCAATAGAACGTAGAGTGGACCGACATGGCTTATTTCGTGGCAGACGCATGCATACGCTGCAAATATACGGATTGTGTCGAAGTCTGTCCGGTGGATTGCTTCTACGAAGGCGAGAACATGCTGGTCATCGATCCGGAGGAATGCATAAGCTGCGGCGCATGCGAGCCGCAGTGTCCGGTCGATGCCATCCAGCCGGACACGCGGTCCGATGCCGACACGTGGTTGCGGATCAACGCGGAATATGCCCGCATGTGGCCGAACATTTCACGCCGGAAGGATCCTTTGCCGGATGCGGATGCGTATCGGGACCGGACTGAAAAATACGAACGCTGGTTTTCGGACAAGCCTGGTAGCGACGCCGACGGCGGGTCGGCTGATGATGCGGGAGGAGTTACCCAATGAGTTATTCAACCATCAAAGTCAGGCGTGAAGGCGAGACCGGCTGGGTTTTGATTGCGCGGCCTGAAGTCAAGAACGCATTGAACGTGCGTTTCTTCGATGAAATCCATGGCGCCGTGTCCGACTTGGCGCAGGACGAGTCAGTGCGCACCATCGCGCTGATGGGTGAAGGCGGCATATTCTCCGCCGGGCGCGATTTCAAGGATCGCGAGGTGCCGCCGGATTTCGAGGAGCGACGCGCGCGCGCGTTCAGCGCCTTGGAATACTGCGCGAAGCCCACCATCGCGGCGGTTTCGGGATATGCGATCACTGGCGGCCTTACGCTGGCGACGGCCTGCGATCTGATCATCGCGGGCGAAGATGCGGTGTTTCAAGACACTCATGCGAGTTTCGGCATCACTTCGATGCGCGCGAGCCGCCTTGTCGAGCTGGTCGGGCTGCAGCGCGCCAAGGAACTGCTTTTCACGTGCCGGCGTATCGACGCTCGGGAAGCGCTTGCCATCGGGCTGGTTTGCAAGGTCGTGCCGCCGGATCGGCTGGAGTCCGAGGCGCGCGCCATGGCCGCCGGGATCAATGGTCACGACCAGATGGCCGTGCGGGCCATGAAGCAGGTGATCAACGAGGTCGTGCGCAAAGATCAGAAAGGCATACTCGACATGGAAGAATTGTACAAGCGCAGATATCACGATCTGCGCTCCGAGAACAGCGGCTTGGACAACGGGCTGGCCTACCTCGGATCGCGCGGCGCGGGCGAGTGACCGGCATGCACGCGCGTCGCTCCCGGACCCGGGGCGGCGCGCGTGCGGCCGCTCATTTCAAATGCCGATTGAAAAACCGGGCCAGCTCCTCGAAGTGGACGCGTGTCTCGGGTGTGTTCGCGTCCATGAGGTATTGCGCATGCGACATGCCTTCGAACACGATCAGATCGGCGTTCACGCCGGCTTCGCGCAGTTTCAGATGCATGCGCGCGGTATTGCTCAAGAAGAGATCCCGGGTGCCCGCAGTAAGCAGAGTCGGAGGCAAGCCGGCCACGTCGCCATAAACGGGCGATAGCAGCGGGTCTTTCAGGTCATGGCCGTCGGCATACAGTTTGGCGGCCTCGCCCAGCCAGCCGTCGTAGCTGACGAGAATATTGTCGATGCCTTCGTTGGTGTAGTAGCTGTCGCCGGTCTTGGTCAGGTCCGTCCACGGCGTCCCCGGGGCGATGGCGGCCGGCATGGGCAGGCCTTCGGCCTTGGCCCGAAGCATCAACGACAGTGTCATGCCGCCGCCGGTGGACGTGCCGAATACGCCGATCTGCTCCGGCGGCGTCGTCTTCAAGAGCTCCCGATATACGGCAAGCGCATCGTCCAAGGCGGCGGGATAGGGGAAGTCCGGCGGCATCCTGTAGTCGACGGAGACGATCTTGAAGCCGCCGATGCCGGCCATGAGTATGGCTTCATGCGTGCCCGATTCGCCCGCGCCCAGCACATAGCCGCCCCCGTGCAGGTGCAGCAGCACGCGGTTCTCGTTGACGGCGGGGAGCGGCTTCGGCGCGAGCGTGAATACCGGCACGTCCGCCATTCGGCCGGCCGCCGATACGACGCCCAGCGCTTCTCGCAATGGCGGCAGCATCCGCTCGATGTAGGCGCCGAATTCGCCGACCCAGGATTTCCATTCCTGCGCGTTCTTTGGATGCAGGTTCCAGTGCGCAGGAGGAGGGCTGGCGATCAGCGCCTGCATTTCGGGGCTGACGGTGCGTGGAACCGGAAGGCCGCCGGGCCGTTCGAGGGCATGGGCATGAGCTAGGAAGAGGGCGAGGCATGCGCCGGCGCATCCCAGCAAGCCGGTTTTTATCGATCTCATTGGAAATCTCCTTGCCGATCGGCGGTAGACGGAGTGTATCCCAGCCGGCCCGACTTCCAGCGGTTCCATCCGGATAAGGGTTAATCTCTATGCGATAAAACCCATGAGTAATATATTATTCCTCAAAGGTTTTGCGAGGAAGGGGCATGGAACAATACAGACAGGATGCGCTGACAATAGGTTCGGTGGTGCGCCGTTCGGCCGCCAGTTATCCCAATCGCACCGCGTTGATCTTCGGCGAGGAGCGTTGCACGTTTCGTGAATACAACCAGCGCGTGAACCGGGCCGCTCACACGCTGCTCGGGTTGGGCCTGAAGAAGGGCGAGCACGTGGCGATACTGGGAAAGAATTCGATCCAGTATCTCGAGCTATGCCACGGCGCGGGCAAGGCGGGCGTGGTGTTCGGTACCGTGAACTGGCGCCTGGCTCCCAGCGAGATCGCGTTCATCGTCCAGGATGCGGATAACCTCGTGCTGTTCGTGGAGGCGGGATTCCAGGATCTGGTCGCCGAGTTCCGGAGCGAGATTCCGGATGTGCGTCTGGTCGTCTATGGCGGCTCCCGCACCTTGGACGGCGCCTCGCAATACGAGGATCTCCACGAGCAGGCCCGCGATGACGAGCCCGACGTCGAGGTGAACGGCGGCGACGAGGCCATCATCATGTACACCTCGGGCACGACCGGCTTGCCCAAAGGCGCCGTGCTGACGCATTCGAACATATGCTGGGACTCGCTGGCGGCGCTGACGTACGTGCCTCCGGCCCAGCACGACTGCTTCTTGTTGTCGATGCCGATGAATCACGTCAGCGGACTGCATACGCAGACCACGACGTTCCTGTCGCGCGGGCTGCCCATCGTGATCATGAGCCAGTGGGAGCCGGAGGCCGCTTGCCAGCTGATAGAAAAGCACCGCATCACGCTGGCCTATATTCTGGTCGCGCCCTTGCTTCAGCTTTTCGAATCGCCGTTGCGCCACAAATACGACCTGACGTCGTTGCGGCGCTTGATGACGGCGGCCGCCAAATATACGCCCGAGCTGGCCGTCAAGGCCATGACGGAGCTGGGCGTGGACAGCATGTATTTCATGTACGGCTTGACCGAAGCCGCGCCTATCGTCAGCACGACCGAATTTACCGGCCAGATGATAGAGAAGCCCAACACACTGGGCATCCCCGTCTGGTACAACGACGTGCGTATCGCCGACGATCGGGATCGGCCTTTGCCTGCCGGCGAAGTGGGTGAAATCATCGTGCGCGGCCCGAACGTCTTCAAAGGCTATTACAAGCGACCCGATGCCAATGCCGAGGTATTGCGCAACGGCTGGTTGCATACCGGCGACCTGGGCTACATGGACGAAGACGGTTTTCTGTTTTTCGTCGACCGCAAGAAAGACATGATCAAGTCGGGCGGCGAAAACGTGTATTCCATCGAGGTCGAGCTGGCCTTGCTCAAGACGTCGCCCGGCATTGCCGAGGCGGCCGTGGTCGGCGTGCCCGATCCCAAATGGGGCGAAGCCGTAACGGCTTTCGTCGTGGCGCGCGAGGGCGCAAGCGTGGACGAAGCGGGCGTCATCAGGAACGCTCGCGCGGAATTGGCTGGATACAAGGTGCCGAAGCGCGTCGTCCAGGTGAAGGAGCTGCCCAAAAATGTTTCGGGAAAAGTCCTGAAGCGCCGACTGCGCGACGCTTTCATGGGCGGGCAGCCGTAGCGGCATCGTGGCCTCGCGGCCGTTTCTTCCCAACTTGAAAACTATTTCTCATGCACGCATCCATTCCCCTATTCGATCATATCCAACTGCGCGTCGACGGCGCCATCGGCCACATGCGGCTGCATCGTCCCGAGGTCTTGAATGCGTTCAATAAGGGCTTGATGCAGGATGTCCTGGATGCCGCGGACTGGTTCAACCGCAGGCCGGACGTCAAGGTCGTCGTGGTGTCGGCGGAGGGGCGCGCTTTTTGTTCCGGATTCGATCTGGATTTCTTTGCATCCGAAGCGTCCGCCGAAGAGGTTCGAGACATCGTCGCGCTGGGAAGCGAATTGCATCGCGGCGTGGCGTCCATGCGGGCCACGACCGTCGCGGCCGTGCACGGCTACTGCGTGGGCGGCGGGGTCGTGTTGATGATGGCCTGCGATTTTCGCTATGCCAGCGAGGACGCGGTTTTTTTCCTGCCCGAGACCGAGTTGGGCATTCCTCTGGCCTGGTGCGGCATCCCGGGCCTGGTGCGGGAAATGGGCGGACTGGCGGCGACCGAATTCGTGCTGCTCTGTGAAAAATGGTCCGCCGCGCGCGCGCTGAGCGCGGGCATGGTCAACGAGCTGGCAGCCGACAGGGCGCAGCTGGACGAGCAGGCGGCGCGGGTTGCGCGGACGCTGAGCGAACGCTCCTCGCTGGTCCTGGAGTCCACCAAGCGCCAGGTGATCGCCGCGCGCGAGCTCATGCTTAGCGGCGCATACGGATTCACCGACGCGCACCTGCTGCATAGCGCGCTGCTCGATCCCGAGTCGCAGGCGGCGCGGGCCCGGTACCTGTCGCGGCGCCTGGGCCGGACTGGCTGAAGTGAAGGCGAGCCAACGTGTTGTGAGTGAAAGATAGAAACCGCAGTAGAAACGCCGGATCCCACCGACCAACGCTCCGCGTGCCAGAAGAGAGCGCCATGATAAACAGGAGACAACCATGTTGTTGAAAAACGCTACACGCACCACCCGGCTTCTTTCCGCGCTGGGGCTGGCCCTGTCGGGCGCATATGCCGCCACCGCCACGGCGCAGGATACCGTCACCTTACGGGTGGCTGATTGGATGCCCACGTCGCACCACGTGTCCAGCGAAGGCGGCGTCGTATTCATGGAAAAGGCGAAAGAGCTGTCCAAAGGGCGCATCCAGTTCAGTTATTTTCCCGCCGAACAGTTGGGAAAAGCGAAGGACTCGCTGCAGCTGACGCAAACCGGCGTGGCAGACATGGCCAATATCGCGCCGGCGTACATCACGGATAAGTTCCCCCTGGCCGGCGTGGCGGAGTTGCCCGGCATATACGAAGGCGCATGCAAGGGCTCGCACGCGCTGGCCAAGATGACCAGCCCCGGGAATATTCTGTATGAGAACGAATTCGGACCCAACGGCGTGCGTGTGCTGTTCACGGCTGCGATCGGCGCTTATCGCCCCATGACGGCCACCAGGAAAGTGGAACGGGCGGCGGATTTCGCGGGACTGAAGATGCGCACCGCCGGCGGTCCCATGGATCAGACGGCAGCCTTGCTGGGCGCCGCGTCGATCAAGATGGCCGGCCCCGAAGTGCTCGTATCGTTGAGCAGGGGCACGCTGGACGGCTTGTTCTGGCCCATACTCAGCGTCCAGCCTTGGGGGATGCAGGCCGTCCTGAAATACTGGACGCCGAACATCAGCGTGGGCAGCTTCGTCTCTTACTGGGTGATCAGCGAGAAAGCCTGGAGCAAGCTGCCCAAGGACGTCCAGGACATCCTGATCGAGGCCGGCGACTATGCCACGCAGAAGCACTGCGACTTCGTGGACCAGACTGAAGGGGATGAGATCGAAGCGCTCAAGAAAATGAACATCGTGCCCGTCCCTTTGCCTGACGATGAGGCGCGCGCGATCACTCAGTCCTACGGCAAGATCTACACGGACTGGGCGGCCAGCCTGGACGGCCGCAGCCGGCCCGGCACGACCGTACTCCAGGCCTTCCAGGCCGAAGTGGCGAAGTAAGGCCAAGGCGCCAGTCTTGATCGCATGGGATCCGGGAAGGCTCATATGAATGCATCTTTTCCTTTACCCGGGGCCTTGTTGCGCATCATGCGCGCCGGTCATCGGGCGCTGTCCGTCGCGGAGGGCATCGGCCTGGTCGCGGCCGCCCTTTGCGTGTTCGGCATGATGTTCGTCACCGCCGTCGACGTGGGTTTTCGCTACGTTATCGGTCACCCCTTGTCGTGGTGGTACGACCTCTTGATGAACTACATGCTGCCGGCCGCGTTCTACCTGGCTTTTTCGTACACGCTGGCGCACAACGGCCATTTGGCCGTGGAGTATTTCTCCAATCGCTTGCCGCCGCGTCTCGGGCAAGGTCTGCTGGCCCTGGGGATGCTTGCTTCCAGCGCCGTGCTATACGTCGTGTTCCAGGGGCTCAGCCAGGAGTCGTGGCACGCCTGGCGCAACGACGAAGTCATTGCCGGCGCCATCCTGTGGCCGGTGTGGATTTCCAAGCTCATTCTGGCCGTCGGCATCATTTTGCTGACGTTGCGGACGTTTCATTTGGGGCTGTGCCACGCGCTTGCCGTGCGCTATCCCAACGTGTTTGCAGCGCTGGGCTTGCGTGAGCGGACTTCGGAACTGGACGAGGTGACGACATGATCGCCCTATCCGGAGTGTTGGTGCTGTTGGCGCTTCTGGCCATCGGCTTGCCCGTCGCCTTGAGCTTGATCCTGGCCGGCAGCCTGGGCTTGCTGCTGGTGGGCGGTCCCGGCTTGGTCGCCGGCATTCTTGCGACGGGCCCGGGCTCCGCCTTGTCGAACTACGAGCTGCTGACCATACCGATGTTCTTGCTGATGGCGGAGTTCATGGTGACCAGCGGTATCGCGGTTTCCTTGTTCAGCGCCGTTGCCGCGTGGACGCGCAATTGGCGCGGCGGCCTGGGCATAGCGACCGCCTTGAGCGGCGCCGCGTTCGGCGCGATTTCGGGTTCCAGCGCCGCGGCGGCTGCGACGCTTTCCACTTCCAGCGTTCCGTCGATGCTGGCCAATGGCTACGAAAGGCGGTTCGCCACCGGCATCGTATCGATTTCCGGCACGCTGGCCATGATCATCCCTCCCAGCATCGCGCTGATTTTCTATGGCCTGCTGAGCGGCACCGACATTGCGAAACTGTTGATCGCGGGGTTGTTGCCGGGCTTGCTCGTTACCTTGACCATCGCGCTGACCGTCTGGTATCTCTTGTTGCGCGATCCGTCATTGGCGCCGGCCAGCGCGCCTTCCGCCTGGAAGGAGAAACTGGCCGCGCTGAAGGTCGCCGGCCCTTTCGTGGTTCTGTTCGCCATGGTGACGGGCTTGATCTATACGGGCATCGCCACGCCCGTGGAGTCGTCCGCCCTGGGCGCGTTGGGCGCCTTTCTGCTGACGCTGTTGTCCGGCAAGTTGACTCGCCAGGCGCTGTACCTTGCCCTGGTCAAGACATGCTTGACGTCGTGCATGATCGGCCTGATCGTCGTTTGCGCGCATGTTTTCGGAACGTTCCTGACGATGACGGGCACGACCCAGGCCATGGTGGCGGCGATCTCCGATTCCGGCTTGCACCCCTACGTCATTCTGCTGGTCATCGTTCTGATTTACCTGGTGCTGGGCTTGTTTCTCGATCAGTTGTCGATACTGATCCTGACCGTTCCCATCGTCTTGCCCTTGATCATAGGCCTGGGCTTCGATCCGGTCTGGTTCGGCATCATCGTCATCCTGCTGGCCGAGGTGGGCATAGTCACGCCGCCGGTGGGCTTGAACGTCTTCGTCGTTTCGCGCGTGACCAACATACCGGTGGAGGAGGTTTTCTCCGGCGTCTGGCCGCACGTCATCGCGCATTTGATCTTGATCGCCGTACTGATCGCTTTCCCGTCCATCGTGCTCTGGCTGCCTTCGCACATGGGGTAAAACGATGTATTCTGCGCCATGGGACCAAGCCCCATGCCGTATGGATTCAATCGTGAGAGCTACTGTGGACAATCAGCCGTCGAACGCCCAACTCAAGGACAAGATACATCATTTCCGGCAGGAAGAGATCATCAAAACGGCCGGCGAGCTATTTTATGAGCAGGGCTATACCAACACGTCGATGACGCAAATCGCGTCTTCGCTCGGGATCGGCAAGCCGTTGATCTACAGCTATTTCAACGGCAAGGCGGATTTGCTGGGCGCGGTGTGCAACCGGGTGCCGCTACTGGTGGCCAATCTCACCACCTATGCCTTGCAGACCACGGATTCGCCCACTCGCAAACTGCAGAATATCATCAGGGAACTCTGCCTGAACGTGATCAAGGATCAGCACTGTTTGGCGGTCTTGCTGCGCGAGGAAAAGCATCTTTCGGGGTCCGCCCGCAAAGAGCTCGCCAAGAACGAGCAGTTCTTTCGCAACGTCATCAGCCGGCTGCTGGAAGAAGGGCGCGAGGCGGGCGAGTTCGTATTCGATATCGACGTGAGGGTCTTGTCGCACGCGTTGGCGGGCATGACGACCTGGATCTATTCCTGGTATCGCGAGAACGGGCCGATGGCGCCCGACGAGATCGCCAAGCATATGGCGAAGATCGCGCTGGCTTCGGTGGGCGCGAAGGCCGAGGCGGGGTAGATGCCGAAAACGGCGCCCGTCCGCCGCATGGCGTACGGGCGCCGCCGGCCTTGGCGCTATTGCGCGGCGCCTTGCCGGGCCGGCTGGAGGATGCCGGGGGCGGCGTGGCCGCTGCGGCCCGCCGCCAGTCCGCGCACCACTTGCCATGAGACGGCCACCGCGCCGACGATGAAGACGACGTCGCCGAATGTGCGCACCCAGCGCAGGGCTTGCAGCAGAGGTTGCTGCATGAACTCTTCGCTGCGCGCCCACCACAGCCCTTCGCTGACGCTGGCATGGAACTGGATGATGCCGATGGGCAGCAGGCTGGTGACGATCATCAGGACCAGGCCGATGTTCAATCCCCAGAAGCCGACTTTCATCAGGCTGTCGCTGAACACGAGCTGCGGACGCACGTAGCGCAGCACCAGGAGCGTGAAGCCCAGCGCCAGGAATCCATATACGCCGAACAGCGCGGAGTGGGCATGCACGGGCGTCGTATTCAGGCCCTGGATGTAGTACAGCGAGATCGGCGGATTGATCATGAAGCCGAAGACGCCGGCGCCCAGCATGTTCCAGAAGGCGACCGCGACGAAGCAAGCCAGCGGCCACTTCAGGTTCTCCATCCATGGCGCCCGCGTTTTCAAGCGCCAGTTTTCCCAGGCTTCATGACCCAGCACGATGAGCGGTACCACTTCCAGCGCGCTGAACGCCGCGCCCACCGCCATGACGGGCGTAGTCGTGCCCGAGAAGTAGAGGTGGTGAAAAGTGCCGGGGATGCCGCCGAGCAGGAAGAGCGAGGCCGACGCCAGGCTGGCCGCGGTGGCCATCGGGCGCGAGACCAGGCCCA
>CAZKBT010000088.1:0-9724 GCA_964551305.1 uncultured Burkholderiaceae bacterium
CATCATCCTGGACGAAGCGCAGAACACCACGCCGGAACAGATGAAAATGTTCCTCACCCGCATCGGCTTCGGCAGCAAGGCCGTCGTCAACGGCGACCCGTCACAAGTCGACTTGCCGCGCGGGCAACGCAGCGGCCTGGCGCACGCCGTGGACATCCTGAAAGACGTCAAGGGAATCGCCGTCACGTCGTTCACGAGCCGCGACGTCGTGCGCCACCCGCTGGTCGCCCGCATCGTCGATGCCTATGAGCAGGCCGCCGACAATGAAGCCTGAGCTGACGCTGGCCGTGCAATACGGCCAGGCGGCGCCCGAGCTGCCGCGCTGGCGCTTGCGGCGCTGGGTGCGGCTGGCCGTCGACGGCATCGCCCTGGCGATGCGCGACGCCGACCCGCTTGCCCTGCCCGACGCCCGTGCTTTCGAACGGGTCGCGCTGACTGTGCGCCTGGTCGACGCCGAGGAAGGCCGTGAATTGAACAAAGCCTACCGCAACCACGATTATGCAACCAACGTCCTGACCTTCGAGTACGGCGTCAATCCCGACGGCACGGCCAACGGCGACATCGTGCTTTGCGTGCCGGTGCTGCGCCGGGAAGCCGGTGACCAGGGAAAAACACTATTGGATCACGCCGCCCATTTGACGATACACGGCGTACTGCACGCCTTGGGCTATGATCATCTCGATGCCGATGACGCGCTGCGCATGGAAACGCTGGAAACGCGGCTGCTGCGGCGCATCGGCATCGCGGATCCGTATGCAGGCTGATCCCGGCCAAGACCTCGGCCGCAAATATCGGTTATGCTCAAACTTCTTGGAACCAGTCCCTCGGACTATGTCAGAACAACACCCACCAGACGCCGACCCCAAACCGGCAAAAAACAAACTCCATAAACTGCTCAAGTCCCTGCTGGGCTTTCGGCGCCCCGCGCAGCCCGAAAACCGCGACGCCATCAAGGCCGTGCTCGACGAAGCTCACGACCGCAACGTGCTGGATGGCGAATCCTATGCCATGATCTCGGGCGCGCTGGACGTCGCCAACAAGACCGTGGACGACATCATGGTGCCGCGCGCCAAGATCGACATGCTGGACATCGACAAACCCTTGTCCGAGCTGCTGCCCTTCATCATCGAAACCGGACACTCGCGCTTTCCCGTCTATGAGGACGACCGCGACAACATCGTCGGCATCCTGTTGGCCAAAGACCTGCTGCTCTCCGTCTCCAATCCGGCGATCGACCTGCGTCCCTTGGTTCGGCCCGCGGTCTTCGTGCCCGAAACCAAGCGCCTGAATATCCTGCTGCGGGATTTTCGCAGCAGCCGCAATCATCTGGCCATCGTCATCGACGAACACGGCGGCACATCGGGCCTGGTGACCATGGAAGACGTGCTGGAACAGATCGTCGGCGACATCGAAGACGAGTACGACGAAGACGCCGCCAAAACGATCTTCCAGACCGGCGCGAACAGCTGGCGGGTCATGGGCATCACCGAAATCGAAAGCTTCAACCAGGCTTTCGGAACCGAGCTGCCCAACGAAGACTACGACACCATCGGCGGCTGGCTGGCGGCCGAACTGGGCCGCGTGCCGCGCCGGGGTGACAGCGTCGCCCTGAAAGCCTTCACCGTCACGGTCGTGGGCGCCGATGCCAAGCGCGCATTGTGGCTGCACGTACAACGCGACCCAGCCGATCCGCCCGCGACGCCGAAGCAGGACGCCTGAACCGTGACCGGCCGGTACGACCGCCATCGCCCCGTCGCGGCCGCGTTCGCGCTGGGCCTGGTCCACGCCCTGTCCTTCGCACCCGACCCCCTGCCCGACTGGGCGCTGCCTTACGTCCAGGTATTCAGCCTCGCGGGCTTGCTCTATTTGGCGCTCCGGGCGCAAACAGCACGGCAAGCCGCGGTACGCGGCTTCGCCTTCGGCATCGCGAATTTCACGCTGGGGCTATATTGGCTGTACATCAGCATGCATGAGTACGGCGCTATGGCCGCGCCCCTGGCCGGCGCCGGCGTGGTCGCCCTGTCCGCCTTCGAAGCCGTGTTCATCGCCCTTGCCTGCGCGCTGGCGTTTCGCGTCTGCGCGGGCTGGGCTGCGCAGCCTTTGTACTGGCGCGGCTCATTGCAACTGGCAGCCGTTTGGGCATCGTCGTGGACGCTGTTCGAATGGCTGCGCGGCACCTTGTTCACCGGCTTTCCTTGGCTCAATATCGCATATGCGCACGTCGAGGGCGTGCTGGCGCCTTGGGCGCCGGTCGTCGGCGTCTATGGCGTGGCATGGCTGGCGGCATTCGCGGCGGCATCGATCGCCGCGCTGGGCCACGATAAACGCCGCGCCAAGCCCGAGCACACCGCGCCGCGCTTCGGCGCCCACGCCGGCGTGGCCATGACCCTGCTGATCGGCATGGCCGGCATGGGGCTGTCCCTGGCGAGCTGGTCCACCCCGGACGGCAAGCCGCTCATCATGAGACTGGTGCAGGGCAACGTCCCGCAATCGATGAAATTCGACCCGCGCCACGTCGAGCAAGGCATTCGCGATTACCTGGCGCTCGCGGCGGTCGCGCCGCAGGCTCCCGAAGGCGCGCCCAAAATCGTCGTTCTGCCCGAAACCGTCGTACCGGTGTTCCAGGACGCCGTGTCCGAATCATTGTGGCGGCAATGGCTGGACGTGGCGCGGCAGCGCGATGCCCACATCCTGATGGGCATTCCTCTTTACGAGGAGCGCAACCGCCAAGGCAGATACACGAACAGCGCCATCGCCTTCGATGCGCAAACGCCGATGGCGGGTCTTCGGTCCGGCAGGCTGGCGATGCGCTACGACAAGCAGCATCTCGTGCCGTTCGGCGAGTTCATCCCGCCCGGGTTCCGCTGGTTCGTCGACGCCATGGAGATTCCCTTGGGCGACTTCGTACGCGGCCCGATCAGGCAACCCCTGTTCCCCATCGAAGGGCAGCACCTGTCCGTCAACATCTGCTATGAAGACGTGTTCGCGGAAGAAATCATCCAGACCGTACGGGACAGCGATGCCAAAGGCCCCGGCGCGTCCATCCTGGTCAACATCAGCAACCTGGCCTGGTTCGGCGATTCTTGGGCCTTGCGCCAGCATTTGCGAATCGCCCGCATGCGAGCCCTGGAAACAGCGCGGCCCATGGTGCGCGCCACCAACACCGGCATGACCGCCTATATCGGCCCTAAAGGCCAAGTGTATGCCTCCCTTGCACCGATGACCGTTGGCGTGCTGGATGTCGAAGTCCAAGGTATGACGGGGTACACGCCGTACGTGCGCATGGGGAACCCGCCTGTGCTGACATGGGCTCTCGCCATATTGCTGCTGTCGGCTTGGTTTCGCCGCCGCGTCTAGGCTTTGACGAGCGACGCAGTCCGTTGCGTCGCCAGAAGCTGTTCGAACGCCGCCGCATCCAAGGGCTTGGAATACAAATAGCCCTGGGCGTAATCGCAGCCCGCCCGCTTCATCAACTGGTGCTGGTCCTCTTGCTCGACACCCTCCACCACGACTTTCAGCTTCATTTTGCGCGCCATGACGATGATCGCCTCGCATAAGGTCAGGTCTTCCTTGTTGCGCGCGGCATGCTGAACGAATGAACGATCGATCTTGATGTAATCGATGTCCAGCTTTCGCAAAGAGGGAAGCGACGAATGGCCCGTGCCGAAATCATCCAGGGCGATCTGCACGCCCGCCTCCTGAAGCACCGCCAGCTTTTGCTCCACCAGCGGCGTCGACTCGATCAGCCACCTCTCCGTGATTTCCACGACGATATCCTTGCCCGACAGGCCGACCTCCTCCAACTGCGTCAGCCAGGCATGGGCATCCAGCCCTTGCTGGAACTGGGCGGGCGAAACATTGATGCTCATCTGAAAATCCGGATCCACGTAGGCCTGCCATAACGCAGCCTGGCGGATGGCTTCCCGGAAGACCCAGTTCCCGACGCCGCTGATGACCCCGGTGTCCTCCGCCATGGGAATGAAATGCCCCGGACTGATCATGCCCAGGACCGGATGGGCCCACCGCAGCAAGGCTTCGGCTTTCTTCACGCGCCTGGTATCCATGTCGACGATGGGCTGGTAATGCAATTGGAACTGCCCCTCTTCGAGCGCCAACCCCAGATCGCGCAGCAATTGCCTGCGCACCAAGGCTCCCTCCTGCATCTCGCTCTGGAAGAAGCAATATTGATTTCGCCCCTTATCCTTGGACGCATACATGGCCAGATCGGCGTTCTGAAGCAGCACCGAAGGATCCCGCGCATTGTCCGGATAAAGCGCGGCTCCCACGCTGGCGGAGATCGTTACCGTCGACGGCCCGAGATCGAAGGGCTCCATCAGGCGCGACAGAATGGCGCGGCAGACGCGCTGCACCACCGCCACCTCGTGGACCTCGCCCACCAGCATCACGAACTCGTCCCCGCCCAGGCGGGCGACCGTATCGGCGGCCCGCACGATGGAGATCAAACGCTCGGCGACCTGGCTCAGCAACTCGTCGCCCATGTCGTGGCCAAGGCTGTCGTTGACATCCTTGAAATAGTCCAGGTCGATGAAAATCAATCCGACCGAGAGCCCCGAGCGATTCGCACGCTCGATGGCCAGACCGAGCCGATCGTGCATCAGCGGCCTGTTGGGCAAGCCGGTAAGATAATCGAAGTTGGCCTGCTGCCATATCTTGGCGTCATCGTTCTTTTTCGTGGTGATGTCAGAGAACACGCCTATTCTGTTGCAGACTTGGCCGTTCTCGTCGAACGAGGTATTGATCACCAGCCGCTCGGCGTACTCCTCCCCATCCTTGCGCCGATTCCAGATATCGCCCTGCCAGCTGCCCGTCTGGCTGATCGATTTCCACATCGCCTGGTAAAACTCATTGCCCTGACGGCCCGAGCTCAAAATACTGATTTTTCGGCCTACGACCTCGTCGACGCTATAGCCCGTGATCTCGGAAAAAGCGGGGTTGATACTCTGGATATACCCCGACGCATCGGTGACCACCATGGCCTCGCTGCTGCTTTGATAGACCAACGCCGCCATGCGGTTCGCCGCATCGGCTCGCTTTCTGTCTGAGATGTCGACCACCGACCCTATGGTCACGCGCTCTCCGCCCAGGCGCATCGTTGAACCGAAGATTTCCACATCCAGCAAGGTGCCGTCCTTGCGCCGGACGCGGCATTCCAGCCGGGTCGTCCGCGCCGATCTACTCAAACGCGCCTGTATGCTCTCGCGCACACGTTCACGATCTTCCGCGGCAATAAAATCCAAAACGGCAACATCGCGAAGCAGCTCGCGACGCGTATATCCTGACATCTCAACCAGGCGTCGGTTGGCAAAGTGAAACGCGCCTCGCCTGGCGATATATACGCCCACCATGGCGTTCTCGGTGAGCTTCCTGTACATATTCTCGCCCCGGCGAGCCCGCTTTCTGTCCATGAAGCAGCTGTGCCCAACACCGGTACGCTCTCGGACGATCAAACGCTCAAGCCGAGATTGACGTTTTTTCTTTACACGCAGTCCGGGTACCATAAGGATATTCCCAGTTATGGTTTTTTAAAAAAGTCACAGTTTACTTGTACTTCACCGATATACTCAGGAGCTTCCCATGCCATCATCCGCATCCACTCGCGACATCGGCGCCATCATCGACTTCTGGATGGAAGCCGGCCCCGAGGCGTGGTTTCGCAAAGACGAGACATTCGACCAGGTATTCCGCCAACGCCATGAGCACTTGCATTTCATGGCGGCGCGACGTGAACTGGATGATTGGAACTCGTCGTCCCATGGCGTGCTGGCATTGATGATCCTGCTGGACCAGTTTCCACGCAATGCCTATCGCCATACCGCGCATATGTATGCGACGGATTCCCTGGCTCTTGCATTTGCACGCGCGGCGGTCGATGCCGGGCTGGACAAGCAACTGGACAGCCCGCTCCAGCTTTTCTACTACCTGCCCTTCTGCCATTCCGAGAATCTTGCGGACCAGGAGCGCAGCGTGCAGCTTTACGCATCGTTGCCCGCGTCCTACATGCCGCACGCCATCGAGCACCTGGACGTCATCGAGCGATTCGGCCGCTTTCCGCATCGCAACCACATACTCGGCCGCCAAAGCACGCCCGAGGAACTGGAATTCCTGAAGAACGGCGGATTTTCGGGCTAAGGTCGTCCATCATGCCAATCTCATGCTTCCAGCCAAAGCACAATTAATCCACCGGCAATAGCGCGTCGATATCGGGCAAAGGCTCCGTGCCCGAACGGCCATCCAGCGAACGAACGGTGCGATGCGCGACGAAACGCTCATAGAGCCTCCTTTTGTACTGCAGCGGCAACGCGGCGCCGGCGATCATCGCCGGCCAGGTTTTTCGGGCCTGCATGACGCACTGGCGCAATACCGCCTGCACGGGCTTTTCCGGCATGTCCAACAGCCCGCAGAATTCGCGCACCAGCCTGGGCGTCAATTGCCGGAATTCCTTGTCCGCGGGATCGATGCCCAGCGCTTTGGACACCTCCACCGGCAGGAACCTCAAACCATGGCCCTGGCTGGGCGAATACAAGGCATGAGCGACGATGTCATAGGCGGGAGGAAACTCCGGCGTCACGCCGTCACGGTAGCGCAAGCCCATATTCTTCAGATGCATATCCGGATTGCCCAGCAATTCATTCACCATCAGGCGCCGGAATAGCTCATGAACCGCGGGCTCGCCCAGGTCCGGCGCATCCAGGAGCACGCCAGCCACCTGCAGGTAGGATTCGGAATATTTATCTTCTGGCATGACACCCAGAATCTGGGCGAAATCTTCCACATGGATACGGCGGGACTCGTCCCGGTCATAACGGGCGACGGCAAGGAAATGTTGCGTCAACTCGGCATCGCCGGCCGCATCCCGATGCTCCACCATCAGTCGGGACAATGGCGCAAGCCAGGTCTTGCAGACCTCGACCCCCGCCGCCGCCGCCAGCGACAAGCTCACATGCTCCACTTCGGGCAGATAGGGATAGCCCAGCACCGGCAGCTTTGCAATGAAGCGCGTGGTGCCGTCCCGCCGCCGCGCCACGTAGCGCCCCCCTTCCAGCATGACCCCGTACTTGGGCTGGATGCCTGAAACCGACACGCCCTCGTCCATCGGCTCCACCGTCACGGTTTGCTCCAGCGCGTCTTCCTTTTGCGTCACGATCCCCATCAGCTCGGATGCGCTGAGCTCGATGGGCTGTGCATAAACGTTTCCAGGCAGATCGCCGCCGCATGCCGCCAGCATTTCGAAATGATCGTAGGGATCGCAACCGCGCAACCGGGCAATGACGTCGCGCAACGCGCCTTCGGGAAGCAAGTTCTGGAAGAAGGGCGGCAACAGCCAACTGGGATGTTTTCGATTGCTCGACTCCCGCCCGTTGAACAAGGGATCCAGCACGTTGGCCCAGACGGCGCGTTGCAGCGCCGGCGTGGCGGCCTTGAAGGCCCACGACAAGACGGGCGCCGCATCATCGGCGACATACGCGGCATCCGGCAAAAACCGGGTGATCCGCCTTGCGCCTTCGACGTTGTATTCGACGAGCAGGCCCACGACGTACGGGCCCAACCGTATCTGCAGTACTCTGACGTTCATGTTTTCCTGGAACCCGATGACGAGGAACGGGATTGCCCTTCCCTCGTCTTGGCGCCGGCATCCGGCGACAGCCCGCCTCTTTCCTTTGCGATCGACAAGAACCGGGCCGCGGACTCGCGCACGGACGTCGGCGCGGTCGGCATCGTGTCCGGCTCGGACAAGCCATACGATACATCCTTGGGCACCAGCACCACGTCCAGGCCCAACCTGTCCGCCACGGCGAACAACGTAGACAGCTTATAGTCGGAAGTGCCGCTCAGCACGTTCGACATGGTCTGGCGCGAAATGCCGGCGGCTTCCCTCAGGCTTGCTTGCGTCATGCCCCGCTTTTTAAGCGCGTCCCGGAGTATTCTTGCGAATGAGCGTAGGGCCATGAAATCCACCAATGTAGAACCACCCGAAATTTATTCTACTTTAACGTTACTTGTCTGGCAATCAAAAATTCCATTAAACAAGAATAATATCTATATATTCTACTTTAATAGAATATTTTACACCTAGGAAAGCATGCATCGTCCACGGCGTGCCCTGCTCGCTACAAGCAGCGATCCTTCTGTACGCATTCGATGCGCTGCGCCTTGTCGACCATGATTTCGAGCTACCGTCGCCCTCGCGGGAAAGCCATGGTCATTTGACAGTGATAAAAATTCACGCCATAATCTTTTTCTTTCGTTGGGTCGTTAGCTCAGTTGGTAGAGCACCGGACTTTTAATCCGTTGGTCGCGCGTTCGAGCCGCGCACGACCCACCAGAATAATCAGATACTTACGCCAATCCTTCGGGGTTGGCGTTTTGTTTTCTGTCTACGATATTAGACGCCGTCTAATATCCAGTGCTGGATAAAAGGGCGTGAAGCCCGATTCCCTGGCAGCAGATCAGTCAGCTTTATACTAAAAATACTGTACATAAATTTATGTGTTTTAGCAGTATGGAACGAGAAAACGGGATCCTCGCGTAAATCTGCGGCCAATATGTGGCCGAGACAATCGATTTGCTACCGCCCGTTGAGACGGCAGACGATAGCAGCGATGACGTAGTAATTGATGCCGGCCATGTTGGGGCGGGCCCGGCTCTTTGCCAAGTGGACTTCGGCCAGGAGCGGCAAGCACTCGCGCTGGTTTTGGTCGGCCTATCAAGCAGAAGCCGTGCGCACTTAGTCGTGAGTACGTTCGCAAGTCAGTCCGGCGATTTCGCTTCCTACTTGTAACAAGAAGCTACAGCATGCCAGATTCTTTCCGCTTCATCCATCTCCACCCAGCCGGGTAGCTGAACGGGTCCAGTTGCGTGCAAAGCCCTGCCTGTCCCCGCGCTACCTTCCAATCCTTTGCCTCGATCACTGCCAGCACGTCGCCGTGATGCTCCTCATCGAGAATGACGCAGTTGTCGGTGTCACAGACAGACAGGCAGAAGAGCATGTTAGCCATTCCATCCTTCGTGCATGGCAGTTCCTGATAAGAGAGCGGCCCCGCCATTGTGAGACAGAGGGGCCGCGAGGTGCCGTGAGGGAACACAGCAAGAGGAGACAACTGGTATAAATACAGTTTTAACCATGAATCTAACATGACCCGAATCAACTGCGTGCCCGTAAATGAATTAAGCGGCCCACACTTAGTGGCTGAGTACCGGGAACTTCCCAGAGTATTTACCCTCGCTGAAAAGGCTTCCGCACGTGGTTCGTTTTCACAGCCCACTGCCTACACTCTCGGTAAAGGCCATGTAACCTTTTTCTACACCCGTTTAGGCTATCTCGCGAAACGACATACTGAGCTGATTCAAGAAATGAAGCGGCGCGGCTATAAGCCATCGTTTACCGGTATCAGGCGAGAGGACCTTCCCTTAATACCTGATTCATTTTGGACCTCATGGGAGCCGACTAACGAAGCGTTGCGGCTGAACCGCCAGCGAATCAAAGAGCGCAGCTCAAAAACGTAAAAGCCCCACCCAATCGGCGAGGCTCAAAATCTCAGGGCGCAAAGCCGCCTGTTTCGGCTGCAGGCTGGCTCGACCTGTCCATACTCTTCACGAGACTTCAGAACCCACAGCAGACCCTTATGCACTCGCTGACTGGCTGCGCCGCTGGCGTGTGGCTCAACATACCGGACGATTTCCGCCATCCGAAACTACCGGACGG
>CAZKBT010000089.1:0-9185 GCA_964551305.1 uncultured Burkholderiaceae bacterium
TGTACCCACCGTGAAAGGGTGGTGTCCTAGGCCTCTAGACGAAGGGGACAGGACAAAAACAAGCTGTGGATTGTAGCATAAAAAACGGCTACTTCCGGCTCTTCGTTAAATTGGTGGAGGTAAGCGGGATCGAACCGCTGACCTCTTGCATGCCATGCAAGCGCTCTCCCAGCTGAGCTATACCCCCAAAAACCGCATTCAATGCAGCGCGTCTAGCGAAGAAACGGAATTATGCATGAAAAATAATAAGCGTGCAACTTGAGATGACGGCTTGTTGGTGGAACGAGAAAACACGCCGGGGTGATCGACGGCGTGTCGTGGCGAGCTGCTGAATCGAACCGGGCTGCCTGGCGCAGCCCGGTTCGACGGTGTTATTTACAAATCGACCGGCACATTTTACCGGCACGGTCGGTCGGGAGCCGAACGGCCCTATTGCATCAGCTCATACTTGGGCAAGCTCTTGAGCTGTTCCTTGGTGTAGCCTTGCAGCATCAGCTTGTCGCCGGATCCCGATATTTTGTCGAACGGAATCGCGACGCTGTGCTCGCCCATGCCGAGAAAGCCGCCCGCGCCGACGATGAGATGGGTGGCCTGGCCTTGATCGGACAAGATCACATCGTTGATGTCGCCCACTTTTTCATCGGCCTCGTTATACACGGCCTTGCCGATGAAGTGGCTCTTGGCGCTCTTGCCGGCGATCGTTTCCTTGGGTTCTTCCGGTGGAGCGTCGGAGGCGCCGGGCGGCGTGGGGCCCGGCATGGGCGACGCGCC
The DNA here is from genome assembly GCA_964551305.1 of uncultured Burkholderiaceae bacterium. Taxonomy (GTDB): domain Bacteria; phylum Pseudomonadota; class Gammaproteobacteria; order Burkholderiales; family Burkholderiaceae_B; genus JBAZDC01. The sequence goes on from CAZKBT010000089.1 coordinate 772, forward strand.
GCCTGGTGTCGCGGCAGGATCGGGTGCGGGCGCCGGCTCGGGCGCGCTTTGCTGCGCGTGTGCCAGTGAGCCTAAAGCCAGCGGCAGAGCACATAGGAGGGTAGCGTACAGTTTCTTCATGATGGTCTCCTGGATATCCGACCGATAGTGGTCGATATACTTGCTCAGCAATTAGCATGCCCGCCAGGCCGGCGCGCGCAGGCGTAGCCTCGCGTGACGACGGAGGGGTTCCAGCAGGGGGGAGACGTTCGTCCAGGCTCGGAGAGGAGCCCGCGCACCGTGTTTCAGTAGCCCAGTTTTTTCAGCAGCCCGCGTATGGCGTCGGCGTCTTTTGGAGCTTGCTTGCCGGCGGATGCGATTTTTGCTTCGACATCGACCAGGCGCAGCAGGCCTTTGCCGTTGTTCGCCGGCTGATGGTCGAAAACGTAGGTTTTATACACGGCATCGTGCTTTTTCTTGGCGGGGTCGAGCGTATCCCAACGCACTAGAACGAGCAGCTCTTCGTCCTGGTCGGCGTCGACGTTGTATAGAAGGACGGATTCGATGGCGGGGGCGCTTCCGTTGTGCTCGATGGTACCGATGTATGCAGTGTCGTATTCGTTTTTCCGGGGCTTGAGCACGTGGATTTCAATATGTTTTTTCTTGTCTTTCCATGCGTCGAAAAACGTCAGGATGGAGTTCTTGACGGGGAAGGCTACCTGTACGGGAGCGGTGGAGAACGAAACGAGCGGTTGCGATTCAGCCGACGCGGCGGGTAGGAAAAAGGCCAGGCACCATGCCGACGACAGGCGCAACAGTGTTTTCTCGATAGTCATGATGGATCTCGTGCTTCCGGTTCAAAAACGTCATGCCGCATTCGCGGGCGATGGGTGGCGCGTTGTCATGATGCGGCGATACGTCATCGTACCGTAAAAGGTGTCGCTTTGTTACTTGACGCTTCAATTGGGCACCCGACCGAGCGGGTCCGTCGCCTCGTGTCCCATGTCCTGCGATTCTCCTTGTATCAATCCGGCGATTGCGGCGCTGATGGCTGAAACTTAGAATGAATCGACAGCCGGCACGATCGTCTTGGACTACATGGCGCGGACCTCGATGTTCAGATGACGTGTTTTCGATGACGTTCAGAAGGAGCAAAGATGAATCTCAACTTGCACACGACGCCTCCATCGCCCGATAGCATTCCCATCCCCGAACCCACGGATGTGCCGACGCCGGAGCAAGAGCCCAACGGTATACCGCCCGTCGAAGAACCGCCCACTCCCACGCCGGATCCCGATGAAATCCGCTTGCCGCCCAAGGAAGACGATCCCGATCGTTCCGATTGAAATAGGATGGCGCGCGGCCGGTTTCAGGCGGGGACCGGCGGGTTATCCGAGAAATGCCGTTGTCCGGGGCCCCAGGTGCTCGAAAAGTATCAGTGATCCGATAACGATCAGCACCACGCCGCCCAGTATCTCCGCTTTTCGGCCTAAGACCGTGCCGATGACTCGGCCGAGCATGAAGCCCAGGACGACCATCACCAAGGTCATGAGGCCGATGGCACAGGAAGCGAGCACGATGTTGACGTCCACGAACGCCAGCCCGACCCCGACGGCCAGCGCATCGATGCTCGTGGCGAATGCGGTAACGGCCAATAAGCCGAAGGCGTGCTTCTGCACCTTTTCGTTCTGCGATGCGTCTTCTGTTTTCAGGCCCTGATAGATCATATGAAGCCCCAGGGCCAGCAATAGAGAGAACGCCACCCAGTGATCCCAGGCCGAGATGAACTGGCTGGCGACGTGTCCGATGCCCCAGCCTATTGCGGGCGTGATCGCCTCGATGACGCCGAAAATGACGCCGGCGCGCAAGGCATCGCGAAATTTGGGTTTTTGGACGCCGGCGCCTTTTGCGACCGCAGCTGCGAATGCGTCCGTCGACATGGCAAGCGCGACGAACAGCAGGGATATGAAACTCACGACATTCCTTTCGCCGGGCGGAAATCCATGACTAGGCTTTCGTGCCCGAGCGCCACGAAAACCTGTCAATGGTCTCACCAGCCAAAAGGTGCCGGGACCACGGCATGATGAACGATGCCGAGAATGTTGATCCAGGCGCATCCGGCGCAATACGCGGTCGGATGCAGGTTACTCCCCAAAGAGCTTTGTATTCTAACGCATATTGAGGGACGGGGCCGGGCAAGGAAAGCGCCGGCTTTGCCTAATGAGTGTACTTTTCGGCCAGCTCCTGGCAGCAGGCGATGAATCGTTCCGCCGCGGGACTCAGGGCTCTCGATCTCAAATGAATCACGCAAATGGACCGGTGGATGGCCGGCGACACGAGCTCGAGCGTTTTCAGGCCGCTGAAGTTGAGCAGGGGAGTCAGCGATGCCGGCAGGATCCCGATGCCCAGGTTGTTCATGATGAAGCCGATCAATGTGCTGGCTTGCTCGACTTCGAACGCGGGCTGGAACTCGGCATGATGCTGTAGATACTCGGCTTCCATGATTCGCCGCACGTTGCTGGTGCTGGTGAGCGACGCCAGCTTGTATGGACGCAGACGGGACCAAGTGACGCGTTTGAACTTGGCCAGCTCATGGTCTGAGCGGCAAATCAGAATCAGGCGGTCGCGGAACAGAACATTATGGATAAGCTCGTCGTCGCGGGGTTTGGCGGGGGCCACTGCGATGTCGACTTGGCCCGTTTTCAGCGCTTGGATCGAGGCTTCGGCCAATGCGTCCCGCACACGCAACACGACGTCGGGGTACCGCGCCTGGTACATGTGCAGCACTTCGGGCAAGAACGCCGCCGCCAGCGAAGGCACGGCGGACACGCTGAGCTGGCCCGTTTTCCCCTGCGCAAGCGCGCTCACATTCGCCAATGAGCTATCCAGATCGCGAAGCAAGCGAGCCGTTATTTTCAGTAGCTCCTGTCCAACTGGCGTGAGGCTCACGGAGCGTGTCGTGCGGTCGAACAAGGGCGCGTTCACCGCCTCTTCCATTTTACGGATGGCGTTGCTCAGGGCCGGTTGAGAAAGATGAACCGCCCGCGCGGCAGCGCTGAAGTTCAAGTTCTCGGCCAACGCGCGAAATATCTCCAGCTGCCTCAGGGTGAGATTTATTTTCATGGTGAATAAATATATCTAATAAATAAGTTAGACCTATTAGTCGATCGTACTTATAGTTTTGATATCGATCAAGGCCGTACAACCAGGAGATGAGCCATGCAGATGACGAAACAGGCGAACACGATACAGACTCAACCCTCGAGCGCCGCTTTGGGTGCGGATGTCATGGGCGTCGATCTGACGCAAACGCTGACCGAAACAGAGCAGGCCGTCATCAAGCAGGCGTGGGCGGATCACCTCGTTCTGCGTTTTCGAGGGCAGGCCACGCTCGAGATAGATGATCTGGTGCGTTTCTCCAAGTACTTCGGCGATCTGGACAAGGCGCCACCGGCCAGCACGCACTTGGGGGACGACTTCAAATGGCTTCATCCTGAGATTACCGTGATTTCGAATGTCATGTCCGATGGCAAGCCTATGGGGGATTTGGGATCTTCGGAAGCCGTTTGGCATTCGGACATGACCTACAACCCGAAGCCTCCCATGGGCAGCGCGCTGTATGCCATTGAAATTCCTCCCGCGGGCGGGAACACGCAGTTCGCCAATATGTACGAGGCGTATGACGCGTTGGATGCGGGCCTCAAAGAGCGGATCGCCACTTTGCGCTGCGTGCACGACGCCAGCCGCAATAGCGCAGGTGGTTTGCGTAAAGGATATGTGGACAACACCGATCCTCGCGAGACTGTTGGAGCGACGCATCCGTTGGTTCGCGTACATCCCGTCACAGGGAAAAAGTGTTTGTTCCTGGGGCGGCGGCGTAAAGCCTACGTCGTCGGCCTCGAGATCGAGGAAAGCGAAGCGTTATTGAATGAACTTTGGGCGCATGCGACACAGGATAAGTTTGTATGGACGCAAGTTTGGCAGCTGGGCGATCTCGTCTTGTGGGATAACCGCTGCACCATGCACCGCCGAGACTCGTTCGACCCGGAAACACGGCGCTTGCTGTATCGCACCCAGATCACGGGTGAGGACGTCATCAATGCCCTGGCTGTGTGAGCAGGAGTGCCCATGGCTATCGAGCAGGTAATCGTACGACAGATTTCATGCCCATTGACGACGCCATACAAACTATCGTCCGGAGATCTGACCTCCTTCGATCCGTTCGTGCTGCAAATGATCGACGCCGATGGGCGATCGGGTTGGGGGGAGTGCCTGATCGTTCCGGGCTATACCGATGAGTCGGTCGAAGGTTCCTGGATAGCGGCGAACAAGGCCGCGCGATTGCTGGTCGACTCGAAGAACAGATCCGTCGAATCCGTTATTGCGGAAAGCGCGCGGAACAGTCCGGGCATAGCCAGTACGATCTACTCGGCGCTGGAAATGCTGAATCCGCAAGGAGCCTACCGGATACAGAAGAACATATCCCTTCCTTTGTTGACGCCTTGCCAAGGTCATGAGCCGAATGAAATCCGAGAGGAAATAGAAGCGCTGCTTGCCCAAGGCTACCGTACGCTGAAAGTCAAGGTGGGATTCGGATGGCGTGATGACTTGGCCCGAGTTGAGCACATCCAAAACTGTCTACAGGGGCGCGGGACGATTCGTCTCGATGCCAACCGGGGGTTCAACCAGGAGGATGGGCGGGAATTCGCTCGGCATTTGATTCCCGCGGGTATCGAGTTGTTCGAGCAGCCGTGCGCCTCGGACGACTGGCAGGCCAATGCGCGTGTCGCGGAGGTTTCCACCGTCCCGGTCATGCTTGATGAGTCGATCTATGGTTTGGACGACATCGAGCGCGCCGCCGGCATTCCGAATGTCGGCTTCGTCAAGCTCAAGCTCAAAAAGGTGGGCAGTGCGCAAGACCTTGAAAAAGGGCTGAATCGGATCAAAGCGTTGGGAATGACCCCCGTGCTTGGCGATGGCGTGTCGATGGATCTCGGCTGTTGGTTCGAGGTCTGTGTCGGCGCTCGCTGCATTGACAACGCGGGCGAAATGAACGGGTTTTTGAAAACCGGATTCAGCCTGTTTCGCAATCCCATGACGTTCAGGGACGGCGCGGTCCATCTGCCTGCCGGGTACTGGCCGGAAATCGACGAGGACAGACTGCATGCGTGCACACTGCGTTGGCAGGCGTATTCGTAGGCGCTCAAGAATTCACACCCATAAAACAACGTTTATTCGAGGAGACGAACATATGACGCAAAGCAAACCTGCCGTATCGGATGCCGTCCGCCGTAACCTGTTGGCAGGCGCCTGTGCGATCGCTTCGCTCGGCTTGGCGATGGGTTTCAGTGGCGTCACTCAGGCGCAAGGATATCCAGATCGTGCGATCAAAATTGTCGTTGCCGGTCCGCCTGCCGGCGGCACCGATTTCCTGGCGCGCCTGGTTGCCGATCATCTTGCGCGAGACTTGAAAAAGGCGGTCGTCGTCGAGAATCGCGCCGGCGCGTCCGGCTTGATCGGAACCAAGTACGTACGCCAGGAATCGCCGGACGGGTACACGTTTTTAATGGGGCATGCGGCCACCAATGCCATTCTGCCGTTGGTGCATACCCAGGAAACCTACGATCCGATCGAGGATTTCACCCCCATCAGCTTGATCGCCACGGCGCCGGAAGTGCTGGTGGTGTCGAGCGACTCACCGATCAAGACCGTTGCCGAATACGTGGCCCAGGCCCGGGCGCAGCCCGATCAAATCAGCTACGGCACGCCGGGCCTGGGTCAGCCTCAGCATATCGTTGGCGAACGGTTCATGGCGGCGACGAAAACCAAGTTGCTTCACATACCGTACAACGGCAGCGGCCCCGCGCTGACGGATTTGGTCGGAGGGCGGATAACCAGCATGTTCGTGACGCCGGGAGCGGTTATGCCTTTTATCCGCGACGGGCGCGTAAGAGCGTTGGCGGTAAGTTCGGGTGAACGTTTCGCGCTGTTGCCCGACGTTCCCACCTTGGAGGAAGAAGGGGTCGAAGGAGTGACGCAGCTCGGCTGGTTCGGCTTGTTCGCGCCGGCGGGCTTGCCCGAGGACCGCAAACAGATTTTCGAAGCCGCGGTCAAGCGCGTTCTGGCAAGTTCCGAAGTTCGTCAGAAAATAGCGGGCGCTTACGTCGAACCGAAGGGAACGAGCGCCGACGAGTTCGCGGCGTTTCAAGGGGCGCAGGTTCAGGAGTTCCAGCAGATCGTCGATCGCCTGAGCCTCAAGCTGGCCGACTAAAACAACAAAGTAACAAGGAGACATTGGATGAAATCGAAAATCTGTATTGCCGCCGTATTTTGCTCTCTTGCGTTGGCATCGACCAGCACCCTCGCGCAGGCCGAACGTGATTATCCCGACAAGCCGATCCGCATGATCGTCGCGTACCCGCCTGGCGGCGGCACCGACTCCCTGGCCCGGCTGGTCGGGGCGGAGCTTGGCAAGGAGCTGGGGCAAAGCGTGGTGGTCGTCAATCGCGGGGGCGCATCCGGTGCGATCGGGACTCAAGCCGCGGCTCGGGCGGATCCGGACGGCTACACCGTGCTCATGGCGACTTCGAATGTGACGATTACGCCGGCTATCGATGCCAAGTCTATATTTGCCGTGTCAGATTTCGAGCCGGTCGCGTTATTGACCGAGTCCCCATTTGCGTTGGTGGCGTCGCCGTCGCTTAACGTGAAGACGGTGCCCGAACTGATCGAGCACACCAGAAACAACGCGAAAAGCGTCAATTATGCGTCGACAGGTGTAGGCTCGCCACAGCATCTGACGACCGAATCATTTATAAATCGCTTTGCTCTGGACTGGCTGCATGTCCCCTACCAAGGGGGCGGTCCCGCCTTGAGCGCCTTGGTCGAAGGCCAAGTACAGGTTATGTTCAGCAATGCCTTGCCCGTCGTTCCTTTTCTGGAGTCGGGAAGACTGGTGGCCTTGGCGCAAACGACCAAAGAGCGCCTGCCTGTCTTGCCCGACGTACCTACCATGGAAGAGGCGGGTGTGAAAGACTTTGTCGTCAGTTTTTGGTCGGGTGTATTGGCTCCCAAAGGGACACCCGAGGCTATTGTCCGTAAGCTCGAGCGCGCGTTGCTCAAAGTGATGGGTACGCCTGCCATGCGCGACAAACTCATTTCGCAGGGAACGATCGTGAACCCGCAAGGTGCCGCGGCGTTTGCCGAATACCTGGAGAAAGACTCGGCCTATTGGAAAGGTGTCGCGAAAGCCAGCAACATCCAGGTCGGTAATTAATTAATTCAAACAGCCAAAGGAGTGTCCTGATGAAACTAGTGCGTTTCGGAGCGCCGAACCAAGAGAAGCCCGGTATCCTGGCACCAGACGGAACGTTGCGCGACTTGTCGGGCATTCTTTCCGACCTTACACCGGATTACCTTGGCCCGGAGGCGTTGGACAAGCTTGGACGTATGGATCATTCGATCTTGCCGGTCGTGGAGGGTTCTGTTCGTTTCGGGGTTCCATGCGCCGGCATCCAAAAGATTATTGCGGTGGGCTTGAACTATTCGGATCACGCGGCTGAAGCGGGCATGGCCATTCCCAAAGAACCCATTCTGTTCAGTAAGTCGATTACCAGCTTGAATGGACCGAATGACGACGTCGTCATTCCGCGCGATTCGACCAAAGTCGACTGGGAGGTCGAGTTGGGCGTGGTGATTGGCAAGCGCGCGAAAAGCGTCCCCGAATCGGAAGCCATGGAGTATGTCGCGGGCTATTGTTTGGCGAACGACGTGTCGGAGCGCGAACTGCAGTTGGAACGCGGCGGAGGGCAGTGGCTCAAGGGTAAAAGCTTGGACACGTTTTGTCCGGTAGGCCCCTGGCTGGTGACATGCGATGAAGTCGAGGATCCCCATGACCTGGGGGCATGGCTCGATGTCAATGGCGTGCGGCGCCAATCGGGCAACACCGGCACCATGATCTTTCGGGTGCCGTACCTGGTTCACTACATCAGCCAGTTCATCACCCTGACGCCGGGTGACTTGATCATTACGGGGACTCCGCCGGGCGTAGGAATGGGAATGAAGCCTCCGGCATTCCTGGACCATGGCGATCTCATGGAACTTGGCATCGATGGGCTGGGCGTCCAGCGTCAGAAGATAGTGCGCGAGGCCTAGTCGGACGGTTTGGAAAGAAAAAGCCGCGTGTATTACGCGGCTTTTCAATTGATCTTAAGGCTGCCAGATTTGCTCCCTTGTTGATTTCATGCTTTTTTATAATGCTTTTCGCCATCTTGGGACACGTTTCTGTCACAGGTTGAGCACCTCTTCTTGAACCATTCTTTACGTGCGCACGTGGGGGAGGCGTCGCCGCCGCTTCCTCTCCTATCCTTATCCCTTCTATATGTTAGCGCCGGTGTAATACTGACCCACCCCGTCGGAGTAAATCTGACCCACCT
>CAZKBT010000090.1:0-8977 GCA_964551305.1 uncultured Burkholderiaceae bacterium
TGCTCCAGCACGCCGCCGCCCAGGATGATACCCGCCGCATGCTCTCCGGTGCCGCCATGCACGACACCACGCGCGCCTATCACCACCACGCTATTGCCGATCGACCTGGCCTCGGCGTCGGCGCTCGTTCGGCGGGCCTCCAGCGTCTGCGGTACATTCCCGGCGCTCTGCACATAGATGCCCGCGGCATTTTCACCCGATGCGCTCACCAGGCCATCGACCGCCACTTTCACCGCGCCGCCCGCGCCGCCTCCGATGCTCTGGGCAAAGACGGCGGTTGCATTGGCGCCTGTCGTCACGATGCGGCCCGACGGCTCCACCGTTATCAGGACATTGCCGCCGCTGCCCTTCCCGCTTGACGCCGGCACGCTTGATCGGGGATCGCGCCCCCCCCCCAGGACGAGGGTGGCCGTATCCACCGCATGGCCCCCGCCGCCCCCGATACTCTGGGCCAGGATGCCATAGGCCCCCGCGCCCGCGGTATGCAGGCCGCCCGCATGCTCGACCTCGACCCGCCCTCCGTTGCTCTGGAAGCCGCGATTGTTTCCCCCGGCCTTGACCTCGGCAGTCTCGGCATGATCGACATCTCCTTCGATCTGTACCATCCCGCCTCCGCCACCGATGCTTTGCAGCAGCATTCCATGCGAACGGACGCCCTGTGTCCGGATCGTGCCCGCGTTGACAACGTGCACCGCCGCACCATTGCCCACCGCGCCGTCACCGCCTCCCAGCCTGAACCCGACCGACGACATTTCGTAGAAGAAATTGCCGGCATCGGCGACGGCCTTGCCGCCTCCGCCGCCGATGCTTTGGGCCACCAGTCCCAATGCCTGATCGCCATGGGTAGCCAGCGACGCGTCCTTTTTAAGCGTAGCTGTGATCTTGCCGCCATCGCCGCTGGCGCCGTCGGAACCGCCCAGCGCAATCGACAATCTGAGCAAGCCGAATGCATCGCGCATCCCCAACGCATCCTCATCCCTGGTCGCGTTCGCGCCCGCCCAACCCAGCCTGCTTCTCACAGCGCGAAAAACCTTCTTGCCGTCGGAAAAGGTAAACGACCGTAGATCTTTCGGGCGAAGCGTGGCGCCCGACACCATCGTACCTTCATTTCCCCCGCCGCCGCCGATGCTTTGCAGCTGGACGGCATCGGCATAGTCGCCATATGTGGTAACGGAAGCTTTATCGCCATGCATGAAAACAATGTCCCCGCCATTGCCCGCACTGGCGCCCCTACCGCCGAGGGCCAAAGTGAGATGGGAGCTCGATTTCAACCCGTCGCCCGAACCGGCCTTGGAGACGACGCTGCGTCCACCGCCGCCGCCGATGCTTTGCACCAAGACGGCTGTCGAACCATGCGTCACGAGGTCGCCGGTATTGATCAATACCACCTTGCCGCCGTCGCCCGAGCTCGCGCCGCTCCCGCCCAGCATCAGGTTGGTCGATAAGTTTCCGCCTCTGACACCGCCCTCCAACGTGCTTGCCGAACCACCTCCGCCGCCAACACTCTGCGCGAAAATGGCGTAGGCATGCCGTCCATGCGTCGTAATCGTGCCGCTATTGGCGATGTCGACGATACCGCCTCGGCCCGACGCCATGCCGCTGCCTCCCAAGCTCAGACCCACCTTGGCATCGCCGGCCGACGTGCTGAACCTGTTGGCCGCAGCCTTGCCGCCTCCACCCCCCACGCTTTGAACGAACAAGCCCGACGCGTCGTCGCCTCTGGTCTCGATACGCCCTTCGTTCTTCACCGTGATGTTGCCGCCGTGTCCTCCGTTGCCGCCTTGCCCTCCAGCGACAAAACTCGTCGCGATCAAGCGCGCGGACTCCGGCATCCTTTCCGCCTCCGGAAACGTATGGCCCCCGAGCGAATCGTCCGCATGGCTATGGCGCGCCACACTGAGAATATCCACCGCTCCGCCGCCTCCGCCGATACTCTGGGCAAACACGCCGTCCGCGCCACGCCCCCGGGTTTCTATCGTGCCCGTGGCTTCATTGGCCAAGGTGATCTCGCCCCCATGGCCGTTCGCTCCATCCCGGCCGCCCAAGCCCGCGTCGGCGGAAAGCTCGCGAACCGTCGCATCGCCATCCGAGCCCTCCGCCATGCCGCCCCCGCCGCCGACGGATTGGGCCACGACCGCGCGAGACATTGCGCCCGAAGTCCTTACCGAACCCAGGTTGGCCAGAACCAATGCGCCGCCGTCGCCGCCAACCTCGCCGCTGCCGCCAACACTCAAAAGCAAGGCATACGATTGAGCGCCGAAGCCTTTCGTGGTGGATGAGCCCGCGCCGCCCTTGCCGCCTCCGCCTCCCACGCTTTGCATGATGAGGCCGGGAGAATACTCGCCCGCGGTCTCGACGGCGCTCCCATTGGAGAGCTCGACACCGCCCCCGTTGCCTCCCTTGCCGGCCGTCGCTCCGATGCCGACCGTAGCCACGAAATCGGTTTTGGGCCCCATCGTGACCGAATAGGCCGTGGCCGTGCCGCCTTTCCCTCCTCCTCCGCCGATGCTTTGCAGATCGATGCCCGGCGCGCTGTGCCCCTGCGTGACCAGACGGGCATTGTTCGTCAACACCACCCTTCCACCATCGCCGCCGCCCTCCGCTTTTCCTCCCGCCGCGACCGCTACGGCGAACGAAGCATAAGGCGTCGGTATCTCAATGGCCGCGCCCGTGGCGGCGCCTCCGCTGCCTCCGCCTCCCCCGATGCTCTGCGCATGGATGGCAACGGAACTCTCGCCTTCGGTCCGGATACTGCCACGGTGCGCGTGAATCGTTATCGCGCCGCCATGGCCTCCTCGCCCCCCCTTTGCTCCGAGGGCGATGCCCAACCCGACCACGGAGACCGCCGAAGAGCCGCCGCCGATGCCGCCGCCTCCCCCGATGCTCTGAGCGAATACCGCATCGGCGTCATCACCCGTGGTAAGCAAACGGATGCCATGCTGCGCGCCATTTTCAGGCATCGCGGCGGATCCGGGCGATCCAAGCGCCACGTCGACCACGCCGCCATTGCCGCCCGTGCCTCCTCTGCCGCCCCAGGCGATTCCAATGCCCGCGCCCAAGGAATAGGTCTCCTCGCTCTCTCCGCGCCCTCCCACGCTTTGGGCGACTATCCCCGTTGCGCTCCATCCTTCGGTCGTGACGGCGCCATTCGGTACGTAGACGGCAACGTTTCCGCCTATGACGCCCGACGGACCCGCGTCACCGGCATCGATGGCAGCCGTCCTCGATCCGCTGCCCCCGCCGCTTTTCGCAAATATGCCATAGGCGCCCGCGCCATGCGTGTGCACCGTCCCGGTATTCAGCAGCTCCACCGCCGCGCCCGGACGATCCAGGCTGTAGCGGCGTCCCGTGCCCCGATGCCTGACCCCGCCTCCGCCTCCCGCATTCTCCGCATACAGTCCATGTGCGCCGTCGCCATATGTGCGCGTACTTCCCCTGTGTCGCAGCGTCACTTTGCCGGCCATGCCGCCGTCCTTGCCGGCCACGTCGCCGCGGCTCACCGCGTGCGCTCCATGGGAATCGGCTCCCCGAGTCAGGATCGAGCCGGCTGCCGTGAGCATGACCTCTTCGGAATAGCCGTCGCCGTGATTCCCCCCCTGGCTGACGGCGCTCGCCCCATGGGAACGCTCCCCACGCGTTTCAATGCTGCTCCCCGCGCCCAGGACGGCGTCGACCTTGCCCGCCGCTCCGCCGCTACCCGCCTTACTGTCACCGCCAAGGCTTTCCAGGCGCAGGCCCGCGCTATCGTTGCCTTCCGTCAGAATGAACACTCCCTGGAGGTCGACACTCACGTCCGCCATATAGTCCTCGCCTTCGAACAGCGAGTCGAAACGTGAAACGACATCATCCGCATCGCCTCCGCGCCCCTCGCCCATGCCCCCGCGATTGCCGACATGAACGCCCGCCGCATTTCCACCCGTCGTGGACACGTTGGCAGCGGGCCCACCCGCCGCGCCCAGGACGAGGCGTACCGCGCCCGCCTTCCCCCCCGCTCCCGACACGGAACTTCCACCCGCGCTCTCGATCCTGATGGCCGGCTGGTCCCCGGATCGGTATTGGCCCGACGCCTCGACGAGCACATGCCCCGCATTGCCACCCTCGCCGCCCATCTTTCGCAATAGGCGCCATTCGAAGCGCCCTTGTGCGTCATCGCCGCCGCGAGACTCGGCTCTGAGCGCGGTGCCCGCGACAGTGATCGCCGTCGCCTGGTTCAGTGCAGCGATAATATTTCCGCCACGACCGTCCCGGGCCTCACGCGGCTCGTCCTGGCGATCGATTCCTTTTCCTCCCTTGCCGCCGACCGACGTCAATGAAACCCCGGCGGACGCCGCGCCATCGTCGGGATGCATATAAAAGCCGACCGGCTTCAGAACGATATCCCCGCCACGGCCGCCGGCCCCTCCCGCGCCCCGCCGGGCGAGCAAGCCGCTTCCCCCTTGCCCCCCGCTGCCGCCGCTGGTCTCCACAGTCAAGCCGTGATGAATGGCGCCCGCACGGCCGAGGTCCCCGAAATCGATCATGACGTCGGGAGCAGCCTGCCCGTCTTGCCCCGGCGCGCCGGACAGCGCCCAAAAAACGCCATCCTCGCCGGCCTTCCCATCCGTTCCAGGCGCCCTCACTTCCACGCTACGATTCCCGGGATTGTTTCTTACTTCGCATGGCATGCCGTTGCAGAGAAAGTCGGCATGAGCGGCCGGTATCATGCCGCCGACAGCAGTCAATAACGACATCCATATTATCCGGCTCGGCATCGGCGCGCCGCGAGACGGCGGACGTACGACTGCGGTATAACCCATGGAATACTTTGCAGCGCGATTTCGCATCATCATTCTCCTGTAATTGAAGCCAGCGTCACCGATACAGGCTTCATCGATACAGAAAAATGCAAGCATGTGTATCGTAACGAAAATCATTTACTAGAATTGCAACCGGCAGATTATGACCCATCGCGTTACTAGATACACCCAACATGGCTAGAATGGTCATGTCGATCTTGCCCTCACCCCCTGCGCTCGGAGCCTTGCTCGATCCAGCACGCGCGCCACGGCGCGCTCAAGCTATTACAATGCCCGGACTACCTTCCACCGTATCGATATAGACAGGCCTCCTCTTGGGCATCGACACCGCCACTTCCCCCATGCCGGCGCACCCTTCAGGCGCCGTCGCATTGACCGACTTGCCGCAATGGGCCGAGTTCAGCCACGCGGCCGGCGATGCCGAAATCCGAACCGACAGCCTGCGCTGCCTGAAAGCCGCCGGACTGGAGCTGGACGTCAGCGGACAGCGGCATTCTCCGGCCCTGGCCCAAGCCACCCGCGCCCTGCTGCAGGCGCGCGACTTCGACGCGCATCGGCACACCCTGCTGACGGGCGGCATCGCCAACATCACCGAAAATCGCGCCGCCTGGCACAACGCGCTCAGGCAGCCCGCGCCCAATGAAGCCATCGCCACGCAACGGCAGCGGCTGATCGAATTCGTGCGCCAGGCGGATTCCGAGCGCCGCTGGCGCCACATCATCCATATCGGCATAGGCGGCAGCGACTGGGGCGTGCGCCTGGCGGTCAATGCGTTCGGCTACGCGGGCGCATGGCGCGAAGTGCATTTCGTCGCCAACATCGACGGCCACGCCATCCAGGGAGGGCTGGCCGGACTGGATCCGCGCGACACGCTGATCGTCCTGGCATCCAAATCCTTCACCACCGCCGAGACCCTGCAAAACGGACGCCGCGCCGTCGAATGGCTGCAGGCGGCGGGCATCGCCAATCCCTACAACCAGGTCGTCGCCATCACGGCGCGTCCTGACAAGGCCAGAGCCTGGGGCATACCGGACACGCACATCTTCAAGATATGGGACTGGGTGGGAGGCCGATTCTCCCTGTGGTCGGCCGTGAGCCTGACCACGGCGCTGGCCGTCAGCGTGGACGTGGTGGCCGGCATGCATGCCGGCGCGGCGGCCATGGACGCGCATTTCGCCGAAGCGCCCATCGAACAGAACGCGCCGGTGCAAATGGCCATCTCGGGCATCGTCAATCGCAGCGTCCTGGGCTACGGCTCCTTGAACATCGCGCCCTATGATTTCCGGCTGGCCAGCCTGGTCCCCTACATCCAGCAGCTGGACATGGAATCGCTGGGAAAATCCGTGAACGCGGCGGGCACGCCGGTGGGCGTACCCACGGGACCCGCGGTCTGGGGCATGCCGGGCACGGACGCGCAACATACCTTCTTTCAGTGGCTGCACCAAGGCAGCGACGGCGCCCCCGTGGATTTCATCGTGTGCCGGGACGCGGATCACGGCTGGTCCGAGCACCACAAGAGCCTGCTGGCCAATTGCCTGGCGCAGCGCGAAGCCTTGCTCAAGGGCAAATCCTACGAAGCCGCACTGCGGGAATGCCTTTCGGACGGCGCCGAGGGCGAGCACGCGCGGTGGCTCGCACGCCACCGCGCGCATGCCGGCGGACGGCCGTCGAACCTGATCGTGCTGCCGCGGCTCTCGCCCTATATGCTGGGCGCGCTCCTGGCCATGTACGAACACAAGATCTTCGTCCAAGGCGTGGTATGGGGCGTCAATCCCTTCGATCAATGGGGTGTAGAATACGGCAAAGTCCTGGCCAAGGACATCGGACTCGAGCTTTCAGGCCAGGCCATCTCGACTGATCACGACGCCTCCACGGCGCACTGGGTCGCGGTATTTCGCGACGCACTGGCTTCAGAATAGGACCCGAACGGATCGCGCACGCTGCATCCCTTGTTGAATCGCAATGCAAGCCAAAGACCTGCGCACCCTGCTCCTGCTGGCCGCCATATGGGGTTGCTCGTTTCCATTCATGACGCTGGCGGCGCCCGATTTCGGTCCGGTCGCGCTGGCCGAAACGCGCGTGCTGCTAAGCGCCGTTTTTCTCTTGCCGCTTTGTTTCATCCAGCATAAAACGGCGGACCTGAAGACCCACTGGTTCCGGATCGGGATATGCGGGCTGTTCAACATCGCCATTCCTTTCTTGCTCTTCTGCTACGCCGCCCTGTCCGTCACCGCCGGCATGCTGGCCGTCATCAACGCGCTCACGCCGCTGTTCGGCGCGCTGGTAGCCCGCCTGTGGCTGGGCGAATACATCACCCGGCTGCGCATGCTGGGCCTGTTCATGGGATTTTCGGGCATCGCGTTTCTCGTCGCCCCCGACCTGTCGTTTCATGCGGGCGGCCTGGGCTGGCCCATACTGGCGGCGACGGCCGCGCCGTTTTCCTACGCGGTGGCCGCCAGCTACATGACCCGCTATTTGCGCGGCGTCGACTCCATGGCGATCGCCTCGGGAAGCATTACCGCCGCGGCCGTCGTGCTGCTGCCCCTGGCTGTATGGACTTGGCCTTCCCAGCCCATTTCACTGACCGGCTGGAGCGCCGCGACCGGCCTGGCCATCCTCTGCACCGGCCTGGCTTATCTCATCTTCTATCGGCTGATCTCGGCCATAGGCGCATCCCGCACCATCACGGTGACCTTCCTGGTACCCATTTTCGGCATCGCGTGGAGCGTCATTCTGACCGGGGAGACGCTCAGCCTGCGCCTGATCGGCGGCGCAGTGATCGTGTTGTGCGGCACGCTGCTCGCCACGGGCTTCATCAGCGCCAAGCCAAAGAGAAAATAGCGTGACCGGCGCCCCCGACAAAAGTCTTTAGAATACCGTCTGGAGGTATTCCACTTATGGCACGCTTGCCACGTCTTTACGCACCCGATACCCCTCAACTCGTCCAAACCCGCTTTGTCCAACCCCTGGCATCGCCCAGCGAAGCCACGCCCGGCGATACGCTGGATCTGCTGCGCGGCTGGCTGGACCGCGACGCCTGCCTGCACCGCGTCGCGCTGCATGGCTGGCTGTTGCTCAACGACCGCATCTGCTTGCTGGCCACGCCCTCCGAGGCCAAGGGCCTGCCCCGGCTGATGCAATCGCTGGGGCGGCGCATGGCCTTGCTCCTGCGCCAGGGCAGCGTGTTCGCGGGCCGCTACCGAAGCGCGCTGGTACAGCCCGGGGTCTGGATGATCCCGGCGCTGGTGTGGCTGGAATCGCTGCCGGCGCAATTGCGCTACGTCGACCGGCCGGAAGCCTGGCCCTGGTCGTCCGCTTCATGGCACGTCGGCGCCACGCTGGACAAGCTGGCCGCCCAAAGCGATCATCCCGACTACTGGGCGTGCGGCAATACGCCTTTCGCCCGCCAATCCCATTGGCGCCTTCAGCTCAGCCAAGGACTGTCCCAAAACCGCGCACGGCACATCGCACAATCGCTGCACGGCCAATGGGTATTGGGCGAACCGGATTTCCTCCAGCGCCTTGCGCCGATCGCCAACCGCCGGCTGACGCCCGATAAGCGCGGCCGGCCGCGCAAATCCTCCTCGACGGCGGATCACGCCGATTCCGGACCGCGCGACGCGTAATCATCCCGACGCCCTTGCCGGCACACTCCGGATCATCCCGCGCAAAACACCGACACCGGCGCATGCCCGTTCGGAAAATTGTTACTATTTGATTCTGCAGCATGAAACATCCGCCTCCCTAAAATGGTGCATATGATCGCTCGATGCACCATGACGGGACAATCCCGCGCCATGAATGTGCATATCTTCGAGCGCCTTCTCTGCCTTTCCCCGAAATCCAGATCGTTTTTAATTATTAGGGACAGATTCAATACCAAATCCGTATAGCCATTGATATCAAAGGACAAATATGAGGGACCGACCCTTATTTTTATTCTTGCGATGATAAAAACAGAGGCGTATCTTTGGATTCTTGCACCGCAACATTCCTTGTTTCATCACTGCAGGAACGTACGCCATGTCCTATCACACCCCCAGCCGGCAAGGCCTTTATTCGCCGAGCAATGAACACGACGCCTGTGGCGTGGGCTTCGTCGCCCACATCAAGGGCAAGAGAAGCCACGCCATCATCCAGCAGGGATTGAAAATCCTGGAGAACCTGGACCACCGCGGCGC
>CAZKBT010000091.1:0-8189 GCA_964551305.1 uncultured Burkholderiaceae bacterium
AGGCGCTCAATGCGCTGACCAACCCGAGCACCAACTCGTACAAGCGCCTGGTGCCGCATTTCGAAGCGCCCGTGAAGCTGGCCTACTCGGCGCGCAACCGTTCCGCGTCCATCCGCATTCCCTACGTGAGCAATCCCAAGGGACGCCGTATCGAGGCTCGCTTCCCGGATCCTCTGGCCAATCCTTATCTGGCCTTCTCCGCATTGATGATGGCCGGCCTGGACGGGGTCCAGAACAAGATTCATCCGGGCGATCCCGCAGACAAGAACCTGTACGATCTGCCGCCGGAAGAAGACGCGAAGATTCCGACCGTGTGCGCTTCGCTCGAAGAGGCCCTCGAAGCCCTGGACAAGGATCGCGAATTCTTGACGCGCGGGGGCGTGTTCAGCAACGATATGCTGGATGCCTATATCGAGTTGAAGACGGCGGAAGTGACGCGCCTGAGGATGACGTCGCATCCGGTCGAATTCGACATGTACTACAGCCTGTAGCACTGGCGTTTGAACAGGGATGCCCGGGATCGGGCATCCCGATAGGCGGCCATATGGATGTAAGTAGCTATGATCTACTGTCGACAGCCATTTTATTGTTGAATCCGCGGGGGCGGGTCGCGCACGCCAACATGGCGGCGCAAGAACTGTTCAGCATGTCCCGCAAGCAAATGGCCGGCCTGTCCCTGGATGCGGTGCTGGGCGCCGAAGCGGGAATACAGGCCCGCTTGCCCGACGTCATGAGCGGCAAGCTGGGCACCGTGCGCCAGGATGTCGTGATCGACCGGGTCAACGCATCGCTGCCCTTGAGCCTGACCATCATTCCACTGCGAGGCCAGCCCTGGTCGGCTCTGATCGAAGCGCGTTTGACCGAGCAGCATACTTTGCTGGAGCGCCATCAGCAGCTCAGCAAAGAGCTAACCGCCCAGCGTGAATCGTTGCGCAATCTTGCGCATGAAATAAAGAACCCGCTGGGCGGGATCAGGGGTTCGGCCCAGTTGCTGGAAGCCGAGCTGCCCGACAGGGAGCTGGGCGACTATGTGCGCGTCATCATCGCGGAAGCCGATAGGCTGGCCGCCCTGGTGGATCGCCTGATCGCGCCTCAAGGCGCAAGTTTGCACAAGCAGCGTTTCAATATTCACGAGATCTGCGAGCGGGTGTTTACGCTGGTCGGAGCCGAGTTTCCGGACATTGCCATAGTCCGGGATTATGACGCGTCCGTGCCGGATCTGATGGGGGATATGGCCAGGCTGGTGCAGGCGCTGTTGAACATCGCACGCAATGCCGCGCAAGCGCTGACCGAAGCCGATGCGACCGATGCGCCCAGGCTCGTGTTGCGCACGCGCGTCGCCCGGCAAGTGCTGTTGCCGATCGGCCAGGTCCGCCTGGGCGTGGTGGTGTCCGTCATCGATAACGGACCCGGGGTCCCTCACATCTTGCATGACAAGATATTCCATCCGCTGGTTACGGGCAGGGCGAATGGAAGCGGCCTGGGATTGAGTCTGGCGCAGGAATTTGTACAGCAGCACGGCGGCAAGATGGAGTTCGATACCTATCCCGGCCATACCGAATTCCGCATGTTGCTGCCCTTGGAGCTATCATGAAAGAAGTCTGGATCACGGATGATGACCAAAGCATACGCTGGGTGCTGGAAAAGGCGCTCGCTCGCGCGGGCATGCCGGTGCGCACGTTCACGTCGGCGACCGAGGTCCATGCCGCCTTGCTCGACTATGAGCCGGCGGTCCTGGTAACGGATGTTCGCATGCCCGGCCAGGACGGACTGAGCCTGCTGCAGCAAATCAAGCGGGAGCGTCCGCGGTTGCCGGTCATCGTCATGACCGCGTTCACCGATCTGAACAACACGGTCGCCGCTTTTCAAAAAGGAGCTTTCGATTACCTGCCCAAGCCGTTCGACGTGAATGCGGCGGTAGCGTTGATACAGCGGGCCGCTCAACTCGACGGCGGCGACGGCGCATCGGATGCCGGCCGGCCGATCGAGCCCTTGGCCGCCGACCGGATCATGATGCAATCGTCGTCGCCGGCCATGCAGGAAGTTTTCCGCGCGATCGGGCGGCTGGCGGCATCCAGCGTCACCGTATTGATCACGGGCGAGTCGGGCACCGGCAAGGAACTGATCGCGCGCGCGCTTCATACGCACAGCCGGCGGTCGTCGCGTCCCTTCGTTGCCTTGAACGCGGCGGCCATACCCAAGGACTTGCTGGAGGCGGAATTGTTCGGACACGAGCGCGGGGCCTTCACCGGGGCGACGCAGCAGCGGCGCGGGCGTTTCGAAGAAGCGGACGGCGGCACCTTGTTTCTGGATGAGATCGGCGACATGCCGTTCGAGTTGCAGACGAGGCTATTGCGCGTGCTGGCCGAGGGCACGTTCTATCGCATCGGAGGGTCTCAGGCCATACGCGCGGACGTGCGCATCGTGGCCGCCACGCACCAGCCCCTGGAGCAGAGGGTCGAACAAGGCAAGTTTCGGGAAGACCTGTTTCATCGCCTGAACGTCATACGGCTGCGCCTGCCGCCGTTGCGCGAACGCAAAGAGGACATCGCCGCCCTGGCCGAGCTGTTCCTGAACAATAGCGCGACCGACCTGGGCGTGCCGGTTCGCACGTTGACCCATCAGGCGCTGCAAGCGCTGACGGCTTTCGATTATCCGGGCAATATCCGGCAGCTCGAGAACTTTTGCCAATGGCTGACCGTCATGTCGTCCGGCAAATATGTCGACGTCAAGGATCTTCCCCCCGACGTCCTTGCCCATCTCGAGTCCGTGGAGGCCGCGGGACGGGGCGACGCCGTGGCCGGTCTCGATGCCGCGTTGGCCGGATCGCCGTCACAGGCCGCCTCCGGTCCGGCGGCCTTGACCTGGGTGGAGGCCTTGAAGCGGGATGTCGATGCGCGGCTGGCGCGCAACGAGCCGGCCGTCATGCCCACATTGAGCCGCGAATTCGAGCAGGCATTACTGGAGCGCGCCCTTGCGCACAGCCGCGGCAGGAAGGCCGAAGCGGCGCAACGGTTGGGCATCGGCCGCAATACGCTGACGCGCAAGTGCCAGGAATTCGGCCTCGACGACTAGCCGCGCCGCCTGGCGGGATTCAGGGCGTCACGCCGCGCAAATAGGCTTGCGCCCGTTTCGCCATCAATGCTTCGCGCCGGATGAAGTCGGCGACGAACTCCGACGCGGGGCGCTGATCCAGCTGGAAAGGCGTACCCCATTGTTCGATCATGCCCTGGCGCATGACGCCGATGCGGTCGGCGATGGCGAAGGCTTCCGCCTGGTTGTGGGTAACCAGCATGGCGGTGTGCCCGGTTTTTTGCAGAATGTCGCGCACTTCGTAGGCCAGGCGTTCACGCGTATCGACGTCCAGATTGGAAAAGGGTTCGTCCAGCAGCAACAATTGGGGTTCCGGAGCCAGGGCGCGCGCCAGCGCCACGCGTTGTTGCTGGCCACCCGATAGCTCGTGAGGATAGCGGGCCCGCATGCTTTCCAGAGCGGTCAGCGACAGCAGTTCGTCCACTCGCAGGCTGCGCCTGGCCTTGTCCTGGCGTCGCAGGCCGAAGGCGATGTTCTGTTCGACGGTCAGATGGGGAAACAGCGCATAGTCCTGGAACATCATGCCGACTTGGCGATGCTCGGGAGCAAGCTGGTGACTGGCCGAGGAAATGATCCGCCCCGCCAGCTCGATGGTCCCGGCCCGGGGCGGCTCGAAACCGGCGATCGATCGCAGCACCGTCGTCTTTCCACATCCGGAAGGGCCGAGCAGGCAACCGATGTGGCCCTGCTCCAGCGAAAGGGACAAGTCCTGCACCACGGGAAGCAATTGGCCGCGTTCCCCCTCGTAGGCAAGCGCGAGTCGATCGAGTTTGAGCAGTTCAGTCATGAGAATAAGAGGATCCGGATTGGGTACGGGCCAGCAAAACGACGGGAATGAGGCCCGCGAGAACGATGGCCAGCGCCGCCACGGCGCCTTCCTCGTACGTGCCGCGCGACGCTTCGGCATACAGCCAGGTCGCCAGGGTCTCGAAATTCATCGGCCGCAGCAATAGCGTGGCCGGCAGTTCTTTCATGGCGTCGACAAACACCAGCAGGGCACAGGCGACCAGGGCGGGACGCAGCAAGGGCAGGTGGACTCTGCGCAATACGCCGCCGGGCCGCTCGCCGAGCAATCTGGCCGCCTGCTCCATGGACGGCGGTATGCGGCTCAGCCCGGCTTCGACTCCGCCGATCGAGATGGCCAGAAAACGTATGGCGTAGGCGAAGACCAGGGCGACGCCCGAACCCATGAGCAGCAAGCCCGGGTCGGGATTGCCGAGCAGCATCCAAGTCGAGGCCATCAGCTTGTCGACGAGGATGAAGGGCGTAAGCAGTCCGATGGCCAGTATGGTTCCCGGTATGGCGTATCCCATGGACCCCAGGCGAACGCATAGCATGGCCAGCCGTCCGGGGCGGGCCGAGCGTGTCGCGCGGGACGCCCATGCCACGATGACGCCCGCGGCGATCGTCAATGCCGTGGCGGCCAATGCGACGCCCACCGTATTGTAGGCGCTGCGCAGCAACTGATCGGATACGCCGCCGGTCTGGTCGAAATGCCGGATCGTTTCGAACAGCAAGTACAGCGCGGGCGCCACGAATCCGATGACGACGGGCGCCCATGCCAGCCCGATGGCGATGATCGCCGCCGAGCCCGTCAACTTCCTGGCGCGCAGGGTGCGTCCCCGGCCGTTGTTGCTGTAGCGCTGGCGCCGCCTGCCGTGGCGTTCCAGCATGATCAGGAACACGACGATCGCCAGCATCGCCAATGCGATCTGCGCCGCGCCGGCCAGATCCGAGCGGGTGATCCAAGTTGTATAGACCGAGACGGTCAAGGTCTGGATGCCCAGGAATTCCGATGCGCCGATGTCGTTCAATGTTTCGAGCAAGGCCAGGCTGACGCCTATGGCAATCGCCGGGCGCGCCAGGGGCAGGGCGACGCGAAAGAATGCGCTGCGGCCCGATTCACCCAGCACCCGGGCGGCTTCGAGCAGGCTGACCGCCTGGGTGGCGAACATGGCTCTGGTGCTGAGATAGACGTAGGGATACAGGACGAAGCCCAGCAGGAAAATGGCGCCCGGCAATGAACGGATGTCCGGCAGGCGGAATTGCCGCGGACTATCGTAGCCGAGTATGTCCCGGAGCACGGTCTGGAACGGCCCGATCGGGTGGAGGATGTCCAGGTAAGCGAAGGCGACGATGTAAGTGGGCACCGCAAGGGGCAGCAGCAATGCCCACGAAGCGATGCGCCGGCTTGGAAAATCGAAGGCCGTGACCAGCCAGGCCGCGCCGACGCCCAGGCACGCGACCAGCGCGCCCACGCCCAGCAACAACGCCACGGTGTTGCGCAAGGCGGCGGGCAGGACGAAGGAAAACAGATGCGCCCAATGATCCATCGTGCCCTGCATGGCGAACCAGAGCAGGGCGAGGACGGGCGCAACCGCGCAAAGCGCGATGGTCAGAGCAAAGGCCTGCCATAGCCGGCCTGTGTCATGGCTAGTTATTGAAGCCAACTTTGTCCACCAGTTCGCTGGCCTGCTTGCGGTGCTTCGCCACTTCGCTGATCGGCAGCGGGTCGACCGTCAAGGGACCGAACCCCGCAACCACGGGGTCCAGCTGGATGCCGCTGCGAATGGGATACTCGTAATTCGCCTGCGCGTACAGCGTCTGGGCCTTTTCGGACACCAGATATTCCAGCAGTGTAACGGCCTGTTCCTTGTTGGGCGCGTGCAGAGCGAGCGCGGCTCCGGTGATGTTCACGTGCGTGCCGCCCTGGGAGTTGGCAAACGTCGGACGGACCACGTTGATGGCATCGCCCCATTTACGGCTGTCCGTGCCGGTTTCGGCGTTCTTCATGTGGCCCACGTAATATGCGTTGGCGATGCCGATATCGCAAATGCCGCCCAGGATGTCGCGGGCGACGTCGCGGTCGCCGCCCGCGGCCTTGCGCGCCAGGTTGGCCTTGACCTGCGTCAGCCAGGTTTCGGTCGCCTGCACGCCGTTGTGGGCGATCATCGCTGCGATCAGCGCGGTGTTATAGGGGTGCTGGCCGCTGCGTATGCAGACTTTGCCTTTCCATTTCGGATCGGCCAGATCTTCATAGGTAATGGATTTGATGTCCAGTTCTTTTGCGACGTAGGCCACGCGGTCCCGCAAGGACAAGGCGAACCATTGATTGTCGGGGCTGCGCAGATTGGCTGGAATAGTATCGGCGAGTGTTTTGGAGTCCACGGCCTGGGTCACGCCGGCGTCGACCAGGTCCACCAGGTTGCCGATATCGACGGTCATCAGCAGATCGGCGGGAGATTTGCCGCCCTCGGCTTTCACGCGCTCGGTCAGGCCGTCCTTGACGAAGACGGTATTGACCTTGATGCCCGTGTCTTTGGTGAACTCGTCCAGCAGAGGCTGGATGAGCTTGGGTTCGCGCGTCGTGTAGAGATTCACTTCAGCGGCGGCGGATGCGAAGCTCATGGATGTCAAAGCGGTGCAGCCGGCCAGCATCAAGGCGTGCAGCTTATGGCGGAACACTGTAGTCGAACGCATGGCATTACTCCTGTAGTTTATGTGGTTTCTTGGATCGATGGAGCGGAAACAGTGAAGCAGTCACACCGCAGACGAGTCGCCGGACGGGAAGCGGATGAGACGCTGCCTGCGATCTCGCAGTCGGATTGTAAATGAAAAAAGGCTCATAACCTAAATGAAAATCGTTTCTAATAGCGCAGAACGGAAAAATCAAAGACAATAGCGCCTGTTTGAGAAGAATTCGGAGCCGTTGCGGGTGGGGCGCCAAAGGCTCGGCCCCGGATCCGATGCTCCGCGCATGGTTGACGGAGACCGGATCCGTGGCGGCGGTCGCGCGGCGCAACGGCGCGTCGGCGCGCTAGAATGTGACAGTTCTTCATCGTATTATCCCGAGAGCGTTTTCGCGTCAGGCTCTCTTTTATCGGCCAACAGGGTTGGCATCGGCATTTACGACTATGGCAGCTTTCAATACCGAGCAAGTTCTGAACGTTCATCACTGGAACGACACGTTGTTTTCTTTCACCACGACACGCGATTCGGCATTGCGTTTTCATAACGGACATTTCGTCATGATAGGCCTCGAGGTGAACGGCAAGCCGCTGATGCGGGCCTACAGCATCGCCAGCGCCAATTACGAAGAAAATCTGGAGTTCCTGAGCATCAAGGTGCCGGACGGCCCCCTGACGTCGAAACTCCAGCATTTGAAGGCGGGCGATCAGATATTGGTCAGCCGCAAGCCCGTCGGAACGCTGATCGTCGACGACCTCAAGCCGGGCAAGCACCTTTATCTGTTCGCCACGGGAACGGGACTGGCTCCCTTCATGAGCATCATCAAGGATCCTGAGGTATACGAGCGCTTCGACAAGATCGTGCTCATGCACGGCGTCCGATTCGTCAGCGAGCTGGCCTATGCGGACTACATCCAGAACGAACTGCCGGCCAACGAGTATTTCGGCGACGTCGTTCGCGAGAAGCTGATCTATTACCCGACGGTGACGCGCGAGCCTTTCCGCAACCAGGGTCGTATTACCGCTCTGGTCGAGTCCGGCAAGCTGTTCGAGGACATAGGCTTGCCACCGCTGAATCCGGAAACCGACAGGGCCATGTTGTGCGGTAGTCCCAGCATGCTTGCCGACATCGGCGCGATGCTGGACGCCCGTGGCTTCGAGATCTCGGACGGAGTCGGCCAGCCGGGCGACTATGTCGTGGAAAGAGCCTTCGTTGAAAAATAGGCCCGGCCTGCTGCGCCGGAAAGCGGGATTTTCGAGGCAAGGGGCTTTTAATTCAGGCTATAGATGTTTACACTTCGATAGTAATTTTCATTGTTATAGAGGCAAGTCATGAGCAAGCAAATCATTCATACGGATAACGCCCCGGCCGCGGTCGGACCGTATTCCCAAGCTGTCGTCGCCAAGTCGGGAAAGACTGTGTACTTGTCCGGCCAGATCGGTCTCGAGCCGGGCACGGGCGAATTGATATCGGAAAATTTCGAAGGGCAGGTACGCCAATCCTTCGCCAACATGCAGGCGGTCATCGAAGAGGCGGGCGGCGCCCTCGACAGCATCGTGAAACTGACCTTGTTCCTCACCGACCTGAGCAAGTTCGCCAGCGCGAACGCCATCATGGCCGACATCATT
>CAZKBT010000092.1:0-8130 GCA_964551305.1 uncultured Burkholderiaceae bacterium
GTTTTACTCCGACGATTCCGACGAAAGTGGGTCAGTTTTCAACCGGCGTTGACACGAAGGGGAAAGGTCGTAGGCCCGGCTGGCCTCGGCGACTGTCGTCTTGCCTTGGATGATGTCAATGACCAGCGCGCTTTTACGCTTCGCTGTCCAGCGCTTGATGTCTTCGTCCATCTTCAAACTCATGGTGATTTCCTCGATTATCACCTGAGCAGAAATTCACTGGGTCATTACACGCGGGCCCTAATTTATTGGAGGCTTTGGAGGTGCAGCTCGAATTGCGCCGTGTTCTGGGTAGCGAGCTGGAGCTGCCTTTCAAGGCGAGCTCGCTTTACTCTCTGGGTATGGCGCGACTGACCGACGGCGATAAACAATTCGTTAAACAGTTTGTGCAAGACAGGATGAGTGATGTAAATGGCAAAGTTTCAGGATTGATAAGTATCCCGATGTGGGAATCTTATATGAAGCAGGAATGCCAGGCCGAGTTGGAAAAAGTCTACGAGAAGTATGACGATCTTCTCGCCGAGGTTGTCGACGGGAATGATGAAGATAGCATGATCAGTGGGCTGTATCTGGAGAGATGCGCGCAATTGCAGAAAGAGCGCACGGCGGAAATCAACGAAGTGCTTTTCAAGCGCACGATGGAAATTTCGAACATGCCTATCTCGGCTATGGAGATGGATATTGTTTAGATGTGGCGGCTTCCCTTTTTCAGCCGTTGCCGCCCCGTGTCCAAAAGACGTCGGGGCGGTTTTGCGCGCGGTTCAGCGCCCTGGCCAATACGAAGCAGAGATCCGACAAGCGGTTCAAGTAGAGCCTGGCGTGGACGCTGCTCCGCCTGCCGGGTTCCGTCACGCGATCCATATGGATGACGGCTCGTTCGGCGCGGCGGCATACAGTGCGCGCCAGATGGGCCAGCGCGGCGCAGCGGTGGCCGCCGGGCAGGATGAACTCCCGCAGGCTGGGCAGTTCGGCGTTGTAGCGGGTCAGGGCTTGCTCGAGCAGAGCGACGTGCTCGGCATTCAGGGCGGCGTGGCCGGGGATGCAAAGTTCGGCCCCCACGTCGAACAGATCGTGCTGTATGCGCGCGCAGAGCGCGTCCACGTCCTCGGGCAGCGTTTCAGAGCGCAGTAGTCCGATCACGCTGTTCAATTCGTCGACGTCGCCTATCGCGGCGATGCGCGGATCATCCTTGGGCACGCGCGCGCCGTCACCCAGGCCGGTGTCGCCCTGGTCCCCCGTTCGGGTGGTGATGATGGACAGGCGGGTGCTCATGCTGGGGTCTCCTCGATAGCGGCGCGGCAGGCATGCTATCCTGAATGGATCGATAGCATCAAAGGAGTGTAGCGTATGTCTATCTTCAACCAGCGGGTACTCGGCTCGGCGGCCATGGCAATCGCCGCCGTCGCCGTGCCCGCGCATGCCGCCGAAGAGGCGTCCGCTTCCGGGGAAGTGCGCCGCGTCGATGCGCAAGCCGGCAAGATCACGATCAAGCACGGCGCCATTTCCGACCTGGGGCTGCCGGCCATGATTCTGGTGTATCAGGCCGCGCCGGACTTGCTGAAAGGCGTACAGCCTGGCGACAAGATCAAGTTCACGGCCAAGCGCGAGGCCGGGCAATACGTGGTCACCAGCATCACCAAATAGCCGCCGCCGGCCCGCCTACAGCACGTAGCGGGCCAGATCCTGATTCGAGGCGGCTTCTTCGAGCTTGTCGTTGACGTAAGCGGCGTCGATCACCACGGTCTTGCCGTCGTGCGCCGAGGCATTGAAGGACAGGTCCTCCAGCAGCCTTTCCATGACGGTGTACAGGCGTCGCGCGCCGATGTTCTCGTTGCGCTCGTTGACCTCGAACGCCAATTGCGCCAGCCGCCGCAGGCCTTCCTCGTGAAAGTCCAGATCCACGCCTTCGGTCGCCATCAGGGCCTTGTACTGCTTGGTCAATGAAGCGTCGGTGTCGTTCAGGATGCGCAGGAAGTCTTGCGCCGTGAGCGAATCCAGTTCCACGCGTATCGGGAAGCGTCCCTGCAATTCGGGTATCAGGTCCGAAGGGCGCGACAAATGGAAAGCGCCCGATGCGATGAACAGGATGTGGTCGGTGCGCACGACGCCATACTTGGTGTTGACCGTCGTGCCTTCCACCAGGGGCAACAGGTCGCGCTGCACGCCCTGGCGCGACACTTCGCCGCCGCCGTTTTCCTGGCGCGTCGCGATCTTGTCGATCTCATCCAGGAACACGATGCCGTTCTGCTCGGCATTGGCAACGGCCGCCGTGCGCAGGTCTTCCTCGTTGATGCGGCGCGCCGCTTCTTCTTCGACCAGAAGCTTGAACGCCTCCTTGACCGTCATTTTGCGCATTTTCTTCTTGTCGCGGCCCAGGCCGGCGAACATGCCTTTGAGCTGTTCGGTCATTTCCTCCATG
Organism: uncultured Burkholderiaceae bacterium; assembly: GCA_964551305.1. Lineage (GTDB taxonomy): Bacteria > Pseudomonadota > Gammaproteobacteria > Burkholderiales > Burkholderiaceae_B > JBAZDC01. Next base: position 2,420 of record CAZKBT010000092.1, read on the forward strand.
CCGGGGGGCGCCATGATCTCCATCGCCGGCATGGACTGCGAGACCTCGATCTCGATCTGCATGTCGTCGATGCGGCCTTCGCGCAGGCGTTTGCGAAAGACCTGCCGGGCCGTGTTTTCCTCACGCTCGGGTTCGCCATGCGCATTGCGGGCAGGGGATACCAGCACGTCCAGGATGCGGTCCTCGGCGGCGTCTTCGGCCTGTGTTCGGACGCGGCGCATCTCGATCTCGCGGGTTTGCTTGACCGAAATCTCGACCAGGTCGCGAACGATGGTGTCGACGTCGCGGCCGACGTAGCCGACCTCGGTGAACTTGGTGGCTTCGATCTTGATGAAGGGCGCATCGGCCAGCTTGGCCAGGCGGCGGGCGATTTCGGTCTTGCCCACGCCGGTGGGACCGATCATGAGGATGTTCTTGGGGACGATTTCATTGCGCAGGGGGTCGGGCACTTGCTGGCGGCGCCAGCGATTGCGCATCGCGACGGCCACGGAGCGCTTGGCTTTGTCCTGGCCGACGATGTGCTTGTCGAGTTCGGAAACGATTTCCCCTGGGGTCATGGAGGCAGCGGACATAATGGCTCGATCTGTTCTGTTGATGCCGGGTGCTTACAGCACTTCGACGATGTGATTCTGGTTGGTGTAGATGCAAAGGTTGCCCGCGATCTCCAGCGACTTCTTGACGATGTCGGCGGGCGCCAGGTCGGTATTCTCCAACAGGGCTTGCGCCGCGGACTGGGCATAGGCGCCGCCCGAGCCGATGGCCGCCAGGCCGCTTTCGGGCTCGAGCACGTCGCCGTTGCCGGTCAGGACCAGCGTGTGCTCCCGGTCGGCGACGATCAGCATGGCTTCCAGGCGGCGCAGCACGCGGTCGGTGCGCCAGTCGCGGGTGAGTTCCACGGCGGCGCGCATCAGATGGCCCTGATACTTTTCCAACTTGGCTTCGAAGCGTTCCTGAAGGGTGAAGGCGTCCGCCGTCGCGCCGGCGAAGCCGGCGAGTATCTTGTCATGATACAGGCGGCGGATTTTTCGGGCGGTGCCCTTGATGACGACGTTGCCCAGGGTGACCTGGCCGTCGCCGCCGATGGCGACTTGGTCGCCCCGGCGGACGCAGACGATGGTGGTGGCGTGAAATTGTTCCATGAATCTTCCTTTAAGAACCCTAGATGAGGGCCGTCAAAGGAAAATTCAAGAGGCCCCGATGGCGTTTCGGCCTTTGTTTCAGGACCAGGTAATGGACGTCGCCCCGCCTCAGTCGCCGTACAGTTTCTGGCGCATTTCACGGCGTTCCTGGGCCTCCAGGGACAAGGTCGCCGTCGGGCGGGCCAGCAGGCGGGCGATGCCTATCGGTTCGCCGGTTTCTTCGCACCAGCCGTATTCTCCCGCATCGATGCGGGAGATGGCCTGCTGCACTTTCTTGAGCAGCTTGCGTTCGCGATCGCGGGTGCGCAGCTCGAGCGCATGCTCTTCTTCGATGGTGGCGCGGTCGGCCGGGTCCGGCACGAACTGGGTTTCGCGCAGGTTCTCGGTCGTGGCGCCGGCGTTGGCCAGGATTTCCTGTTCCAGGTCTTTCAGGCGCGCGCGAAAGAATTCCAGTTGCGCGGTATTCATGTAGTCGGACTCGGGCATTGCCAAGAGCTCTTCTTCGGTCAGTAGCCGTGCCTGGTTCTTGCTGGCTATGGATTTTGCCATGGTGTTGTCCTCTTTATTCGTGCTGATGCGACTGCGTCATTGCCTAGGGATAAAACAGGCTCGAACGTGTCACGCTAAGCATTGCTCCAGGCCCCGTTTGAAAATGTCTTCGGGGAGTTTACGTCCGATGAATACCATTTTGGTATTAGGTTTTTCACTGGACAGCCAAGGTTTGCCGGGTTCGGCTCCCATCATCATGTGCACGCCCTGAAACAGCATGCGGCGGTTGGCGCCCTTCAGGTAGAGTATGCCCTTGTAGCGCAGCAGGTCCGGGCCGTAGACCTGGACGATGCCGCTCAGGAAGTCCTCGAGGCGCTCCGGGTCGAAGGGCCGCTTCGATTGGAACAGAAAGGCGCCGATGTCGTCGTCATGGTGGGCGTGATGATGGTCATGCTGATGATGGGCGCAGTGCGCGCCGCACGCCTGCCCATGCTCGTGATCATCGTCATGGCCGTGATGCTCGTGGCCGTGGTCGTGGCCATGATCGTGCGCGGCATCCGGATGTTCGTCTTCCAGGAAGGCGGGATCGATGTCCAGGATCGTGTTCAGGTTGAAGCCGCTGATGTCCAGCAGCGCCTTCAGGTCGGTTTCGCCGAAATGGACGGGCGTGATCGAGGCGCGCGGATTGATGCGCACCAGACGGGCGCGCAGGGCTTGGTAGTCGATGTCGTTGACCAGATCCTTTTTCGAGATCAGGATGCGGTCCGCGAAACCGACCTGCTTCTGCGCTTCTTCCTGTTCATTGAGCGTCGCCATGCCGTGCAGGGCGTCGACCACGGTGATGATGGCGTCCAGCTTGTAATACTGGGCGATGTCGTCGTCCATGAAGAAGGTCTGGCAAACGGGGCCGGGGTTGGCCATGCCGGTAGTTTCGATGATGACGCGTTCGAAGTTCAAGTCGCCCGCCTGGTTGCGCAGGCGCAGGTCGTTCAAGGTGCGCATCAGGTCGCCGCGCACGGTGCAGCAGACGCAGCCGTTGTTCAGTTCGATGATTTCTTCGTCGCTGTCCTGGACCAGCAGTTCGTTGTCGATGCTCTCCGGTCCGAATTCGTTTTCGATCACGGCAATGCGCCGGCCGTGGTATTCGGTCAGGATGCGTTTGAGCAGCGTGGTTTTGCCTGCGCCAAGGAAACCGGTCAGTATGGTGACGGGTATCATTTTCTCAGGTTTGAAAGCGGCGGTCATCGTAAAGCCTCGTGTGAGGAAGCGCCGTACGAAAAAACAGCAAGCGCCCGGCGCGCAAGGGAAATTCCCCGGCCGTACCGCTTTTTTCACGCACAGCGCATGAAAATCAACATGCGATTACATCACAGGGTAGCCAATAGAGCAAACCCCTTGCCATGAAAGGCCTGGCCGGCGCCCGGGTTCGCGGTCAGTGGTGATGGGAGTGCGTATGGGGCGCGCGGCCGTCGGCCACGCAGCTCGGACACAGGGCGCGCAATTCGGTTTCGTGTCCGGACAGGACATAGCCCGCTTCCGAGACTTTTTCCGCCAGCTGCGCGCTCAAGCCGGGCGCACTCAGCTCGGCGACCTTGCCGCATTCGGTGCAGACGACCAGCATGTCGTGGGGCTCGCCGGCCGCGTCCATGCAGGCGGTCCATGCATTGATGGCGTCCAGGCGGTGTATCAGGCCTTGTTCCACCAGGAAATCCAGCGCGCGGTACACGGTCGGGGGAGCGGCGCCCGGGTGCACGGAGCGGATCTGGTCCAGCAGTTCATAGGCCTTGAGGCTGCGCGATTCGCGCAGCAGGATTTCCAGCACCTTCTGGCGTATGGGCGTCAGGCGCTGGCCTCGCTTGGCGCACAGCGCGTGGGCGGTGGCCAGTTGCTTGGCGATGACTGAGGACGGGGACGTGCTTGGCATGGCGATATCGGCTATCCGGCAAAGTAACGTGGCGCTCAAGCATAGTACCTGGAATGATCGGGCCTATGTTCAATTATGTTATAACATAGCGCTTGATCCTCGGCCTATCGTATGTTGCGAGTTCTTTTTTCTTCCCGGCATAGAGCCTATCGGGGCTCGCGTCTTTTGTCGTCCACCGCCCGGCGGATGATGGGGGCGCTGTTGCCGGTCGCTCTCATCTGGGCGCTGGCGGGATGGGCGCTGCAATGGTGGTAGAGCAGGGCGGGAACATGGTGATCGAGCTCGACCGGGTGTCGCTCGGCTGGCGGGACCGGGTCGCCGTGCGCAGCGTGTCCGGCGGATTCGAGCGGGGCACCATGACGGCGATCGTCGGTCCCAACGGGGCGGGCAAATCCACGCTCATAAAAGGGATGATGGGGCAGATCAGCCCCTTGCGCGGGCGGATCCTGCTGTCGGAGCTCGCGCGTTCGCAGCGGGCCTGTCTGCCTCAGCTGGGCGAGCTGGACCGCAGTTTTCCCATCAGCGTGTACGATCTGGTGGCGATGGGCGCCTGGCAGCGGGCGGGCGCTCATAAAGGAATCGACGAAGCGGAGCACCGGCGGGTGTCCGGCGCGCTACAGGCCGTGGGCCTGGCTGATTTCGGCGCCCGCATCATCGGCACGCTGTCCGGCGGACAGCTGCAGCGCGCGCTGTTCGCGCGCTTGATGGTGCAGGATGCGCAGGTCATCCTGCTCGACGAGCCTTTCGCGGCGGTGGATCGCGCGACCACGGACGACTTGATGGCGCTCTTGCGTCGTTGGCATGACGAGGGCCGCAGCATCATCGTGGTGCTGCACGACCTGGATATGGTGCGCGAGCGGTTCGACCGTGTCCTGTTGATGGCGGGGCAGGCCGTGGCCTGGGGATCGGCCCGGGACGTGCTGACGCCCGAGAACCTGCACATGGCCCGTCATTTGTGCGCCGGAGATTATCTGTGACGGCCTGGCTGATCGACATGTTGGCATCGCCGTTCCTGGAGTTCGGCTTCATGCGCCGCGCCTTGGCGGGAGCCCTGGCGCTGGCCTTGGCCGCCGGGCCGCTGGGCGTATTCCTGGTCCTGCGCCGCATGAGCCTCATGGGCGACGCCATGGCCCACGCCATACTGCCCGGCGTTGCCGTCGGCTTCCTGACGGCCGGCCTTTCCTTGGGCGCGATGACGCTGGGCGGGATGGCCACCGGCCTGGTGGTAGCCATGCTGGCCGGCGCCGTCGCGCGTCTGACGCCACAGCGCGAAGATGCGAGTTTCGCGGCATTCTACCTGGTGTCGCTGGGCCTGGGCGTGCTGCTGGTTTCCTTGCGCGGTTCCAACATGGACCTCATTCACGTGCTGTTCGGAACGGTGCTGGGCTTGAACGACGGCGCCTTGCTGCTGGCGGCGTCCACCGCCAGCGTCGCCTTGCTGACCCTGGCCGCCATCTTCCGGCCCCTGGTGCTGGAATGCATGGATCCGCTGTTCCTGCGCAGCCAGGGACGGGCGGGATCCCTGGTGCACATGGTGTTCCTGGTGCTGTTGGTGATGACGCTGGTGGCCGGGTTCCAGGTGCTCGGCACGCTCATGGTGGTGGGCATCATGATGCTGCCGGCCACGGCGGCCCGGTTCTGGGCGCCGTCGGTCTTCGGACAGATCATCCTCGCGGCGTGCATGGGGGCGCTGGCGTCCTACGCCGGGCTGCTGATTTCCTTTCATTTGGACGTGCCCGCTTCGCCCGCCATCATTCTCGCGGCGGGGGCGGTCTATTTCGTATCGCTGTTCCTGGGCCCTCAGGGCGGGCTGATGCAGGCCTTGCGCCAGGCGCAAGCCCGGAAGCGGCGCTTATCCCGGATGTTGGAGCGTTTGTGATGAAGCTGGTTCGCATGCTTGGCGGCTTGATGCCGGTCCGTGCCGCGCTGGCGGCGCTGCTGGCGGGCGCCGCGCTCATGTCGGCGCCTGGCGCGCAAGCCCAGGACGGCAAGCGGTTGCGGGTCGTGGCGAGCATGTCCATATTGGCCGACATGGTGCGGGAGGTCGGCGGCGATCATGTCGAGGTGACGGCCCTGGTCGGCGCGGATTCCGATGCGCACGCCTTCGAGCCCAGGCCCGGGGATGCCCGCAGCGTGGGCCGGGCGCAGGTCCTGGTGGT
>CAZKBT010000093.1:0-7988 GCA_964551305.1 uncultured Burkholderiaceae bacterium
CGATGGTCAGGGCCACGGGCAGGCCGCGCGCGACCTCGTCCGCGAAGGAAGGACCCGACAGCACGCCCAGGCCGATCGATGGATCCGCGGGCAAGGCCGCCTGCACGAGTTGATGTGGCAGCAGGCCGGTTTCCTGCTGGAATCCCTTGCAGGTCCAGACGACGCCGATGGGGCCGTGCCCCAGGCGGGACACGCTGTCGGCCAGACGTTCGCAGGTATCCGCCAGGCCCGCCACGGGCACGCCCAGGATGACCAGACCGGCTCCGTGCGCGTCGCGGCAGGCATGCGCCACGGCGGTATCGAAGTCCGCTGTGGCGCGCAGCTCGGGCGGCAGGGGAATGTCGGGCAGGTACTTGTCGTTGACGTGCCGGCTGTTCAGGCTGTGCGCCTGATCGGGATCGCGCGACCAGAGCATGACGTCCGAGCGCGGGCATGCCAGGGCGGCCAGGGCCGTTCCCCAGCTGCCGGCTCCCAGGACGGCCACGTGCGGGCGCGAAGACGCGTCTGACATGTCCGCCTGCTGTTACTGGCGCGTGGCGCCCGGAGGCAGGATCAGGCCCGAATCCGGTCCTTGTCCGCCTTTTTGTTCCTCGGCCAATTGCGCGATGCGCTGTTCGTACAGTGCCTGGAAATTCACCTCGGTCAGATGCAGCGGGGGCAGCGAGGTGCGGTTGATCGCATCGGCGATGTTGGCGCGCAGGTACGGATACAGCATGGTGGGGCAGACGATGCCCAGGAGCGGGTCGAGCTGCTCGGCGGGGATGTTGGCCGCTTCGAAAATGCCCGCCTGCTTGGCTTCGATCAGGTACAGCACCTTGTCGCCGATGCGGGTGGTGACGGTGGCGGTCACAGTGGATTCGTAGACCGTGTCGGCCAGGCGCTCGCCGCCGACGTTGATCGACACTTCGACGGCGGGCGCTTCCTGCTCCAGGAAGATCTGGGGAGCGTTCGGCATTTCGAGCGACAGGTCTTTCACATAGGTTCGTTGCAGGCTGAAGCTGGGGCTGTTGTCGTCTTGAGCGTCAGCGTGGTTGGCGTTCTTGTCGGTCATGGTGGGTCCTGAAAAGGAATGAATCGGAGAGTAAAGGGTAAAAAGCTATCGGCCAAGCAGCGGCAGCAGGCCGCCGGCCCTGTCCAGGGCGGCCAGGTCGTCGTAGCCGCCGACGTGCGTGTCGCCGATATAGATCTGCGGCACGGTGCGGCGTCCGGTGCGTTCCATCATGACGGCGCGCTGTTCGGGCTCCTGGTCGATGCGGATTTTGTCGATGTGCGTCACGCCGCGCTGCTTCAGCAGCATTTCCGCCCGTATGCAATACGGGCAGACGGCAGTACAGTACATGGTTACGTCGGGCATGGCAAAGCTCCGGGCGAATCAGGATTTCTTGGAAATCGGCATGCCTTCCTTGAGCCAGTTGCGCAGGCCGCCGTCCAGGGTAACCGCTTCGGCATAGCCTTTCTTGCGCAGGTCGGCGCCGACGCGCACGGAATCGCGGCCATGTTCGCAGAAAACGATGATAGGCTTGTCCTTGGCCAGCGAATTGAGCTTGTTCGCCAGGTCGGCGATGGGAATATTGCGCGCCTGGGGTATGCTGCCCGCCTTGAACGCGTCATGATTGCGGATATCGACGAAAACGGCTTGTTTGTGGTTGGCCAGCTGCACGGCCTGCTGCACGTTCACGGATTTGGCGCCGCCTTTCAGGAAAGAGGGCAGGGCCAGCGCGACGACTGCGGTCACGGCTACGACTACAAGAAGGATATTGGTTTGTTCTAGGAAAAAGTCCACGATATGTCCCGAATAGGCCTGCAAAAAATGGGCTGAATCCAACGATTATAAAATGGACGGCGAATTTCAACTTTTGGGTGGTATTTATCATGCATAAACTTGTTCTGATGCGCCATGGCGAAAGCCAGTGGAATCTGGAAAATCGCTTCACCGGCTGGATGGACGTCGATTTGACGGATACCGGGCGCGAACAGGCCCGCAATGCGGGGGCGCTGCTCAAAGAGCAGGGCTACGAGTTCGACCTGGCCTATTCGTCCTTGCTCAAGCGTGCCATACGCACTTTGTGGATCGCGCTGGACGAAATGGATGCCATGTACACGCCGATAGGCTTGAGCTGGAGGCTGAACGAGCGGCATTACGGCGCCTTGCAAGGCCTGAACAAGGCCGAGACGGCCGCCGAGTACGGCGACGAGCAAGTCTTGATCTGGCGCCGCGCCTACGCGATCGCGCCCAACCCGCTGGCGTCGGACGATCCGCGCCACCCCAGGTTCGACAAGCGCTATTCCAAGGTGGCGCCGGAGAACCTGCCGGCCACGGAGTGCCTGAAGGACACCGTGGAGCGCGTGCTGCCGTTCTGGAACGAATCCATCGCGCCCGCCATCCGCGCTGGCCGCCGCGTGCTGGTCGCCGCTCACGGCAATAGCCTGCGCGCGCTGATCAAGCACCTGGACGGCATTTCGGACGACGACATCGTGCACCTGAACATCCCCACCGGCCAGCCCCTGGTCTACGAGCTGGACGACGAGCTGCGTCCGATACGCCATTACTACCTGGGCGATGCCGATGAAATCGCGGCGGCGATGGCCGCCGTCGCCAACCAGGGCAAGGCCAAGCAAGCCTGAAAGCGTCCGCATCCATGAAGCGCCTGATCCGTCTGCTCCTGTTGTCCGCTTTGTCGGGCGTCTGCCTGGGCGCGCACGCGCGCGCCGTGGATCCGGCCTTGGCCCAGCGCCAGGCGCAGGCCCAGGAGGAGCAGGCGCAATTGCGCAAGCGCATCGACGAGCTCAATCGCAAGATCGCCGAGCAGGAATCCTCCCGGCGCGATGCCGCCCAGGCCCTGAAGGCGTCCGAGCAGCAGATATCGGCGATCAGCCTGCAGCTGGAAGAGCTGGGCGGACGCGCCGACGAGGTCCGGGCCGACCTGCGCCGGCTGGAAAAGCGGAAAGCGGAAAGGGTCCGCGATTTGCAGGTCCGCCAGCAGGAATTGAGCGAGCAGTTGCGCGCGCAGTATGCCAACGATCTGTCGCCGTGGTCCGCCCTGTTGTCCGGCGAGGATCCGCACAGGATAGGACGCGACCTGAGCTATCTGGGCTATGTGTCGAAATCGCAGGCCAAGGCCGTGCGCGACGTTCGCCAGGCCATCGATGAACTGGCGGCGGTGCGGGAGCGTCTGGAGTCGAGCCAGCGGGAGCTGGACGACCTGTCCGGGCAGACCGCCCTGCAAAAGCGCGAGCTGGAAAAGCAGAAGGCGGAGCGCGCGTCGGTTCTTGCCTCGATCGAAGGTCAATTGAAAGCCCAGCGCGGCCAGGCCCAGACCCTGGCTCGCGACGAGGCGCGTCTGGGCGAGCTGGTCGATGGACTGCGGGCCGAGCTGCAACGCCAGGAACGGGCGGCGCGCCTGGCCGAGGAAAAAAGGCGCCGGGAGCAGGCGCAAAAGGCGGAGCAGGCCCGCCAGGCCGCCTTGCAGCGCCAGCGCGAGCTGGAGCGGGAGCGCGAACGCCTACGCCAGGCGGAAATCGAGGCGCGCCGCATGCAGGAGCAGGCCAGGCACGAACAGGAACGCCAGAAGGCGGAAAAGGCGCGCATCCAGGTCGAGCAGGCCTTGGCCAGGGCCAAGCAAGCGGAGCAGGAAGAGGCGCGCAATCGCGCGAAGGCGGAAGAAGCCGATCGCCAGGTGCAGGCGCAGCTGCGCGCCGCGGCCAACTCCGGCACGGCGGGGTTGGCGCGCGGATTGCCGCATCCGGTGCGCGGCGAGATACTGGGGCAGTTCGGCGCCCAGCGTCCGGACGGTGGCGGCATCTGGCGCGGCATCGTATTACGGGCTTCCGAGGGTACGCCCGTCAAGGTCGTCGCCAACGGCCGGGTTGTTTATGCGAATTGGCTGAGCGGTTTCGGGAATATCATGATCGTGGATCACGGCGCCCAATATCTCAGCGTGTATGCCTACAATCAAAGCCTGCTCAAGCGGGTGGGCGACGTCGTCAAGGCGGGCGATGTCATCGCGTCGGTGGGCGCGACCGGCGGCCAGGTGGAGCCCGGGCTGTACTTCGAAATACGCCATAATGCGACGCCGGTGAATCCCTTACTTTGGTTGCGGCGCTAATTTCGTTACTATTACTGAACCTGAAGACGCTGGCGGCGTCTGAGCAATTTTGTCAAGACATTGGGAACGTGCATGAGCACTCGTAGGTTAGGCGGTTTCGTTTTGGTCGTGATGGGCGCGCTTGGCGGCGTGCTGATCAGTCTTGGGATAACGGCTGTCGCCCAGCGGGGCGAGCCCTTGCCCTTGAAAGACCTGCAGCAGTTCGCCAACGTGTATTCCGCCATCAAGAGCAGCTATGTCGAGCCCGTGACGGACGACAAGCTGATCCATGACGCCATAAAAGGCATGTTCAGCGACCTGGATCCCCACTCCTCCTACCTGGATGCCGAGGCGTTCAAGGAAATGGAATCCATTACGCAGGGCGGCTTCGGCGGCCTGGGCATTGAAATCGGCAGCGAAGACGGCATGCCCAAGGTGATCGCGCCGATAGAAGACACGCCCGCGGCCCGGGCGGGCATCCTGTCGGGCGACCTGATCACCCATATCGACGGCAAGCCCACCAAGGGCATGACGTTGAACGACGCCGTCAAGCAGATGCGCGGCAAGCCCAAGACCTCCATCGTGCTGACCATCCTGCGTCAGGGACGGGACAAGCCGCTGGTCATCACCATCGTGCGCGACATGATCAAGGTGCGCAGCGTGCGCAGCAAAATGCTGGACGGCGACATCGGCTACGTCCGCGTATCGCAATTCCAGGAGCGTACCGTGCAGGACCTGGTCGATCATCTGGCCAAGCTGGGCGGAAAGACGCCGCCCAAAGGCTTGATACTCGATTTGCGCAACGATCCGGGCGGCCTGCTCGACGGCGCCATCGGCGTCAGCTCGATATTCCTCGAGCCCGAAAAGCTGGTCGTTTCCACCAAGGGCCGGGTGCCGTCCTCCAATCGGGAATACTATTCACGCCCCTTGAGCAGCTCGCGCAATCTCCTGACCGACGCCGCCCAGAGCACCGCGGCCAACATCCAGAGCTGGACCCGTACCGTGCCCATGGTCGTGCTGGTCAACGTGGGCTCGGCGTCGGCATCCGAAATCGTGGCGGGCGCCTTGCAGGATCACAAACGGGCCACGGTCATGGGCAACCGGACCTTCGGCAAGGGTTCCGTGCAAAGTGTGCTGGCCTTGGGCGACGATGCCGGCATCAAGCTGACGACCGCGCGCTACTACACGCCGAGCGGGCGCTCCATCCAGGTCACCGGCGTCCATCCCGACATCCTGGTGGACGATACCGCGCAGGGCAATCTTTTCCGCTTGCCGCGCGAAGGCGACCTGCAACGCCACTTGATCAACGGCGAGGAAGAGGAAAATGCCGAATCGGCCGATGCCAACAAGGATGATCTCGTGGCCGAGCCCAAGATGTTCGAGTTCGGCGGCGACGACGACTTCCAGCTTCAGCAGGCGATCAACAAGCTGGAGGGACGCGAGGTGAAAAAGAACGATCCCGCGCTGGCCAAGACCGCGTCCGTTGGCGCCGCCGCGGACAAGGCCGAATCCGGGAAGGATGCGCAAGCCGGATCCGCTTCGGACCAACAGGATGCCGCGACGCCTGAGGCAGAAAAAAAAAGTCCGGTGAACGCGATTGAGCGCTATCGCATCACGCCGGATGGATTGATCAAATCGGCGCAATGAACGATCAGCAGCTGCTGCGCTATGCGCGCCATATCCTGCTCGACGAGTTCGACATCGCCGGGCAGGAGCGCTTGCTGGCGGCCAGGGTGCTGATCGTGGGCGCGGGCGGGCTGGGCTCGCCGGCCGCATTCTATCTGGCCTCGTCGGGAGTGGGGCATCTGGTCCTGGCCGACGACGACGACGTCGAGCTGAGCAATCTGCAGCGGCAGATATTGCACACCACGCAGTCCATAGGGCGGAAAAAGGCGGAATCGGGCAAAAGCACCTTGGCGGACCTGAATCCCGACATCCGCATTACGGCGCTGGCGCGGCGCCTGGACGGTGCGCGGCTCGACGAGCAGGTCGGGCAGGCCGATCTGGTGCTGGATTGCAGCGACAACTTCGATACCCGCCATGCCATCAACCGGGCCTGCGTCGCGCATCGCAGGCCGCTGGTTTCGGGCGCTGCCATACGGTTTTCAGGCCAGGTCAGCGTGTTCGATTTGCGCCATGCCGATGCGCCTTGCTATCACTGCCTGTTTCCGCATACCGACGAGCCCGACGAGATGAGTTGCGCCACGACCGGCGTGCTGGCGCCGCTGGTGGGCATCGTGGGCAGCATACAGGCGGCGGAGGCGATCAAGGTGCTGGCCGGCGTGGGCGAACCGCTGACTGGGCGCCTGCTGTGCGTGGATGCCTTGACGATGCAGTGCGATACCGTGCGCTTCAAGCGTGATCCGGCCTGCCGGGTATGCGCGCGCCATTGAGCAGCTTGGCCAAGGCATTGACGCGAAGATCGACGTAGGCGCTGCGTCCCCGATGCAGCGATGAAAAAGGCGTGCCGGGATGAAAGACATGAACGGTTCGTATGCCGAGCTGCCGCGCGCTCTTCAGGTTTCTGAGCGTGTCCTCGACCAGGATGACTTGGCGGGCCGGCACGCGCAGGCGCGCCAGCACCTGGCGCATGAGCGCCGGCGACGGCTTGGGCCGCATGCGGCCTTGCAGGCGCATGTGGTCGATGGCCCACAGATTTTCGAATAGATGCAGGATGCCCAGGGTGGACAGGACGTCGCGCGCGTAAGCCAGCGGCGCGTTGGTGAGCAGTATCTTGCGCCCCGGCAGCCTGGCCAGCCTGGCGCGCAGGCCTTTTTCGGCATGCACCAAGGGGGCGACCTCGAAGCGGTGGCTGCGTTCCAGGAAACGGCGGGGATCGACGCCGTGGTGGCGCTCCATGCCGATCACGGTCGCGCCGTAGCGCTGCCAGTACTCCCGGCGATAGACATTGGCCGCTTCCAGGTTCACGGCCAGGGCTTCGGCCACGGCCTGGGTCATGGCGCTGTCGATGGCCGTGAACATGGCGCGGGACGAGTCGTGCAAGGTGTTGTCCAGGTCGAACAGCCAGACGGGTTCGCGCGGCGCCGAATCGTGCCGGACATGCGTGCGGGGACGATGCAGCGCCGCGACGCTGCGCAATGCGCGCATGGCGTGTCAGTGCGAGCTGATCATCGTGCCCACGCCCCGATCGGTCAAGATTTCCAGCAGAAGGCAGTGGGGCACGCGGCCGTCCACGACGTGGACGGAATTCACGCCGTTGCGCGCCGCATCCAGCGCGGAGGATATCTTCGGCAGCATGCCGCCGGATATCGTGCCGTCCTTGAACAGTTCATCGATCGTTTGCGCCGAGAGCTGGCGCAGCAGCTTGCCGTTCTTGTCCAGCACGCCGGGTGTGTTGGTCATCATGATGAGTTTTTCCGCGCCCAGCACCTCGGCCATCTTGCCGGCGACGACGTCGGCATTGATGTTGTAGGCCGTGCCGTCCTCGCCGTAGCCGATGGACGAAATCACCGGAATGAACTGATCGTCCTGCAGGGCTTTCACGACGGCCGGCTCGACCTTGGTGATGTCGCCCACGAAGCCGATGTCCAGCCACTGGCCCGGATTTTTCTCGTCGGGCAGCAGCTTCTTTTTGGCTTCGATCAGGCAGCCGTCCTTGCCCGTCAGGCCCACGGCCTTGCCGCCGGCTTCGTTGATCATCATGACGATGTCCTGCTGGACCTGGCCGCCCAACACCCATTCGACGACTTCCATGGTCTCGGCGTCGGTGATGCGCATGCCCTGCACGAACTCGCCCTGTTTTCCGATGCGCTTGAGCGCGTCGTTGATCTGCGGGCCGCCGCCGTGTATGACCACGGGATTGAGCCCGACCAGCTTGAGCAGGACCACGTCGTGCGCGAAGCTGCGCTGCAGGGCTTCTTCGGTCATGGCGTTGCCGCCGTA
>CAZKBT010000094.1:0-7766 GCA_964551305.1 uncultured Burkholderiaceae bacterium
CGTCATACTGAGCTTCTTCGGTATTTCCTTGCCGATCGTGCGCATCGGCGGCGGACTGCTCGTCATCGCGACAGCCTGGCAACTGGTCCGCGCGGCGGATCCGGACGCCGCGCACGCCCAGAAACTGGCGGATGCCTATTCCTATGCGCAGATACGCTCCAAGGCTTTCTATCCGCTGACTTTCCCCATGATATGCGGACCGGGCGCGATCTCCGCCGCCATTACCGTGGGCGCGACCTTGTATGAAAGCGCGCCCACGGCGGCGGCGATCAATCTTGCCGGCTCGCTGGGCGCCATCGTCATCGCCTCCGCCGTCGTGTACTTGTGCCTGAGGTTCGCGGGCAGGTTCCTGCACTACCTGGGCAATAACGGCACGGCGGTGCTGATGCGACTCTCCGCTTTCATTCTGCTGTGCATGGGTGTCCAGATCGTCTGGAACGGACTGCATGAATTGCTGCTCGGCCTGGCGCACGACATCCTGGCCCTGACATAAGGCACCATCCCGTTGCGCTTGGACAATGCGCGCGGAACCAACCTTTATCGCGCCTTGCGGATATACTTCGTTACCCATCTTGGATATGACTGCCGTGAACAGAACCCTTCATCTCATCGCCATTCTTTGCATGTCGGCCGTGGCCATGGCATTGGTGTCGCAACACGTTTTCGATATGCAGCCCTGTGCGTGGTGCGTCCTGCAGCGCCTGATATTCCTGGCGATCGCAGCGGTTTGCTGGCTGGGCGTGCTGGTTCGCCTGCCCAAGCCCGCGGCCTTGGGCGCGTGCCTGCTCGGCCTGGCCGGCATGGCCGCGGCCGTCTACCAATATACGGTGGCTGCCGACAGTTTCTCATGCGATCTGACCTTTGCGGACCGCTTCTTGGCCGTCAGCCGGCTCGATGCTCTGCTGCCGTTCGTTTTCGGCATTTATGCCAGCTGCATGGACGCGAGCGTCGACCTGCTCGGCGTGGAATACGTATTCTGGTCGCTGGGCTTGTTCCTGGTGATCATCGCTTTGGCCGTGCGCGGCCTGATCCGTTCCCGCCGTGACGCCTGATATCGAACGGGCCTGGCCTCCCAGGCCCGTTCGGTCATTCGTCGTTGTTGCGTCCCGCCGCCATTTCTCCGGCGTGCTGGGCGCCGCGGCTTTGACTCAGCCGGTCCAGATAGGCGGCGTCTATGTCGCCGGTAGGATAATTGCCGCTGAAGCATGACGATTCGAACTGGCGCATGCCCGGGTTCAAATCGCGGATGGACTGCTCCAGATCGGACAGGTCCTGGTAGATCAACTTGTCGGCGCCGATCTCGAACGCCACCTGCTCCACATCCCGCCCCGTGGCGATCAATTCCGCCTGAGTCGGCATGTCTATGCCGTAGACGTTCGGGAAACGCACCGGCGGCGCCGCCGACGCGAAGAAAACCTTGTTCGCGCCGGCCGAGCGCGCCATCTCGACGATTTCCCGGCTGGTCGTACCCCGCACGATCGAGTCGTCGACCAGCAGCACGTTCTTGCCGCGAAACTCCATGTCGATGGCGCTGAGCTTCTGGCGCACCGATTTCTTGCGCACGGCTTGGCCGGGCATGATGAAGGTACGGCCTATGTAGCGATTCTTGATGAAACCCTCGCGATACGACAGGTTCAGGCGGGACGCCAACTGCATGGCCGACGGCCGCGACGAATCGGGGATGGGCATCACGACGTCTATTTCGCCCAGCCTGAGCGACTTGGCGACCTTATCGCCCAGGTACTCGCCCATGTTCAAGCGGGCATCGTAGATGGAGACGCCATCCATCATGGAGTCGGGACGTGCGAAATACACGTATTCGAACACGCACGGCGTCAGGTTGGCGTCCTCGGCGCACTGCCGGCTGGACAGATTGCCGTCCAGGTCGATGAAAATCGCCTCGCCCGGCTCGATATCGCGCACCAACGTAAAACCGCATCCGGTCAGAGCGACGGATTCCGATGCCACCATCCATTCGACGCCCTGTTCCGTATCATTCCTGCCCAGGCAGAGAGGCCGTATCCCGAACGGATCGCGAAACGCCACCATCCCGTAATTGGCTATTTGGGAAATAACGGCGTAGGCGCCCTTGGCCCGCTTGTGCACGGCTGAAACAGCCTCGAATACGCTGGATTCGTCCAGGGATCCCGAATTCGACGCGCGCTGCAACTCATGCGCAAAAACATTGAGCAACACTTCGGAATCGGAATTGGTATTGATGTGGCGCCGATCGATGCGGAACAAGGCTTCGCGCAACTCGCGCCAATTGGTCAGATTTCCATTGTGCACGAAGGTAATGCCGAACGGGGCATTGACGTAGAAAGGCTGCGCTTCGTCCACGCTGTCGCTGGAGCCGGCGGTGGGATAGCGCACCTGCCCCAGGCCGCTGTTGCCGAGCAAAGAACGCATGTTGCGTGTGCGAAAGACGTCCCGCACCAGCCCATGGGCCTTGTACATGCTGAAAAACTGATCATGCGACGTGGAGATGCCCGCGGCATCCTGGCCCCTATGCTGCAACAACAGCAAGCTATCGTAAATCAGCTGATTTACGGGGCTGCGTCCGACGACGCCAACGATTCCACACATTTTTCACGTTCCAGTAGACAAAAACTAGTATGGCAGCCAAGCTGCCAGGGAAGGCGGCAGCGCTTGCTTGAGCTGCCGCACGCCGTCGACGGCGGCGCCCGATAATTGTGCCTGCTCCCACCACGGTTCTTTGGGCAGCTCGGTGTAGCCCGCCAGCACGACCAGCACCAGCACCATCAATATGCCCCGCATCAGGCCGAATAGTCCACCCAGGCCGTGATCGGCGGGCGTCAAGCCGGTCTTCTGTATCATCGTCGCCAAGGTCACGTTAACCAGTCCGACCATCAGAAGCATGCCGATGAATACGATGCCGTAGGCCAGCGCCATCCGCAACAGGCTGTTTTCGATGAACGGAGTGAACCAGGCCGCCATGAGCGGCCCCCACCAGATTGCGGCAAGAAAAGCGACGACATAGGCGATCAAGGACAAGACTTCCTTGATGAAGCCTCTGAGCAATCCCAACAATGCCGACACACCCAGGATGGCCAGCACGATATAGTCGAAGCTCGTCACCTGGAAGAGATAAACCCGTTGTCATACCCCAAGGCCCGCAAGCGCGCCTGCGCGGCCTGGGCGGCTTCGCGAGTCGGAAATGGTCCCACCCGCAGGCGGTAGGCCGTTTTGCCGTTGGCGGTCGCCGTTTCGACGTAGGCGTTCGTCACGCCGGCGCTGACCAGGCGCTGGCGGCGCGACTGGGCGTCCTGGTCCGACGTGTAAGCCGCGATTTGCAGCGTGAAGTTGCCTTTGGCGGCTGTCTGCGCCGGCGCGGGCTTCGGCGGTTCCCGCCCTTCGAGCAGTGCAAGCGCCACAGCGCCGTCGTCCGTGCGCTCGGCGGGCTTCGGCGAGGGCGTCGGCTTGGGAGCGGGCCGGGGAGTTTCGGTTGCGGGCTCGGGAGCCGGCGCGGCGGGTTGCCGGGGCGCTTGCTCCTCGGGCGGCTGGGCGCCGCTTTCGCCGGGCGCACCCACGATGCCGCCGCTGGCGGGGTCGGGCGCGACAGGAGTCGCCTCATCCGGACTGGATGCGGGTTCGGGCTCTTGCGCGCCCTGGCTCGCCGCATCGCCCAGCGAAGTATTGTCCGCCAATTGGATGCCTGGCGGCTCGATGGCGGGCACCACGACAGGCGTTTCCACTTGCTCGGGCGGCGTCGGCGAATCGAAGAGCATGGGTAGCACGATGACGGCCGCCAGCACCAGCGCCAAGGCGCCGATCAAGCGGCGGCGCGCGCGGCCCCTTAGCTCGTTGGCCTGGGCCTCGCTGGATAAAGACGGGCGCGATGCGGAGCGACGGCCAGATCCAGAATCAGACTCAGTGCGAGAGAACAATCCCATGGGGCATAAACCTATTTTTTGCTTGTATGATCGAAAAGAAGATCAAGCGTCCTTTCAACTGGCTTTTCGTCCTAGTTCCGCCAGTACCGGCCCGACCGTCGCGAATGATCCGAATACCAGGATTCTATCATCCTTGCCCGCCTGGTTCCGCGCAGCGGCAAAGGCCAGGGTCGGATTTTCGTAACTGGAAATGGATATGGCGTCGTCCCTTGCAACGTCGGCCACCAGAGCGGCCAGATCGGCTCCGTCGGCCCCGCGATCGCCCGCCAGCGATGCGCAATGCCAATGGTCCACGCTTCGGGCCAGCTTTTCGATGACGCCGCGCATATCCTTGTCGCGCATCATGCCGAACACGGCATGGGTATAGGGGTAATACGCCATGCCGCCCAGGCTGAGCGCCAGCGCCGACGCGGCATGGGGGTTGTGCGCGACGTCCAGCACGACCGTGGGTTCGCCGGGAAGTATCTGCAAGCGGCCGGGCAGCACCACCTGGGCCAGGCCTATGCGCACGGCCTGCTGCGGCACGGCCAGGCGCGGACGCAAGGCTTCCAGCGCAGCCAGGGCGGCCGACGCATTCAGCAACTGGTTCGCTCCCCGTAGCGCCGGGTAGGCCAGCCCGCTTCGGCGCTGTTGCCGTCCCGCGAAGGCCCATTGCTGGCGATCGCCCGAATAGTTGAAATCGCGGCCGAACAGCCACAGGTCCGCGCCGATTTCCTTGGCATGCGAAATCACGGTGGCCGGGGGCTCGGGATCGGCGCAGACGGCCGGACGGCCGGGACGAAAAATATGGGCTTTCTCCCAGCCGATGGCCTCCCGGTCGTCGCCCAGGTACTCCACATGATCGATATCGACGCTGGTAATGACGGCGCAATCGGCATC
Organism: uncultured Burkholderiaceae bacterium; assembly: GCA_964551305.1. GTDB lineage: Bacteria > Pseudomonadota > Gammaproteobacteria > Burkholderiales > Burkholderiaceae_B > JBAZDC01. The sequence continues at coordinate 4,794 of CAZKBT010000094.1, forward strand.
CACCACGTTGACGGCGTCCAGCCGCCCGCCCAGGCCGACCTCCAGAATCGCCACGTCCAGCCGTTGCTCCGCGAACAGCAGCAGCGCGGCCAGGGTGGCGTATTCGAAATAACTGAGCGTCACCTCTCCCCTGGCCCGATCGATGCGCTCGAACTGGGCGACGATCTGTGCATCGCTTGCCGCCGCGCCATTCACGCGTATCCGTTCATTGAAGTCGATCAAATGGGGCGACGTGTACAGCCCCGTCTTGTATCCCGCGGCAAGCAAAATGGCTTCCAGCATCGCGCAGGTCGAGCCCTTGCCGTTGGTCCCGCCCACCGTAATCACGACGAAGGGACAAGTCAATTCCAGCTTGTCCGCGACCGTTCGCAGGCGGTCCAGGCCCAGGTCGATGGCCTTCGCATGGGAGATTTCAAGATGGGCGAGCCAGGTTTGCAGCGTGGCGCCGTGGCCGGGAGCAGGGGTGCGCATGATGGTAAAAAAACAAAAAGCAGGTGCCGCGATAGTAGCACCCGCCGGAAGGAATCGCGGCGCCGCGGCGCCGCGATTCATCGAGCCTCAGGCCTTCTTGCGTTTGACCGGCGGCAAGTCGGTGCAATGCCCATGGGCGGTCTCGGCGGCCATGCCGACCGATTCGCCCAGCGTCGGATGCGGATGGATGGTTTTGCCGATATCGGTGCTGTCGGCTCCCATCTCGATGGCCAGGGCGATTTCACTGATGAGATCCCCGGCGTGCGTGCCGACGATCGCTCCGCCCAGCAATCTGTCCGTTTGCGCATCGAACAGCAGCTTGGTGAAGCCTTCGTCGCGTCCATTGGCGATCGCCCTGCCCGACGCCGCCCAGGGAAACAGGCCCTTGGTCACCGCGATGCCTTGCTTGCGGGCCTCGTCTTCGGTCAGGCCGGCCCAGGCGACTTCCGGATCCGTGTACGCCACCGACGGAATGATCCGCGCATCGAACGCGCTTTTCTGTCCGGCAATGACTTCGGCGGCCACGTGCGCTTCGTGCACGGCTTTATGGGCGAGCATGGGCTGGCCGACGATGTCGCCGATAGCATAAATATGCGCGACGTTGGTACGCATCTGCTCGTCGACGGAAATGAAGCCGCGCTCGCCGACCCGCACGCCCGCTTTGTCCGCGCCGATCTTATTTCCGTTCGGGCTGCGTCCAACCGCTTGCAGCACCAGGTCGTAGCGCTGCGCTTCCTTGGGCGCGTCCTTGCCTTCGAACGTCACCCAGATGCCATCGGCTTTCGCTTCGGCGCCGACGGTCTTCGTATTGAGCAGCACGTGATCGAAGCGCCGGGCGTTTTTCTTGTCCCATACTTTGACCAGGTCGCGGTCGGCGCCCTGCATCAGGCCGTCCTGCATTTCCACGACGTCCAGGCGCGCGCCCAGCGCGGAATATACGGTGCCCATTTCCAGGCCGATGATGCCGCCACCGATGATCAGCATCTTCTTCGGGATGCTCTTCAGCTCCAATGCGCCCGTGGAATCGACCACGCGAGAGTCGTCCGGCAGGAACGGAAGCTTCACCGATTGGCTGCCGGCGGCGATGACGGCCGACTCGAACCGCACGACCTGGGTCTTTCCGTCCGCATCCGTTACGCTCAGGTGATGCGGATCCACGAATTGCCCCATCCCGGTCAGTACCTTGACCTTGCGGGCCTTGGCCATGCCGGCCAGGCCGCCGGTCAATTTGCCGACGACACCGTCCTTGTAGGCGCGCAAGGCGTCCAGGTCGATCGTGGGCGCCCCGAACGAGATGCCATGCGCACCCATGGTTTGGGCTTCTTCCAGCACCGCCGCCGTATGCAGCAAGGCCTTGGAGGGAATGCAGCCGACGTTCAGGCAGACGCCGCCCAGCGTAGCGTAACGTTCCACCAGCACCACGTTCAGCCCGAGGTCCGCCGCGCGAAACGCCGCCGAATAACCGCCGGGCCCGGCGCCCAGCACCATGACGTCGCACTGGACGTCCGCGGAACCCGTATGGCTGGCGGCCTTGGGCGCTTCCCGCGGCTGCGTTTTGGCGGGCGCGGCGTCCTTCGCCGGCTCGTCCTTCTTGAGAGCAGGCGCGGAGGCGGCTTCGCCCTGCCCCTGCATCTCGGCGATGACGCTGCCCGTGGACACTTTATCTCCGACCTTGACCAGGAGCTTCTTGATCACGCCGCCCTGCGACGCCGGAATTTCCATCGAGGCCTTGTCGGATTCGACGGTGATCAGGCTTTGCTCGGCCTGGACGGCGTCGCCCTCGGCAACCAATACTTCAATGACTTCGACTTCATCGAAGTCGCCAATGTCCGGAACTTTCAATTCGCTTGTGCTCATGCCGTTCTCCTTATAGCGCGATGCGGCGGAAATCCGCCAGCAGGCCGGCCAGGTAGGCATTAAAGCGCGCCGCGGCCGCGCCGTCGATGACGCGATGATCGTAGGACAGCGACAAAGGCAGCATCAAGCGAGGCTGGAATGCCTTGCCATCCCAGACCGGCTCATGAGACGAACGTGAAACGCCGAGGATGGCGACTTCCGGCGCATTGATGATCGGTGTGAAGGACGTTCCTCCTATGCCCCCCAACGACGAAATGGAGAAGCAGCCACCCTGCATCTGCGCCGGCGCCAATTTGCCGTCGCGGGCCAGTTTGGCAAGCTCGGAGCTTTCCTTGGCCAATTCGATAATGCCCTTTTTGTCGGCGTCGCGGATGACTGGCACGACCAGGCCGTTGGGCGTATCGGCGGCGAAACCGACGTGATAGTACTGCTTCAGTACCAGATTGTCGCCGTCGAGCGAGGCATTGAACTCGGGGAACTTCTTCAGCGCGGCGACACTGGCTTTGATCAAGAACGCCAGCATGGTCAGCTTGACGCCGGATTTCTGGTTCTCGGCATTGAGCTGAACACGGAAGTTTTCCAGCTCGGTGATGTCCGCGCGCTCGTTGTTCGTAACGTGGGGAATCATCACCCAGTTGCGATGCA
>CAZKBT010000095.1:0-7273 GCA_964551305.1 uncultured Burkholderiaceae bacterium
GACCGCCTGAAGGCGGTCATGGAGCGCCTGAAGATGCCGGAGGGCGAGGCCATCGAGCATCCGCTCGTCTCCCGCTCGCTCGAATCCGCCCAGCGCAAGGTCGAGGGCCGCAACTTCGACATCCGCAAGCAGCTGCTCGAATACGACGATGTCGCCAACGACCAGCGCAAGGTGATCTACGCGCAGCGCAACGAATTGCTGGAATCCGAGGACATCGCCGAGACGATCACCGCGATGCGCCACGGCGTTGTCGCCTCGATCTTCCGTAACCATGTGCCCGAGGACTCGGTCGAGGAACAGTGGGATCTCCCGGCGCTGGAAATGGCGCTGAATGGAGAACTGAAGCTCGCCGTGCCGGTGCAGGAATGGGTGAAGAGCGAGCCGAACCTGACCGACGACGAAATCCTCGAGCGCATCGTTGCACTGGCCGACGAAGCCTATGCCGCCAAGGTCGAACTGGTCGGCGCCGCGAACTTCCGCCAGTTCGAGCGCAACGTCATGCTGCAAAGCCTCGACACGCACTGGCGCGAACACCTGTCGGCGCTCGACCACCTGCGCCAGGGCATCCACCTGCGCGGCTATGCGCAGAAGAATCCGAAGCAGGAATACAAGCGCGAAGCCTTCGAGCTGTTCTCCAACATGCTGGATCGTGTGCGCAACGAGGTGGTCCGCGTATTGATGACGGTGCGCATACAGTCGGCCGAGCAGGTCGACGCGGCAACCGAGCAAGAGCCGGCCAAGCTGGATAATGTCAACTACCATCATTCGGACTATGATGCGGCGCTGAGCGGCGAAGATCCCGGTATCGCGCCGGAACAGGCGCCAACCCCGGCCCGGTCGCCGGCTGCGGCTCAGCCCAAGCCCGGCCGCAACGATCCTTGCCCCTGCGGCAGCGGCAAGAAGTACAAGCACTGCCACGGCAAGCTGTCCTGATTCCCGGCTTGCCGCCTTGGCAAGCTTTGGCGCCTGCGTTCAGTGCCGAGCCGAACGCGGGCGTTTTCGTTTTTAAGCCGCGTTGTTCCGCGCCTGGTCGGGCCGATGGAAAATCAGTGAGAATCGTGTGCCTTTTCCGTCTTTTACCGGCGACGCGACTTCCAGACGCAGGTTTTCATACGCGTCCTGAACGCACGCATGCGGTTTTGTCGGCGCCACGTTTTCAAAGCGGGCGTGCGCCAGGCTGAACGTGTTTTCAAGCGACTGGTTGTTGTCTTGCACCGACTGCACGATGCGCTGCAGTCTTGGGCATCAGCGACGACACGGCCATTTACCAAGTGCTGTTGCCTTTTTTAAGCTGGTCAACAAGCGGCTTTCGCTGCGGTTCAACGCCAACAATATTTCGGACCACGACATGTACGATGCGTCGCGCGTCGGGACGGCAATCTTCGCCAAGATCGGCGCGCGGGATTCTCGATGCGTTCGCCCAGGAAAAGGGCATCCAGGTGAAAACGGTATTTCTCAAGGACGGGCTGCTCGAGCGGGTCCGCGCCGAAGGCGATCGCTCGCCGGCCGATGTGTTGATGACCGTCGATATCGGTAATCTGCTCGATCTGGTCGACGGGGGCGTGACCCAGCCCGTACGATCCGAGGCGCTGGAACAAGCGATCCCCGGCAACCTCAGAAACGAGGACGGGCATTGGTTTGCGCTGTCGCTGCGGGATCGCGTGCTTTATGCCGACAAGGACCTTCCCATTACGACGTTCACTTACGAAGAACTCGCGGACCCGAAATGGAAAGGCAAGGTCTGCATCCGATCGGGGCAGCATCCGTACAACACATCGTTGATCGCCGCGAAGATCGCCCATGACGGTGTGGAAGCCGCGCAAGTATGGCTTGAAGGCGTAAAGCAGAACCTGGCGCGCAAGGCGGCGGGTGGCGATCGGCACGTCGCGCGCGATATCCTCGGCGGCATATGCGATATAGGAATCGCCAACGCCTATTATGTCGGCCAGATTAAGAACGACAAGCCCGGATCCGAAGGGCGAGCCTGGGGCGACGCGATCAAAGTCATCCGTCCCCATTTTGCGGGCACCAGTGGGGGCACGCACGTCAATATCACCGGCGCCGCGCTGGCCAAGAATGCGCCCAACAAGGATAACGCGGTTCTGTTCCTGGAATACCTCGTATCGCCCGCCGCTCAGGAAGTCTATGCGAATGCGAATTACGAGTATCCGGTCCGCGAAGGCGTGAAGGTCGATCCCGTCATCGCGGCATGGGGACCGCTGAAGGTGGACGAGCTAAGCGTGGTGGAGATCGCCAAGCATCGCAAGCAGGCGAGCGAGCTGGTCGACAAGGTCGGTTTCGACAACTAGGCCGCGCCGCGGACGAGCCGGCATCCAGGACGGAATGCCGGCTCGCTGCGCGTTAGATCAGGAACAGCGTCGCCAGGCCGAGGAAAATGAAGAAGCCCAGCGAGTCGGTGGCGAAAGTCAGAAGCACAGACGAGCCGACCGCCGGATCTTTGCCGAAGTGATCGCGCAGTATCGGTATCATCACGCCCAGCGCGGCGCCGATCAGCATATTGCCTATCATGGCCGCCATCATCACGGCGGCGATCGCCAGGGAGTCGGAAATCACCCAGGCGAACACGGCGGCGACCATGCTGCCGCAAAAACCGACCAGCAGCGTCACGGTGAGTTCGCGCTTGACCAGCTGCCAGGCGTTGGACCCCGTAACCCGGCCGACGGCCATGGCGCGTATGATCATCGTCATGGTTTGATTGCCGGAGTTTCCGCCGATGCCCGCAACGATGGACATGAGAAAAGCCAGGATGACGATGTGGCTGACGGTGTTTTCGAACCGGGACGCCACGACCGAGGCGATCGCCGCCGTGCAAAGGTTGACCAGCAGCCACGGGGCACGGTTGCGCAGGGCGTGCGAGATCGGCGCGAAGATATCTTCTTCTTGCAGGCCGGCTCGCGACAGGGCCTGTTCCTGGGAGTCCTCTTGCATCACGTCCACCACTTCCGCGATGGTGACGCGGCCGATCAGCCGGCCCTGGTCGTCGGTGACGGGGGCCGATACCAGGTCATAGCGTTCGAAGGCGCCGGCGGCGTCGGCATCGGAATCCAGCGGATTGAGCGACAGGTAGTCCGTGTCCATGGCGTCGGACACCTGCATGTCCGGTTCGCTGACCAGGAGCTTGGACACTTTCAGGGAGCCTTGCAGCTTGTCCTGGCGATCGACGACGAATATCTGGTCGGTGTGGTCGGGCAGCTCCTGCAGGCGGCGCAGATAGCGCAGGACGACCTCCAGGGACACGTCTTCGCGCACACGGACCATCTCGAAGTCCATGATCGCGCCCACGGTGTCTTCAGGATAGCCCATGGCCTCGATCAGTTGCGCGCGCTCTTCGTCCGTCAGTCCTTTCTGGACTTCGGCGACGACGGCTGCGGGCAGGTCGGACACCAGATCGGCGATTTCGTCGGCGTCCATGGCCTCGGTGGCCGCGATCAGATCCTGGTGGTCCATGGATTCGATCAGCGATTCGCGGGCCCAATCGTCGACCTCCAGCAACACGTCGGCGTCGTGCGAGGGGTCGACCAACTGCCAGACGGCCTGGCGTTCGGTCTGGGGCAGCGACTCGAGAATGAACGCTATGTCGGACGGATGCAGGTCGTTGATGAGGGCGCGGATCTCGTTCTCATGCTGGCGATGCACCAGGTCGTCAAGCAAATTCGCGCGGTCCGCCTGCTCGTTCTGGCGGTGCGTCAGCGTCTCCACCACCTCTTGGCGCTTGAGGATGCCTTGCAGCTTCTGCAAGGCGAGCTGAGCGTCTTCCGGATCCAGGCGTCGGGGAATGACGATGGGCTTGCTCTGGGGCGGGGTCTGTTGTTCCTGCATAGGCGAACCTGCTCAGAGTGGAGGAAGAGGGCGGGGTTGGCGGTTGTCGTCCGTGGCGACGTACGTCAGCACGGCTTCGGTTACTTTGATGACTTCGAGTTCGAGACGCTTGCGCTCGGCGTAGACTTCGACGGAAACCGTGATGGAGGTCGTGCCGGTCTTGATGATGTCGGCGTAGAAGCTGAGCAGGTCGCCGACGAATACCGGATGCTTGAATGTGAATGCATTGACGGCGACCGTGGCCACGCGTCCCGCCGCGCGGCGCGTGGCGGGAATGGCTCCAGCAATGTCGACCTGCGCCATGATCCACCCGCCGAACACGTCGCCATGAAGATTGGCGTCGGCCGGCATGGGCATGACGCGCAGCACGGCATGCGTTTCGGGAGGGGGCAAGACGGTGGTGGCGATGGCTTTGTCCAAGATGCTGATTCCATTCAAATTAAAAAAACGCGTCATGCGCGGCATAGTCCACGCGCCTGACCCTGCTATGTATTGTGCGCCAGCCAGTATTTGGTCAGCTCGACCCAGTATGTCGCGCCCAGGGGCAGGAGGTCGTCGTTGAAGTCATAAGAGCCGTTGTGCAAGGTGCAAGGGCCTGTGCCGTGTCCGGCTTGCCGGTGCCCGCCGTCGCCGTTGCCTATCCATATATAGCAGCCGGGTTTTTCCTGGAGCATGAAGGAGAAATCTTCCGCGCCCATGGAAGGGGACACGGCGTCGTCGACTTTGTCCGCGCCGGCGATGGTGCGCAGGACCGTGGCGCAAAGCGCCGCTTGTTCCGCATGGTTGATCGTCGGCGGATAGGTGCGCTTGAAATCGAACGCCGCCTTGCAATTCAAGGCTTGGCTGGTGAGCATCGTGATTTCGCGCATGCGCCTTTCGATCAGGTCCAGGTTTTCGGACGAGAACGTCCTGACCGTCCCGCGCAAGACGGCATCGTTGGGAATGACGTTGTCGGCGGAGCCCGAATGGATCTGGGTAATGCTCAGCACCGCGGGATCCAGCGGGTCGCGTTCGCGGCTGATGATGGTCTGCAGGCTCAGGCCGATCTGCATGGCCGCCGTGATCGGATCCACGCCGAGATGGGGCATGGCGCCGTGCGCGCCTTTGCCCTCCAGGCGGATCTGGAAGACGTTGCTGGAGGCCATGATGGGGCCGGAGCTCAGGCCGAAGCTGCCGACCGGGATCCCGGGCCAATTATGCATGCCGAATACGGCATCCATCGGACAGAGGTCGAACAGCCCGTCCTCGATCATTTTCTTGGCGCCGCCGTGCCCTTCTTCCGCGGGCTGGAAGATGACGTGCACGGTGCCGTCGAAATCGCGATGCCGGGCCAGATAGCGGGCGGCGGCCAGCAGCATGGTGGTATGTCCGTCGTGGCCGCACGCGTGCATCTTGCCGGGATGCTTGCTGGCATGGCCGAAGGTGTTGGCTTCCTGCATGGGCAGGGCGTCCATGTCGGCGCGCAGGCCCAGGGCCCGGCCCGTCTGCGTGCGGCCCTGGATGGTGCCGACTACGCCGGTCACGCCCAGGCCGCGATGAATGGGGATTCCCCAGGACTGGAGCAGGTCCGCGACGATGTCGGAAGTACGGGTTTCCTCATAGGCCAGCTCGGGATGGGCATGGATGTCGCGCCGGATGGCGGCCATCTCCGCTTGCCACTGCACGATGGGTTCTATAAGTTTCATGGTGGATCGTCTCCCTGTAATGGGTTTATCGGAAGATGATATCCCAACTTGAACGGTTTTTTGCGGCGCGGCTTGCCCGGCGGCAAGCGCGTCAGCCGGACCGCCGGTCCCGTTTGAGGTGCGGCTGTATCATGGCGTCCAGCGCGGGCGCGATGGCCGGGGCGCAGGCGTAGATGTCGCCGTGGATCGGCCAGCCTTTGTCCGCATGGCGCAGATCCTCACATACGCCGCCCGCCTCGCGCACGATGACCGTGCCGGCGGCGACGTCCCAAGGTGCCAGGCCCATCTCCCAATAGCCGTCGAAGCGGCCGCAGGCCACCCAGGCCAGGTCCAGCGCGGCCGTGCCGTTTCGGCGCACCCCCCGGGTGCCGTGCATGGCATGTTCGAGGGCGGGCATGTATTCATCCTGGAACGAAAAATCCCGGAAAGGCAGGCCCGTCGCCAGCAAGGATTCCTTGAAGTCGGCGGCCCCGGAGCACTGGATGCGATGGCCGTTGAGCCACGCGCCGACGCCATGCATCGCGGTGAACAGCTCTTCCCGGTTCGGGTCGTAGATCACGCCCAATACCGGCGTGTCGTGCTCCAGCATTTCGCCGCCTGCCAGGCGGGTGCCGGCCGGCGCTATCAACGCGATCGATACCGCATACAGGGGAATGCCATGCAGGAAATTGGTCGTGCCGTCCAGCGGATCGACGTACCAGGTGGCGGCGCCGGACGCGCTGCCGCCGCTTTCCTCGGCGATGATGCCCAGCTCGGGCGTGCGTTCGCTCAAAACGTCCTTGATGGCTTGCTCGGCTTCGTGATCCGCCTGCGAAACCAGATCGTTGCGCATCTTCTTGTCGATGACGAGATCGCTGCGATTGCGGGCATATGCTTGTAAAATAGCGGCGGAAGCATGGGCCGCCGTGACGGCCGCGTCCAGGTAATCGCTTAGCGGAAGGCGTGAGTGTGGCATACATGAATTCCGGTCGATCGCAAGCAACGATTGCTTGAGCAAGGATATTGTACGTGATGCCATATTGCCGTTTTATGAGTGCCGATAGGGCGTCGCCGCTTCGCGCATCCCGAGTCCCTTTGCATGAGTAGCCACTACGAGCCATTGACGCCCGCGGTGCTGGCGTTCAACGACGACGGCATTCCAGCCAGCACGGTTTACGATGATTTGTATCATTCCGCGTACGGAGCGCTTTCCCAGGCTCGGCATGTCTTCTTGGACGGCTGCCGGGTTCACGAGCGCTGGCGGGACCGCGCCGGCTTTACGGTCTGCGAAACGGGGTTTGGCCTGGGTCAGAATTTCCTGGCGCTATGGGATGCCTGGCGAGCCGATCCCAGGCGTCCCGCGCGGCTGCACATGGTGTCGTTCGAGGCCCATCCCTTCACCAGTCAGGATCTGGAAAAAGCATTGATGCCGCGCCTGGACGGCGCGGTGCGCGCCTTGGCCCGCCGGATGCTCCAGGCTTGGCCGCCTTTGCTGCCCGGCATGCATAGGCTGGAGTTCGAGGGTGGCAGGGTGACGCTCACGCTGGCGTTCGGCAAGATAGAGCGCATGGCCAGGCAGGTCGATGCGCGTGCCGATCTCGTTGTTGGCATGCATCAGGGAAACCAGGACACCCTGGCCCTTGGTCGCCTTCAACAGCTCTTCCAGATGCGTGCGGTCGGGCTTGCCATCCGCTTCGAGCCGCACCCAATGCACGGTCACACCGTTCTCCTTGCCCAGGTGTTCCGCCGTACTCTCCACGGCGTGGTGC
>CAZKBT010000096.1:0-7205 GCA_964551305.1 uncultured Burkholderiaceae bacterium
CCTGGGCCAGGAAATCCAGGGCCTGAGCCAGCTTGCCAGCCTCCGCAGCCAACAAGGCTTGATACGTAAAGGGCGGCAAGCCCACCGACTCCCGTTCCGCCAAAGCGTGACGGGCAAAACCGACGTAGTCGTGCCGTTTCAGCGCCTGATACACGGCCTGGTCGGGATAATCCGTCTGGATGATCACCTGGGCGCCCCGGGCATGCCTGCCGGCCCGACCGGCAACCTGCATCAACTGCGCAAACAAACGTTCCGGCGCGCGGAAATCCTGGGCAAACAGCATGGAGTCGGCATTCAGGACGCCCACCAGTCCCAGATTGGCAAAATCATGGCCTTTCGCCACCATCTGCGTGCCGACGAGGATATCGACCTCGCCCGCGTGCACCTGGGCGAACAGCGCCGCGGCGCTGCCCTTCAAGCGCGTGCTGTCGGCATCGATGCGCATGATGCGCGCATCCGGAAAACATTGGGACAAATAATCCTCGACCCGCTGGGTGCCCCGCCCCATCGGCTTGATATCCTGGTCGCCGCAATCGGGGCAGGCCTGCTGAGCCCGGGATTGATAACCGCAATGATGACATTGCAGCACCTTGCGCCCCGCCCCAGCTTTGTGCAGCACTGTATAAGCCGAGCAGCGCGGACATTGGCTGATCCAGCCGCACGAGGTGCACGTCAAAACCGGCGCAAAGCCCCTGCGGTTCAGGAAAATCAGAGACTGTTCGCCCCTTTCCAGCCGCTGGCCCAACGCCTCGAGCAATTGCGGCGAAAAGCCTTGCTGGAGCGCCAAACGGCGGGTGTCTACCAGTTTTATGTCCGGCAAGGCCACATCCTTGGCGCGCCCGGTCAGGGTCAGCAGTCGATAGCGTCCCTGCCGGGCGTGGCACCAGCTTTCCAGCGACGGCGTCGCCGAGCCGAGCACCACGGGAATGCCCAGGTCGTGGGCGCGCCACACCGCCAGATCCCGGGCCGAATAGCGCAACCCTTCCTGCTGCTTGTAGGACGTGTCGTGTTCTTCGTCGACGATGATCAGCCCCAGGGCAGGCATGGGTGTAAAAATGGACAACCTCGTGCCGAGCAATACCCTGGCCTGCCCGCTTTGCACCCTGAGCCAGGCCTCCAGCCGCTCGCCGTCGGCCAAGGCGCTGTGCATGACCGCCAATATATTGTCGCCCGCCGCCGTCGCCAGCCTCATGCGCAGCGATTGCTCCAACTGCGGCGTCAGATTGATTTCGGGCACCAGAAGCAGTACCTGGCGGCCCCGCGCCAACGCCGCCAACGCGGCGTGCAGATAGACCTCGGTCTTGCCGCTGCCGGTCACACCGTACAACAGGAACGTCGACGAGCCCTGAGCCGCGCCGATGGCCTGCGCGGCATGTCGCTGTTCGGCATTCAGCGCGGGAGCATCGTCGGCCTCGACCCGCGGCGGCGCCGAAGGACGCTTCTGATGGCGCCGCATCAAGCGGCTGACGGGTCCGCCCGCGGCGCGCTTGCCCTGGTAGGCGGACACCTTGCGCAAAGGCGGCGGCAGGGCCGGAAGCATGACCTCGCCCAACGGGCGTTGATAATAGGCCGCGGCGAACGTCGCCATGCGCACCCAGTCCTGCGGCAACGGCGCCACGTCATCCAGCACCTGCTCGACATCCTTTATATGTTCGGCGGCAACGGCGGGCTTTTGCGGCAGAGCAACCACGAGGCCGACCAGCTTGCGGCGTCCAAAGGGGACGATGACCCGCATGCCCGGCTCGACGTTCTGGCGGCAACGATAATCGAATGCTCCGGGCAAAGGCACATCCAGCGCCACCCGCACGTACCCGCTAATGGGGACGGCAGGCAAATCGCACGCATCTTCTCGGGTGGAGTCGGGGAGGATTTCAGGCATTACCAGTTCAAGTAAATTCTCGTTGCGCCCCCAAAAGCCAGATGGGCCGGACATCGAGGACCATTGCTTTTCAACCTGTGGATAACTTTGGGGAGAAGGAGAACAACATCCTGTGGAAAGTCAATCCTCAAATCCGGAAAAAAATGCACATCCACAGGTGATTGTTTTCTTTTCCTTTTTTAATCAACAAATTAGAAAAGCAAGCTAAAGCGTAACTAATGAAATTTATGTCTTGCGCATCGCGCCGGCCGTGTGTGTACAACCCTGGCTGGGGACAAGGACATCGCACCTTCTTGAAGGCCCCCGCCGGCGCCACGACGGCGCCTCAAGCCGCGTGTTTGCTCCGGCTATAGGCGTGCACTTCATCGGCCAGTATGCCGACGGCCTCGGGCGGCGTGAAGCGGGAAATGCCATGGCCCAAATTGAACACGTGCCCGCCCCGGCCCACATCGCCAAAATCGTCCATCACTTCACGGGCCTGCTCGCGTATGGCCGCCTCGCCGCCGAACAACGCCATGGGATCGAGATTACCCTGGAGCGCGACACGGTCCTGCACTCGCTGCCGGACCTTGCCCAGGCTGGCCGTCCAATCCAGTCCTACCGCATCGCAGCCCGTATCGGCGATCTGCTCGATCCATTGCGCGCCGCCCTTGGTGAACACGACGGCCGGCACCGCGCGCCCGTCGTGATGGCGGATAAGACCTTGCACGACTTTTTTCGTATAAGCCAGCGAAAACGCCTGGAACATCCGGTCCGCCAGCACGCCGCCCCAGCTGTCGAAGAGCATCACCGCCTGCGCGCCGGCCTGAATCTGCGCGTTCAGGTAGTCGATCGTGGCCTGCGCATTGATCTCCAGAATGCGATGCATCAAATCCGGCCGCGCATACATCATGGTCTTGACCAGGCGATAATCGTCGGAGCCCTGGCCTTCGATCATGTAGCAGGCAATGGTCCAGGGACTGCCGGCGAATCCGATCAAGGGAACCTTGCCATCCAGTTCCCGCCGTATCAGGGAAACCGCATCGAATACGTAGTCCAGTTTGGCCATCTCGGGCACGGCCAGCCGCTTGACGTCGTCCTCATGACGAATGGGACGGGCAAACCGCGGCCCTTCGCCGGCCACGAAGTCTAGGCCCAGTCCCATGGCATGCGGCACGGTCAGTATGTCCGAAAACAGGATGGCGGCATCCAGATCGAAACGCCGCAGAGGCTGCAGCGTGACTTCGCATGCATAGTCGCGATTCTGGGCCAGCGCCATGAACGAGCCGGCCTTGGCGCGGGTCTCGTTGTATTCGGGCAGGTAGCGGCCCGCCTGCCGCATCAGCCATAAAGGCGTGTACGGAACCGGCTCGCGCATGAATGCGCGCAGCAACACGTCATTTTTGAGTAGGGGGGGTGCCACGACTTTCCTTAAATTGAAACCAACCGAATTTTAACCGTCTCGCGGATCGCATAGCCCATCGCCGAGCTTGAAGGCGGCGGCATCGATGTCGTGCTTGCGCATCAGAGCCCAGAATGCACGTCGGTGTTTCTGCGCCGAGCGGGCCGCCATGGCAATGTTGCCCGCATGCCGCCCCAGGGCCGCCTTGATGTATGCCTGCTCGAACCGCGCCACGACCTGGCTTTTTGCCGCCCGGAAAGACACGCGGGATGTGGCGCAGCGCGATGCCGACGCCACCGCGAAAGCTTCCAGCTCCAGGCCGCTGCGATCCTGTATGGTATCGCATAATACATGAGCCGACAGCGGGCGGGCGCCGTGCCCGCCGAATAAATCCGAGTCGGCAAGCGGCGATGCGCATGCATGCGCCGGCTCCATGTCGGTCACGGTATAGCGCCGCCTATCCAGCAAGCGCTCGACCCGCGCCCGCAGCTCTTCCAGACACAACGGCGTTCTGACGAAATCCGCCAGGCCCAGGCTGTACAAGTCATCCAGCGCCGCGGCCCGCAATTGATGGGCAAGCGCGACGATGGGAGTCTGCACCACGCCTCGCGCCGTGGAAAGGGCCGTGCGCATCCACGCAAGGTTATGCTCCGACACGGGAACGACGCACGCATCGAAGCGTTGCAGCGACATCCCCAGCGAAGCCAGCGTGCGCAGCGAGCCGGCCTCATCGGCCGGAAGATGGCGGCGCATCGGATGCAAGGTCACCCTTCCCGCCAACTGCACGCCCATATGGCGGCTGATGTGTTCGTCCGTGCATTGGGTGCTGACGACGGCGCAATCTAATCGTTCTCTCATGTGGACTCCTGTCGGTTCGCCTTGTCCGCGATGGATAGGCAAAAAACGCAAGAGTAGAGAACGTCCTTGTCTTTAACAATCCGGGCTTCTATCAACTCGTAAATTACGTATATGAAACCCTCGCGCCGATCACTATAATCGGGCGGGTCACCCTGCACGCGGACAAGAAAAAAGCACCTCGAAAGGTGCTTTTTCATTAACGGACGGTCTAATGGCAAGCCATGCCCATCCCCAAACGGCAAGCCGACGGCGTGTACACCCTTGCCATCAAGCGCCGGCACGGCGTATCAATGCGAGCGGCGCCCCTGGCTGAGCTTGCGCGCGGCGGCCGCCTGCGCGGCCAGCATGGCCAGCTCGGCTTCCACCACGGCGATGTCCGCCTTGTCCTTGGCGTTGGCCAGGGCGTCTTCGGCGCGCTTGCGCGCTTCCATCGCCTTGGCTTCGTCAAGATCCTCGGCGCGAATGGCCGTGTCGGACAACACGGTCACGGCGCCGGGCTGCACTTCCAGGATGCCGCCAGCCACAAAGATACTGGTTTCCGAGCCATCGGCCAGGACGATCTTCACCGTACCCGGACGAATGCGCGAAATCAGCGGCGTATGGCCGGGCAGGATGCCCAGTTCGCCAGACTCGCCAGGCAGAGTCACGAATTTCGCCTCACCGTTGAAAATCGAAGCTTCTGCGCTGACCACGTCAACCTGTATGTAGGCCATGTGTCGTCCTTATTGGATGGTTTTGGCTTTCTCGAACGCTTCGTCGATGGAACCGACCATGTAGAAAGCCTGTTCGGGCAAAGCATCGCACTCGCCTTCCACGATCATCTTAAAACCGCGGATGGTCTCGGACAAGGGCACGTATTTGCCGGGCGAGCCGGTGAACACTTCAGCAACGTGGAAGGGCTGCGACAGGAAGCGCTGGATCTTACGGGCGCGGGCCACGGCCTGCTTGTCTTCCGGCGACAGTTCGTCCATGCCCAGAATCGCAATGATGTCGCGCAATTCCTTGTAGCGCTGCAGCGTTTGCTGAACACCGCGCGCCACGGCGTAGTGCTCTTCGCCGACGACTTGCGGATCCAGCTGACGGCTGGACGAATCCAGCGGGTCGACCGCTGGATAGATACCCAGGGCGGCGATGTCACGCGACAGCACGACGGTCGAGTCCAAGTGCAGGAACGTCGTCGCGGGCGAGGGATCGGTCAAGTCATCGGCAGGAACGTAAACGGCCTGGATGGACGTGATCGAGCCCGTCTTGGTCGACGTAATGCGCTCTTGGAGCTTACCCATTTCTTCTGCCAGCGTGGGCTGGTAGCCCACGGCCGAGGGCATGCGGCCCAGCAGAGCGGACACTTCCGTTCCGGCCAGGGTGTAGCGATAGATGTTGTCCACGAAGAACAGGATGTCGCGTCCTTCGTCACGGAACTTTTCAGCCATGGTCAAGCCCGACAGCGCCACGCGCAGGCGGTTGCCGGGAGGCTCGTTCATCTGACCGAACACCATGGCGACCTTCGATTCCTGGAGGTTATCCATGTTGATGACACCGGCTTCGGCCATTTCGTGGTAGAAGTCGTTACCTTCACGAGTGCGCTCACCCACGCCGGCAAACACCGACAAGCCGCTGTGCTGCTTGGCTATGTTGTTGATCAGCTCGAGCATGTTGACGGTCTTGCCCACGCCGGCGCCGCCGAACAGGCCGACCTTGCCGCCCTTGGCGAAGGGACACACCAGATCGATGACCTTGATGCCCGTTTCGAGCAACTCCACCGAGGGGGACAGCTCGTCGAACGCGGGCGCATCCTGGTGGATCGCCCGGGTTTCGTCGCTTTGGATGGGGCCGACTTCGTCGATGGGACGACCCAGCACGTCCATGATGCGGCCCAGCGTGCCTACGCCCACGGGAACCGAAATGGGCGCGCCCGTGCCGGCCACGCTCATGCCGCGGCGCAGGCCGTCGCTGGAACCCATGGCAATGGTGCGGACGACGCCGTCACCCAATTGCTGCTGAACTTCGAAGGTCAAGCCGGCTTCGGCAAACGCCGAGCTTTCATCGACAAGCTTGAGAGCGTCGTAGACTTTAGGGATGCTGTCGCGGGGGAACTGAATATCCACCACGGCGCCGATGCACTGAACGATGGTACCGTTGCTCATGTTTAGTCCTTGCTAAATAACTTTGACGGGATGCCTGCTGTTCGACTCAAACAGCGGCAGCGCCCCCCACGATTTCTGAAATTTCTTTCGTAATGGCAGCCTGGCGGGTCTTGTTGTAGACCAGCTGCAGGTCGCCGATGACTTTCTTGGCGTTGTCCGATGCGGCTTTCATGGCCACCATGCGGGCAGACTGCTCGGAAGCCATATTTTCCGCCACGGCCTGATACACCAAGCTTTCCACGTACCGCAGCAGCAAATCATCGATGACCGTCTTGGCATCCGGCTCATAGATGTAGTCCCAGCCATAGTTCGACTTGACCTGATCCTGCTCGGCCGAAATCGATTCATCCGACTGGAAGGGATCGGCCAGGCCGCTGGGCAAGGGCAGCAAGCGAACGAAGCTGGGGTCCTGCTTCATCGTATTGACGAAACGGTTGGTCGCCAGATACACCGCGTCTATCTTGCCATCGATGAAATCGTCGATCTGAACCTTGATGGCTCCGATCAGACGTTCCAGGTTGGGCGTATCGCCCAAGCCGATCTCCTGGGAAACCAGGTTCGCGCCGATACGCGTCAACACGCCGGCGCCCTTGTTGCCCAAAGCCGTCGCCTGGACCTTGATGCCGCGCTGCTCGAATTCCTTCAGGCGGGCGAGCACCAAGCGCATGATGTTGGTGTTCAGGCCGCCGCACAGGCCTTTATCGGTGGAAACGACAACGATGCCGACGCCACGGATATCCTCACGCTCTTGCATGTAAGGATGGGTGTAGTCCGGATTCGCCTGCATGAGGTGGGCAGCGATTTCGCGTACTTTGGTTGCATAGGGACGGCCGGCACGCATGCGTTCCTGCGCTTTACGCATTTTCGATGCTGCCACCATCTCCATGGCTTTGGTGATCTTGCGCGTGTTTTGCACGCTCTTGATCTTGGTTCGAATTTCCTT
>CAZKBT010000097.1:0-6823 GCA_964551305.1 uncultured Burkholderiaceae bacterium
ACCACCCTTTCACGGTGGGTACAGGGGTTCGAATCCCCTAGGGGACGCCAAGAAACATGGCAAATCATACCGCTGCGGAGCGGTAGTTCAGTTGGTTAGAATACCGGCCTGTCACGCCGGGGGTCGCGGGTTCGAGTCCCGTCCGCTCCGCCAAAGAATTCAAGGGGTTAGCGCTTTTCGTGCTAACCCCTTTTCCATTTCCAGTGCTCGTGTCCTAGCCATGTCCTAAAACTCATGGAGCTCTGACATACTGCAGAAACACCGCCGAAGTGGATCCGCCCCTGACATGCTCTCGAAGCGAAGAAGAGTTTTCGCGCATACCTTAAGACAACGCCCAAGCCCATCGCTTCCCGCACTATCGACACCGGGGATGGGCAGGCATCCTTGGCGTATTAGCTCATGGAAGGCCGGACCGCGTCAGCCTGGGCAATCCGCGTGCTGTAACATCAAGCCGGACAACCGAAATTGTATAAAGCCAGCAGTCGTTATTACAGAGGTTTGAATTGCCAGACGCCATCTATACCGCGACCTTCACGTTCGCCAAGCGGGAGTTTGATGAGGAATTCCATGCCTTGGACAATGCCATCGCGCTGGTCGCCAAATCGATCCCCGGTTACATGGGCGAGGAGGCTTGGGAAAATCCTGCCACGGGGTTAATTTCCACTGTGTATTATTGGGAAAGCATGGAGGCGCTTCGCGTGTTGATAGAGCATCCGATTCACCAGGAGGCGAAACAAAAGCAAGCCAGGTGGCTCGATGGCTTTCAAGTCGTCATCGCTCAGGTAACGCACTCTTATGGCGATGGCGGCATTCCTCACCCGTTACGCGGAGTCCAACCCTCGCGCCCCTGAGCCATCCCCACACGATGAAGCTATCGGATGGCGTCACCCGGGCTGAACTATTCCTTCATCACCGTCGTAGCCATGATGCAGGCCGCCTTCCGCGAGGCGCCGTATGCTCATAAAATGGAGCGCATCCTCCAAGTGGAGTGAAGGCTCGCGTCCACAGCCCAGCATCAGGAATTTTCAATGACTCGACAACAAAAGCGGGAAGATGCCGCGACACCCCGAATGACGAAAAAGACGGCCGCCGAGCAAAGCCGCGCGCCGGCACAGCAAGAGGCATTCGAGATCTCCGCCCTGTCGCAAAACGATGTGACGATCCTGGCCGAGACCTTCCGACTCCTGGGCGACCCTTCACGGCTCAGGATCATGCTGTGCTGCCTGGAAGGCTCTGCTGCAGTGGGAGACATCGCGGAGCGTCTCGACTTGTCCCAGTCACTGGTCAGTCATCATCTACGGTTGTTGCGCGGAGCCCGCCTGGTCAAGGGCGTACGCCGCGCCAAGCATATTTTTTACGAAGTCGCCGATAGCCACGTCAGCCAGGTACTGCAGGACATGGCGCATCACATCGCCGAAGAACACAACGACGAATAAATCGCAGGCCGGGATTACAGCGGCGCGTCCAGACTCCTTCGCGCAAGATCGTTTCTCTGTCAACGCATTCACATGAACACATATTCATGTGTTAATATTTAATCACGTCGAACCCAGTCTTCCAGCCGAGACCGCTCATGCCCCACTCTCATCACGACCACGATCACGATCATTCGCACGTCCCCACGGTGACCAGCACCAACGAGCGCAAGGTGCTGATCTCCTTTGTGCTGATCTTTACCTTCATGATCGTGGAGACGGTCGGCGGCGTGCTGTCCGGCTCGCTCGCCTTGCTCGCCGACGCGGGGCATATGTTGACCGATGCCGCCGCGCTGGCCTTGGCCTATGCCGCATTCCGGTTTGGCCGCCGCGCCGCCGACAGCAAGCGGACTTTCGGCTATCTGCGCTTCGAGGTCATTGCGGGCTTCGTGAACGCCGTCACGCTGTTCGCCATCGTGGCCTGGATCGGTTACGAGGCCTGGAAGCGCTTTTTCAATCCCGCTCCGATCCTGGCCGGGCCGATGATGATCGTCGCGGTCATAGGCTTGCTGGTAAACATCCTGGTCCTGTGGATCATGACCCGCGGCGATACCGATCACGTCAATGTGAAGGGCGCCATCCTGCACGTGGTGGGCGATCTATTGGGATCGATCGGCGCCATCGTTGCCGCGGTGGTCATCATGCTCACGGGATGGACGCCGATCGATCCCATTCTGTCGGTGCTCGTGGCAGTACTGATCCTGCGCAGCGCCTGGAAACTGCTGGCCAAATCCATCCACATTCTGCTGGAAGGCGCGCCGGACGACGCCTCTCCCGAACAACTCGTCCGCGTCCTGTTGCAGCATGTTCCGAACCTGGCCGGCGTCAGCCACGTCCATGTATGGCAACTGACCTCCGGTCGCACGATGGCGACGCTGCACGTGCGGCCGGCCGACGACGCCCAAGCGCGCGGCGTCGCGCTACAGGCGGAACAGGTACTCAGGCGACAATTCGGAATCGAGCACGCCACCATCGCCATCGACTGGAACGCGGAAGACGATCCTCTTGCCTGCAGCCTTCAGCAGCAGCCCCAGGACGGCCCATGCAGCCCCCCTCATGAACATGCGCACGATCATGAACATGCCCGCGATCACGAACATGGATGCGATGACACCGGTCATACGAACTGATTCATTTTTCGGAACCACCGGAACGTCGACGACGCGGCCGTAAAAGATCGATTCGCCCAACCGCACGCCATTTATATTATTCTTGGCCACATCACCAGGAGGAGATAACGATGGCACGCATTCCCTATCCCGACCTCGACTCGGCCGACGTCAAGCCGCTGGTCCAGCAGATCGTCAACGAACGAGGCAAATTGCAGAACCTCTACCGGCTATTGCTCAACAGCCCGCCGGTGGCGCAAGGCTGGTTGAATTTCCTTACCGCCATCCGCCAGAAATGCGAGCTGGATGGAGGCATCCGCGAGCTGACGATATTAAGAATTGCGATCCTCAATAGCGCCGATTATGAGTTCATCAGCCACGTCCCGTATGCCCTGAAAGCGGGGTTGCGGCAAGCGCAGATCGACGCCGTGAGCAATTGGCAGGACAGCGCCGAGTTTTCTCAGCGGGAACGTGACGTTCTGAATTATGTCGACGCCGTGACGCGCGACGTCCAGGTCGCCGACACTATTTTCGAGCCCCTGAAGAAGCAATTCAGCGCCCGGGAAATGACCGAGTTGACCGCGACGATTGCCGCCTACAACCTGGTTTCCCGCTTTCTCGTGGCGCTCGAGGTCGACCCCGAGCCGGACGAAGCCCGGACATAGACGTACGATCAACGCGCCCGCGAAATACGGACTTCCGCGCCGCGCCGCTTGACTTCCAGCCCCTCGGACGGCAGGATGCGCAAGCCTTCCAGGCCCTTGATGTAGCTGGAGCCTTGCATCTGCATGACCCGTATCTTGTTGCGCATGACGACGGGACTGTGCTCGGGCATGCCGAACATCCAGACTTCATCAAGCATCCGGGCGGAATTGAAGTCGCCCGTATGCTGGGCCACCGGACCCAGACACAGCATGTGCCCTTCGCGGCCGAAAACCGGTATCGTGTCCAGGCCCGCCTTCACCGCCCAGGTCGTGCCGCCTTCATAGCGCCATCCCGTATTCAGGTCCCACCAGGCGCCGCCCTTAGGCAGATAGACCCGCTGCTCTTCGCCGGGCTGGAGCACGGGCGCCACCAACAAGGCCGGCCCGAACATATATTGCGTATCCCAGACCTGGGCAACCGGGTCGTCGGGGAAGGCCAAGGCCATCGACCGCTGCACCGGCAAGCCGGTGCGAACGGCATCCTCGATGATGCCCAAGACATACGGAACCAAGCGATAGCGCCACTGCAACCAATGCTGGACCAGCGCGCGCGTCGCATCGTCCTGGGCCGTCGGAAGCAAGGCGGGCACGGCCTGGAAGCTGAAGTTGGCCGAGAAAACCGCCATCGCCAGCCAACGCAGATACAGCTCCGGCGTCATCGCATCGGTCGGCGCGTCCGCCACGCCCAGCGTGTGCATTTGGACCGGCACGGCACCGTCGCCAAGCGACAGCGACGAGCGCAGACTGCTTTGGATGCCGCTCCAGTCGTTGGCGACGCGCGGCGCCAGCTGCCATGCATAACGCTGCGCGCCCGGGAAAAGAGAGGTGCTGCCCGCCACGCCTTCCTGCGGCGTCTTGTGTCCGGCAACGGCGTCGAACAGCGCCTTGCGCACCAGAATGGGGTAGACCGTGCGCAGCACGGCGCCCGTTTCGCCGCCACGCGCCGTGATGCCATCCGGAATCTCGTATTGCACGTTGCTGATCGGCGCTCCCAGGCCGTCGTCACAGAACTGGCGCTGGCGCTCGCACCAAAGCTTGTAGACGTCCTTGTGCGTCAGGTCAAGCAAGGCATACGGCTTGCCGCCCGACAGCTCCGTGCCGGGAAATACGTGCGCGCTGCTGTCTTCGTCATCGAGCAACAGCCAGCCGCGATCCTCCCATTCCTCGAACAGGTAGGTGCCGGTCGGCACGCCGGGGAAGGACGGTGCGGCAAGGTGCAGGTTCAGGGCCTGGGCGCTGGCGAACATGTCGCGCGCATCCGGCACGCGGGCGGCATCCCATTCGAACACCGGTTTGTCGCTCTGAAAGCCATAGAGGGCGGGCTCGGCAAGACGCACGACATCCAGGCCCAATTGCTGCTGCCGGAATTCCCCGGCGATCTGCAGGACGTCCTGCACGGACTGCCCCGGCGCCTGGTCCAGCCAGACCCCCATCGGCCACAAGCCCGGCTGCCCCGCCCGTCCTGTCAAGGCGGTGTATTGATTCAGAATTTCCGTCGGCTCTCCCGCGAACAGGAAGATATCCAGCGTCCGGCCCCAGACGCCGGCCCGATAGAGGTCGCCGCGCTCGTTCCCAAGATCGTGCTCGATCCGGTTCAGGGTGTTGAAATACAGCCCCCAGCCCATGGGGCTCCATAGAAACGGCAGGGTATCGGCGTTGGCCGCATCCGAAACCAGCCTCTGCCCGCGCTTGTCCAGGTCGCCCTGCGCGCGGCCCAGGCCATGCAAGGCATCGTCGGGATCAAGCTCCAGATCCAGCGCCCAGCCATCGGGCCGACCGTCACCCTTGGCATAGGCGAGCAAGCCGGCTTCGGACGAGCGCAGGACGCAGACGTCGTTGCGATACAGCGCGATCCGCATGGGCGAATGACTGAGCTCAAGCACGACGTCGCCCTGCTCCAGGCGCCAGCCCGTGCTGAACGGGTCGGTGTTGGAGCTGACTGCCAGCTCGCCGACGGCTTCTTCGCGCGCCAGCAGCATCTCGGTGTGGGCGCGCTCGCGCGCCGACGGCTTTTCGTTATTCAAGACCTCAGCCGATCCGCAGCGCAGGCGATAGACGCCGGGCGCATGCGCTTCGACGATAAGCTGAAGGTCCGTCCCATCGACGGAGAAGTCGGCCCGCGTGGATTTGGACGACAGGAAGCCAAGAGCCTCGATTTGCGTTACGTGAACAAGATTGGACTTGAGCGGCACAGCGCAATCCCCAGGGCAATTAGCCCGTAATAGCATTGAAAACTCGTATTCTGACGGATTTGGCGCATAAAATAAAATCGTGCCGGTACCGAATCAGAATAAACCCTCGAAATAAAAACCCGATTTCCCGAAAAATCGGAAAGCTTCGCGATCAGCGCGGGATCATTTTTTTCAACAACTCTCTTTCCAATGGCATGGGTTCGCCGTAAAGCCGCGCCGCCATGATGTCGCCAGCCAACGCCGACCAGGTCAACCCGCGCGAGCCATAGCCGCACGCCATCCAGAGCCCCGCAACGGAGTCGACCGGCCCGATCACGGGCAGCCGATCGGACAAGGCGGCCCTCCAGCCCGCCCAGCCCGAGGAACGGGACCGCAACCGGCTTGCGTCCGGCGACAGGCACGCCAGCTTCGCCCGAATGTCGCGCTCGCCCTGGGCGCTGATGGCCGCCTCCGCGACGTCCGCCACGTATGTGCTTCCACCCACCGTGACACCCTGCGCCGACGGCAGCCAATAGCCTTCGCCAGACACGATCGCCCGCGCCTGGGCGTCCGACGGCTCGTCGAAATAGCTCACCTGGCCCGCCACCTTGCGCAAACCGGAGATCTTGGGCATCTCCGACAGCGCCGGCATGCCCGTCAAACGGCGTAGATCGCTCGCGCCGCCCGCCAGGACGACGGTATCCGCTTCTCCGATCACTCCCCCGCTTTCGTCCAGAGCCTGCCAGGCGACGCCGTCGACGCGCCGCAGTTGGCCGACTTCCCGCGCCTCGGCGCGTATGCCGGACCGGGACAGCAGCGCGGATATCAAGTATTCAGGCATCGCCAATTGCGCCTGGGGAAAATGGAGACCTCCATGATGCATCCGGATCCCGGTGATCCGCGCGGCGTCCGCCGCATCGGCCCAGCACACCCAGTCCGCGGGAAATCCCAGGAACGACAAGGCTCGGCGCCGTTCGTCGGCGCGCTGAGGATCGGTCTCCACCTCTACCGTGGAGCAGATCCTGGGCCGGGCCGGCGCATCCAGCGGCTGCCAGCGCTGCATGGCCCGCGCCCAACCGGCGCGGCTCAAGCGCGCGCGCACGTCGTCGTCCGCATTGATCATGGGCGTCAGCGCCGCCGCGACGTGCCCCTGGTGGCTGGCTCCCAGCCCGCGCGCGAAAACAGGATCCAGCACCAGGACATCGGCGCCCCTGAGTGCAAGCGCATGCGCGACGCCGGCGCCGGCCACACCGCCGCCGACCACCAGCACGCGCCGACCGCCGCCTTCGGGCATATCCTTGCCCAGGTTGCCGCGCAGAACCGCCTGGGTCATGTGCCGCTTGCCGCCCACGCCCGCCACCCTG
>CAZKBT010000098.1:0-6733 GCA_964551305.1 uncultured Burkholderiaceae bacterium
GTCAGGCTCTTATGGAGAAAACCCCCGTCGAAATCTCGGCGGGGGTTTTTGTTTGGCGGCTGCCCTCCAGCTCGACCAGCCCCACGCGACCGACTGCGCAATATACATTACTACAGTAAAATGCAGCCGTCGTACACGCCTGCCTATGAGCGCGGCTGTTTTCAATTGTTTAGACGGAGGTTTCAGTATGAACCAGGCATTTCAGCCGGAAGGGACGGGTCTGACCATGCGTCAACTGACGCATCTTATCTATGCCCTGTTTGCCTTGGGCGTGCTGACCGCGGGTTTCGCCGGAATGGCCGTGATCGCGGCGATGATATTGCTTTACTTGAAGCGCGCCGATGCGGCCGGTACCGTGTATGCCGCGCATTTCGACTGGCTGGCGGGCACATTCTGGTGGGGTTTGCTGTGGATGGTGCTAAGCGCCATGGCCACCGTGATCTTCATCGGCTGGCTGACCGGGCTGGCTGCCTTGATATGGATCGTTTATCGCTTGCTCAAAGGATGGCTGGCCTTGTTGGCCAGCGCGCCGCCCATGGGCAATGCCTGAGCTGCAAAAAACGCTGGGGATCCATTGAGATCGCCAGCGTTCTTGTCACCGCGAAGTCGTCCGTGCGACGCGCTTCCGCGGGTGATTTACTTCAGATGCGCACTGACCAGTTTCGTCAGCTCGAACATGGAAACTTGCTCTTTGCCGAACAGCGGACGCAATTTGTCGTCGGCATTGATGTTGCGGCGGTTGGCGGGATCCTGGAGATTGTGCTTCTTGATGTAGTCCCAGATCTTTTTGGTAACTTCTGTGCGAGGCACCGCTTCAGGGCCAATTACTGCTGCCAATGTGGCGCTGGGTGTGAGCGGCTTCATGAAGGCGGCATTAGGCTTACGGGCTGGCTTTTCGGTTGTTGCCATAGTTTTTGGACTCCTGGATTGACTTGAAATATATCCCTCAGCATACCGTGAGATCGGACAAAGGCCAAGAATTTTTATCCTTGCTTCCTTTGGTAACGAGGCAGGTTGATCCGGAGCGATGCCAGAGGGAAGGAGGCCATATTAGCGCGGAATTGCGTTTCGCGTCTTGCAAATGGCTCACTTATGATAGTGTTTGGCCTTGAAAAATGAATTTTCCCGTCTTTTTGCGTTTTATCCCCGACGTGAACGCCGTTTTTCGAGCCCGCTGAGCGGATTTTCCACGCTTTTATCCTATCTCCATCCGATTCGCCATGACCACTTCCCTGACGATTATCCGCCCCGACGATTGGCATTTGCATTTGCGCGACGGCGCTGTGCTCGATTCGGTCGTCGCGGATTCCGCGCGCCAGTTCGGGCGCGCCATCGTGATGCCCAACCTGAAGCCCCCGGTGACCACGACCGACATGGCGCGAGCGTACAAGGAGCGCATCATGAGCGCATTGACCGTGGCGGGGCCGCAATACGCCGGCTTTACACCGCTCATGACCTTGTATCTGACGGACATGACGACAGCCCAGGAGATCCGCGCGGCCAAGGCTTCGGGCATCGTGCATGGCGTCAAGCTCTATCCCGCCGGCGCGACGACGAATTCGGATGCGGGGGTGACCGATCTGCTGGGACGCTGCGCCTCGGCGCTCGATACGATGCAGGAGGCCGGCATGCCGCTCCTGGTGCATGGTGAAGTCACGGATCCCGCGGTCGACCTGTTCGACCGCGAGGCCGTCTTCATCGATCGCGTCATGATTCCCTTGCGCAAGGCGTTTCCGGAATTGAAGGTCGTGTTCGAGCATTTGACCACGCGGGACGGCGTCGACTACGTCGCGGGCGCCGAAGGTCCGATTGCCGCAACCATTACCGCCCATCATCTTCTTTACAACCGGAACGCGCTCTTCCTGGGCGGCATGCGGCCTCATTGGTACTGTTTGCCCATACTCAAGCGGGAAACGCATCGTCAGGCCCTCTTGCAGGCGGCCAGCAGCGACAGCGGCCGCTTTTTCCTGGGCACCGACAGTGCGCCGCATCCCAAGGGCTTGAAAGAGCATGCGTGCGGATGCGCGGGATGCTATACCAGCCTTCATGCCATGGAGCTTTACGCCACGGCGTTCGATGCCATCGGCAAACTGGACAAGCTGGAGGCGTTCGCCAGCTTGAACGGCCCCGCTTTCTATGGGCTGCCGATCAACGAAGGCACGATCACCCTGGAACGCGCGCCCTTCGTGATACCGGATGATCTGCCTCTGGGCGACAGCGTGGTCGTTCCGCTCGCGGCGGGCGAAACGCTGGGCTGGCGTCTCGTTACCTCTTGACGCTTGCGCGCCGGCTCAGTCTTGCAGCTTTTCT
Organism: uncultured Burkholderiaceae bacterium; assembly: GCA_964551305.1. Lineage (GTDB taxonomy): Bacteria > Pseudomonadota > Gammaproteobacteria > Burkholderiales > Burkholderiaceae_B > JBAZDC01. Next base: position 2,311 of record CAZKBT010000098.1, read on the forward strand.
TCCAGTGTGGTCCAGCGGGCAAAGAGCTTTTCCAGGTCGGCCTCGAGCGTTTTCAGTTGCGTGTTGATGGCCTCGACCTCTTGTGGCGCTTCGTGATAGAGCCGACCGTCGGCAAGCCGGGCGGTCAGTTCGGTCTGCCGTTCCTCGAGGTCGGCGATGGCTTGCGGCAGGCCGTCAAGCTCCTTTTGTTCCCACGGCGTAATTCGCGCTTTGGCGGATTTGGGCTTTTCAGGCGACGGCGCGGCGGCTTTCTTGCGCGGGGTGGAGTCGGCGGCCGGCTCCGCCTGCCGGTAGCCGGGGCTTTGGGCAAGCCATTCATCGTAGCCGCCCACGTACTCGCGCCATTCACCGTCGCCTTCCGCGGCGATGGTCTGCGTGACGACGTTGTTCAGGAACGCGCGGTCGTGGCTGACGAGCAGCACCGTTCCGGGATAGTCCTGTAAAAGCTCTTCGAGCAGCTCCAGGGTCTCGATGTCCAGATCGTTGGTCGGCTCGTCCATCACCAGTACATTGGTCGGGCGCGCGAACAGGCGCGCCAGGACCAGCCGGGCTCGTTCGCCGCCCGAAAGGCTGCTGACGGGGGAGTGTGCGCGGGCGGGGGGGAACAGGAAGTCTTCCAGGTAACTCATGACGTGCTTGCGCTGGTCGCCGATTTCTATCCATTCGCTGCCAGGATTGATGGTGTCGGCGAGTGTCGCGTTTTCGTCGAGCTGACTACGCATCTGGTCGAAATAGCCCACTGTCAGGTTGACGCCCAGCCGCACTTCGCCGCTGGCGGGTTTCAGCTTGCCCAGGATGATTTTCAGCAATGTCGTCTTGCCCGCGCCGTTGGGGCCGATCAGCCCGATCCGGTCCTTGCGCATGATCACGGTGGAAAAATCTCGTATCAGCGGGCGGTCGCCGTAAGAATGCGAGACATTCACCAGTTCGGCGACCAGCTTGCCCGATCGCCGGCCCTCGGCGACGGCCAGCGTGACGTTGCCGCTGCGTTCGCGGCGCGCGCTGCGCTCGCGGCGCAATTGTTCCAGGCGGCGAACACGGCCCTCATTGCGCGTGCGCCGCGCTTCCACGCCTTTGCGGATCCAGGCTTCCTCCTGAGCCAGGACCTTGTCGAACTTCGCATTCTGTTGTTTCTCGGCTTCCAGCCATTCGGCCTTGCGTTCCTGCCATGCGCTGAAATTGCCGGGAAAGCTGAATAGCTGGCCGCGGTCCAGCTCGACGATGCGGGTCGAGACGGCATCCAGGAAGCGGCGGTCGTGAGTGATGACGAGAACGCTGCAGCGTGCTTGCTGCAAGGCTCGTTCCAGCCAGGCTATGCCGTCGAAGTCCAGATGGTTGGTCGGCTCGTCCAGCAGCAGCAAGTCGGGTTCGTCGGCCAGGGCGCGTGCCAGCGCAACGCGCTTGCGCGTCCCGCCGGACAGGCCTGCGATCGAAGCGTCCGCATTCAGCCCGAGCTGTTCGATCAGCATGCTGACCCGCGACGGGCGCGCCCAGTCTTCGCTTTCGGTCAGGTCGCCGCACAACGCATCGTAGACGGTCAGATCTTCGTCCAGCTCGGGCTCTTGCTCCACGGTGGCCGTGCGCAAGCCGCCGGCCCGCATGACCTCGCCGTCGTCGGGTTCGGTGCGGCCATCCAGAATTTTCACCAGCGACGACTTGCCCGTGCCGTTTCTGCCGATCAGTCCGATGCGCTCGCCGGTCTGGATCGTGAAATCAGCCTTGTCCAGCAAGGGTTGATGGCCGTAGGCCAGTTGGATGCCCGTTAGCGTGATTAAGGAAGTTGCCGCCATAACAAAACCAAATACCGTCATTTGTGGATGGAACTGCTATTGTCGCAGGTTACAATGCCCGTGTGAGGCGGATCGGGCAATCGCGGTGCGACAGCGTCGAGGAAGGTCCGGACTCCACAGAGCGGGATAGCGGCTAACAGCCGTCCGGCGTACCGGCGCGCAAGCGCCGCCAAGCCGAGGAACAGGGCCACAGAGACGAGACTGCGGCGCGGGCAGGCCCTTGCGGCTTGCACTGATACGGCCACTCCGTATCGCGTGTCCCTTTGCGGACACGGCGTCGCAGGGTGAAACGCGGTAACCTCTATCCGGAGCAACATCAAATAGGCATGCGCCTGGTCTTCGGACCTGACGGGCGGCTCGTCCGAGCATGCGGGTAGATGGCTCGAGCCCGGCAGTAATGCCGCGCCCAGACGAATGATTGCCCGCCGGCTTGCCGGCGTACAGAATCCGGCCTATAGATCCGCCTCACACCTGCTTACCGTCCGTAGCGACGCAGTCCTTGGCATTTCCGGACAACGGATATAAAAACAAGAATCGAAAGCCGCATTTCATGTCGGGGCACGGTCCGCCGGCCGGTCGCCGCCACGACGATTTCATACTGAAAAGGTGGATACCGCTATGACTACAGGAACCGTTCACTTGCACCGAGTCTTGCGTACGGCTCCCGAGCGTGTCTATCGCGCTTTCCTGGAGCCGGACGCGATAGCGAAATGGTTGCCGCCCTACGGATTTACATGCGAGGTTCATCACATGGACGTCCGGGAGGGCGGGGCGTTCAAGATGTCTTTTCGCAATTTCGGCGCGGATGCCAGCCATGCCTTCGGCGGCGAGTACCTCGAGCTGACGCCATTTGAAAAGATACGCTATACGGACTGTTTCGACGCGCCTGAGCTGCCAGGGCAAATGTACGTCACCGTGACGCTGCGGGAGGTGTCTTGCGGCACCGAGCTCGCGATCGTGCAAGAGGGTATGCCTGAAGCCATTCCCACCGAGATGTGTTATTTGGGGTGGCAAGAGTCTTTGATGCAACTGGCCGCGCTGGTGGAGCCCGATATCCCGACGGAATGACGTTTTTCTTCCGGCGTTGCACAGGCTTGCGGCCATCCCGGAACGGAAGCCTTTTCCCTTCCTTTCTTTTGTCGATCCATTCCTCCCACCTAGCCGTCCTCCCTTTTTTATTCCTTTCTCCTCCTTTTTCTTCTCTCCTTCCCGATTCCGCCTCTATCCGTCCCTGCCGGCTTCTCTCGGGAGGAGGCTGACGGCTGAGCGGGTTTTAAATGTGAAACATTATTAACTTCCAACCCCGCTTTCAACGTGGATAGCTAATAAAGGACTTACAGTTGCTCGTCCAATTTCTTGATTTATTTAGTTATTTTTTTCAGGGAAAAGTGTAACGTCGGCTCTAAGTGCTTGTTGTCATTGAAAAAAATCGAATTTTGAGCTTGACCAAGCGTGCGTCATGCCGTAGAGTGGGGAAAAGTAGGTTTTTGTGCAAAAAAGTGGGAGAAAATTGTGTTTCAGGGGAGCAGCGCCCTCACGTTGGATGCCAAGGGACGGATTAGTATTCCGGCCCGGCACCGTGACGCGCTCGTTTCCCAGGTCGAAGGACGATTGACCCTCACTCGCCATCCTGATGGTTGTCTGCTGGTGTATCCGCGGCCCGTATGGGAAAAGAAACGCGAGCAGATCGCCGCTTTCCCCATGTCCGCTCGCCCTTTGCAGCGTCTCCTGCTCGGTAATGCGCAGGATGTGGAAATGGATGGATCGGGCCGGATTCTGATCGCGCCGGAATTGCGCGCGGCGGCCGGCCTGACGCGCGAGGTCATGCTGCTTGGAATGGCCAGCCATTTCGAGCTCTGGGACAGTGCCGAATGGGCGCGCCGCGAAGCAGAGGATCTCGCGAAGGGCATGCCTGAGGTTCTGGAACAATTTTCTTTCTGAACCTGCATATGACGTTTTCGCACAGAACCGTGCTGCTTGAGCTTACGGTCGACGCCCTCGTTGATCCGCACTTCGGCGTGAAACGCAAGCGCGTTTCGGACCGATCGGAGGATTCGGGGCGGGTTCGCGGCGTTTTTGTCGATGGCACGTTCGGCCGTGGCGGGCATAGCCGGTTGCTGTTGTCCAGATTGGCCTCCGATGCGCGGTTGCTCGTATTCGACAAGGACCCCGAGGCGATTGCCGCGGCTCGCGCGCTTGCGCAAGAGGACGCGCGCATTGAGGTCGTGCATGACAGTTTTGCAACGCTGCCCCGGGTGCTGGAGCAGCGCGGCGTTCAGGCGGTGAATGGCGTCATGCTGGATCTGGGCGTGTCTTCGCCGCAGATAGACGATGCAAGCCGGGGATTTTCATTCATGCGTGAAGGCCCTTTGGATATGCGCATGGATACGAGCAGCGGCATCACCGCTGCGCAATGGCTGGCGCAGGCCGGCCTCGAAGAGATCAAGGAGGTCATTGCTTATTATGGCGAAGAACGGTTTGCTTTCCAGATTGCAAAGGCGATTATTGCTCGCCGCGAGTCAAGGCCGTTGCGCACAACGACCGACCTTGCCGAGCTCGTCTCCGGTGTCGTCCGCACGCGCGAAAAGGGTCAACATCCGGCCACTCGTACCTTTCAGGCTATACGGATTTAC
>CAZKBT010000099.1:0-6532 GCA_964551305.1 uncultured Burkholderiaceae bacterium
GCTCACGCCGTCGTGCTGATGGATCAGGCCGGGTGGCATATGACCGGAAAGCTCGTCATACCCCACAACATTAGCATCGTCGCGCTGCCGGCGAAATGTCCCGAGTTGAACCCGGTAGAGAACATCTGGCAGTTCATGCGCGACAACTGGCTCTCCAACCGCGTCTTCACATCCTACGACAACATCGTCGACCACTGTTGCGAGGCCTGGAACAAGCTGGTCGATCAGCCTTGGCACATCATGACCATCGGGCGCCGCAAATGGGCGCGTGGGTCATGATCTATGCAGGCTGGTATAAGAGAGCGGAATTGGCCCCTGCGTAGGCATCGCAATCGCCATTTGCCGAATGACAGATCTGTTGCTTTATATTGCAATAAATATCGTTTAATGTTACACATGGCTATGCCCGTGTACGCACCAGATCTCGACCTCCAGAACGCCGCCAATGCCTATGTGGCTAATATGCACGACGGTGTCATAAGGCGTGCCGCGATCGCACTAGAACTGGACTATATCATGTTCCGAAGGTTTCTCGCGACGGGGCGCGCGAAGCCGGAAAATAGACAAAAGGTCAGAAATGCGCTTGATGCCAACGAAGCGGGAGTCGCAAAGGATCACAAGATTGCGCATGGTATCCCTATCGATGTTACCAGGTCGATGCTGACGCAACTCCTGGACGCATTGGACGCCTATCAGGCGGGGTCAACTTCTCAGGGAGCGGGCCAATGATGGAACATATGGGTGAGGCTGGCCCCCACGATCGGGTTGCCCGTGCTGAAGGCGCCCGCAACTTTGCCTGACAACGCCCGGCATAGATGCTGGTGACGCCTATCTCGGCCTTACCGACGAAGCCGAAATGGCATTGATCACGGCTGCTCGCAGCAAGGCCCAGGTCGTCGGCCTTAGGCGCGCAGCAGGCTCCCGAAGCGGGAACGAAAGCTGCTGCTCGACGGCATACCTTCGGCCTCGTCGATGATGAGACCGGAGAGCATACCCTGACGCTGAAACAAAGCATGCAGCGACTTCAGCATTTCCTCGTCGGACATCCGAAAGGCGCGCTCGCGGATGATTGCCTGAGCTGCCTCGAACAGGCCCGGCTCCACGATCGCGGTGAACACCCCCTCCGCCCTGATCCACATCGCCGGTTCGTTGCGGATTCGTTTCTTCTTCAGCTTGAAGGAAACCCGGTTCCAGACATTGTTGCCGATATACTTCTCGTTGATCAGCACCTGATGGATCGCGCCGCGCGTCCATGGTCGCCCCAGATCGGTGACGAGGCCTCGGTCGTTCAGGATATCGGCGATCTCGCGTTCGGAGCGGCGGTCGAGGACGAACGACCGATAGATGTCGCGGACAACGCCGATCTCTTCTTCCGGGCCGGGCATGAGTACCACCCGGTCGGTCTGGATGCTCTTCTGTTCGCCTCGAGCCAGCTCTCCCTTGATCGCGCCGGTCTGATCGACGAGAACGCGCCGCAGGCCGAAACCCGCCGGTCCGCCCTGACGATAGCCAAGCTCGATCAGCCGGCATTGGCCGGCGAACACCTTGGTGGACAATTCCCTGCTGTATTCCCCGGCCATGGCGCGCTTGAAGCTCTTGGCCATGGTCGAGAAGGGGCTGCCATCGTTCTCGAACTGCTCGGCGCAGTAGTGGATGGCGATTCCAGCGCGGCGACAGATATACTCGTAGTAGGCGCTCTCGTCGGCATCCTGAAAACGGCCCCAGCGGCTGACGTCGTAGACCAGGATCGCCTCGAAACCGGCTTGTCCTGCAGTAACGTCATCGATGAGACTCTTCAGCGCATCGCGACCGTCGATGCTCAGGCCGCTCTTCCCTTCATCGGCATATGTCCTGACGATCGTGAAGCCTCGGGCCTCGGCGTAACGGCGAATAGCGTCGGCCTGGTTCTGGGTGGAATAGCGCTGATGATCGGTCGACATTCTGACGTACTGGGCGGCACGAATATTTCCCGTCCGCCCTTCCTCTCCGCCATCCGATCTGTCCCGCCAATCAACCAAATCGACTGTCCCCGTTCCTTCAACGTCGGGTCGGAGTGAGACTGGAGCCGCAGGAAAGCGCGGGCCTGAATCACGTCAGCCCTCAAACTGCCCCGACCATAGGAGAAAAGGGCAGGAAACATGTTTCCGAAAACGGGCAACAAATTGCACCGCGCCGCTGGTGAGCTGGACTTCGCCAGGCACATGGCTGAGGCGTTGACAGCCGATCTCGGCTCCACGCATCGCGCCGTGAAGACGGCGATGCGCTGGACGGGCGCCAGCGAGCGGACGGTGAAGCATTGGCTGGCCGGCACGCACGCGCCGCGGGGATCGCATCTCGTCGGTCTGGTCCGGCATTCGGATCGGATGCTCGCCGAATTCCTGCGGGCCGCAGACCGGGGCGACCTGATCATCGCGATAGAGCTATCCGCGTTGCGGTCGAAGCTCCTGGAGGTGGTGGAAATGATGGATGGTCACCGGCCCGGTGGGGGCGATTACGCTGATACCAGTTTGAAATAGCCTGTTCGTGTTCGAGACTTTCGCTGTTTTCAGAATCATGCGATCGAAGGTCAACACCCTGAAAATGTGGGTAAGTTCTGGCGGAAGGGCATCGTTTCCCCGGTTTTCAGGCATCTCACCGCGCTATTTTCCCTGATAACAGGGAAAGTGAGCGTCGTTCGCGGCGGACTACGCACACCGCCATCTGCCGGTTTGTGACCTTTTTGCCGGGTTTGATCGCTGCCCGCCTAAAAGCCCGCCTTTCTCGAAGGGATGAGCTGCGATGGGCCAAGGCTCTCTAAGACGACGAAGAATCCACCCTAAGCGGTGGCTTTTTTGCTGCCTTGTCACTGATATGGCGCTCACGGTTCGTGGCGCTATTGGCATCATTCTGTTTCAACGCCTAGCATGCCAGACATATGACGACTTCCTGTAATAGTTCGGTGCCATAGTTCATGCGCTTCGGCAATAGAAGTGCTTTTCACAAGAAGAGCTCGCGTAGTTCGCAGGAATAGACTGCACCTATCTCAGGGGTGCAGGGCACGATGGATGTCGTGAAAAATTTCCAGACGGCTGCCAAAGATAATCCGATGCTTTGTGTGACCGCCAAGCGAAGTATCATTGCGCTGGATGTGGAAAAATATTCATCCACAAAATGGGAGACATGAAGTCCTTTTTTCTCGTAATTTCAGGATGAAAGTGATAAAATCCAGCAATAAAGCGCCTGTTCTCGATGTGGATATTATCAGTGGCTGACGATAACAAGACACGGAAGCGTGATGCCAATGGCGGCTGGAACGAGCGCTTCATCTCCGACGGCGGCGGGTTGACTTTCGACAACTCCGAAGCGGAAGGCGAGCCGTTCGATTTTTCGCCATGGGTGGAAGGCGAGGACGACGCCGGCAGCGAACCGCACAAGAAGCCCGTCACGGACAAGCGTGGCAAGCGAACTGCGTGACCGCGCGCTCGGCGTGACCGCGCGCTCGGCGTGACCGCGCGCTCGGCGTGACCGCGCGCTCGGCGTGACCGCGCGCTCGGCGCGCTGCTGGGTCTGGCGGTTGGCGATGCCGTACGGCGCCCGGCACCGTCACCGACAGCGGGCCGTGGATCGGCACCCGGTCGAGGCCCTGCTGCTGGAATTTTTCCAGCGTAGCGAGCGAGCTGGCCTGGCCGCTGGCGTTGAGGCCGATCAGCGGCTGGGGCGCGTCGGCCGGCGGCGCTGCCTGCTGCGCGGTGGTGGCGGTGGTGGTGGTGGCCAAGGTGCAGGCGGCGCAGGCGGCCAGCAGCAGGCCGCGGGCGGCAACTCCCTTCGATTTCATTGGCTTGTCCCTCTTTTTCTCCCGCTTTCCTGCTTTCACAACGGGGCGGGGAATGCAACCTTCTTTCCGGTTTGGACTGGGCGGGGCGTTACCATTCCTCCGCGTCGGTATCGACAAGATCGATGTCGCCCGATTGGCGGAGCTGCAGAAGAAGCGCCTCGCCGCGCGCGATCTCCTCGGCGGAAAGCAGCCTTTGGGTCGCGCTCCGCAGGCGCTCGATCCTGGCCGGGTTCCCGCCGGCCGCCAGACGGGAAAGCGCATAGGCGACGACCGTGTTTCTGCGCACGCCCCAGCCGTCGAAATAGATTTGAGCCAGCATGAGCCGGGCTTCTTCCATCCCCTGCCGCGCCGCCTTGCGCACCCAGCCCGCGCCTGTTTCCTCGTCCTGGGATACAGCCCGCCCCGTGAGATACAGGCCGCCAAGGATATATTGGGCGGGGGCGTGTCCCTGTTCGGCGGCCTTCCGCAGCAAGTCGATGGCGGCTTCGTCGTTCTGTGGCAGGCCGCCGTCCTCGAGGTCACCCCTGAGATAGAGGGTGGCGAGGCCGGTCTGTGCAATGGCCAGCCCCTGTTCGGCGGCCTGCCGATACCAGGCCGCCGCCTGCGCGAAATCCTGTGGCACGCCCCGACCCTCGAAATACATGGATCCGATATTGGCCTCTGCCGGACCGTAGCCCTGTTCGGCGGCCTTGCGGAACCAGCCCATGGCCACTGCATTGTCATGCGGCACGTCGATGCCTTCGACATAGAGCACACCGAGGGAATATTGCGCCCGTGCAAGGCCCTGTTCAGCGGCTTTGCGGAACCAGCCCGCGGCTTCTTCGTCGCTTTGCGGTACGCCTTTGCCGAAATGGTACAGGCTGCCGAGATTGGCTTGCGCGTCGGCGTTCCCCTGTTCGGCGGCCAGGCGATACCAGTTGGCGGCCTCCTCATGATTCTGCGGCACCCCCTGGCCATGGTCGTAAAGATTGCCAAGGCCGTTCTGCGCGTCGGCGTTCTGCTGCGCCGCGGCGCGGGCGAACCAGCCGGCGGCTTCCGCATAATCCTGCGCCAGGCCGGCGCCGTCGCGATACATGACACCAAGGGCGAATTGCGCCATGGCAAAGCCCTGTTCGGCGCTTTCCCGGTACCAACTGGTGGCCATTACGGGGTCTGGTATCACGCCTCGCCCATATTGGTAGAGCTGGCCGAGATTATGCTTGGCGGCGCTGCTGCCCCGTCTTGCTGCTTCCTCGTACCATTTGTGGGCCTGAGCGAAATCCTGCGCCACGCCCTTGCCATGATCGTAAAAATAGCCGAGGTTGAACTGCGCGCTCGGGTCGCCTTGTCTGGCTGCCTCGTGGTACCACTTGACAGCCTCTTCGTAGCTTTGCGCCACGCCAGCACCATCGAGATAGAGGCCGCCAAGTTTCGACTGCGCCCTTGCGTGCCCCTGTTCGGCGGCCTGCCGATACCAGCCAGCGGCCGCCGTGGCGTCTTCGGGCACGCCGTCGCCGTTCCGATAGGCTTCGCCAAGCGCATATTCGGCTTCGGCAAGCCCTTGTTCGGCGGCCTTGCGGAACCATTCGACCGCCCGCGCCGAATCCTGCGGCAGCCGCTCGCCGAAGGCATAAAAAGAGCCGATCACGAATTGCGCCCTGGCGTCCCCGGTGGACGCCAGTTCCTGAAGATCGTCGGGAAGATCGGCGGTGGTTTCCCTTACTGCCTCGGGCGGGACAGGGGCATCGGCGCCGCCGTTGTCGGGCGCGGCAAGCGCCGGAAACGCCAGCAGAAGGGAAATCGCCAATCCGGGCCGACTTGCCATCGCCTCCACTCCGCACTTGCTGCGCGACAACATGAACGACCGCGCGCAATGTCCAGAAAATGGTGCGGGCGGTCGGACTCGAACCGACATATCCGTAAGGACGGCGGATTTTGAGTCCGCTGCGTCTACCAGTTCCGCCACGCCCGCAGCCGGTGGCGCCGCCTATGCGGCGTACGCGTGATCCCGTCAACCGGCAACATGGGGCCGGTCAGCCGGGGCGCTGGGCGGCCTGTTCGACGGCGGTGGGGCGCAATTCCTTGACCTGGTCGGCGGTGACGCTGCCCTCGAATCTGTTGCCGAAACTGCTGCGGATATAGTTGGTGACGGCCGCCACCTGGGCGTCGGACAGCTGGCCGAAGGGCGGCATCGCCTTCTGGCCGCGCAGGATCAAGAGCGGCGCATACATTTCCGATTCCAGATTGGCGTTGCCGGCGAGCGCCGGATAGCCGCTGCTGGCGCCCGAGGCGCCCTTGCCGTCGGGCATGTGGCAGCCCTGGCAGATATGTTCGTAGAGATCCTTGCCGCTTTCATAGGGATAGGCGGCGCGGAACTGCGCGGCGGCGGTGGTGGCGACGCTGCCGGCGGCCAGCAGGCCGCCCAGCAGCAGGACGATGTTCCTGGTTTTTCCGGTCATTGGATCATCCTTGCAGGATGCGCTGGTGAAGGCGGGTGATGGCGTTCAGCGACGAAGTGACGGCGCCTTCCTGCCACGCCGGCAGCATCGACACATGTTCGCCGGCAAGCACGATGCGCTGGTCGATGGCGCAGATGTTGCGGTAATGCTCGGCGCGGGCCGCCTCGCTCCAGATGCCCTGGCAGCCAAGCATCCACGGCACCCGGTGCCAGGCGACGGCCACCCCGGTATCGAATTCCTGCCGGTATTGCGGGTGGATGTTGGCGCCCCATTCGACGGT
>CAZKBT010000100.1:0-6462 GCA_964551305.1 uncultured Burkholderiaceae bacterium
CGCATTTCGGGCTCGGAGACGATTTCGAGCAGCGGCGTGCCGGCGCGGTTCAGATCGATGCCGGTCGACGATTCGCCGTGGGGGCCGGTGTAGTCTTCGTGCAGCGACTTGCCGGCGTCTTCTTCGAGGTGAGCCCGGGTCAGATTGACCGTTTTTTCCTGCTCACCCACGAAAAACCGGATGACGCCGCCCTGAACGACGGGAATTTCGAACTGGCTGATCTGGTAGTTCTTCGGCAGGTCGGGGTAAAAATAGTTCTTGCGGGCGAAAATGGAGCGGGGCGCGATGTGCGCGCCGACCGCCAGCCCGAACTGGATTGCGCGGGATACGGCGCCCTTGTTCATGACCGGCAGGCTGCCGGGCAGGGCCATGTCGACTTCATTCGCTTGCGTATTGGGGGCGGCGCCGAATTGCGTGCTGCTGCTCGAGAATATCTTCGACGCGGTCGATAACTGCGTGTGCGTTTCCAAGCCGATGACGATTTCCCATTCCATTATGCGATTTCCGGTTTGCGTTGATGCCAGTCGGTGGCTTGTTGAAAGCGATCCGCCAACGCCAGGAGGCGGCCTTCCGAAAAGTAATTGCCGATGATCTGCAGGCCGATGGGCAGCGCCCGCGGCGCGCTTCCGAATCCGCAAGGTATGGACATGGCGGGCAGTCCCGCAAGGCTCACGCCCAGGGTGTACACGTCGGCCAGCCAGTCGGCGGTCGGGTCTTCGCGGTTGTCGCCGATCGCTTTCGCCACGGTCGGCGCGACCGGTCCCATGATGACGTCGCAGTGCTCGGCGTAGGCTTGCTGGAAATCGTCGACGATGCGCCGGCGCACGCGCTGCGCCTGCAGGTAATAGGCATCGTAATAGCCGTGGGACAGTACGTAGGTGCCGACCATGATGCGCCGTTGCACTTCGGCGCCGAACCCTTGCGAGCGCGAGCGGCTGGTCATCTCGGCCAGGTCGGTATAGTCCGGCGCGCGATGTCCGTACCGTACGCCGTCATAGCGCGACAGGTTGCTGGACGCTTCGGCGGGCGCGATGACGTAGTACGTGGGTATGGCCAGGCGCGTCAGCGGCAGGGAAATGTCGACGCGAGTCGCGCCCAGCGATTCGAATGTCCGGACGGCGGCTTCGACGGCCTGCGCCACGTCGCCGGCCAAGCCGTCGCCGAAGTATTCGCGGGGAACACCGATGCGCAGGCCTTTCAGGGGCATGCCGCCCTGCGCATCGAACTGTTGCACGGCGTCGTCGAAGTCCTTGCGGATGCGCTCGGGCGTGTTGGCCCGGCCCCTGCAGTTTTCCAGGCTGGTGGCGTCGCGCGGGTCGAAACCGCTCATGGGAACGAGTACTTCCAGCAGGTCGCGGGCATGGCGCGCGATGGGGCCGGCCTGGTCCAAGCTGGATCCGTAGGCGATCATGCCGAAGCGCGACACGGTGCCATACGTGGGCTTGATGCCGCTCACGCCGCAAAACGCGGCCGGCTGGCGCACGGATCCGCCCGTGTCCGTGCCGGTTGCCGCCATGACCAGCCCTGCTGCGACCGCCGCCGCCGAGCCGCCGGACGAGCCGCCGGGCACGGCATCGGCATCCCATGGGTTGCGCGCCGGGCCGAACGCCGAGTTTTCGTTGCCCGAGCCCATGGCGAATTCATCGCAATTGAGCTTGCCCATCGACACCGCGCCGGCTTGCAGCAGGCGTTGAACGACGGTGGCGTCGAACGGGCTGACGTAGTTGGCCAGCATCTTACTTCCCGCCGTCGTGCGCCAGCCTTGCGTGACGAACACATCTTTGTGGGCGATGGGAATGCCGGCCAGCGCCGCGCCGCCGCCCTGGGCCAACTGGGCATCGGCAACGTCGGCTTGAGCCAGCGTCAGGTCGGGGTCGACGTGCAGAAAGGCGTTCAGCCCAGCGTGTGCCTGTATCGCCTTCAAGGCACTGTCGGCCAGTTCGCGCGCGCTGACCTTGCGCTCGGATAATGCAGTGCGCAGTTCCGCGATACCGCTGAATTCTGAATGTAAAGGCATTTTCTCGTCTTATTCGATTACCGTGGGGACCAGGAACAGGCCGTCATGCTGGGCGGGAGCGTTGGCCATCAGGCATTGACGCCGCTCTTCGGTCGAGGCCGGATCGGCCTGGTCTTCGCGCAGGCGCAGAGAAATGGACTGCAGCGCGGACAGAGGATGGGCCATGGGCTCCACGCCGGCGGTGTCGACGGCTTGCAGTTGCTCGATCAGTGTGAAAATATGGCTTAATTCACTTTGCACGCGGGAAATCTCGGCGTCGTCGGAAAATTCGAGCCGGGCAAGGCGCGCGATGCGCGTGACGTTTTCTTTCTGGATGGCCATGGCGTGGTGATGGACCCTGATGGAGTTGTGTCGAAGGAATTCGATGTGTAAACAACGGCGTGACGGGTTAAGAACAGTGAACGCGCGCCACAATTCGATCGTTATCAACGCGAATTATAAGTTATCATTGCTAGCTTGATCCTCTGGCCGTTTCTTGCAGCCTTTTCGTCGGTTCGAAACGGGCCCGACCACTTTTTCAAATTTCAGATTTTCACTGAGCGACCCATGTTCGGATTCCTTCGTAGTTATTTCTCTAGCGATATGGCGATCGACCTCGGTACGGCCAACACCTTGATTTACGTGCGGGGCAAGGGCATCGTTCTGGACGAGCCTTCGGTCGTCGCCATACGCCACGATGGCGGATCGAACGGCAAGAAGGTCATCCAAGCCGTGGGCACCGAAGCCAAGATGATGTTGGGCAGGGTGCCGGGCAATATCGAGGCGATCCGTCCCATGAAGGATGGCGTCATTGCGGACTTCACCGTGACCGAGCAGATGCTCAAGCAGTTCATCCGCATGGTGCATCCACGCAGCATGTTCGCGCCCAGCCCGCGCATCATCGTGTGCGTGCCCTGCGGGTCGACCCAGGTCGAGCGCCGCGCCATCCGTGAGTCGGCCTTGGGCGCGGGCGCGAGCCAAGTCTACCTGATCGAAGAGCCGATGGCCGCCGCCATCGGCGCCGGCCTGGCCGTGTCCGACGCCAGCGGCTCCATGGTCGTCGACATCGGCGGGGGCACGACCGAAGTGGCCATCATTTCCCTGGGCGGCATGGTCTACAAGGGCTCGGTGCGCGTGGGCGGCGACAAGTTTGACGAAGCCATCATCAATTACATCCGCCGCAATTACGGCATGCTCATCGGGGAACCCACCGCCGAGCTCATCAAGAAAACCATCGGCTCGGCGTTCCCCGGCTCCGAAGTGCGGGAAATCGAAGTCAAGGGACGCAACTTGTCGGAAGGCGTGCCGCGCAGTTTCACCGTCTCGTCCAATGAAATCCTTGAGTCGCTGACCGATCCGCTCAATCAGATTGTGTCGGCGGTAAAAACGGCGCTGGAACAGACGCCGCCCGAGCTGGGCGCCGACATCACGGACAAGGGCATCGCCCTGACGGGCGGCGGCGCCCTGTTGCATGACCTGGACCGCCTGCTTCAAGAAGAAACCGGACTGCCCGTGGTGGTGGCCGACGATCCGCTTACGTGCGTCGTGCGGGGTTGCGGCGAAGCGCTCGAACATCTTGAACGGCTCGGCACGGTGTTTATCTACGATTAATAGATGGACGGGGTCGGGGGGCCGGACGTTCCGGCGCCGTCTTCCTCCTACGGTGCGGTTGGCAATTATTCATGCAAGAAACCAGTACGATCAGGTTGTTCAAACGCGGCCCTACCGCCGAGTTCAGGCTGTTCGTTCTCGGTGTGCTGGCGATCGCCCTGCTGCTGGTCGACGCCCGCACGGATGCGCTGGCCCCCGCGCGCCAGGCCGTGTCGGTGGCGCTTTATCCTTTCCAACGGCTGGTGATGATGCCGCGCGACGTCGTCGAGCACGTCAACAGCTGGGTCAATGCCGCGGCCGAGGTCCGGACCGAAAAGGAAGCCTTGCGGCAGCAGCGTATAGAACTGGCCCAGATATCGACGCACGCCGCCCAGCTTGCCGCTGAAAACGAGCAGCTGCGCCGCTTGCTCAACGTAGCCGATACGGTCAATCAGCAGTCGGTCGCCGTCGAGGTCTTCTACGAGCCGCCCGGCGCCTACTCCCGCCGCCTGATTTTCAATAAAGGCTCGTCGCACGGCATCTTGCCGGGGATGCCGGTGATCGACGAAGGCGGCGTCGTGGGCCAGATCGTCAGGGTGACGCCGTTCACGGCCGAAGCGGCCTTGCTGTCCGACGACAAGCTGTCCATCCCCGTGCAAGTCCTGCGCAACGGCTTGCGCCTGATCGCATTCGGGGGCAACGTCCATGGCAAGGTCGAAGTGCGTTATCTGACGGGCGACGTCGATATCCGGGTCGGGGATACGCTGGTGACCAGCGGAATAGGCGGCCTGTTTCCCGCCGGCCTGTCGGTCGCCCAGGTCGATTCCATCGAGCGCGACGCCGTATCCGGGTTCGGGGTAGCCTTGGCCGAGCCGTTGTCGCATCCGGAGCGCAACCGGCATTTCCTGGTGCTGCGCGTCGACGTGTCCGAGCAGCAACCGGAATCGGAGTGAAACGGACATGGCGAACAGACCTCGGCCAGAGACGGCGCGCGCCGGCCGCGCGGGCCCTTCGCGTTCTTCTCTGAGCGCGCTGGAACCCATCGATCATGCGCCGTTCAAGCGGCCGTCCAGCTCCGTTTTCATCTGGGTTACGATTATCCTGGTGTGGCTGATATCCCTATTGCCCTGGCGGGTGTGGCCGTCGGCCCCGGATCTGCTGCTGCTGGTCATTGCATTCTGGTCACTGAACGAGCCGAGGCGCGTCAGCATGTTCACGGCTTTTGCGTTCGGCCTGCTCATGGACATCCACGACGGCTTGTACCTGGGCGAGCAGGCGCTGGCCTACGTAGTGATCGCATACGGCGCCGTCAAGCTGGCCAAGCGGCTGCAGCGCTTCCATCCCGCGGTGCAGGCCTTGCACATGCTGCCGATCTTCGTCGGCGCCCAGGCCGTTTCTCACTTGCTGCATTCCTGGCTGGCGGGCGAATGGGCGGGTTGGACGTGGCTGTGGTCGGTATTGCTGACCGTGCTCTTGTGGCCCCTGGCGGATGTCCTGCTGCACATGCCCCAGCGCCGTCTCGACGAATCGGACTCGAGCTCGGCGTAGTCTTCGCCGCGCGCCTATTTCGCCATGTTCGAGTTCAAGAAAGCCACCCATACCCAAAAGAAACGGATAGTCGTCCGTGTGTGCGTCGCCGTCCTGTTCGTCCTGGCGTGCTTCGGCGCCTTGGCGGTCCGGCTCTGGTATTTGCAGGTGGTGCGCTACGAAGGCCTGGCGGCGCGCGCCGACCAGAACCGGATAGCGATCGTGCCCATTCCGCCGCGTCGGGGCGATATCTACGACCGTAACGGCGTCGTTCTGGCACGCAACTATCGTGATTACACGCTGACGGTCACCCCCGCCGAGGTCGAGGGCGATCTGGACGAGATGCTCGACCGGCTGGAGCAGCTGGTCTATCTGGGCACGAGCGACCGGCGCCGTTTTCATGCGGGCGTGAGCCAAAGCGGCCGTTATGCATCCGTCCTGCTGCGCAATAGCCTGAGCGAATACGAGGCGTCCTGGTTTTCCGCGCATGCGTTCAGGTTTCCCGGCGTGTCCCTCAGCGCGCGCTGGGTGCGGGAATATCCCCAGGGCGAAACCGCGGCGCACGTCATCGGCTACGTGGGACGCATCGCCGAAAGCGACTTGACCCGCCTGGAGCAGGAAAACAAGGCGGGTAATTATCGCGGCAGCAACACGATAGGCAAGAAAGGGATCGAGCGCACTTGGGAGGAAACCCTGCATGGGCGCACGGGTATCGAAGAGGTGGAGGTGACGGCGCGCGGCCGTCCGGTGCGCACGCTCAGCCGCGTGGATCCCGAGCCAGGCGCGAACCTGATCCTGTCCCTGGACATCGGCCTGCAGAAGATTGCCGAAGAACAGTTCCAGGGCCGCCGCGGCGCGCTGGTGGCGATCAAACCGGCGACCGGCGAAGTGCTGGCCTTCGTCTCGGCGCCGTCGTTCGATCCCAACCTGTTCATCGACGGCATCGACGTCGAGAATTGGCGCAGATTGAACGAGTCTCCCGATCATCCCTTGATCAACCGTCCCTTGTTCGGCACCTATCCCATCGGTTCCACCTACAAGCCCTTCGTGGGCCTGGCCGCCCTGGAAATGGGCAAGCGCACCGCAAGCCAGCGCATGCCCGATCCGGGCTACTTCGAGTTCGGCGGGCAGCGTTTTCGCAATGCGGGCGGCGCCGCCTATGGTATGACGGACATGCACCGGGCCATCGTGGTGTCTTCCGATACGTATTTCTTTTCCCTGGGTCCTGAAATTGGGGTCGATGCGCTGCACGACTTCAGCAAGCAGTTCGGGTTCGGCCAGCTGACCGGCATCGACCTGGGCGGCGAGCGGCGCGGAATCCTGCCTTCCACCGAATGGAAGCGCAACGC
>CAZKBT010000101.1:0-6175 GCA_964551305.1 uncultured Burkholderiaceae bacterium
TCATGGTGATTTCCTCGATTATCACCTGAGCAGAAATTCACTGGGTCATTACATGTGGCGGTTCACCAAGTCTAATGGCATCACCGAGGGGTTCCACACGAAGATGGAGATGCTCTCACGCAGAGCGTACGGGTTCAGGAATTTTGAGAATTACCGCATGCGAGTCTTGGCTCAATGCGGTTGGAATGGTGTGATTAACCGAGTCTGATGAATGCCTAGATCCCCCGTTTATGGGGTAGAGCCCCTAGCACACAAACCCTTTACAACCAAAATGTGGCCGAAAGTGAAAACAGGCAATTATTGGCCAAAGCGGCCACTTTATGCCTGTCGTCACATAACGCTTTGATTTAACTATGAATATTAATGGTGGGCGGTACTGGGTTCGAACCAGTGACCCCTGCCGTGTGAAGGCAGTGCTCTACCACTGAGCTAACCGCCCCGGAGTCGTTGTCGACTGCGAACGCCTTGCCAGGCGCCGTCGATCACACGTTCATGCAACCCGACAAGAATTTGGGGAAGGCGTAATTGTACACGAAAATACTAAACGACCTGCTCGCCTTCGTCGACATAGTTTCGCCATACGCTCGGCTTTCCCGCGTCCTTGTCCAACCCGGACAGGTATTGCTCATGCGCCGCCAATTCGTCGGGGCCGGCCGCGATGACAGGCAAGCTGCTCGCATCCACGTGCTCCAGGCGCACGCCGACCTGGATATTGTCCTGGCCGGCGTTCTCCTCGAAATCCATCAGCAGGGCGTCTTGGCCGCGCGTCATGGCCAGCCAGACGTCGGCCAGCAGCTCCGAGTCGAGCAATGCGCCGTGCAAGGTACGATGCGCATTGGAAATGCCATAGCGGTCGCACAAGGCGTCCAGGGAATTGCGCTTGCCCGGATGCTGCTCGCGTGCATACACCAGCGAGTCGGTTATCTTCGCGCAGAGCTGATCGAACGACGGCAGCTTGGCGCGCCGCAGCTCCGCCGTCAGGAACTTGGTGTCGAACGGCGCATTATGAATAATGACTTCGGCGCCTTCGACGAACTCGATCAGTTGCCGGGCGACCTCATGGAAACGGGGATAGGTGGAAAGAAACTCCGTAGTCAGCCCGTGGACCGCCAAGGCTTCGGGATCGCTGTCGCGATCGGGATTCAGATAAAGATGCAGATGACGACCGGTCAAGGTCCGGTTGACGATCTCGACGCCGGCCAATTCGACGATGCGATGGCCTTGCGCGGGATCCAGGCCCGTGGTTTCCGTATCCAGAACGATCTGACGCATAACGACCTATAAAAAACGTACGTGGGAAATGCGGACCAGTTTACCAAGTTCGGGAACAGCCTAATGCTTGGGCGTGTGCTTGCCGGCGATCAAGGTATAGGCGACGGGAACGACGAACAGCGTCAGGACCGTGCCCAGGCATAGCCCACCCACCAGGACCCAGCCGATCTGCTGGCGCGATTCCGCGCCGGCGCCAGTGGCCAGCGCCAGCGGGATGACGCCCAGGACCATGGCGCCGGTCGTCATCAGGATCGGGCGCAGGCGCAGGATGCTGGCCTCGACGACCGCTTCCATCATTTCCTTGCCGCTGTCGCGCAGCTGGGTGGCGAACTCCACGATCAGGATGCCATGCTTGGTGATCAAGCCGACCAGGGTAATCAAGCCGATCTGGCTGTAGATCGACAGCGTCCCCCCGGACAACCAGAGCGCCAGCAAGGCGCCCGTCATGGACAAGGGCACGGACAGCATAATGATCATCGGATTGCGCCAGCTTTCGAACTGGGCGGCCAGCACGAGATAAATGAAGACCAGCGCCATGCCGAACACAAAATAGATGCTGCCCGAGGAGTCGCGGAATTCGCGCGACTGGCCGTCCAGATCGGTCTGGACCGTGGCGGGCAGCATCTCATTGGCGACGGACTGCATGTGCGCCAGTACTTCGCCCAGCGCGTAGCCCGGCGCGATCGCCGCTTCGATCTTGACCGCGCGCAGGCGGTTGAAGTGGTTCAGGGACTGGGGAGACACGCTTTCCCGCACGTCCAGGAAGTTCGCCAGCTGGACCATGCCGCCGTCGCGCGTGCGCACGTATATGTCCTGTATGTCGGCCGGCGAGGACCTATCCTGCCTTTGGACCTGGACGATCACGTCGTATTGTTCGCCGCTGTCCTGATAACGCGTCACTTGGCGGCCGCCCAGCATGGTCTCCAGGGTGCGGCCGACCTCTTCCACCGACACACCCACGTCGGCCAGCTTGTCGCGATCCACGATCACGCGCAATTCAGGCGTATTCAAGCGCAGGTCCGTTTCCACGTTCTGGAGGCCCGGATAATCGGCCAGCCGCGCCAGGAAGTCGTCGGTGATCTTGGCCAATTCGGGGTACGAAGCCTGACTCATGATGATGAAGTTGATCGGCTTGGACGTGGCGCGCTGCCCCAGGGACGGCGGATTGATGGCGAAGGCGCGCACGCCCGACACGCTCGAAAACTGAGGCGAAAGGCTTTCCGCGATTTCCTGCTGGCTGCGCGTGCGTTCTTTCCAGGGTTTCAGTCGCAGGATGGCGAAGGCATTGGTAACGGCGGGAAAGCCGATGATCGCCTGGCTGTTCTGGGCTTCCTCGACCCCGGCATAGATGCGTTCGATCTGTTCGACGCTTTTCTGCGTATAGTCCAAGGTGGCGCCATCGGGCCCGCTGATGACGCCGAACACCACGCCGCGATCCTCGATGGGCGCCAGCTCGCTTTTGACGATGGAGAACAGCAAGACGCTGGCCAAGCCCACCAGCGCGCCCAGGCACAGGACGATGAAGCGATGACGCAACGCCACGAGCAGGCTGCGCCGGTACCCGTTCGTCAAGCGCACGAGCAGGTTCTCGATGAAGTTGTAGATACGCCCATGACCGGTCTGGTGGCGCAGCACGGTGGAGCACATCATCGGCGTCAAGGTCAGGGCGATGAAGCCCGAGACCAGCACCGCGCCCGCCAAGGTCAGAGCGAACTCGATGAACAAGCGTCCAGTGCGCCCCGTGGCGAACGCAAGCGGCGCGTACACAGTGATCAAGGTCAGCGTCATGGCGATGACGGCAAAGCCGATTTCCTTGGAACCCAGGAACGCCGCCTCCAGCCGGGTCTTGCCCTCTTCGATGTGGCGGTAGATGTTCTCCAGCACGACGATGGCGTCGTCCACGACCAGGCCTATGGCCAGCACCATCGCCAACAGCGTCAAAGTATTGATCGAAAAGCCGAACAGATACATGACGCCGCACGCCCCGATCAGGGAAACCGGAATGGTCACCAAGGGGATGAGGCTGGCGCGGATATTGCGCAGGAAGAAGAAAATCACCAGGACGACCAGGATGACCGCCTCCAGCACGGTGGAGTACACCGAATTGATGGACTCCTGGATGAAGACCGAGCTGTCGTAGGAAAAATTCAGTCGCATGCCCTGCGGCAGATTCTGGTTGATCAGCTCCACCTCGGCGATCACCGCGCGCGACAGATCGAGCGGGTTCGCCGTGGATTGCTTGGTGACGCCGATGGTCAAGCTGGGCCGACCGTCGAAGCGCGCCGATACGCGTTCTTCCGCCGGCGCGACCGTGACCTGGGCCACGTCTTCCAGGCGCACCGGGTATCCTTGGACGGTATTCACGATCACCGCCTTGAACTGCTCCACGGTTTGCAGGTCGGTCGACGACACCACCGTGAACTCGCGATCCCGCGATTCGATGCGCCCGGCCGGTATCTGCACGTTCTGGCGGCGCAGCGCGTTCTCGACGTCCTGCACCGTCAGGTCGTAGGCGGCCAGTTTGCTGCGGTCGACGAACACCCGCATCGACGGCAGCCGCTCGCCGAACACCCTGACTTCGGCGGCGCCCGGCAGCACGGACAGGCGATTCTTGATGTAGCGGTTGATGTAGTCCGACGCCTGCATGGGCGTCAGGTCGCCCGTCGTGACCCCCAGGTAGACGATGGGCGTCGAGTCGGCTTCGACCTTGCTGATGATGGGCTCGTCGATTTCGTCGGGCAGAAAGCGCCGCGCGCGCGACACCTTGTCGCGGACCTCGGCGGCGGCGGCGTCCGGATTGCGGTCCAGCGTGAACTTGATGTCGATCAGGCTGCGTTCCGAGCGGCTGCGCGAGGTCATCACGTCGACGCCTTCGATGCCGGCCAGCTGGTCTTCGAGCGGCTTGGTGACCTGGGACTCGACCACCTCGGGAGACGCCCCCTTGTAGTTGGTGATCACGGAGACGACCGGCTCGTCGATGGCGGGGTATTCGCGCACGGTCAGCCGATCGTAGGAAATCAAGCCGACCAGGGTGATGATCAGGGTAAGAACGGTCGCGAAAACCGGACGCTTGATGCAAATATCGGAAAGGATCATGGCCGCGCTCTACCCCGAGAGATCAATCGTTTGAAACGGCGCCGGACACCAGACGCACCTCGCCTCCATCCTGCACGCGTTGCAAGCCCGATACCAGGACTTGGTCGTCGTCCTCCAGGCCGGATAGTATTTGCGCCTTGCCGCCTCGGCGCTGGCCCACCGTCACGGCCATGCGCTGCGCTTTGTCGCCGACCAGGCGGAATACGTATTGCCCCTCGGAAGAAGGGACCAGCGCGGCCTCCGGCACGACCAGCGAAGGCGTATCGGCGAACTGCAATTGAACGCGGGCGAACATACCCGGCCGCAGCAGGGCATCGGCATTGGGGATCGTGGCGCGCAACAGAATCGAACGCCCGCCGACATCGACCAGGGGACTGATCGCCCCGACCGTGCCTTCCCGGCTCTGCCCCGGCAGGGCATCGAACTGTACCGCCAGTCGGGCGCCGACGCGCACCTGGTTCAGATACTGTTCGGGAATGCGAAAATCGACCTTCAAGGGGTCGATGGATTCGAGCGGGACCAGATCGTCGCCTGGGCTGACGTAATCACCGACCGACACACTGCGCAATCCGATCCAGCCGTCAAACGGCGCCAGGATCACCGTCTTTTCCAGCTGCGCCTGGGCCAGCGCCGCGGCGGCCTGCTGCACTTTGAGCTGACTGGCCGCTTCGTCGCGGGCCTGGCCGCTGATGAATCCGCGCTGACTGAGTTCCTGCGCCCTGCGATATTGGCTTTGCGCCAGGCTCAAGTTGGCGCGAGCCTGCTGCAACTGTGCCTTGACCACACCGTCATCCAACCGCACCAGGACCTGGCCTTTCGTTACCCTGCCGCCTTCCTCGAAATTGATTTCGGCAATGCGCCCGGCGACTTCGGGACGCACGATCACCGAGTCCTCGGAACGCAATGAGCCCACGGCGGACACGCCTTCCGTCAAGGCCACCCGCTCGACTTTGACCACGGAAACGGCAACCGCCGATGAACCCGGCCCCGAGGACGAGGCCCGCACAGGCGACGCTTCGCCTGTCGACTCCGCAGACCGCTCCGCCATCCATTTCGCACCGCCCACGCCAAGAGCCGCGCCCACCGCCAATACAAGTAAAACGCCAAGGAAGGAAAGTTTCATCGATAAAAGTCGGTTTGGCCCGGGCGGCGAACATCGCCGCCCGGGGCGGAAACAGGTGTGTTCCAGTTGGTCACTAAATGTGAAACGCCGCTCATGACTGTAGCACCAGTTCGTGGAATCGTGAATATTTGCATCCAGGATCCATTCAGAAAACCATGTCAAACGACTACATAAAAGGCCCGCGCTTGGTACGGGACTTGCTTTCGCGCCGCGAGGACCTATTTGGCGTTCGCCTTGGCGAGCTCGACGCCTTGGTTGGCGAGCTCGTCCGCGCGCTCATTGCCCGGATCGCCGGCATGGCCCCGGACCCAGCGCCAGGAAACATCGTGTTGCTGGACCAGCCGGTCCAGCTCCTGCCAGAGATCGGCGTTCTTCACCGGCTTCTTGTCGGCGGTGCGCCAGCCCCGGCGCTTCCAGTTATCGAGCCATTCGCTCATGCCTTTTTGCACGTACTGCGAATCCGTATGCACGATTACCTTGCAAGGGCGCTTGAGCAGCTTGAGCGCCTGGATGACGCTCATGATTTCCATGCGGTTATTCGTGGTATCGGGCTCGCCCCCGAACACTGTTTTTTCATGCGGGCCCTGGCGCAGCAACGCCCCCCCCCCCCCCCATCCGGGGTTCCCCTTGCCGGCGCCCGCCGGCCCAATTTCCCCCCCCTTTCTCACCAAAAACCCCTTTTTT
>CAZKBT010000102.1:0-5813 GCA_964551305.1 uncultured Burkholderiaceae bacterium
AGAAGAAGCTGCGCGAGCGCATGAAGATCCCCGTCTTCCACGACGACCAGCACGGCACGGCCATCATTTCCTGCGCCGCCATCGTCAACGGCCTGAAGGTCGTCGGCAAGCAAATGGATCAAGTCAGGCTGGTGTGCTCGGGCGCCGGCGCCGCCGCCATCGCCTGCCTGGATCTGCTGGTCACATTGGGCGTGCGCAACGAGAATATCTTCGTGGTCGATTCGCGCGGCGTGATCTGGAAGGGGCGCGACGCCAACATGGAGCCCACCAAGGCCCGCTACGCCAAGGACACGGACGCCCGGAACCTGGCCGACGTCTGCAGGGACGCCGATATTTTCCTGGGCTGCTCCACCGCCGACGTGCTGACGCCCGACATGGTCAAGTCCATGGCCGCGCGCCCGCTGATCCTGGCCCTGGCCAATCCCAACCCCGAGATCCGACCCGAACTGGCCAAAGCCGCCCGCCCCGACTGCATCATCGCAACCGGCCGGTCGGACTACCCGAACCAGGTCAACAACGTGCTGTGCTTCCCCTTCATTTTCCGGGGCGCCATGGACGTCGGCGCAACCGTCATCAACGAAGAAATGAAGCTGGCCTGCGTGCACGCGATCGCCGATCTGGCCCAGGCCGAGCAAAACGATGAAGTCGCCAACGCCTATGCGGGCCAGGAGCTGTCCTTCGGCCCGGACTACATCATTCCCAAGCCCTTCGATACCCGCCTGATCCTCAAGATCGCCCCGGCTGTCGCCCAGGCGGCCATGGATTCAGGCGTGGCCTCGCGCCCCATCGACGACATGGACGCGTATCGCCACAAACTGACCAGCATGGTGTATCACACCGGCCAGCTGATGCGCCCCCTGTTCCAGCAGGCGCGCAGCGCGCCCAAGCGCGTCATCTACGCCGACGGCGAAGACGAGCGCGTGCTGCGCGCGGTGCAAACCATCGTCGACGAAAGCATTGCGCGCCCCATTCTCATCGGCCGTCCGGGCGTCATCGCCATGCGCATCGAAAAATTCGGCCTGCGCCTGAAAGCCGACGAGCATTTCGACATCGTCGATCCAGAGGACGACGAGCGCTTCAACGAAACCTGGCACGCGTATTACAAGATGAAGGCGCGCGACGGCGTCACGCCCGACATCGCCAAGGCGATGATACGCAAGCACAACTCGCTGATCGGCGTCATGCTGCTGCAGCGCGGCGACGCGGACGCCATGCTGTGCGGCGTGACCAGCCGCTATGACAATCAATTGAAGTACATCGAAGAGGTCATCGGCCTGAAGGCCGGCGTGAAGACGTTCGCCGCCATGAACGTGCTGATGCTGCCCACGCAGACCCTGTTCATCTGCGACACGCACGTCAACGAAGATCCGACGGCGGACCAAATAGCGGACATGACCATCCAGGCCGCCAATGAAATCCTGCGCTTTGGCATCACCCCCAAGATCGCCCTGCTGTCGCACTCGAACTTCGGCAGCCGCCCTTCGGCCTCGTCGCGCAAAATGGCCGAAGCCCGCCGCCTGATCGCCGAGCGCGCGCCCGAGCTCGAGGTCGACGGCGAAATGCATGCCGACTCCGCCTTGTCGGAAAAAATCCGCTTCAAGGCTTTCCCCGATTCGACCCTGAAGGGGCCGGCCAACCTGCTGATCACGCCGAACCTGGATACCGGCAACATCACCTACAACATGCTGAAGATGACGGGCAGCAACGGCGTGGCCATGGGCCCGGTACTCCTGGGCGCCGCGCGCCCCGTGCACATCCTGACCACCAGCTCGACGGCGCGGCGCATCATCAACATGACGGCGCTGGCCGTCGTGGATGCCCAGCAGGAAGTCGGCCAGGCGACATAGAGGCGGACCCGATCGGCGATGTCCGCCTCGCTCGGCGGGCATCGCCGCCAAGCAGCCGTTCAGCCGCGCTTGGGCACGTCGCGTTCCACGGCGCCCGTGTACAGCTGGCGAGGACGTCCGATCTTGTAGTCGGGATCGGACAGCATTTCGCTCCATTGAGCAATCCAGCCCACTGTACGCGCCAAAGCGAAAATGGCCGTGAACAAGGACGTGGGAATGCCGATGGCGCGCTGCACGATGCCCGAGTAGAAGTCCACGTTCGGATAGAGCTTGCGTTCGACGAAATACGGGTCTTCGAGCGCGATGCGCTCCAGCTCCATGGCCAGCTTGAACAGCGGATCATTTTCCAGGCCCAGGGCCGCCAGGACTTCCTTGCACGTTTCCTGCATCAGCTTTGCGCGCGGGTCGTAGTTCTTGTAGACGCGGTGGCCAAAGCCCATCAGGCGCACGCCCGAATTCTTGTCCTTAACCTTTTCCATGAACTCGCCGACTTTCTCGACGCCGCCGTTGGCCTGAAGCTCTTCGAGCATCTGCAGGCACGCCTCGTTGGCGCCGCCGTGAGCGGGGCCCCACAAGCAGCCCACGCCCGCGGCGATAGCCGCGAACGGATTGGTGCCCGACGAGCCGCACAGGCGCACGGTGGAGGTCGACGCGTTCTGCTCGTGATCGGCATGCAGGATGAAGATGCGATCCAGCGCGCGCTCGACGACTTCATTGACCTTGTATTCTTCGCACGGCGTGGCGAACATCATGCGCAGGAAATTGCCGGTGTACGACAAGTTGTTCTGCGGATAGATGAAAGGCTGTCCTTGCGAATATTTATAGGCCATCGCCACCAGCGTGGGCATCTTGGCGATCAGGCGAATGGCAGAGATATGGCGATGGCGCGGATTCGTAATGTCCGTCGAGTCGTGATAGAAGGCCGACAGCGCCCCCACCAAGCCGGTCAGCACCGCCATCGGGTGCGCGTCGCGACGGAAACCGCGCAGGAAGAAATGCAGCTGCTCGTTGACCATCGTATGATTGGTCACCTGCGAATCGAAGTCCGCTTTCTGCTCGCCGTCGGGCAGCTCGCCGTTCAGGATCAAGTAGCAGATATCCAGGAAGTCGCAGCTTTGCGCCAACTGGTCGATCGGATAGCCGCGGTACAACAGCTGTCCTTGATCGCCGTCGATGTAGGTAATGCTCGACTCGCACGACGCGGTCGACAAGAAACCCGGGTCATAGGTAAACATGCCGCTCTTGCCGTAAAGCTTACGTATGTCGATGACGTCCGGACCGACCGTGCCCTGATAGACAGGAAACTCGATCGACTCGGAGCCATCGGAAAATGACAACGTCGCTTTCTTATCTGATAATTGCATCTTTTATTCCTTAGAAGTTACAGCTCTCGCATTTGAGCAACCAGCCTGCGAATGTCGGGCGTGTCGTAGACGCCCTGCGCCTCCTTGCGGGCCAGCAATACGTCCAACAAGTCGTTATCGCCCATTTCAAACAACAAAGACAAGGCGGCAACGTCGTTATCGGTCAGTTCCAATTCATGCGCGTCCAGAAAGCGGGTAATGATCAGATCATTCTCCAGCAGGCCACGGCGCGCACGCCAGCGCAAGCGAGTGCGGTCCAGCTCCGACAACGTATTCATAGGCTATCCATTTCCTAAATAGTACGACGGACCAGAAGCTCCTTGATCTTGCCGATCGCCTTGGAAGGATTCAAACCTTTTGGACAGACGTCCACGCAATTCATGATGGTGTGGCAGCGGAACAAACGATACGGATCTTCCAAGTTGTCCAGGCGCTCGCCGGTCGCCTCGTCGCGGGAATCCGCAATGAAGCGATAGGCTTGCAGCAAGCCGGCGGGCCCGACGAACTTGTCGGGATTCCACCAGAACGACGGGCACGACGTCGAGCAGCATGCGCACAAAATACACTCGTACAGACCATCGAGCTCTTCGCGGGCTTCAGGCGTCTGCAGACGCTCTTTTTCCGGTGGCGGCTGATCATTGATCAGGAACGGCTTGACCGAATGATACTGATTGAAGAAGCTTGTCATGTCGACGATCAGATCACGCACTACCGGCAAGCCCGGCAACGGACGAAGAACGATGGGCTCTTTGAGTTCGCGCAGGTTAGTCGTACAGGCCAAGCCGTTCTTGCCGTTTATGTTCATGGCATCGGAACCGCAAACGCCTTCGCGGCACGAGCGGCGGATGGCCAAGCTGTCGTCGACGTCGTTCTTGATGCGCACCAGGGCATCGAGCAGCATCTTGTCGGTGGGCTGCAGCTCGACGTCGAGCTTTTGCATGTAGGGCCGCTCGTCCTTGTCGGGATCATAGCGGTAGATTTCAAACTTAACGATACGTTTCTGGCTCATTTCTGTGTCCTGCTTAGAAGGTACGCGCCTTGGGCGGGAAGCTGTCGACGGTCAGCGGCTTCATTTGCACCGGCTTGTAATCCAGGCGGCCGCCTTCGGAATACCACAAGGTGTGGCGCAGCCAGTTTTCGTCGTCGCGCTCCGGATGATCGTTCAGCGCATGCGCGCCGCGGCTTTCCGTGCGAGCTGCGGCGGATTTGATCGTCGCGCGCGCGACCTCGATCATGTTGGTCAGTTCCAGCGCTTCGATGCGCGCGGTATTGAAGACCTTGGATTTGTCCTTGTAGTAGACGTGTTCCACCTGGGGGGCGATGCTTTCGATGGACTCGACGCCCTTGTTCAGCAGATCCAGGGTGCGGAACACGCCGCAATGGTGCTGCATGGACGCGCGGATCGCGGCGCCGACGTCCTGCGTCTTTTCGCCCGATGTGCGGCTTTCCAGCGTGTTGACCCGGTCCAGCGAATAATCGATGGCCGATTCGGGGATGGGCTCGTGCGCATGCTGACGCTCGGGGTGGCTGTTGACGATGTGGTTGCCCGCAGCGCGGCCGAACACGATGAGATCCAGCAGGGAGTTCGTGCCCAGGCGATTGGCGCCGTGCACCGATACCGCCGCGCATTCGCCGATGGCGTACAAGCCCTTGACGATTTTTTCCTCGCCGTTCTTGCGTTCCACGACTTGGCCGTTGTAGGTTGCGGGGATGCCGCCCATTTGATAGTGGATGGTCGGCACGACGGGGATGGGATCCTTGATCGGGTCGATGTTGGCGAACTTGATGGCGATTTCACGAATCGACGGCAAGCGCTTTTGAATGACGTCGGCGCCCAGGTGGTCCAGCTTGAGGACCACGTAGCTGCCGTCGCCGCAACCGCGGCCTTCCTTGATTTCCTGATCCATCGAACGGGAGACGAAATCGCGCGGGGCCAGGTCCTTGAGCGTGGGCGCGTAGCGCTCCATGAAGCGCTCGCCATCTTTATTGAGCAGGATGCCGCCTTCGCCGCGCACGCCTTCGGTGATCAGCACGCCGGCGCCGGCCACGCCAGTGGGGTGGAATTGCCAGAACTCCATGTCCTGCAACGGCAGGCCGGCCCGCGCCACCATGCCCAGGCCGTCGCCGGTATTGATGAACGCGTTGGTCGACGCGGCCCAGATGCGCCCCGCCCCGCCGGTGGCCAGCACGGTCTGCTTGGCCTCGAGGACGTAGATGTCGCCCGTTTCCATTTCAAGCGCGGTCACGCCCAGCACGTCGCCGGCGTCGTTGCGCAGCAGGTCGAGCGCCATCCATTCGACGAAAAACTGGGTGCGGGCCGCCACGTTGCGCTGATAGAGCGTATGCAGCATCGCATGGCCGGTACGGTCGGCCGCCGCACAGGCGCGCTGCACGGGCTTTTCGCCGAAATTGGCCGTATGCCCGCCGAAGGGACGCTGATAGATGGTGCCGTCGGCGTTGCGGTCGAAAGGCATGCCGAAGTGCTCGAGCTCGTACACGGCGTTGGGCGCTTCGCGGCACATGAACTCGATCGCATCCTGATCGCCCAGCCAGTCCGACCCCTTGACGGTGTCGTACATGTGCCAGGTCCAGTGATCGGGCG
>CAZKBT010000103.1:0-5811 GCA_964551305.1 uncultured Burkholderiaceae bacterium
GTTTTACTCCGACGATTCCGACGAAAGTGGGTCAGTTTTCAACCGGCGTTGACATGTATTGCAGTGATTGACATTGGAATTGACCTGTTTCCCTTCAAAACCTCAAGCAGAAGATATCTCGCATGCTCCTGCTGCATTTGCGTATATCCATGAGCCATTGGCCAATACCCCCCTGTCCCCAGGGCGTGCTTATCAAATACATATCCACGCTCGACTGCCATTGCTTCAAGCAGGGACGCAAAAAGAGTATTAGCCAAAGTGACCCAATTCTGTTGCTGGCTCTCGCTCATTCTTGTTTGATCAACGAATAAGTGCCCTTTGTATTCGGCCCATCGATTAACAACATCATTCTCTGTTTTGGTCCTTTTTTTGGGTAGACCCCCGCGATAGGCAATATCGATCATATTTAATGCCTTCACGTGGTCTTCGCTCAAGCGCGTCGCTCTAGTACTCATCAGCGTGCGGAATACAGCTTCTTTATCATCAGATCGAACCCTCCTCCGCTCGATCCATTTTTGTATTTGTATCGCAACCGCAGGCCCACAAAAAGTAGCAATAACGATCGCTAATGCCCAACTATCCATGATCCTCTCCCCGCGCCATCCTGGCGCCACAACGATCATAACCGCAACAGGTTGTATCAGCCCCACTAACTTATCCCCATACGCTGTGCATAACCCCATGGAGAACCCTAGGGTATGTCACACAACTGCAAAAGAGGCGCGGCTCGGAGGTTCGATGGCTACAGATTGCACGGGTCAAAAAGACTCAGTCATTCCCCGCCTCTAGTTGAGCAAGCGCCTCTTGGATAACGTCGAAGATGGGTTGATAGAAGCCTTTAGCTGCATTGAAGAAAGCCAAAGTTCGATACCGGCCACCAAGGAATGTCGAGATACCAGCGTCACATTGGCCTTGCAAGCGGGCACCGATCCTGCGTGGGTTGCCGCACAGCTTGGACATAGCTTAGCCGTGATGATGCGCGACTATGCCAATTGGATCCCGGGCGGAGACATGCGTCGCAATCTTGCGGCTGTAAACACGGCTATTTCGTCAGATTCCGCACTAAATCCGCACCAGCATTCCAAAAAAAACAAAAAAGCCCTGTAAAAACAGGGCTTTGAACCAGATTTTCTGGCGGAGACGGAGGGATTCGAACCCTCGATGCGGGTATAAGCCGCATGCTCCCTTAGCAGGGGAGTACCTTCAACCTCTCGGCCACGTCTCCGAACAAAGAGCGTTATTCTAGCATGAGTTAAATTAACTCAAAAGCGCGTGCACGCGGTTTTTCAGCATTCCGGCGCACATGAATTCCCTACTCGGCCGCGGCGCTCTTGTCCTGGTCCAGCTCGAACGCCCTGTGCAAGGCGCGAACCGCCAATTCCATGTACTTGTCATTGATGACCACCGAGGTTTTGATTTCGCTCGTGCTGATCATCTGGATGTTGATGCCCTCTTCCGACAAAGTGCGGAACATCAGGCTGGCGATGCCCACGTGGCTGCGCATGCCGATGCCCACGATGGAAACCTTGCACACTTTGTCATCGCCGATGACTTCGGCGGCGCCGACTGCCGGAGCGACCTGATTCCTCAGCAAATCAATGGTGCGGACGTAGTCGTTGCGGTTGACGGTGAACGAAAAATCGGTCGTGCCGGCAACGGACTGGTTCTGCAAAATCATATCGACGTCGATGTTGGCGGCGGCCACCGGGCCAAGTATCGAATAGGCCACGCCGGGCGTATCCGGCACGGCGAGCAACGTCAGTTTGGCCTCGTCACGGCTGAAGGCAATGCCCGAAACAACAGCGGATTCCATCTTCTGGTCTTCCTCGAAAGTAATTAGCGTGCCCGAAGCCATTTCTTCTCCGAGCGGGATCATGGGGTCGGTCAGCGACGACAGGACGCGAACGGGAACCTGGTATTTGCCGGCGAACTCCACCGCCCGGATCTGCAGCACTTTGGAGCCCAGCGATGCCATTTCCAGCATTTCCTCGAACGACACGACGGACATGCGGCGCGCCTCGGGAACGACCCGAGGATCGGTGGTGTAAACGCCATCGACATCGGTAAAGATCAAACATTCATCCGCCTTCAGCGCCGCAGCCATCGCCACCGCGGACGTATCGGAACCGCCGCGGCCCAACGTGGTGATGTAGCCGTTGTCGTCGATGCCCTGGAAGCCCGTGACGATCACGACGCGCCCGGCATCCAGATCAGCGCGCACGCGCTCATCGTCTATGGATTTGATGCGCGCTTTCGTATAGGCGGAATCCGTCTTGACGGGGACTTGCCAGCCTGTGTAGCTACGGGCTGCAACGCCTTGCGCCATCAAGGCGATCGCCAGCAATGCGCTGCTTGCCTGCTCGCCCGTCGACGCCAGCATATCCAGCTCGCGCGCGTCCGGCTGCGGAGTGATCTCCTTGGCCAAGCCCAGCAAGCGATTGGTTTCTCCCGACATGGCCGAAGGCACCACGACGACCTGGTGGCCTGCCGCGTGCCATTTGGCCACGCGGCGCGCGACATTCTGGATCCGCTCGACCGAACCCATCGAAGTGCCGCCATACTTATGAACGATCAGGGACATCTTTTACTCTGATTAGAAGGCGCGCCGACCTTGAACCGCTTCAATACCAGGCTCTGGTTTTATCCTGACAGCAAAGATGGACGCTAGGACACAAAGCTCAGTATTTTAACGTGTATTACAGATGTTCGTTCGCGCGTATCGTGAACGAATGAATGTCAGCCGTCCGAGTCGTCCAGGATCACCCGCCCCTTGCGGCACCGCAGCCACACTCGTCCGTGCTTGACCTGCATGTGGCGATCGTGTCCCAAGGCGTGAAGTTCGCGCAGTTGCTTCATCCAGTCGTCCAGGCGCGCCTGCGTCGGCATGCGCGTGCCGTGCCGCGCCAGCCAGTAGCGCAAGACCAGGGCCTGCCTGTCCTGCGACAGGCCGCGCCAGGCTTTCAAGGAAAAGCTGCGGCCGTCGTCTTGCGGATCGAGGCTCGAGAAGTCCTGCGCGGCGACCTCTTGAAGAACGCGATCTGCCTGGGCGCTTTGCCGCGCATGCCGCGCCAGTACGCGCTGCCACCCGGGCCAGCGCTGGGACAAGACAGGCGCCAGCCGCTCGCGCAAGGCGCTGCGCGTGTACCGGTCATCGGCATTGCTGGGGTCGTCGACGGCCCGCCATCCCGTTGCCTCGTGAAAACGCGACGCCTGCTCCAGGATGGCGGCGCGCGGCTGATCCAGCCAGGGCCGAGCATACGTGACGCCATCGCGCCGCGAGGTCGGCGCCATCGCCGCAAGTCCGCCAGGACCACTGCCCCTGAGCAATCTGAGCAATACCGTTTCGGCCTGATCGTCCTGGTGATGGGCCAACAGGATATGCCGCACATCCATCATGCGGCTCAGCTGCGCCAGCGCCGCATACCGCGCGTCGCGCGCGCCGGCCTCGGTGCCTGTGCCTTGCGTCAGATCGACTTGCACGCGCATGCTATGGCATGGCAGCCGCAAGCGCTGCGCCAGCTCATGCACCTGCGCCTGCCAGCTGTCGGCAGACGCCTGCAAACCGTGATGAATGTGAAACACATGCAGCTCCACGCCTTGGCTTTTTGCCCATTGCGCGGCGTGGACGGCCAGCATGGCCGAATCCGGTCCGCCGCTGACCCCCACCGCCAAGCGCGCCGGCCTGGTTTCCAGATCCTGGACGCTAGCCGCGATGGCCTGAAGCAGAAGGGGAGAACCGACGTAGCCGAGCGATTCCGGGTCGGCCGCCACGGACATGATGAGGACCTATCCGTTCAGGACTTGGCGTCCTGGAAGCGCCCGTACGATAGCAAGCGCTCGACGCGACGCTCCACCAGCCGGTCCATGGGCATGCCGCTGATCTGGCGCAGGGAATCGGTCAGAGCGCGCCCGAGCTGGCGAGCCATCAACTCGGGATCTCGGTGCGCGCCGCCCACCGGTTCGTTCACGATCCGATCTATGAGACCCAGTTCCTTCAGACGCGGCGCGGTAATCGCCAAGGCTTCGGCCGCCACCGGCGCTTTATCCGCGCTGCGCCACAAGATCGAGGCGCATCCTTCGGGGGAGATCACGGCATAGGTCGAATACTGCAACATCAAGACCGTGTCGCCGACGGCGATGGCCAATGCGCCGCCCGAACCGCCTTCGCCGATGATGGTGGCGATAATGGGCACCCTCAATTCCGCCATGGCGTAAAGATTGTGCCCGATGGCCTCGGACTGGCCTCGCTCTTCGGCGCCCACGCCCGGATAGGCGCCGGGTGTGTCCACGAAGGTGAAAACCGGAACCTGGAATTTTTCGGCCAAGCGCATCAGGCGCAGCGCCTTGCGATAGCCTTCGGGACGCGGCATTCCGAAGTTGCGCATGGCGCGCTCCTTGGTGTCCCGACCCTTTTGATGGCCGATGACCATGCAGGGCGTGCCGTTGAAGCGCGCCAATCCGCCCACGATCGACAGATCGTCGGCGTACATACGGTCGCCGTGCAGCTCATGGAAATCCGTGAATATTTCCCGTACGTAATCCAAGGTGTAAGGGCGCTGAGGATGGCGCGCCACCAATGCCGTCTGCCACGGCGTCAGCTTGGCGTAGATGCTTTTTGCCAGGGCCTGATTCTTTTGCTGTAATCGCCCCACCTCTTCCGAGATATCGACCGCCGAGTCGGTTTGAACGTATCGCAATTGCTCGATCTTGCTTTCAAGCTCGGCCAGAGGCTGTTCGAATTCCAGGAAAGTATTACGCATAAGAACAATTTATCCAGGTAAAAGCGTACGCTTTGTCTAGTCTAGTATTGCACGGCAGCCGGATCAAGGCTGCGCCATAGGTACCACGTTGCCACGGTCCGCCACGGCGCCCAGGCCTGGGCGACTTCCCGCGCATCGAATCGAGACACGGGTTCGCCGCTGAAATAGTGTAACGAAATTGCCTTTAGCAGACTCGCATCGTCCAACGGCAGGACGTCGGGCCGCCTCAAGTTGAAAATCAGGAACATCTCGGCCGTCCAGCGGCCGATGCCGCGTATGTCACACAGCTCGGCGATGATGGCCTCGTCGCCCATGTCGTTCCAGCGCTGCGGCAGGACCTTCTTGTCGGCAAAATGCTGGGCAAGGTCCAGCACGTATTCCGCCTTGCGCTTGGACAAGCCCGACAGGGTAAGATCCGCCTCGGCCAGCTTGAGAAAGGCGCGCGGCGTCGGATTGCGGCCGCAGGCCTGGATGAATCGCTGCCACATGGCGTCGGCCGACTTCACAGAGATCTGGTGGCCGACTATGGCCCGCGCCAAGGTGACGAACGGCGCAGAGGGCACGGCGATCCAGGCCGAACTCTGCTGAGGGATGATTTTTTTCAGTATGCGGTCGCGCTTCATCAATTGCGCGCAGGCCTCGTCCCAGAAATCGGGCTTTTGCGATAGTTCGCCGACATTATCCAGCATGATCCATCCCTATGCCCTGCGCCACTGGGTCACGCCGCCCGGCTTGTCTTCGAGCTCGATTCCGTTTTCCTGCAGTTGCTTGCGCAGGCCATCGGCTAGGACGAAGTTCTTCTCCCGCTTGGCCTGGCTTCGGGCTTCGACCAGCTCGTCGATCTGCGCGTCGCTCAAGCCGCCGGGCGCCGCGGCGCCGCGCTGATAGCGGCTGGGCGATCGCAGATACGCAGACGGATCGCGCTGCAGCAAGCCCAGTACGCCGCCCAAAGCCCGCATCAGGCCGCTGGCCTCGGCTGATTTTGTGCGATTGGCTTCGGACGCCAATTCGAACAACACAGCCACGGCGCCGGAAGTGTTGAAATCATCGT
>CAZKBT010000104.1:0-5786 GCA_964551305.1 uncultured Burkholderiaceae bacterium
TCAAGCTGCCCAACGATCATTTCCGGAAAAGCGGAAACTATCGGTTTCCCCGCTATGGCTTGGGAAGTTACGCGTTTTATGGTGAACCAGCACAGGGAGACTGGGAGATCTTTGCCATCGCGGCAAATCCCGACCTCCCATTCCATGCGGATCAAACGCCTTGTCACGCGAAAAGCGGCGATGCGGAACGAAACTTCACTCTGTTGGTCGAAGCGCGCGTCATTGCGCAATAACCTATACTACTTACCAATACAGGAACCCGAACATGAGAAAAAATTTTCCCCGCTACTTGCAACTGCTTGGCATGTCGCTGGCGTTGGTCAGCTCCGCTGGCTTTGCCCTGACGCCGGGGGAGATGCTCTCTGAAGAGGACGTCGCCCGTTTGGGCACCCTGCGCACATACGAGATCGACTCAAGCCGCATCAGAGAGATTCCCCCCCAGTTCACCGGCAGCCAGGATACTCTGCTGCTCAACGAGCAAGGTGTGGTGGGCATCAGTCAAAACGAGGTGGTCCTGTCCGAGACGCCGGACAATGTCCAGTCCATAATCCAACAGACCTTGCCTCAACCCGTGTCGATAACGCATTTCGCTCCCACAGGCATCACATTGGCGAAGTATGCCGACTTTGCGCAGGCGGTCGAGGCGCTACGCGCGCTCAAGACGGCATTGCCTAGCGCCAGAGTCGGCTTGGCCGTTCAGTTTGGCCGGCCGGTTCCGCAGTGAAATGCGGCCAGCACTAAATTAGCAAGCTTGCCGACAGTTATCAAACTCCCATAGCTCATTTGCCAAAATACGGTCACGGTACTATCGCCCGAGTTTCTCAGCTTCCTGGCGCGGCAGCGCCAGGACCGTATAGGTATCGAATTACCTACGCTTTTTTTCCGGAGATCGTGCAGGCGCTCAAATTCACGCGCCAAACGCATTGCATTTGCAAGAGCTTATCGGCCTGGGCCTGGATGATGACAAGCCCCTCATGCACGTCAGGAACAGTCCGCCCCCAAGGTACTGGGCACTCGTCATCGCCACGCACGGCAAATCCGCATGAAACTGGCGCGTCCGACAGGAATCGAACCTGTATCAAGAGCTTCGGAGACTCTCATTCTATCCATTGAACTACGGACGCAAAGGCGACTATTGTAGCGCGTTTGTCGAAACAAATTCAGGCGCCGCGCCGGAAAGACGGATCGCTCCATGCGCAGCTATGGCGAATTCTTGCGCCTGATCATGGGCTTCGCATGCACAGTAGCGGTAGTCTCGCTATAATCCGCTATTCGGGAAGTATTCCCGAGCTTGCCTGTGCGCAGGACTTAACTGTTTGCCCTTACGCATAACAATACGGAATTCAGGCCTTGGCGCCCACTGACTAGGAATACGCAGGATTCGATCATGAACCAAACGATACAAGACGTCGAAGAACCAATCGAAGAGCACCAGGGCTTCATCAAAACGCCCAAGCAGCTCATCGTCACCGTTATCCTGGCCTTCATCGTACCCATCCTGGTCATTCTGTTGTTGGTCAAGCTGGTCGCCTCCAGCAGCGTATTGGGAAGCGGCTCGGACGCCCAGACGGCCGAAGCCATCGCATCGCGCATCAAGCCCGTCGCGCAATTCAAGCTGGTCGATGCCAACGCGCCCAAAGCCGTGCTTACCGGACAACAGGTGTACGAGTCCACCTGTACCGCCTGTCACGCGGCAGGCGTTGCCGGCGCCCCCAAGCTGGGCGATCAGGGCGCATGGGCTCCGCTCATCGCCAAAGGTTATGACGACATGGTCGCGAAGGCGATCAGCGGCGTGGGCGCCATGCCGCCTAAAGGCGGCAATGCTTCGCTGAGCGACTTTGAAATCGCTCGCGCGGTGGTCTACATGGCCAACCAGTCGGGCGCATCGTTCGACGAGCCCAAGGAACCCGCCGGCGACGAAGCGGCAGCCGAAGAAGCGCAGCCCGCCGCGCCAGCCGCTACACCGGCGGCGCCCGCTGCACCCGCTCCCGAACAACAGGCCGCGTCGGCTGACACCGCCGCCGCGCCCGCCGATACGGCAGCCATCGACCCCGCCGGCGAAAAACTGTACAACTCCATCTGCTTCGCATGCCACGCCACGGGCGTCGCCAACGCGCCCAAGCTGGGCGACAAGGCCGCTTGGGAAAAATATACGGAAACCGGCCTGGACGCCATGGTCAAGAAATCCATCGAAGGCGTAGGCGCCATGCCCCCACGCGGCGGGTCGCAGGCTTCGGACGAGGAAATGAAAGCCGCCGTCCAGTACATGCTCAGCAAGCTGAACTAAGCCGTAGCCTTCAGCCCAAATGGACTTCGCCCTCGAGATGGGAATCCCATCCCACCTCGAGGGCGAAGTCCATTTTCACCTCTACTTGGCCGCGCAAGCGGGCTCGGCGCGCAGCGACAGCCCTAGCTGGACGCGGCGCTGCAGCCAGAGGCTGGGACGATAACGCATGTCGCCGGTCACTCTCTGCATGGCTTTCAAAACCTCCAGGATCTGCGCGCTGCCCAGCGTGTCCCCCATGCTCAACGGTCCATTGAGCGGGTAGCCCAGGCCCAGGGACACCGCCGCGTCGATGTCGGATGGCGTCGCAATCGCCTGCTGCGCGATGTCGCAGGCCACATTCACGATGGCCGCCACGATACGCTGGGCGACAAACCCCGCGGAATCATCGATGACGGTCACGGGCGTGCCGTCGCCGGCGAACAAGGCATGCGCCGCGTCACGCCACCCTGGCTGCGTCGCCGCCGAGCACATGAGCACCCGCCGGCGGCCCTGCGCCAGGCCAAAGAACGCGTCCAGCGCCACCGTGCGCTCGCCATCCAGCTGATGGGCTCCGACGACCGAGGCCGTATCTTCGCCGAAAGGCGTCACGACGATCAGCGCATCATCCGGCGGCGTGTCCGAAACGGCGACATTCGCCCCCAACGATTTGAGCAAGGCGGCGGCGCGCTTGTGGCCCAGGGAATGGTAGGGCGCAAGCCACACCGTCAAGCCCGACGGCAGAGGAGGCACGGCGGGCTCGTCGGGCACGCGCTTTTGCCCCTCCGGATAGGCATAGAAGCCCTCGCCGGTCTTGCGTCCCAGCAAATTGCCCGCATGGCGCACCGCCGTGATGGGCGAGGGGCGAAAACGCGGCTCGTCGTAGAACTGCCGGTAGATCGCTTCCATGACGGGATGCGATACGTCCAGCGCCGTCAGATCGAGCAACTCGAACGGCCCCATCCGAAAGCCCGCCTGTTCCCGCATGACGACATCGATCTGATAGAACGGCGCCACGGCCTCCTGGGCGACCTTGAGCCCTTCGATATTCATCCCGCGTCCGGCGTGGTTCACGATGAAACCCGGCATATCCTTGGCGCGAACGGGCGTATGGCCGAATGCGCGGGCCAACTGCATCAGGGCGTCGCCGACTGCCGGATCGGTACGCAAGCCATCGATGATCTCCACCACTTTCATCAGAGGCACCGGATTGAAAAAATGAAAGCCCGCGACCCGCTGCGGACGCGAGCAGGCTTGCGCAATGGCGGTGATGGAAAGCGACGAGGTATTGGACGCCAGAATGCAGTCGCCGGCGACGATACCCTCCAGCTGCTTGAACAGGTCGCGCTTGACGTCCAGGCGCTCCACGACCGCCTCCACCACGACGTCCGCCTGCGCCAGATCCGCCAGCGCCCCGCACGCCACGATGCGCGCCAGCGCCTGCTCGGCCTGCTCGGCGGTCATCTTGTTCTTGGCGACCAGCTTCTCCCACACTGTGGCCAGGCTCTCGCGCGCCGAGCCTATCGCTTTTGCGTCGAGGTCGAACAGCCGCACGACGATCCCCGCCTGGGCGGCGATCTGCGCAATGCCCCGGCCCATGGCCCCCGCGCCGACTATTCCTATCTGCTTGACCTGCTTCATCTCCACGAACTCCTGTTGACGTATAGGCTTGGACAATCGTCGCGATGCCCGCCGTTAGTTGATGAATAAAAGAATTCTATGTGTTCGCCCTGCGCCGGCCATGCGCGATCCGGCACGGCCGGCATGACGAAGAATCCGCGCGCATGGGGCCTCATAATGAGAGCATCGTGCGCGTGCGAAACTCCATTTTGCCTCATCCGGGACGATACGGTACAAAGACGGTGGCAACCTCCATAACAAACACGAACACACAGGAGCACTTATCACCATGCCCAACCCATCCGCCGACTCCCCCTTGCATGCCCTCAGACTGCCCGTCATGGCCGCGCCCATGTTCCTGGTTTCGGGCCCTGAACTGGTCATCGCGCAGTGTTCCAGCGGCATTATCGGCTCGATGCCGGCGCTGAATGCCCGGCCATCGTCGCAGTTGAAGGAATGGCTGGTCCAGATCGACGCCGGATTGGCGCAGGCCAGGCTGGCTCATCCCGAGCATCATGTCGCCCCCTATGCGATAAACCACATCATCCATCAATCCAATACCCGGCTCGAGGACGACCTGGCCATCTGCGCCGAGCATCGCGTGCCGTTGATCATCACCAGCCTGCGCGCGCCCGACGGAATATGCGGGCGCGTACAGGCATGGGGCGGCAAAGTCTTCCACGACGTAACGACCGTGCGGCATGCACGGCGCGCCATCGCCGCGGGCGTGGACGGCCTGATCCTGGTGTGCGCGGGCGCGGGCGGACACGCGGGCACCCTGAATCCCTTTGCCCTGCTGGCCGAGGTCCGCGAGATTTTCGACGGCCCCATCGTGCTGTCCGGCGCCATCACCCGCGGCGAGCACGTGCTGGCCGCCCGCGCCATGGGAGCCGACCTGGCCTATATGGGCACCCGCTTCATCGCCAGCGCCGAAGCGCGGGCGCCGCAGCCATACAAACAGATGCTGGTCCAGGCAACGGCCGAAGACATCGTCTATACCCCCTACTTTACGGGCATTCCGGGCAACTACCTGAAGCCCAGCATCGAGGCGGCGGGCCTGGACCCCGACAATTTGCCCGCGCCCCAGCCGGGAAGCACGAACTTCAGCTCCGGCGCGCACAAAGCGTGGCGGGATATCTGGGGCGCCGGCCAAGGCGTGGGCGGCATCCACGCAGTCCTGCCCACCGGGCAAATCGTGGACGAACTGGAAAACGAGTATCGGCAGGCCAGGGGCCGGCTCGACTGACGCGCCGGGCGCGGATAGCAACACCTTTTCGATATACCAGGGTAAACCCTTGTATTAACCTAGGGTTTACCCTATAATGAACCTATCACGTACCTGACCCAGATAGGTAACCATCATGTCGAAAGCCTCTATTGCCACCCCCTCGCGCCTGAGCGACGACCTGGAGCGCGAATTGCTCCGCCGTTCAGCCAATGAAAGCGAGTCGCTCTCGCTGGTCGCCACGTTCAAAGCCATAGGCCGCGGCTTGGGCGATGCCTTTGCCGCATTCTCCAGCTATATGATCAGCTTGGCGGACGTCTTGAACGAAGCTCGCGCAAAAGACCCAAGGTCCGCTTCGAACCTTTGGTAAACAGCGCATCAGGATAATGCCGCCGGCGTCGATGCCGACGGCGTGTCCTGAACGGCAGTATTCTGTCTCCACCCCTGCGGGCGATGGCTCACCCTTTATTAAGCAGGGCCTTGAGCATTCCCAGGCGGTCTTTCGGGCTTAATGCCGCCGTAGCCGGGTCCTGCGTCACCCCAGGCTGTTCCAACCCCATCTCTTCGATGAACCGCGAACGCTCGCGC
Organism: uncultured Burkholderiaceae bacterium; assembly: GCA_964551305.1. Classification (GTDB taxonomy): domain Bacteria; phylum Pseudomonadota; class Gammaproteobacteria; order Burkholderiales; family Burkholderiaceae_B; genus JBAZDC01. Next base: position 5,697 of record CAZKBT010000104.1, read on the forward strand.
ACCTGATCTTCGCGCGCGCGCCGACGGCGCTTGCACCACGTCAAATGCAAGGTGCGCTGGGCGCGGGTAATGCCCACCTACGTCAATCGA
>CAZKBT010000105.1:0-5758 GCA_964551305.1 uncultured Burkholderiaceae bacterium
ACGTATTCGACAAGCAGGGCGAAGCGCGGGTCCTGATTCGGGGCGACGCGGCGGCCGCGGACATCGCCCAGGACGTTTCCCGGCTGCTGTAAAGGCAGCCCGTCCGGCTCAGGCCGTATCGGGCAAAGACTCGTATTGGCGCTCTCCGGTCTCGAATTGCCGCCAGACCTCCCATGCCCGCATGCGCTGCTTGGCGACGCGCTCTATGGCCTCGCGCAAAACGGCATCCTGATCGAGCAGCGTGTCGAAATCGCTGCTCGACAGCATCAACAGGCGGCTATAGCCCAGCGACGTCGCCTTGACCAGAAAAGGCTTCTTGAACAGCAAGGCCGTCTCGCCGAACATTTCGCCCGTGCCCAATTCCATGGTCGTGCCGTCGGGCAGGTCGATCACCACCGCGCCCGAGGCGACGAAATACATGACCTGGCTGCGCCCGGTCTGCAAGCGTATCTCCTGGTCCGGCACGGCCAGGCGCGGCTTGAGCATGGTGGACATGCGCCGCAGGCTTTCCTGCGACGCGCTTTGGAACAAGGGCACGCGCTGTATCAGCTCCGTCGCGCCCATCGCCATGTCCAGGAGAGGACGCTGCTCGATATAGCCCCAGCGCAGTTCGACCTGCTTGATCAGGTCGGCGTACATCTCGCTGGAAATCAGGGAATGCGAAAGCATGTCACGATAGCGCAGGCGCTCCGCCGATTTCGCCATGCGGCCCAGATAGGATTCCTGCAGCCATAGCCCGAAAGAAGGGTACTGCAAGCTCAGGGCGTGCAAGGCCTTGTTCAATAGATCCAGGCGATGCTGGTGCGCCTCGATCACAGTCTGCGTGGCCTCGTCGCCCAGCAAGGGCCGGATCTCGGTCTCGGCGAAACGGATCAGGGCCTGGGCCACCTCGCGCTTGCAGATCACGTTCGTGAAGCGCTTGATCAGTTCCTGCGCCAGCCAGCCCTGGAATCCGAACAGCGCATGCACGCGCAACGCCCACCGGAAGCCGGCCGAGTAGCGCAGGTCGGCCGCGATGGCGGAATAAAAGCCATGCAGGCCGCCATTGCGCACCGCGTCGCTCATGCGCTCGGCGCGCGCCAGCAGGGATTCGGCGGCGCGCCAGTCCACCAATTGCGCTTTCAGCGTCTCGAAGAACAATTCTTCTTCACGTGCCGCCAGCATGGCCAGTCCGACCGACACTTTCTCGTCCTGGCTCAGTCTATGGATCTCGCCGCTGTCCACGCCGGCCTGGGCCGTATCGAACACCGTCATGACACGTTCGCGCACCGTGTCTGCGATATGCTCCCTGAGGGCAATGTTCTCGGTTTTCTCCCGTATGTCCTCCAGCGCGACGACCAGCGCCTGGTTGCGCAAGGTGCGCTCCCTGGCGCTGAGCTGGTCCAGATGCAGATACCGTATCAGCGGCCGCAAGGTTATGCCGTTGACGAACAGCGTCAGCAACACGAAGCCCGTCGTGGCCACCGCGATGAACTGCCGGTCCGCGAGGGGAACGTTGTGCTGCTCGGTCACCGCCAGCGCCAAGGCCAGCGACACCGCGCCCCGCAAGCCGCCCCAGAGCATCACGGTCCGGTACGAGCGGCTGAATTTGGCGCCGAACCGGGTCAGGCCCAGCAGCGGCAACATGCCGAACACCATGAACGCGCGCGCCGCCAGCGTCACCATGAACAGCAACAGGATCAAGCCCACCTGCGCCCATGTGATCTCCGCCATCATGCGGGGAATCAGCATGGCCGCGAAGACGAAGATGAGCGAGGTCGCCCAAAAACCGAACTGGGACCATGCGCTGGACAGCTGTTCGAAAGTAGTCGGCGACATGCGCGTGCGGCCGGTGGAACCGACCACCAAGCCGGCGATCACGGTCGCCACCACCCCCGATACGCCGACGTAATGCTCGGATACGTAGAACGTCAGATAGGCCAAGGCGACCGTCATGGTGATTTCCGCGGTGGGCCAGCCGCGCAGCCAGATGAACAGCCACGTGGCGGCGCGCCCCATCAGATAGCCCATGAGCGCGCCGCCCAGGAAACTGTATACGAAGCTGGAAAAAACCTGCTCGACCGACAGCTCTCCGCCCTGGTAGAGCATTGTCAGCAACACGGTGTACAGCGCGATGGACGCAGCGTCATTGAACAAGGACTCGCCTTCGACCAGCGTGGCCAGGCGCTTGGGCGCGCCCACTTCCCGGAAAATACCCACCACCGCGACCGGATCGGTCGTCGCGACGATCGCGCCCAGCATCAAGCACACCACCAGGCCGTAGCCGGATACCGCGCCGAGGGAGAATCCCACGGCGACCGTGCACACCACCACCGCCACGATCGCCATCATCAGGATGGGTCCGATATCGTCGAGCAGGCGCCTGACGTTCATGGCCAAGGCCGTTTCGAACAGCAATACGGGAAGAAAAACGAACAGGAAGGCCTCGGAGGACACCTCGAAATTGACCAGCGAGTCCAGAAAGTCCGACAAGACCAGCGGCGCCCAGCTGTGGACATGTATGACCAGGCCCAGCAGTATCCCGACGATCGCCAGCAGCACCGAATACGGCAACCTCAGGCGGCCCGCCAGCGCGGGCATGAACGACACCAGGGCCAGCAATCCGGCCAAGCCAAATACGATGTGTCCTACTTGCATGATATTCCTTGAGGCGGCCGGCTGGCCGGATAGGGCCGATCGGGGTCGGGCCCGTCCAGGCCGGACCCATCCGGGCGGGATCGAGCCATCCCATTGTCCGTCGGGCGGAAGAAGACGTCGACGCAGCCTCGACGCCACCCTCTTCCTTTGCCGGATAGGATACGCTTTTTTGCTTCCATTCAACTTTACGTTTACGTAAACGTAATATAGAATTCCTGAATCAAATGCGCGCCTTATGTTGCACTGCAACGTCAGGGCATGCACAATACCACGACGACGCGCGGCCGCCTTGCAAGCGGGCGGCCTGAGCCCAAAAGGCGGGTCGCCGGCGACATTGGCGCACGCTCATACAACCAGGAGACGACGATGAACCTACCCGGCCTGAATTTCGATCTTGGCAGCGATCTGGATATGCTGCGCGATGCCGTGCGCGATTTCGCCGCGGCGGAGATCGCGCCGCGCGCCGCCGAGGTCGACCGCAGCGATACGTTTCCCGCGGACCTATGGCGCAAGTTCGGCGAGCTGGGCGTACTGGGCATGACGATCTCGGAGGAATACGGCGGGACCGACATGGGTTACCTGGCCCATATGGTGGCCATGGAGGAAATTTCCCGCGCCAGCGCCTCCGTGGGTTTGTCCTACGGCGCGCATTCCAATCTGTGCGTCAATCAGATACACCGCAACGGCACGGCGGCGCAAAAACAGAAATACCTGCCCAAGCTGGTTTCGGGCGAGCACGTCGGCGCCCTGGCCATGAGCGAACCGGGCGCGGGGTCGGACGTGGTCAGCATGAAGCTGCGCGCCGACAAGAAGGGCGACCGCTACGTCCTCAACGGCAACAAGATGTGGATCACCAACGGACCCGACGCCGACACCCTGGTGGTGTATGCCAAAACCGACCCCCAGGCGCATCAGCGCGGCATCACGGCCTTCATCGTCGAGAAAAGCTTCGAAGGCTTCTCGGTCGCCCAGAAGCTGGACAAGCTCGGCATGCGCGGCAGCCATACGGGCGAGCTGGTCTTCCAGGACTGCGAAGTCCCCGAAGAGAATATCCTCGGCGAGCTCAACGGCGGCGTCAAGGTGTTGATGAGCGGCCTGGACTACGAACGCGCCGTCTTGGCCGCCGGCCCCCTGGGCATCATGCAGGCTGTGATGGACATCGTGGTGCCCTATATTCACGACCGCAAGCAATTCGGCCAGTCCATCGGCGAATTCCAGCTGATCCAGGGCAAGGTCGCCGATCTTTACACGACCTTGCAGGCCAGCCGGGCCTTCTGCTATGCCGTGGGCAAGAATCTCGACAAACTCGGCGCCGGCCACGCGCGCGAAGTGCGCAAGGACTGCGCGGCCCTCATTCTGTATTGCGCCGAAAAAGCCACCTGGATGGCGGGCGAAGGCATACAGATACTGGGCGGCAACGGCTACATCAACGAATACCCCACCGGACGGCTCTGGCGCGATGCCAAGCTTTATGAAATCGGCGCGGGAACCAGCGAAATCCGGCGCATGCTGATCGGCCGGGAACTCTTCAACGAAACCCGATAAGCGGGCCTTCCGCCCTCGCCTGTTCTCATCCAGGACCCCGGACCCATGCTACACGACGGCGACCACCAGCATATCGAGCCCGCGCACAAGCCGGGCCTGACGCCGCGCGCGGTGGCCCAAGCCATACTGGACGGTTTCAATCGCCACTACGCCTTGTTCCGCTACGGCGCGCAGCGCGCGAAGGCACTGTTCGAATCGGGCGACTGGCGCAGCATCCAGCAGTTGTCGCGCGAGCGCATCGAATACTACGACATGCGCGTTCATGAATGCGCGAACACGCTCAGCAACGCGCTGCGGGGCAGCGACGCGCGGCCCGACAAGGACGCCGTCGAACAAACCCTTTCCGACGCACAGCAAGCCTACTGGCAGGAGGTCAAGACGCGCTTCGTCGGCCTGCTCAACGGCCATCGCCAGCCGGAGTGCGCGGAAACCTTCTTCAATTCCGTCTCCTGCAGAATCCTGCACCGCAATTATTTCCACAACGACTTCCTGTTCGTGCGGCCGGCCGTCGCCACCGACTACCTGGACAGCAGGCTGCCTTCGTACCGTGTCTACTATCCGGCGCGGGAAGGCATCGAAGCGTCCCTGATCAGGATGCTTGCCGACTTCGGCCTGGCCGCGCCGTACGACGACCTGCCGGCTGACGTACGCAAGTTGGCGCGCAAGGCGGTGCGCTACCTGCGGGAAACCTTGTCCAAGGAAACGGGCAAGCGCATCGCGCCCGATTGCCAGATCCATGTGCTCAATTCCCTGTTCTTTCGCAACAAGGGCGCCTATGCCGTCGGACGCCTGATCAACGAAGGCGCGACGTTTCCCTTCGCCGTCGCGCTACTGCGCACGCCGTCGGGCCAGATCCAGCTGGATGCCTTGCTGCACACCAGTGACGACCTGAGCACGCTGTTCAGCTTCACGCGCGCCTATTTCCTGGTCGACATGGAAACCCCGGCCGCGTACGTGAATTTCCTGAACGCCTTACTGCCGCGCAAGCCCAAGGCCGAGCTCTATACCACCATCGGGCTGCACAAGCAGGGCAAGACCCTGTTCTACCGGGACTTCCTGCATCACCTGGCGCATTCACACGATGCGTTCGACATCGCGCCCGGCATCAAGGGCATGGTCATGACTGTGTTCACGCTGGGTTCGTACCCCTACGTATTCAAGCTGATACGCGACCGCATCGCCAAAGACGGCATGACCCACGCCACGGTGCGCAGCAAATACCAACTGGTCAAGAAACACGACCGTGTCGGACGCATGGCCGACACGTGGGAATATTCTCAAGTCGCATTGCCGCGCGAACGGTTCTCGCCCGCCCTGCTGGACGAGCTGCGCGGGCAGGTGCCCAGCCTCGTCGAGGAAAAGGGCGACGTCATCATCCTGCGCCACGTCTATATAGAACGCCGCATGACGCCCTTGAACATCTATCTGACGCAGGCGTCCGACGCCATGCTGGAAAAGGCCGTGCGCCAGTACGGCGACGCCATCCGCGAACTGAGCGCCGCGAACATCTTTCCCGGCGACATGCTGTTCAAGAACTTCGGCGTCACGCGCCTGGGCCGCGTTGTGTTCTATGATT
>CAZKBT010000106.1:0-4683 GCA_964551305.1 uncultured Burkholderiaceae bacterium
AAATCGGGCAAGGCCGTCGGCGACATCGAAAACCTGATCGTCTGGGGCAACCATTCACCGACCATGTATCCCGACACGCGCTTCGCGACGGTCAACGGCGAAAAGCTGGACAGCCTGATCAACGACCAGGCATGGAACCGCGAAGTCTTCATTCCGACCGTCGGCAAGCGCGGCGCGGCCATCATCGAAGCGCGCGGCCTGTCGTCCGCGGCCTCGGCGGCCAACGCGGCCATCGACCACGTCCGCGACTGGGTGCTGGGCTCCAACGGCAAGTGGGTCACCATGGGCATTCCCTCGGACGGTTCCTACGGCATTCCCGAAGGCATCATCTACGGCGTGCCGGTCACGACCAAAGACGGCGAGTACACGCGCGTCCAGGGACTGGAAATCGACGATTTCTCGCGTGAGCGCATGGATTTCACGCTCAAGGAGCTGCTCGAAGAGCGTGACGGCGTAAAAGACTTGCTGAAGTAAAGCCCCCCATGCCAGGCCTGCTTTCATGTGGGCCTTGTTTTTATCAGCCAAGACATTTCCTCACGGAGCAAGCATGACCCGACCCGCCTCTGCCGGCGCCCTGTTTCGCCAGGCGCTGAAAGACGAATCCCCCTTGCAGATCATCGGCGCGATCAACGCCAATCATGCGCTGTTGGCCCAGCGCGCGGGATATCGCGCCATTTACTTGTCCGGCGGCGGCGTCGCGGCTGGGTCGCTGGGCTTGCCCGACTTGGGCATCAACAACCTGGACGACGTGCTGACCGACGTGCGCCGGATCACCGACGTGTGCGATACGCCCTTGCTGGTGGACATCGACACGGGCTTCGGCCCTTCCGCCTTCAACATCGCGCGCACAATCAAGAGTCTCGTCAAGTTCGGCGCGGCGGCCTGCCACATCGAGGACCAGGTCGGCGCCAAGCGCTGCGGCCACCGCCCCGGCAAGGAAATCGTAAGCGTCCAGGAAATGGCCGACCGCGTCAAGGCGGCCGCCGACGCGCGCACCGACAGCGACTTTTTCATCATCGCCCGCACCGATGCGATCGCGGTGGACGGCGTGGATGCGGCGCTGGAACGCGCGCACGCCTGCGTGGCCGCGGGCGCGGACGCCATTTTCGCCGAAGCGTCGTACGACCTCGACACCTATCGGCGTTTCACGCAATCCCTGGACGTGCCTGTGCTCGCCAATATCACCGAGTTCGGCAAAACTCCCTTGTTCACCGTCGACGAACTGGCGCAAAACGGGGTCGGCATGATTCTGTATCCCCTATCCGCCTTCCGCGCGATGAACAAGGCCGCCGAGACCGTCTACACGGCCATCCGGCGCGACGGCCACCAGAAAAACGTCATCGACATCATGCAGACTCGCGACGAGCTGTATGAACGCATCGGCTACCACGCATTCGAATCCAGGCTGGACGCGCTATTCCAGCAAAGCAGGAAAACCACGAATCAATAATTTCACATCAGGAGAGCAGACATATGGCAACGACGACTACACGACGCCCCTCCCGCAAAACCGCCGACAAGGCCAAGCCGGATCCACAGGCGACCGCAGATGCGATCGAAGCGCCCGCCGGAGCCGCCCCCGGCGGCCCCAAGCCCAAGAAATCGGTCGCCTTGTCGGGCGTCGTCGCCGGCAATACCGCCTTGTGCACGGTTGGGCGCAGCGGCAACGACCTGCATTATCGCGGCTACGACATTCTCGACCTGGCCCAAAGCAGCGAGTTCGAAGAAATCGCGCACCTGCTGGTGCATGGCAAGCTTCCCACCCGCTCGGAGCTCAAGGCCTACAAGGAAAAGCTGCGCAGCATGCGCGGCCTGCCGGCGCAACTGCAGGTCGCGCTCGAAGCCCTACCCGCCGCCAGCCACCCCATGGACGTGATGCGCACGGCGGTATCGGTACTGGGTTGCGTCCTGCCGGAAAAGGACGACCACAACCAGCCCGACGCGCGCGACATCGCCGACAAACTGATGGCCAGCCTGGGCTCGGCCCTGCTGTACTGGTACCACTACAGCCATAACGGGCGCGTCATCGACGTCCAGACGGACGACGACAGCATCGGCGGCCACTTCCTGCACTTGCTGCACGGCCAGAAGCCGCCAGCGGACTGGGAGCGCGCCATGCATACCTCGCTGATCCTGTACGCGGAGCATGAATTCAATGCTTCCACGTTCGCCTGCCGGGTCATCGCGGGCACGGGATCGGATTTCTATTCCGCCATCGCCGGCGGCGTCGGCGCGCTGCGCGGCCCCAAGCACGGCGGCGCCAACGAGGTCGCCTTCGAGGTCCAGAAACGCTACGATACCCCCGATGAGGCCGAGGCCGACATACGCCGCCGCGTTGAAAACAAAGAGGTCATCATCGGCTTCGGCCACCCGGTCTACACCGTGTCCGATCCCCGCAATCAGGTCATCAAGGAAGTCGCCCGCAAGCTCTCCAGGAAACAGGGCAACACCAAGATGTACGAGATCGCCGAGCGCCTGGAAAAAGTGATGCAGGACGCCAAGAAGATGTTTCCCAACCTGGACTGGTTCTCGGCGGTGTCCTATCACATGATGGGCGTGCCGACCTCCATGTTCACCCCGCTGTTCGTCATCGCGCGCACCGCGGGCTGGGCGGCCCATATCCTCGAGCAGCGCGTCGACAACAAGATCATCCGCCCGACCGCCAATTACATCGGTCCCGACGAACAGAAGTTCGTTCCCATCGGCAAGCGCTGATGCCACGGATGGAGCCAATGAATACCGCATACCGCAAGCCGCTGCCCGGCACGAACCTGGATTACTTCGACGCGCGCGCCGCGGTCGACGCGATCCGGCCGGGCGCGTACGACTCGCTTCCCTATACCTCGCGCGTGCTGGCCGAGAACCTGGTGCGCCGCTGCGATCCCGCCATGCTGGACGCCGCGCTCACGCAGCTCGTCGACCGCAGGCGCGACCTGGATTTCCCCTGGTTTCCCGCGCGCGTGGTCTGCCACGACATTCTGGGGCAGACGGCGCTGGTCGACCTGGCCGGCTTGCGCGAGGCGATCGCCGCCAAAGGCGGCGACCCCGCGAAGGTCAATCCGGTGGTGCCCACGCAGTTGATCGTCGATCACTCGCTGGCCGTCGAGCACGGCGGCTACGACAAGGACGCCTTCGAGAAGAACCGCGCGATCGAAGACCGCCGCAACGACGACCGCTTCCATTTCATCGACTGGACCAAGAAAGCCTTCAAGAACGTCGACGTCATTCCGCCGGGCAACGGCATCATGCACCAGATCAACCTGGAGCGAATGTCGCCCGTGGTGCACGCGCGCGACGGCGTGGCCTTTCCCGACACGCTGGTCGGCACCGACAGCCACACGCCCCACGTCGACGCGCTGGGCGTCATCGCCATCGGGGTGGGCGGCCTGGAAGCCGAAAGCGTAATGCTGGGCCGCGCGTCCTGGATGCGCCTGCCCGACATCATCGGCGTCGAGCTGACCGGCCGGCTGAAACCGGGCCGTACCGCCACCGACCTGGTGCTGGCGCTGACCGAATTCCTGCGCAAGGAAAAGGTGGTGTCCTCCTATCTGGAATTCTACGGCGAAGGGGCCGCGCGCTTGACCTTGGGCGATCGCGCCACCATCTCCAACATGACGCCGGAGTACGGCGCCACGGCTGCGATGTTCTACATCGACCGACAGACCATCGATTATCTGAATCTCACCGGCCGCGACGACCAACAGGTCAAGCTGGTGGAAACCTATGCGAAGCAGGCCGGTCTGTGGGCCGACAGCCTGCAATCGGCCGAGTATGAGCGCGTGCTGACGTTCGACCTGTCCACCGTGGTGCGCAACATCGCCGGCCCGTCCAACCCCCACCGCCGCGTGCCCACGTCGGAACTGGCCGCGCGGGGAATCGCCGGCAAGGTGGAGAACGAGCCCGGCCTGATGCCGGATGGCGCGGTGATCATCGCCGCCATCACCAGCTGCACCAACACCAGCAACCCGCGCAACGTCATCGCCGCCGGCCTGCTGGCGCGCAACGCCAATGCGCGCGGCCTGACGCGCAAGCCGTGGGTCAAGACGTCGCTGGCGCCCGGCTCCAAGGCGGTCCAGCTTTATCTGGAGGAGGCCCGGCTGCTGCCCGAGCTGGAACAACTGGGCTTCGGCATCGTCGGTTTCGCCTGCACGACCTGTAACGGCATGAGCGGCGCGCTGGATCCCGTCATCCAGAGGGAAGTCATCGAGCGCGACCTGTACGCGACCGCCGTCCTGTCGGGCAACCGCAATTTCGACGGGCGCATCCATCCGTACGCCAAGCAGGCTTTCCTGGCTTCGCCGCCCTTGGTGGTGGCCTACGCCATCGCGGGCACGATACGCTTCGACATCGAAAAAGACACCTTGGGACTCGACCGGGACGGCCGGGCAGTGACGCTGAAAGACATCTGGCCCACGGATGAGGAAATCGACGCCATCGTCGCCTCGAGCGTCAAGCCCGAGCAGTTCCGCGTCGTTTACGAACCCATGTTCGCCTCCGCCCGGGAAGCGGGCGAACCCACCAAGCCGCTGTACGACTGGCGCCCGCAAAGCACCTATATACGCTGCCCGCCTTATTGGGAAGGCGCGCTGGCCGGCGAGCGCGCGCTCAAAGGCATGCGCCCCCTGGCGGTGCTGGGCGACAACATCACCACCGACCACCTGTCGCCGTCGAACGCCATCCTGC
>CAZKBT010000107.1:0-4624 GCA_964551305.1 uncultured Burkholderiaceae bacterium
GTGCTCAAGGGCGTCGACCTCGCCATCGAAGCCGGCGAATTCGTGGCGATCGTGGGCGCGTCCGGATCCGGGAAGTCCACGTTGATGAACATCCTCGGTTGCCTGGACAAGCCCAGCCAAGGCGACTACCTGGTTTCAGGGAAATCCACCACCTCGCTGGGGCCGGATGCCTTGGCGGCGTTGCGGCGCGAGCACTTCGGATTCATATTTCAGCGCTATCACCTGATGGGCGACCTGACGGCGGCGGGCAATGTCGAAATGCCCGCAGTTTACGCTCAGGCCGCGCGCAAGGCGCGCCGCTCGCGCGCCGAGGGCTTGCTGGCGCGACTGGGGTTGGCCGACAAGTTCCAGCATCGTCCGGCGCAGTTGTCGGGCGGCCAGCAGCAACGCGTGAGCATCGCCCGCGCGCTGATGAACGGCGGCGACGTCATCCTTGCCGACGAGCCCACCGGCGCGCTGGACAGCCAAAGCGGGCAAGAGGTCATCGCCATCCTGAAGGAGTTGAACGAGCAGGGACACACCATCGTCATCGTGACGCATGACATGCAAGTGGCGGCCCACGCCCGCCGCGTCGTCGAGATCCGAGACGGCGAAATCGTCTCGGATACCGGGCGGGGCGGGGGCTCGGCAGGCGTCCTGCGCGCCGAACGCGCGCAAGAAGCAGGCTGGCGCGCGGCGCTGGACCGCGCGCGCGAATCGCTGCGCATGGCATTGCTGGCCATGAACGCGCATCGCCTGCGCACGGCATTGACGATGCTGGGCATCGTCATCGGCATCGCGTCGGTGGTGTCGGTCGTGGCGCTGGGAGAAGGTTCGCGGCAGAAAATCCTGGGCGACATCAGCGCGATGGGTACGAACACCATACAGGTATTCTCGGGCCAGGGCTTCGGCGATATGCGCGCGCAGCGCGTCCGCACCTTGACGCCCGGGGATGCGCAGGCGCTGTCGAGCCAGTCGTACGTGGACAGCGTGACGCCAAGCGTGTCCAGCAACGATACCTTGCGTGCCGGGAACGTCGCGGTCAGCGCCAACATCAACGGCGTGGGCGAGCAGTTCTTTCGCGTTCGTGGCATGGAATTTGCGCGGGGCCAAGGTTTCTCGGCGTCGGCCGTGCAGAGCTATGCGCAAGAGGTGGTCATCGACGCCAATACGCACAATGCGCTTTTTCCCGACATCGACAATCCCATCGGCCAGGTGATCCTTCTGGGCGCCGTGCCCGCTCGCGTCATTGGCGTGACTCAGGCCAAGGACAGCCCTTTCGGCAATCCGGACAGCCTGAACGTTTGGGCGCCCTATACAACGGTGATGGCGCGCATGCTGGGGCAAAGCCATCTGAGCAGCATCATCGTGCGCGTCAACGATGCGGTATCGCCTCAAGCGGCCGAGCAGGGAATCGCGCGCCTGCTCGTTCAGCGGCATCGCACCGAGGATTTCTACGTGGTGAATAGCGACAGCATACGGCAGACGGTGGAGAGCGCCACAGCGACCATGACCTTGCTCATCGCCATGATCGCCGTCATCTCGCTGGTCGTCGGCGGCATCGGCGTCATGAACATCATGTTGGTATCGGTCACGGAGCGCACGCGCGAGATCGGGGTTCGGATGGCGGTGGGGGCGCGCCAGCGCGACATCCTGCTGCAGTTCCTGATCGAGGCGGTAATGGTCTGCGTACTGGGCGGGGCGCTGGGCATCGCCTTGTCACTGGCGCTGGGCGAATTGTTCTCTCGTTCCGTATCGGGTTTTTCCATGGTGTTTTCCAGTACGTCGATGATCGCGGCATTCGTTTTTTCCACCTTGATAGGCCTGATGTTCGGCTTCCTGCCCGCGCGTAACGCGGCGCGGCTGGATCCTGTCGACGCCTTGGCGAGGGAGTAGAAGCATGGCCGCACCACGTTTCTTTTTCACCGGACGCGGCGCGGGCGCGTTGGCCGTGCTCGTTCTGCTTGCCGGGTGCTCGACGCTGGGCCGCACGGCGTATGAACGGCCGGAGGTCGCCGTCCCCGAGCGCTGGGAGGCCGCCTCCAGCGCCGCCGCGTCATTGCCGGCGGCCGCGACGACGGGCCTGGCCGCATCGGATGACGGTTCATCCCGGCGCGGCGTCGGCTCGGACACGGCCTGGTGGCGCGACTTCAGCGATGCCGAGCTGAATGGGTTGGTGGATTTGGCGCTGGAGCGCAACAATGATCTGCTTGGCGCCGATCTGCGCATGCGCAGGGCGCAGCTGCAGGCCGCGCTTGCTTCCAACGCGTTGAATCCCAGCCCCGGCGCATCGACGCAAGGCACTTGGAGCAGGAGCCTGGACGCGGCGGGCGCCGTCAGGCGCGGCCAGTCCTCCAGCCTGTCGATCAGCTATGAACTGGATATATGGAATCGCCTGGGCAGCCAGCGGGACGCGGCCCAGTGGGCCGCCGAAGCATCGGCATTCGATCGCCAGGCCGCCAGGCTTGCGGTGGCGGCCAGCGTGGTCGAGCACTATTGGCGAGCCGGTTTTCTGAATCAGCGCATCGCAACGATGCAGGCCAGCGTCGATACCGCGCGGCGTACCCTGGCGATCGTCCAGGCTCGGCGGGGTGAGGGCGCCGTATCCGGGCTGGAACCCAAAGAGGCGCAGCAGTCCTTGCAGGCGCTGGAATCGTCGTTGCTGGCCCTGCGTCAGCAACAGTACGAGAACCGTAACGCGCTGGCCATTCTTTTCGACCAGCCGCCGCAGGAAAGTATGGCGGAGCCTTCCGCTTTGCCCGATGCGGCGTTGCCTGACATCGCCGCGGGCCTTCCCGCGCAATTATTGGCGCGCCGCCCCGACGTGGCCGCCGGCGAGGCGCGACTGCGGGCGGCGCTGGCCGACGTCGACAGCACGCGCACCAGTTTCTACCCGAGCATCTCATTGACGGGCAGCGTCGGAACGTCCAGCGACGCCTTGTTCCGTTTTCTGCAGAATCCGATTGCCTCGCTCGGCGCGGGCATCGTGCTGCCGTTCCTGAAATGGCAGGATATGAAAGCGTCCGTTCGTATATCGGAAACCGATTACGAGATCGCGGTGACGGATTTTCGGCAGGCGCTGTATGTGGCGATGGCCGAGGTGGAAAACGCCCTGTCGGCGCGGCGCAACTGCATCGATCAGGCCGCGTTGCTGCGTCGATCGCTGCAGCTGGCTGTCGAAGCGGAAGCCATCTATGAGATTCGCTACCGGGAAGGCGCCGTCGCCTTGAACCTCTGGTTGGATGCCCAGGAGAAGCGGCGAGGCGCCGAGCTGGCCCTTTCCGAAAACATGTTGAATCGCCTGCTTGCCCAGGCCGCCGCGTATCGCGCCCTGGGTGGATAGCTTTTTCAGCGCGTCGCGCATGTGAAACTGCAATACGAGGGAACTTTATCGCTTTTTTCGAGACCAACCCAGACATATAAAGTAACATCACGTCTACATTTGTTTGCGTGGCCGGCTGGAGAAATCACGGCGCGCGCGCGTCGTCGATCACTAGGGAAACGTCGGCACGTGACACGCGCGAGGGCGGCTTGTTCGATCGTCGTAAAGGGTTGGGAGAGTGTCGATGCAATTCATTCCATATGCAAAACGCGGCGCCGTATTTGTCGCCGGACTAGTATTGAGCGCATGCGCCAGCATGTCCGAGCAGGAATGCCTGGTCGTGGACTGGAACGACAAGGGCATGCGAGACGGACGCGACGGGCAGCCGATCAGCTATGTGGAGGAGCACCGCGAAGCTTGCGCCAAAGTGGGCGTTCAGCCCGACCTTGCGCAGTACAGGGCGGGTCACGCCATCGGCATCAAAGAGTACTGCACGCCTGAAAACGGCTTGCGCGAAGGCCGTCTCGGCCATTGGTACAAGCGTTCGTGTCCGGCCGCGCTCGAGGGCAGGTTCATGGATGCCTATCAAAACGGCCAGCGAGTCTATTCGGCGCAGCAACGCGTCAATCAATTGGACATGGAGTTGAGCAATCTGCAACGCAAGCTGGATCAAGCCCGGGATGACGATGCGCGTAAACGCGCGCGCGACGATCTGAGCGAGATGGACAGGCGCTTGCGCCGCGCGCGAGACGATCTCTATGACGCGGAGCGCCGCGCCCGCTATTGAAGCGGGGCGGGCGGGTTGACGCGCCTCACTCGCGGCTCATCTGGATCGCCGAGGGGAACAGATCCCAGCAGGCGATGAAAAGGGCGGCGAACAAGGGCCCGAGGACAAAGCCGTTCAGTCCGAAGACGGATAGTCCGCCCAATGTCGAAATCAGAATGACGTAATCGGGTATTTTCGTATCCTTGCCCACCAGGATGGGGCGCAGCACGTTGTCGACCAGGCCGATGACGAGAACGCCGAACAGGATCAGCACGACTCCTTGCCAGATCGCCCCCGTCGCCAGGAAGTAAATGGCGACAGGCAGCCAGATCAGGGCCGCGCCGACAGCCGGCAGCAGCGAAAGCACGGCCATTACGACACCCCATAGCAACGCGCCCTGGATATCCAGGACCCAGAATATCAAGCCGCCCAGAAAGCCCTGCGTGGCCGCCACTACGATGTTCCCCTTCACGGTCGCGCGCACCACGGTGGCGAATTTTCGGAATAGATGCTGTTTGTGCTCTTCGCTGAGCGGAATAAGCTGCTTGCAGTGGCGA
>CAZKBT010000108.1:0-4619 GCA_964551305.1 uncultured Burkholderiaceae bacterium
GGCACAGTCTTGTCGCCCACGGTGTTGAGTTCGCCCCGGTTCTCCATCTCAAGGTAGCGGCCAGACACACCGTCGGCTGCGCCACGATCCGCAAGGCCGGGATTGCAGGGGAAGGTGCCAAGCGCCTCAAGCCGCCCTGTGGACGGCCAGTAGAAGGCGACTGCCGACATGGACGCCGAGCCGCCAAGGTCGATTCCAATCACGCACTCACCCGAGCGCGGCGGCAGGTCGGCCGTCTCGCAGTTCATCCACTCGTCAACGGTCAGCAGCACGTCCCGGGCTTCGCCGGACACCCGCTCGTTGCGGTTGTAGAGCCGGAACGACGTGAGGGTGCTGCCGCCCCGAGCAGCCGCGCGCTGGGCCTGCCCTTGCAGCCATTCGAGACTGGACCCGATGCCGCACTCCGCGCCGGGGTTGGCGATCCGCAGGCTTTCCAGATCGTCCACAGGGAGGCCCGGCGGCGGTCGGTGCTCCTGAATGTAAACGCCCGCCTGCGGATTATCGAGCCAGACCGAGAAGGGGTGTGTGTCGGTGCTGGCGGAGGTCGAGATAATCAGGCCCTTGCCGCCCCGCTTGCCGAGGCCGGACAGCAGCGCGTGTTCCAGATCGTCGCCCCGGCCCTCGGGCCAGTGGCCCCGCTCGTCCATGAGAACCAGCGTCGGGGCCGAGCCGAGCGCCGTCTTGCCGTCGGCGCTGATGGCCCGGAGGATGTGCGGCCCACCTTCGGCACGGTACTCGATCTCAAGTCGCGGGGCGCGGCGGAAGACCAGCTTCTCGCGCACGTCCTCCGGCAGCGTCTCGGCGAACCCGGCGACGAAGTTCCAAGCGATGGCGGCTTGATCCCGCGAGCGGGCAGCGAGCAGGATTTCCCTGCGGGGCTGGTCGTCCCAAATGCCAAGCAACGCTCCAAGCGCAATGCCGGACGACAGCGCCGTCTTGGCGTTGCCGCGCCCGATGCTCAGGCAGGCGACGTTGATCCCGTCGGCCAGCGCACCGTTCACGAATTGTTCTTGAAATGGCGCGAGCGCAATCTGCTGGCCCGCCTTCGGCCCTTCCGGTATTTTCAGTGTCGTCAGGAAGCGGATTGCCTGCTCGGCCGTCGTCTCCCCCACAGGGGGCAGAGCGGCCTTCTGCAACCAAGGCGGGGTGATCTTGTCAGCCATGACACCCCCCGATTTTTGCTGCGTGAGGGCGATACTCGCCCCCGCCCCTGATCGCCCTAGGGCGAAATGCGAGTATCGCCCTCACGAGCGAGGTCAGGGCGCGGTAGGGCGAGTTTGCCTTGAGGCGGGGCCCCCGTTTGCAGGGGGTCAGGGCAGGTCCGAAAGCCCGTCGTGCGGGCGACGACAGCTCGGGCGAGAGAGCAGGAATGTCCCCCCCTCGTGCCCCACCCCCCCAAATAAACCCAGGCGTTGGACCCAGATCTAACTCAATCCGCAAGGTCAGCCTCCCACAACAGCGCAAGTGGGCCGGGCGACACGCGGCGAACAGCGGCAATGCCATATTCACGACCTTGCAGAATCAACCGGTCGCTTTCGAGCGGTTCAACCGTTGCGTCAGGGGCGATTAGTATGCTGTGTTTGGTCATCGGTGCAGGATCGCGCGGATTCGCAGGTTGAATTTGCGAGTTCAAGTCAACAATGGTCAACGGAAACGCTTCCTCAATGACCTGATCCGGCTCCGGGTCAAACTCACTTCCGCCGCCGGGAATAACGGCAACTCGCAATAGGGTTGCCTCTTGTCCGAAACGTTTAATCAGGCGCTGCGCCGTCGCTTGTGTCTTGCTGTAATCGAATAATTGCACCGCAGCGCCCCAGTTGAACAATACCCACAGGGGGTAAATTAAGGCGCATGATTTGACATGGCAACGCAACCAATTAAATTGTTCTAATAATTAATTGCGCCCCCACATTTCGCCACGACAACAATTTCCCTACATTCGACGGCCCTTATAGGGCCTTGTCGTGTATGTCGGGCACATGTAGGGCACATGTAGGGGATGTTGAGGTGTGTATTATCGTGGATCATGCCCGCAAAGCGCCTTGCATCGTGACGCGCAGCCCAGTGACTTCATTGAGCCGGAAGCCTTCGCCCTCTGCGACGACAATGCCCTTATCGCCGAGCGTTTTGCGCGCTCTGTCGAAAGCCGTGCTCTTGGTGCTCGTCGCCTTGTCGCCTTGCGTCTCGTAGAACGCCGTTCGCCACGCCGCAGTGGGCACCCAGTATGAGCCGCTATCGCTTCTGACACCGTGAAGGCGGGCAGCTTCGACCAGCGCATCCAGCGCCTGCTGCTGCTGTCCCGACATGCCGCTGCCCTTCGCTGGCTGGGACTCGCCCGGCACGAGGACCGCGCTCGTCGTGCCGCACGCCAACGCGATCTGCCGCAGTTCCAACACCTGGGGCGCAGGCGGAGGCGCGTCCTTCATCTTGGTGTTGGTCAGAAGCAGCTTGTCGCCTTTCGCGTCCAGCCGATACTCAAAGTCGAGCGCACCCTTTAGCGCCATGGACCCGCGCGCCCGCTGCTTTTCAGCATGGCCGGAATGATGAACAAGCAGCACCACGGAGCCGGGGAACGCCTCCTTGAGGTCGTCAGCAGCGGCGATAAAGGCGCTCATGTCCTTGGTCGAGTTTTCATCGCCAGCGCCGAAGTTCCGCGCAACCGTGTCGGTCACGATAACAGCGGGAGAAATGCCGAGGCTGCGGATTACCTCTTTTACCTCGTCCATTGCAGCCCGATCCGTCATATCGGTTGGACCTCGTGACAGGAAGAAGGGAACGCTATTCAGGTCAATTCCGTGATGCGCGGCCCAAGCATGGCAACGCCGGACAAGCCCGGAATGCCCCTCACCCGCGATGTAAACGACCGGCCCTTGCTTCACTTCATGCTCCCGGCACGGGATGCCAGCCGCAATGCAAAGTGCCCAGTCTAAGGCGAGGAAAGACTTACCGACGCCGGGATCACCGAACAGCATTCCGAGGCAACCGGCTTCGATCAAGCCTTGGATGAGATACACCGGCTCGACCGCGCGAAGGCTGCCGATTGCTGCAAGCGCAAACTTTCGTCGTGGTCGGGGTGGCGGCGTGTTCTGTGGGAGCAGAGCATCACTCCATGAGCGCACGAGTTCGCGCGTCAGTCGGTCTGTAGGCTCAAGAAACTTGTTGGCGACCCCGTCGGGGTGCGCCCGCATGGCCTGCTCTACTGCCTCGATGCTTAGCCCACGATTAACGCAAGAATTGACCACGCTTTGGAATGCGCCGGATCGTTCACCCACCGGCACGACGGCAGCGATCCGTTGGAGCACGTCAGGAGGAATAGTCGTCAGTCCGCCCCTTGTGGGCATCGGGACGATGTTACTCAATTGTCGCCGCAGCCACTCGGGTCGATCCGCAATAGCTTTTGAATGCTCAACAAATTGGTAAGCCTTGCCTTCAAAATTCGAAGGCTCAAGCATCAGGTAGCCGTTGTGCTTTACGTCAACTCCCTTGCATGGGCTTCTGTATTCCTCCCCCTTTCGCGCGGCAAAGATGTAATGCTCTCCGCCACGCGCAGAGCGCTGCGATAGAGTATCAGGAAGTTCCTTGTCAGCGATAAATCTACCCCACTCGCAATCTTGCTTGTAGATGTCAGCATCGACTGCCACGAGGCCGGACGGCTTCAAGTAAACGGCGATGTTGGCGTTGGGCTCTTTCCGCCACCACTCGCGGATCTTCGCCGGATCGGTTGTTGCATCGTGCTGCCCGTTTGGGACAAGCCAACTCGCAGGCGCTTTGCCGTTAGAGTGGCATGGGAAGACGTGCCAACCTTTGCGGGCGTAATAGAGAGCCGCTTGCCCCTTTACGGAAAGGGGCGTCATTATTCAAAGGTCCCCCAGAAGTCATGATCCGGAACGCCCCAGAATGGCGATGCGCCGGAATCGCAATCCTCATCGCCGACGATCAAACGCGCGGCCATCTCCACTTCCTCGACCGCTTCAATGCGTTCCGCTTTGGTACTGTGCCGTAGCAGTTCTGCCCGCAACAGAAAGTTATAAAAAAGATCAAGAGCTTCTCGCTGATCCAAATCTCCATCGTCCTCGTGGAGCCAAGTGTGGCCGGAATAACGAAGCTTTTGTCCCGCCGGATCGCCAAACAGGAATTGCTTGGCTAGCAAGTGGGCGGCATGACGATGTGGCCAAAATCTATCGTCGGTCATCAGTCTGCCTCCGCCAAGCGGGAGCGTTCCCACGCCAGAATGTCAGCCTCGCGCCAGCGGGTGCAATTCGGTCCGAGTTTCACGGGCTGGGGGAGCTCGCCGCTTTTTGTCCAGCGCCACAAGGTTGCCGGAGAAACGCCGTAACGCGCGGCGAGTTGTTTTACTGAGATGTGCATTTCGAATCTCCCTAATGCGCTTCCGTGCGCCAGCTTGCGACGACACGAATTAACAATTAGGGAGACAACGAAACGCGGGCAAGAGAACTCGCCCCACAGCATTTCGATTGAATTAATGTGGGCAGCGCAGCGGGAGCATGCTTGCACCAACTTCTTTCGGAATGTCCCCGCGCGCCACTTGATCGATTATCACCGAGAATATTTTAAAACGTTTAACCTCATCCGCATAGTAGCGCCGAACAGTCTCTTTA
>CAZKBT010000109.1:0-4538 GCA_964551305.1 uncultured Burkholderiaceae bacterium
AGGACCGCTACGCCACCGAGATCGTGGCCGACCAGATGCAGATGCTGGGCGGGCGAGACGATAGCGGAGCGCAAAACCAGAATCGCGCTCCACAAACCCAACAACGGAGCACCCAGGCTCCACAAACCCGACAGAGCATGGCATCCCAAGCCCCGGCAGGCGGCGCGTTTGCGGATATGAGCGACGACGTGCCTTTTAACCGCCTTGGCGCTGGCCGGGTCTGGGCAGTTATCTGATCTATTGGAGATTGACATGACCCTGGACGAACTGAGACAGATCGAAAACAACGCCATGGACGATGAATCGTTCGTCTCCACGGCAAGACACGCAATTGAGCGCATCAGCATCCTCCGGCGAGCGGATGCCGGGGTGCTGGGCCGCGTTCCATTCGAGACTGGGTGGAATACCCGCATCAAAGAGATGCCGTTTCTCGCCGAAAAACATCTAAAGCAGGTCGTCACGGATCTGATGCCCGAAATACTGCGGCTGGCCGAGATGCGACTGGAGGCGGAAGCGCGCACCAGGCAAATTCGCGGAAAGATGCGCCGCCAGCAACTCAAGGTATTTCTGTCTGATCCGACCGCTGCGCCAGAAGCGCCGGAGCCCGGCCCGCTTGACGATATTTTAGGCGAGGCCTGACATGAGCGAACGAAACGACGGCGGCCCGGCGCCCTGGAAAGAATCTCAATGCCGCGTTCCCATGTGGGTGGGCGGCGCTCCGGCCGGATTTTGCGGTGAGAAAGCGCATGGACACCAGTTGCCGAGGAATTATTTGCGGCAGACCAGAGGGCTTGATGACGCACCGTATTGTTTTGGACACGCATGCCCGAAGCACGGCGGGCCGCGCGAGGACGAAATCCGCATCTTCCAGGACGGATACACGCCCGAAGGCCGGCCAATGTGGTGCGCGGTCATGCCGGATTTCATCAACATCCAGGAAAGCCCCGTGGGCTTTGATGGAAACGCAATTCGCGCTGCCTTGAATCTTCGCGCCGCCATGCTGGCTGCCAGGGAGGGGTCATGAGCACGGGGAAAGTGCTGCTCGTCGTCATCGACACCGGGCGGGCCAAAACGACGAGACGCCGCATACAGTTGCCGCCGCACTTTGCGGAGGACGGGCTGGACAATCCCGCGCTGATGAGGCGCGCAGAGCGTGAGGCGGCAAGCGTGTGGGGCGTCGTTCGACGGATCGAGCTTGTAGACGCCAGCCCGAGCCAGAAATTAATCCCGTGGGGACAATCATGAGCAAGCGCAGCCGCCAGCGCCGGCAGAAGCCCGGGCGCGACTATCCGGGGCCGAGGGAGGAATGATGCTGACACAACAACTCCGGCTGACCGGCCTGGACAAAAAGATCATCGTGGACCTCTTCGCCGGCGGCGGCGGTATGTCCGTCGCCATGGAAATGGCCTGGGGCCGCAGCCCCGACATCGCCATCAACCACAACGAGGACGCCCTGAGTCTGCACCAGGCCAACCACCCGCAGACTGAGCATTATGTCGCGGACGTGTTCGAGGTCTGCCCGAAAAAGGCCACGCGAGGTCGTCCGGTCGGCTGGCTGCATCTGTCGCCGGACTGCACCCATTTCAGCCAGGCCAAGGGCGGCCAGCCGCGCAGCTCGAAGATTCGGGCACTGGCCTGGGTCGGCATCCGCTGGGCGGGACAAGCCCGGCCGGACTGGGTCAGCCTGGAGAACGTCAAGCAGTTCACGAAATGGGGGCCTCTAATTGCAAAGCGCTGTCCGAAGACCGGACGTGTGGTGAAGCTGGACGGCAGCGTGGCCGCCCCGGGCGAACGCACGCCAGTCCAGGATCAGTTCCTGGTGCCGGACCCCAAGCGCGAGGGGAAGACGTACCGGCGCTGGTGCGCGCTGCTGCGCGGGATGGGATACGCCCTGGACAGCCGCAACATCATCGCTGCCGACGAAGGTGGGCACACAACGCGAGAGCGCCATTTCGAGCTCGGCAACTGCATCGGCGAACCGATCCGCTGGGCCGAGCCGACGCACTTCAAGAAGCCGCAGCGCGGGCAGCGAAAATGGAAGCCCGCGGCCGACTGCATAGACTGGTCCATACCCTGCCCGTCCATTTTCACCCGCAAGCGCCCGCTGGCTGACGCCACGCTGCGCCGCATTGCGCGCGGGATTCAGCGGTATGTGCTGGATTCGGGCGACCCGTTCATCGTGCCGATTTCCGACTGGTCGCGCGAGGCAGTGCAGGATATTCGCGACCCGCTGAGCACCATCACCGCATGGCCGCGCGGCGGCAAACATGCCGTCGTGGCCCCGACGTTGGTTCAGGCCGGGTACGGCGAACGTCAGGGCCAGGCCCCCCGCTGCCTCGACCTGGGGCAACCGCTGGGCGTGGTGACCGCCGGCGGCATCAAGCACGCCCTGGCGACGGCGATCCTGGCGGGCGTGGGCGGGCGTGCCGGGCAGATCGAGCCGCGGAGTGTAGAAGATCCGATCCAGACAGTGACGGCCAAGGCCGACACGGCCGTCGTGACGGCGCATCTGGCACACCTGCGCAGAAACTGTGATGCGCGGGATGTCCGGGATCCGTTGCGCACGATATCCGCCGGCGGCGAACATCACGGCATCGTCACGGCATTCCTATCTCGCCAGTTCGGCAACAGCGTCGGGCAAGGCGCAGACACTCCGGCGCCCACCGTCACGGCTGGCGGCGGCGGGAAAACCGCCGTTGTCGAATGCACTCTGTCCGCCGATCAAGCCGAAGGTGCTGAGCGTGTCGCCGCCTTCATGATGCGCTACTACGGCGAAGGTGGCCAGTGGTCCGACCTGCGCGAACCCATGACCACGATCACCACCAAGGACCGCATGGCCTTGGTGACGGTCACGATCAAGGGCACGCCCTACGTCATCGTGGACATCGGCCTGCGGATGCTGGAGCCCCGCGAACTGTTCCGCGCCCAGGATTTCCCGGACAGCTACATCATCGATCACGGGCACGACGGGCGCCAATTCTCGAAATCCACTCAGGTCCGGATGGTGGGCAACAGCGTCAACCCGATGATGGCTGTCGGGTTCCTGACGCTGAACGCCCCGCAGCTGGCCGTGCAAAGGATGGTGGCATGAAAACCGCCCTCACCATAGCAACCCACGCCGCCGCTTTCCTGGCCGGCGCCATGACCGCGGCCCTGGCAATCTGGGCTGCCCTGGAACCTATCCGATGATCGACGCCCGCACCCTACTGCTGGCCGCCCAAACGCACGGCGAGCGCGGCGACATCGCTACATCCAACCTATTGCGTGACACCGCACTCACGATCAGCCGCCTGCGCACCGCCCTGCGTCTCGCCCGGGCGCAGATCGCCGCCGAGCGTGAGGATCTGATCCTGTGCCACGGCATTGACGGCGTGATTCCGGCCACAGACCGCGAGGGATTGGCTGGCGTGGCCGACCTGGATGCCGTGTTGGCTCAAATTGACGAGGCCCTTAAATGACCATCGATACCGAAGCCCTGCGCGAGTTGATCCGGCAGGCCTGCCCGCTGCCCTGGACCCTGGCCACCAGCAATTCCTGGCGCCGGATCGTGGACCCCTACCATGTGCCAGTGGTATCGCCCTGCAATCAGGCAGACGGCCATCCCGATCTGGCATTCCCCGGCGGGATCGAAGGCCCGACCGCGCGGCTGCTAATCGAGGGCGTCAACGCCGTGCCCGGACTGCTCGACCACATCGACGCCCAGGCGGCCCAGGTCACACGCTGGCAGCGAGTCGCGGAATCTGCCGAGGCGCGGGCGCAGGCCGCTGCGGATGAAATCGACCGGCTGCGCAGCGTGCTCGACACCCAGTCGGCAACCATCCAGAACCATGAGCGGCAGTTTGCGGCGCTGCGCCAGCAGGTCCTCGATTTACGCGCCGACCGGGACCAGCTGCGCAAGGCGCTAGCTCGGGTGGCTTGGTCATTTCCCAGGGATACCGACATGATTGCGGCGGGCTGGGAGCCGCTTGAAATCGAGGAAGCCTGCAATGCGTTCGACGCCGCCCGCGCCGCCCTACAGGGAGAATCCCCATGCGCATAGCGGTGCATGTCCTGGGGGGGGCCAGCATAGCCCACATGATGGGCTCGACGCCGCGCCCTGTCCGCACGTTCGTATTCCCCGAAAACATCGCCCGCACCGGCCCCGTCATCGTGTCGCGGACCCCAGAAGATCACGCGCCATTCGTGGAAATCGAGTGGCGATAGGAGCAATCATGAACACTGAAATCAAGCTGCCGAGCGACGATGAACTGGCCGCGCTGTGGGCAGAACAGAATGAGGATTACGGGCTGAATCCGCAAGTTATGACCCGAATATTCCGATTGGCCCGCGCCGCAGTCGAAGCCGACCGCCAGCAGCGCGGGGAGCCTGTTGGATGGCTGCGCAATGAGAGAGGTGAGGCGACTGGGGCGTCCACGCTAGATCCGCTCTTTCTATTGGGCGCATCAATGCCGACTGGGTATGTTGCCTCCTACAGCCCTGTCTACCCACAACCAGCCACCCCAGTTATCAAGGAATCCTTGACAGTTGCCGAGCCAGCG
>CAZKBT010000110.1:0-4206 GCA_964551305.1 uncultured Burkholderiaceae bacterium
TGCTGGGCGACAACATCACCACCGACCACCTGTCGCCGTCCAACGCCATCCTGCCGGACAGCGCGGCCGGCGAATACCTGGCCAAAATGGGATTGCCCGAAGAGGACTTCAATTCCTATGCCACCCATCGCGGCGACCATTTGACGGCGCAACGCGCCACCTTCGCCAATCCCAAACTGCTGAACGAAATGGTCACGGAAAACGGGAAGGTCAGACAAGGCTCGCTCGCGCGCATCGAACCCGACGGCAAGATCACCCGGATGTGGGAAGCCATCGAAACCTACATGGACCGCAAACAGCCCCTGATCATCATAGCCGGGGCGGATTACGGACAGGGCTCGTCGCGCGACTGGGCCGCCAAAGGCGTGCGCCTGGCCGGCGTGGAGGCCATCGCGGCCGAAGGCTTCGAGCGCATCCACCGCACCAATCTGGTGGGCATGGGCGTGCTGCCCCTGGAGTTCCAGCCCGGCACGACCCGCAAGACGCTGGAGATAGACGGAACCGAAACCTTCGACGTCGTCGGCGAACGCACGCCGCGCGCGACGCTGACGCTGGTCATCCACCGCAAGAGCGGCGAAGAGGCGCGCGTTCCCGTGACCTGTCGCCTCGACACGGCGGAGGAAGTGTCGATCTACGAGGCCGGCGGCGTGCTGCAGCGTTTCGCCCAGGACTTCATCGAATCGACCATCGCCGCTTGACCCGAAAACCTGGATAAGGATGCTTCCATGACACACGCACCCCAGATCAAAGTGCCGGCTACCTACATGCGCGGGGGCACCAGCAAAGGCGTGTTTTTCCGCCTGCAAGACCTGCCCGCCGCGGCGCAAGCGCCGGGCGCGGCGCGCGACGCCCTGCTGCTGCGGGTCATAGGCAGCCCCGACCCGTACGGCAAGCACACCGACGGCATGGGCGGCGCGACGTCCAGCACCAGCAAGACGGTCATTCTGTCCAAGAGCGAGCGGCCCGGCCATGACGTCGACTACCTCTTCGGCCAAGTGTCCATCGACAAGCCCTTCATCGACTGGAGCGGCAATTGCGGCAATCTGTCGGCCGCCGTGGGGCCCTTCGCCATCGCCAACGGGCTGGTGGATGCCGGCCGGATTCCGGAGAACGGCATGGCGAACGTGCGCATCTGGCAGGCGAACATCGGCAAAACGATCATCGCCCACGTGCCGATGACGGACGGCCAGGTGCAGGAAACCGGCGACTTCGAACTCGACGGCGTCACCTTCCCCGCGGCCGAGGTGGAGCTCGAGTTCGTGGATCCCGCCGCCGACGACGAAGACGGCGCGGGCGGCTCAATGTTTCCCACCGGCGAGCTGGTCGACGACCTGGAGGTGCCGGGCGTGGGAACCCTGAAGACCACCCTGATCAACGCGGGCATCCCCACCGTTTTCGTCAACGCCCGGGATATCGGCTACACAGGCGCCGAGCTGCAAGACGACGTCAATGGTGACGACGACGCCCTGGCAAAGCTCGAAGCCATACGGGCGCACGGCGCGCTGCGCATGGGGCTGATCTCCAGCCTCGAAGAGGCCGCCAAGCGCCAGCACACGCCCAAGGTCGCGTTCGTCGCACCGGCGGCCGACTGCGTTTCGTCCAGCGGCAAGCGCATCGCGGCAAAGGACATCGACCTGCTGGTGCGCGCGGTTTCCATGGGCAAGCTGCATCACGCCATGATGGGCACGGCGGCCGTCGCCATCGCCACGGCCGCCGCCATACCCGGCACGCTGGTGAATCTGGCGGCCGGAGGCGGCGACCGCGATTCCGTCCGCTTCGGCCACCCGTCCGGCACCTTGCGCGTAGGCGCCCGGGCCGGCCGCGACGGCCAGGAATGGACGGTCGACAAAGTCGTCATGAGCCGCAGCGCCCGCGTGCTGATGGAGGGCTGGGTACGCGTGCCGGGCGATGCGTTCTGAACTACACTGAGCCGTGAATCTTTTGCTCATCCATGCCGTATTCGCCGGAGCGACATGCTAGAAACGATCATTTTCTTCGCCCTGCCTTTCGCATTCACGCTGCTCATGGCCTGCGCCCTGACGGCGCTGGTCAGCGCCCTGGCGCTGTTTTTCAAGACGCGCCTCGTCAACCAGGTCATGCAGCATCCCTACCTGAAGCAGCAGCCCTGGGAGCGCCTTCCCATCGGCATCAAAGCGGCCGTCATGCTGGATTATTTCCTGCGCCTGAGCTTTCCCGCGCGCCGGTTCTGGATAATCGGCCACGCCAACCGGCTGCTGGGGCACGTCGACCCGGCCGAGGTGCCCGTCCGTCTCAAATGGCCCTTGATGGGCCTGTGGGGCGGATGCTTCATCGGCCTGGCGGCCATGCTGCTGCTTTGGTCGCTGATCCTGCTTAAAATGGCCGGATAGTCCGTTTTCGTTTTTCCTTCCCAGGAGTCATCATGAGTCGCGCCATCGAACACAACGCAGGCCAGCAACGCTTCGAATACGTCGAAGACGGCGCGCTGTGCGTGCTGGACTACGAGCTCTTGCAGAACGTGATGGCCATTACCCACACCGGCGTGCCCCAGCCCGTCGGCGGACGCGGCATCGCGGCCGATCTCGCCCGCCATGCGCTGGACACGGCGCGCGCCAACGGCTGGAAGGTCCGGCCCGTCTGCACATACGTCGACGCTTACATGCGCCGCCATCCGGAATACCAGGATCTGCTGGCCTAAAACCGCAAACCGAGCCGGCGCGCGATTTCGCGACGCAAGCCGGTTCATGCCCGCAAGCAAACCGGCGCCGGACGCCTTCCCCGAAAAGAGACACCTGCGTGCCGCAAGTCTTATATAAGATATAAGACTATTGATCCCTGGGCCGCTTCCTTTTACAATGGGGATCGAGACTCCCTCACTACTCGCACTAAGGGCCCGCATAATGCTGGACAATTATCGTCAACATGTCGCCGAACGCGCCGCGTTGGGCATTCCCCCTCTTCCTCTTTCCGCTCAACAGACGGCTGATCTGATCGAACTGCTGAAGCGGCCTCCCGCCGGCGAAGAGGCCGCGCTGGTCGAGCTTTTCACATACCGCGTCCCCGCCGGCGTCGATGACGCCGCCAAGGTCAAAGCATCCTACCTGGCCGCCCTTGCGCTGGGCAAAGAGACCTGTGCGCTGATCGACCGCAAGCGCGCCACCGAACTGCTGGGCACCATGCTGGGCGGCTACAACATCCAGCCCTTGATCGACCTGCTGGACGACGCCGGGCTCGGTCCCGTGGCCGCGCAGGCTTTGAAGAACACCCTGTTGATGTTCGACGCCTTCCATGACGTCAAGGCGAAAGCCGAGCAGGGCAACGCCAACGCCCGGGCCGTCATGCAAAGCTGGGCCGACGCGGAATGGTTCACCAGCCGTCCCGAAGTCCCCGAAAGCCTGACCATCACGGTATTCAAGGTTCCCGGCGAAACCAACACGGACGACCTGTCGCCCGCCCCCGACGCCACGACGCGGCCCGACATCCCGCTGCATGCGCTGGCCATGCTGAAGAACAAGCGCGAAGGCGCCGCCTTCGAGCCCGAAGAAGACGGCAAGCGCGGCCCGGTCGAGTTCATCGAATCGCTGCGTGAAAAAGGCCATCTGGTCGCCTACGTGGGCGACGTGGTCGGCACCGGCTCGTCGCGCAAGTCAGCGACCAACTCCGTGCTGTGGTTCACGGGCGAAGACATCCCCTACGTTCCCAACAAGCGCTTCGGCGGCGTCTGCCTGGGCGGCAAGATCGCCCCCATCTTCTACAACACCATGGAAGACGCCGGCGCCCTGCCCATCGAACTGGACGTGTCCAAGATGGAAATGGGCGACATGGTCGAATTGCGCCCGTACGAAGGCAAGGCCGTCAAGAACGGCGAAGTCATTGCCGAGTTCCAGGTCAAATCCGACGTCCTGTTCGACGAAGTCCGGGCCGGCGGCCGCATCCCCTTGATCATAGGCCGCGGCCTGACGGCCAAGGCGCGCGAGGCCCTGGGCCTGCCGCCGTCCACGCTGTTCCGGCTGCCCAAGAATCCCACAGACACCGGCAAGGGCTTCAGCCTGGCGCAAAAAATGGTCGGCCGAGCATGCGGCCTGCCGGAAGGCCAGGGCATACGCCCCGGCACCTATTGCGAGCCGCGCATGACCTCGGTAGGCAGCCAGGACACCACCGGCCCCATGACGCGCGACGAACTCAAAGACCTGGCCTGCCTGGGCTTTTCGGCCGACCTGGTCATGC
>CAZKBT010000111.1:0-4098 GCA_964551305.1 uncultured Burkholderiaceae bacterium
GGCGTTCGAGGGCGGTGGGAAGGAACAATTTGGTAGGCAGGGGATGGCCGGCTATCGCGGGCTGTAGCGTCAGTCAGGGCAAGGTTTCGGCCAAGCTCGCCGCACCGGCCTGCGAAGCAAACCGCGAAATAACGCCGGACAGCTGCGGGTAGTAGCGAGCGGGCGCGCCCGAAGCCAGCAGGATCACGTCCACGAAGAAACATTGGGCGGCGTGTATCCACTGCTCGGCGCCCTGCTTTTCCAACTGATCAGCCAAGCCGCCGAGATCCAGCGCGCGCGCGCCGGCCAGGCCGCTTGCCAGCTGTTGTATCCACGGCGGGCAGGCATCCTCGCCTGACAGCGCGGTTTGCAACGCCAAGACGGGCGCGCCGCCCGCGGCTGCCAGCCAGGGCGCGGGATCGTCGATGCCTTGTTCTTCGAGCCAGGCCAGGCATGAGCCGGAGTCCGGCAGCGACAAGGGCAACCGCCGGCATCGGGACACCAGCGTGGGCAACAGCCGATCCGGCGCATCGGCGACCAGCAAGAATACTGTATGCTCCGGCGGTTCTTCCAGGACTTTCAAGAGCGCATTGGCCGATATCAGATTCAGGGCCTGGGCGGGATAAATGACCGCGACGCGCCAGCCGCCACGGTGGGTCGCCGTATTGAACCAGGTGTGCAGGGCGCGAAGCTGCTCGACGCGGATTTCCTTGGACGGCGCTTTCTTGGCGGTCGCCGTCTCCGCTTCGTCTTCCGCCGCCTGCCCTTCCTGCGCAGCCACGCTGTCGGGACGGATGCGGCGCAGATCGGGATGGTTGCCCGCCTTGACCCATAGGCAGGCCGCGCATGCGCCGCAAGCCAGGCCTTGCCGAGGCGACTCGCACAACAGGCTGGCGGCGGCGGCCAGGGCGAATCGCCTTTTTCCGATGCCCGGCAAGCCGTGTATGAGCCAGGCGTGGGCGAAGCGTTCCTGGCGTGCCAGCCACTCGCTGGCCACGTGTTCCTGCCAAGGCAGGAAGGAAGGCAGTTCCGCCGAGCTCATGGCGTGGCGCGTCCCGACATCGCCGCGAACAGCGCATCGAGCTGGCCGCGCATGCCCTGCCTGATGGCGTCGATGCCCTGTGTCGAATCCACGATGACGAATCGCCCGGGCCGGGCCACGGCGCGCGCCTTGTAGGCTGCGCGCGTGCGCTCGAAGAACGCTTCGTTTTCCTTCTCGAAACGGTCCAGTTCCCGGCCGCGATCCAGCCGCGCGCGCGCGACCGACAGCGGCACGTCGAAAAGCCAGGTCTTATCGGGCTGCAAGTCGCCGTGCACCCATTGTTCCAGGACGGCGATGCGGGCGCCGTCCATTCCTCGTCCTCCTCCCTGGTACGCGTAGGTGGCGTCCGTGAAGCGATCGCACACGACCCAGGCCCCGTCATCCAGCGCGGGGCGTATGACCTCGCGCACGTGTTCGCATCGCGCCGCGAACATCAGCAGCGTTTCCGTCTCCAGTCCCATGGACTGGTTGAGCACCAATTGGCGCACCTGTTCGCCCAGGAGGGTGCCGCCAGGCTCCCTGGTCGACACGACACGCACGCCGCGCGAGCTCAGTTCGTCGACCAGCCACTGCACATGGGTGCTTTTGCCGGCCCCGTCCACGCCCTCCAAGGTCAGAAACTTTCCTTTGGGACTGCCTGTCATAGTCATCGTTTCAGTATGTATTTGGCGACCGCGCGATTATGCGCGGCCAGATTCGAGGAAAATTCGCTCGTGCCGTCACCGCGCGAGACGAAATAATAAAACCCATGCGTCTCGGGATGCAGCGTGGCCATCAACGCGGCTTTGCCGACGCTGGCGATCGGCGTGGGCGGCAGGCCCGCTCGGGTATATGTGTTCCAGGGGGTGTCGGTTCTCAAGTCTATGCGCCGTATCCTGCCTTGATAGGAATCGCCCATGCCGTAGATGACCGTGGGATCAGTCTGCAGCAGCATGTTCGCCCGCAGGCGATTGACGAACACGCCCGCCACGCGAGCCCTGTCCTCTCCATGGCCGGTTTCCTTTTCCACGATGGAGGCGAGGATCAGCGCCTCGTAGGGCGAGATCAGCGGCAGATCCTTGTCGCGCTCTTCCCATAGCCTGTCGAGCAGCTCGAGCTGGGCGTGATGCGCCCGGCGCAGAATGTCGTAATCGGTGGTGCTGGGCGTGAAGACGTAGGTGTCCGGATAGAACAAGCCTTCAGTGTGCGTATGCGGCGAACCCAGCCTTTTGAGCAGTTCTTCGTCGGACACATCCTGCAGCGTCTGGCGAACTTGAGGGGCTTCGCGCAGGGCCTGGCGTATGCGTTGATAGGTCCAACCCTCGACAAAGGTGATGCGGGCCTGCGTCATGTCGCCGTTGGCCATGCGCTCCAGCAGCAGCCAAGGCGAATCGCCGCGGACCGCTTCGTAGCCGCCGGCCTTGAGCAAGGTGTCGCGGCCGCTCAGGCGCGCCAGGATGACGAAAAAATCTTCGTTCAAACGGATGCCGGCCGCATTCATGCGCTGCGCGACGGCGCGCGGGTGGGTGCCGGGATCCACGATGTAATCCACGCGCTCATGCGCCAAGTCCACGGGCTGGGTCGCCCAGTACCATGCCCCCGCACTCACGGCGCCCAGGACGAGCATGAAAACCAGGCACAGCCGAAAGAGGAAGGTTTTGAGCGATTTCATTGGATAGAGTGTAACTTACCCACGGCGGTCCGCGCGTCGGGAAGGCGCCGCGATCAACCGCGCAAATCCCGTACCGACGAGGGGATATGATGTCAATTTCCGCGGCCGGCCGCTATCATAAACAGATCGGGTTTTTTGCCGTTCACTGAATTCCTTTATGACCTCTTCATCCCTATTTTCCTGCGATTTGCCGGATCTCGCCGTGATCGAGATCGCCGGCCAGGACGCCCCCGCTTTCCTGCAGGGCCAATTGACTCATGACGTGGCATCGCTGCCGCCGGACCGCGCCCGCCTGAACGGTTATTGCACGCCCAAAGGGCGCCTGCTGGCAAGTCTGGTGCTGTGGCGGGACGGCCGGGGCGACGACGCGCCGCGCTTTCTCGCTTTGATCAAGCAGGATATCGCCGATGCGATCGTCAAGCGCCTGGGCATGTACATCTTGCGGGCCAAGGTCGCGGTCAAGCAGTCGGACCTGAGCGTGCGGGGCGTGATGGCGGCGACGCCCGCCGATGGAGGTATCGCCGCGGACCGGGATTTACCGGCCGACGCCACGCCGTGGCAATTGCACCAGGATGCTTCCCGTACGGCCATTGCGGCGCCCAGCGTCGAAGGCTTTGCCCGATGGTGGACGATCGGCGCCAAGCCGGATGCGGCAACCGCGGCCATGCCGGCCCCGCTGTGGCAGGCGCACGATATCGCGGCCGGCCTGCCCTGGATCGTGACCGGCACGCAAGACACCTTCATTCCCCAGACCGTGAACCTCGAATTGATCGACGGCGTCAGCTTCACCAAGGGCTGCTATCCGGGCCAGGAGGTCGTGGCCCGCAGCCATTACCGCGGCACCTTGAAGCGGCGCATGGTCTACGGCGTCATCGCGGATGCGGCAACGCTGCCCGAACCCGGCTCGGATACTTACGACGCCCGTCATCCCGACGGCCCTTGCGGGCGCATCGTCAATGCCGCGCGCGCCGGCCGAGATCTGTCATGCGCGGACGGCGGCGCCGCCGATCAGGTCTGTCACGTGCTGATGGAGGCGCAGTTATCGGATCTGGGCACGGCGGATTTCCGGGCTGGCCAGGCCGGCGGCCCGTCCATCGCCGTCCTGCCCCTGCCCTACGGCCTGCAATCGGCCGCGTGAACTACAGGTCCGCCAGCGGATGCGGCTCGCCGTCGGGCCATGGCGCGGTAAAAAAGCGCTGCACCCATTGCTCGGTGGCTTGCTCAAGATCCGGCGGCTTCCAGGCGGGTTTTTTGTCTTTGTCGATCAACAAGGCCCGTATACCTTCCCGCAGATCGCCGGCGGCCGACAAGCCGGACGACAGCAAAAGGAGGAACAGGATGACGAAAGATTTGAAGATCCGTTTTGTAATCGGTCGTTCTCCTTTTCTCCGCGGTTCGGTTGTTTCAACGGGAGACTAATCGTTGC
>CAZKBT010000112.1:0-3996 GCA_964551305.1 uncultured Burkholderiaceae bacterium
CAAGTTCGCCATGCCACCCGTTCGTGTTGCTGTTTTTGCCTTTGAAGGCGTAAGCCTGTTCCATCTTTCCGTGCCGGGCACAGTGTTGGGCACCTTTGACCAGCCCGAAGGCCAATTGGGCTACGAGGTTCGCTACTTCGCCATCACGCCGGGCCGGATGCACAGTGATCAAGGCATAGTCATCGAAGTGAGCGATGGGCTGGAAGCCTTGAACCAAGCCGACATCGTCATCATTCCCGCGTGGAGCGATCCAGAGGTTGCCGCACCCGCCGAACTATCCGCCGCGTTACGCACAGCGCACAAGAAGGGCAAGCTGATCGTGGGCTTGTGCCTGGGGGCCTTCGCTCTGGGCGATGCGGGTTTGCTTGACGGCAAAGAGGCCACCACTCATTGGGCCGCGCGCGACACGTTCGCCCGACGCTTTCCAGAGATTTTGTTTCGCCCCGATGTACTGTATGTGGACGACGACAACATCGTTACGTCCGCAGGCACGGTTGCCGCCATCGATTGCTGCCTGCATCTGGTGCGGCAGCGGCACGGATACGAGGTCGCCAATCACATGGCCCGACTGCTGGTTACGCCGCCTCACCGGCAGGGCGGGCAGGCGCAATACATCGAACGGCCGGTGGCGCAACTGCCCAGCGAACATCGTCTGCCAGGCGTGCTTGAATGGGCGCGTACCCATTTGTCGGAAAACCTTTCCGTCGATACGCTGGCCGAAGTGGCGCACATGAGCCGCCGGACCTTTACGCGCCGATTCCGTGAAGCCACCGGTACGACCGTTACCAAATGGTTGAACGCCGAACGAGTGGCCGAAGCTCAGCGGCTGCTGGAAACCACCCAGCGCTCGGTAGAGTGCATTGCTTCCGAGGTTGGCTTCGGCACAGCCTTGTCGCTTCGGCAGCAGTTTGCCAGCCAGCTGGGCACTTCGCCCTCAAGTTACCGGCGCACCTTCTTCAACAGTCTGCAAGTGGCAGAATGAGCGCAGATCGGGTCATTAATATACAAAATGGCCCGAATCCATCGAAGATCGACAATTAGGCCCCTGTAAGCGAAGGCCGTATTGCTCCACACTGTCAATGAGTCAAACTCCGGCGCAAGTCCGGCGGACACGACTTCAATATTCCAGAGAGAAAAGACAGTGAACCATTCGATCGTGGGCCAGCGCCAGGGCGTCGCGCCTTTTCCCATTTCCATTCTTGATTTCGCCATGGCGGGCAGGGGTTTGAACGCACGTGAGGCGTTGGCGGCCAGCGTTGAGCTCGCACGCTTGGTAGACCGGCGCGGATTTCACCGCTATTGGGTCGCCGAGCACCACTCGATGCCGGGCGTAACGACCTCGTCGCCGGCCATGCTGTTGGCGCGGTTGGTCGGCGAGACCCGCCGGATTCGTCTGGGGGCGGGCGGTATGATGTTGCCCAATTTTCCGCCGCTGGTGGTGGCGGAGCAATTTGGCCTGCTGGCATCGATGGCGCCGGGGCGCATCGATTTGGGTGTCGGCCGGGCGCCCGGTACGGACATGAATACCGCTGCCGCGTTGAGGCGTGGTCAGATCGGCGCTGAGGATTTTCCGGCTCAGCTGATGGAGCTGCTGGCCTTCCTGGATGACGGCTTTCCTGAAGGCCATCCCTTCCAGAACGAGGTGTATGCCGTGCCTGGCCCCAGGCAGGATCAAGAAAACGGGGTGCCGCGTTCTTTCGAGCGTCCGCCCATCTGGCTGCTGGGGTCTTCCGACTATTCCGCTCGGCTAGCTGCGCGCCTGGGCTTTCCGTTCGCGTTTGCGGCACACCTGGCCGACCAGAACGTAATGATGGCGCTGGAGGTTTATCGCCGCGAGTTTCAATCCTCCGACGTGCTGGAGCAGCCTTATGTGATTGTCAGTTTCGGCGTGATGGCTGCGGATGATGAACAGGAAGCCAGGCGACAGGCATATTCTCATGCCATGATGCGCATGACCACGCGCCGCTCTTTTGTGGTGCCGACGGCGGACGAGGCTGAGGCGTATGACTATTCGGTCACGGAACGTCGCATTATGGACATGTGGAATGCCAAGATCATGAGCGGCACGGGAGGGCAGGTTACCGAGCAACTCAACGCCTGGCAGGGGCGCGTTCAGGCGGACGAGTTGATGCTTCTTAATCTTGGCCATTCTCCTGATGCGATCTATCGCTCGACGGAGCTCATCGCCGACGCTTACGGCATGCCGGAGAATATGCCCGGCGAAGGTGGCCGGCAATGAATGCGTTTCACAGCAGCAGATTACAACCGTCGCTCAGAAGGCCTGGGTTGAACGGGGGGCCAGAATGGTTTCCGCCGAGGCGAATCCGGCAGTCGGTTTTTTGATCGAACAGCCAAGCGTTTCGAATTTATCGGCCTTTGCGGTGAATGCTTTAATGCTCCCGCTTTCGCCCAATGAATTGCACCACGCTAGCCATGCCGGTATGCAGTTTGCCCTCGGTTACTTCGCGCTCGATCTCCCGACATAGAAGGATGTCGCAGTTTGGAAAGTCGCTTTCAATGCCGGCAGGGGTTAGCAGCATGTTCAGGTCCTTGGGACCTCCTGTTTCATACGCCAGTTGCGCCCGGCTGTATCCCTCCAGCAGGATGACGCCGCCAGGCTTGAGAGCGTTTTCGACAACACGATGCAGGCGCTTTCGGTCTTCGCTGGGAAGGTGCGCAAAAATCG
Source organism: uncultured Burkholderiaceae bacterium (assembly GCA_964551305.1). Classification (GTDB taxonomy): domain Bacteria; phylum Pseudomonadota; class Gammaproteobacteria; order Burkholderiales; family Burkholderiaceae_B; genus JBAZDC01. The sequence goes on from CAZKBT010000112.1 coordinate 2,687, forward strand.
AAATGACAGAGCCAAAGGTTTGGGGGAGCGGTGTATAGCGCGTCAGATCCACCACTTCGGTCTGGATGGCGGTTCCTTTTTCAGCAGCGAGTCGTTGGGCCTTGGCGAGGCCCACTGCGGATGCGTCGACTCCCAGCACATCTAGCCCCAATGAGGCCAGGTAAACGGCGTTGCGCCCCTCGCCCTCAGCCAGGCTGAGGACCGGGCCTGCCAGCCGGTGCGCATGCTCGACCAGAAAGGTATTGGGCTGGGTGCCATACATGAATTCATCGGTGGCGTAGCGTTGGTCCCACATAAGTTGTGCTCCGGGTTTCAAATGCCGACGATCTAGATTGAGCCGACGAAATCGTCGCGCCCGGTGCCTGTTGATACAGGCGCCGGGCGCGTCCGGTTAAGAGCTTTCGCCGAGATCAGGCAGCCAAATACTCATCGGTGGACTTCACCGTACCGTAGCCGAATTCGAAGGCGGCCATCATGGCTGCGTGTACCTGGGCCGCGGGTGCTTTGACGCCATTGAATTCGAGGTCCATCGTGGCGCAGGCATCATGCAGAATGGTGGTAGGGTAGCCCATGTCGACGGCGGCGCGCACAATGGCGTCGACGCACATATGGCTCATCGCGCCGACCACTACAACTTCTTCAATGCCGCGTGCATCAAGTTGCGGCTTGAGGTCCGTATCGCGGAAGGAATTGACGTAATTTTTGACGATGACCGGTTCATCGCCGACCGGCGCCACAGCCGGCTGGATCTCTACGCCGTCTGTGCCAGGCACGAACACGGGCGCTTCACCGTTGACGAATTCATGGCGGATGTGGAAAACGGGAATACCTTTCTCTCGTGCGTCCGCGATGACGCGCGCCGCATTGGCGGCTGCGGTCTCGATGCCCGAAAGAGGCAGCTTGCCGGTAGGCAGGTATTCGTTTTGCAGATCGACAACAATCAAGCCGCGCTTTGTCATGAGTTTCTCCTGAAGATGGGTTGGTAATCAACGTACCGATATGTTCGCCCAAGGAGCGCTGCGCGCGAAGTGGCGATTACGACAAAATCCGGGGTGATATGGACAACGTGCGGCCATCCCGCTTTTTCAACGAATTCGTCACGAGTAACAGGAGGGGCTTCCCGGGACTGAATACTGTAAATTAATACAGAATTTTTAGCGCAAAAATCTATGGTCAGCCGGATTTTTGCAAGATAGATCGGTGTGGCGTAAAGTTGCTACGTACTCCCGAGGTCTTTCGGCTGGAGGTCTTTGAGGCGCATGACGGGGGCGTCAGCCAGCGCAAGCTGACCCGTACGCACCGCATCGGCA
>CAZKBT010000113.1:0-3871 GCA_964551305.1 uncultured Burkholderiaceae bacterium
TATCCACCCCCAGACGAGGCCCGCACTCCGCTAATTTACGCCACGGCCTGTGCCATTGGTGCTGACGGCGGACAGAACCTCGCCAACGCCCGCCGCACGCTTGAGCGCATCGAGGCGCATGCACGGGTCGGCATGGCGCTGGCGGGCGATGTCGCCAGCCAGCGCGCGCTCGTCGCCGGGGCGGAGGCCGATATTCCGCTGCTCGATCAGGCCGAAGTGGACATGCTCGCAGCGCTGGCGGTGTTGACCGGCCAGGCGGCGCAGACATTCACGGTGGCGGAGGACAGGCTGACCGGCCTTGCAGCGCTGTCGATCCCGGTGCCGGGCCTGTCCTCCGAGCTATTGTATCGCCGGCCGGACGTGGCCGCCGCCGAGGCGGGACTGGCGGCATCGCGCGCCGACGTCGCCGCCGCCCGCGCCGCCATGCTGCCCCGCATCACGCTCACCGCGCAGGGCGGCGTCGATGGCGGCACCGAGCCGAGCCGGTTCCTCTACGCGCTGATGGCGGGCCTGACCGCGCCCGTCTTCAACCGCGAGAGGTTGGCGGGCGAACGCGACACGGCGATCGGCCTGCGACTGGAGCGCGAAGCCGATTATCGCCGCGTCGTCCTGACCGCGCTGTCGGACGTCGAACGCACGGTCAAGGCGATCGCCAACATTGATCGCAACATCGCCGCGCTGGAGACCCAGGCCCGCGAGGCGGAACGCGCGCTGGCCGCCGCCGAAGCGCGCTACCGGGTGGGTGTCGACGATCTCATCGTCAGCCTCGACGCCCAGCGCACCCTCTATGCGGCCCGCGAGCGGCTCGTCCAGGCACGCGGCGACCGCGTGGCCGCCCTGGTTGCGCTCTATCGCGCGCTCGGCGGCGGCTGGACCGCCGTACCGCCGACGGACGGGGTCTGATCCGGTAAATTCCCCCAGGCTTCGCTCCAGCCTCGAACGGAATCGGCATTGCGCCCCCACCCCCGTTCGTCCTGAGCCTGTCGAAGGACGACCGTACCAGCTTGCGAGACCTGCTCCGGAACCTTGACGGGAGGGCTTGAGCTGTCGTCCTTCGACAGGCTCAGGACGAACGGTGCATATTTAATACATCCTGCTCCGAAAGCCGGCTCCCGCCCCGAGGATCAAAACCCGTAGCGCAATGTCAGGCGGGCGTTGCGCGGTTCGCCATAGATATAACCGCCGAACCAAGAATTGGTGTTGTAATAGGTTTTGTCGAAGACATTGTTGACGTTGAGCTGGAGCGACATCTGCTCTGCCACGTCATACGCGGCCATCAGATTGACCAGCGCATAGGCTTTCTGGCCCACTTTTTCCATCTGGCCGGTTCCGGGATTTGTCGCGGTCTGCGGCGGGCGGCTTTCCCAGCGGAGCGAGCCGCCCAGGCTGAAACCGTCCAGCACGCCGCCAAACTCATATTTCGTCGCCATGCGGAACACGCGCCGGGGTTGGTGCTGCTGGACATCGACGCCATCGGCATCCTTTGCCTTGAAGTGACTCCACCCGACACTGATGTCCCAGTCCGGCAGCAACTCGCCCTGCATTTCCAGTTCATAGCCCTTCGACACCGTGCCCTGCGCGGGGCGCGAGGCGACGTCCGTGGTGCCGGGCACGAAATAGCCGATGTCGGGAACGGCGAAATTGTCCTGCTCGATGCGGAAGATCGCGGCGGAGGCGCGCAGCCTGCCGTCCATCAGATCGGCCTTCAGCCCCGCCTCGTAATTATTGCCTTCGAGCGGATCGAGATAATGACCGTTGCGGTCCCGCGCGTCCTGGGGATTGAAGATGCTGGTGTAACTGGCATAGGCAGACAGATAATCGTTGAAATCGAGGATCAGGCCCGCATAGGGCGTGAACACATTCTTGTGCTTTATCTTGAACGGCTCGGGCGTATAGAGCGCCAGTTCCTCGTCGCGCGTCCAGGAACTCAGCCTTCCGCCGGCGATCAATTTCAGGCGCTCCAGAATTTTGAAGCGTGTCACGCCGTAGACGGCGCTCTGTTTCGTCGTGCCGAACCCGCTCATGCGGAAACGCCCGCCCCATGCAGGTTCGGGGTAGCTGCCGTCCCATTCATGGAAATTCCCAACGGGCGCGACCGTCGCGGCATCGGGATCGCGATTGGTCCAGCCATTTTTCAGATGATTGTACATCGCCCCCACGACAAGTTCATGCTGGCGACCGAAGAGACTATAATCGCCTTTTACTTGCAGATTGAGGTTCCATTGCTTGGGCTTGGTCAAATACCAATAGGGCCAGACGTCCATGCCCTGGCCGGTCGCGCGGTCCGGGCTGCCCCACAGCCAGATCAGCTTGGAATCCTCTTTCTGGCGATAATAGGAAACATCGGCTTTCAACGACCAGTTCCGGGCGAGATCCTGCTCTATGGTCAGGAAGGCCGACTGCTCGACCGTGTCCCACGCATTCCATCTGGCGCCCGTCGTCTTGGAGCGCGACCAATTGGCGCGTGAGCCATCGCTGAACCAGAAAGGCAGTTGCGCCCACATCACGCCGTCGCGCGCATCCTCCTGATAGCTCGCCCCCGCGCTGATCCGCGTGCCCGGTCCCAGATCGGCGGCGATCACACCGTAGAGGGTGACGCCATTGCTGCTTTCCAGGTCGATGAACGCGTCCTGACGATGCGCTTCCGCCACGAAGCGGGCGCGCACCGAGCCGTCGCTCGTCAGCGGCGTGCTCACGTCGGCCATGGCCGAAAGATGATTCCACGAGCCTGCTTCGAGCGTTATTTCGCCGGTCAACTCTCGCGCATCGGCCCGCTTGCGCACCATGTTGATCGAAGCGGAAGGCTCGCCCGCCCCCTGCAGCAGGCCGGCCGCGCCGCGTATGACTTCGATCCGGTCGTAAATCGCCGTACTGGTTTCCTCCAGACCGACATTGCCCGTCGCGAACGGCAAGCCGTCGAGTTGGAAATTGGTGATATCGAAGCCGCGCGCCGACAAGAGGTTACGGCCGCGATCCACGCGCTTCACCGAAAGGCCGGTCGTGTATTCGAGGACGTCCGCGACCGTCGACGCCCCCTGATCGTCGATCTGCTCACGCGTGATGATCGTGATCGACTGCGGCGTTTCGCGCGGCGTCAGATCAAGTCCCGTGGCGGCGGCATTCTTTTCTATACCGCTGCCGTAAACGACGAGGGCATCCTTGACCTTCTGATCCTCATTCCCCTCTTGCGCGAAAGCCGCCGTCGAAAGAGCGCTCGCCGCAAGCAGGCCAAATTTGAAACCAGGAAGAAACGAACGAAACATGGTGCCCCCTATATCTATGTTCGCGCTCGCCTATCTTTATTGAGAATGAGATGCAATAGATATAATAATGGTCCGCTTCTCTGGCATGATGAAGGTGCAGACCAAGGGCGTCCTCCATCAGGAATGTCACCAAGAAGGATGGATTGTTCGGGACGCCGGATCATATCGCGCCTGGCAATGACGCCGCAGAGCTATGGCACATAGGGCTTCCAGCGACTCAGATCGGAACGGATCGAATAACTTTCTCAGCCATGCCCCGATGGCCGCGCCGACCCCTCCTGCCGCGGCAAAGACCATCGCGCAGGGCCATTTGACCATGCCGGCGCGGGCATGGCCGGCAAGGCTCGCGGCGGCGTTTGCCGCGACCGCCACCGCGGCCGTGCCGATTGCCGCATGGGTCGAGCCGACGCCGACCACATAGACCAGCAGCGGCACGGCGAGAATCGAGCCGCCACCGCCCACCAGCCCCAGCACGATGCCGATCAGGCCGCCCGATATCAGTGCGAGGAGGATTTCCGGGGCGGCCATGACCGTCAGCCCGCCATCCGCCGGTTCCACGGCATATGCCGCAGCAGCCGCGCCATGCCGCACCAGCCGGTCGCGCCCGC
>CAZKBT010000114.1:0-3826 GCA_964551305.1 uncultured Burkholderiaceae bacterium
GGCTGCGCACCGAAGGCACCAGCCAGCCCGCCGCCAGCATGCCGAACCAGCGCAGGCCCGTGCGCAACAGGCGCCAGGTGTCCGCATGATAGACCATGCCGGTGCGCAGTCCGGCCCACATCCGCAACATGGCCGCCAGCGCCTCATGGGGCTCATGGGCGCGGCAGGCGTAGGCCGCGGCATTGATGGCGCCCGCCGAGGAGCCGCAGATGATGGAAAAGGGACTGCAGAAATCGGGACGGCGATCGGGATCGAGGAGATCGATCACCCCCGAAAGCACCCCCGCCTGGTAGGCCGCCCGCGCGCCGCCGCCCGTGAGAATCAGCCCGACGGGACTGGCGGCGACACAGTGCGGTTCATCCTTACCGGGGCGTGTTTGCATCGAAGACGGTAAGAGCCGCCATGTTCACGATGCGGCGCACGGTGGAGCTGGATGTCAGAATGTGGACCGTCGCATTCGCCCCCAGCAGGAAGGGGCCCACGGCGACATTGCCGCCCGCCGCAGTCTTCAACAGGTTATAGGCGATGTTTCCCGAATCCACACCAGGGCAGATCAGCAGATTGGCCGCGCCCGTCAGCGTCGTCGTGGGCAGGATGCGGCGGCGCAGGGCCTCGTCGAGCGCGCAGTCGCCATGCATCTCGCCATCGATCTCGAGCTCCGGATCGGCCTCGCGCACCAGCGCCAGGGCCGCCTTCATTTTCTCGCCGGACGACGAGCTGCCCGTGCCGAAATTGGAACGCGACAGCAGCGCCACCTTGGGCTCGATATTCAACCGCCGCATCTTGTTGGCCGCCATGATCGTGATCTCGGCCAGCTGTTCGGCATCCGGGCTGTCGTTGACATGGGTATCGGCCAGGGCCAGCGTATGCTCCGCCAGCAGCAGGATGTTCATGGCCGCGTAGGTGCGCACGCCCGGCTTCTTGCCGATCACCTCGTCGATGAAACGCAAGTGGTTGCCATAGGAGCCCACCGTGCCGCAGACCATGCCGTCGGCGTCGCCCAGGTGCACCATCATCGCGCCAATCAGCGTCAGACGACGGCGCATCTCGACGCGCGCCATCTCCTTGCTGATGCCGCGGCGGCACATCAATTCCCAATAAGTCGTCCAGTAGCGGTTGAAGCGTTCGTCGTAGTCGGGATTGGTGACCTCGTAGTCCTGGTCCAGCCGCAGGCGCAGGCCGAACCGCTGTATGCGGTCGGCGATGACGGACGGCCGCCCCACCAGAATGGGCCGGGCGAGCTTTTCGTCGACCACGATCTGAACCGCGCGCAGCACGCGCTCGTCTTCGCCTTCCGCGAACACGATGCGGCTCTTGAGCCCGTCGCGCACCATCTTCTTGACCGCCGGGAACAACGGCTTCATGAAGGCGCCGGAACGGTATATGAACTGTTCCAGCTGCGCCTCGTAGCTTTCCATATCGGCGATCGGACGCGTGGCCACGCCTTCGTCCATGGCCGTCTGAGCCACGGCGGAACTGATACGCACGATCAGCCTGGGATCGAAGGGCTTGGGAATGAAATATTCCGGTCCGAAAGAGATGTCATACGTGCCATACGCCGCCGCCACGACGTCGCTCTGCTCCTCCTTGGCCACTCCGCAAATGGCCATCACCGCCGCCTTCTCCATGCCACGGGTGATGGTGGTGGCGCCCACATCGAGCGCGCCGCGAAAAATGTAGGGGAAGCAAAGAACGTTGTTGACCTGATTGGGGTAATCGGAACGGCCCGTGGCCATCACCACGTCGTCGCGCACGGCATGCGCTTCTTCCGGCAGGATTTCCGGCGTGGGGTTGGCCAGCGCCAGGATCAGCGGCCGGGGCGCCATGCGCTTGACCATTTCGGGCTTGAGCACGCCGCCCGCCGACAGGCCCAGGAATACGTCGGCGTCGCCGATGATGTCGTCCAGCTTGCGGGCGTCGGTATCCTGGGCGAAGCGTTCCTTGACCGGGTCCATGAGCACCGGACGGCCCTTGTACACCACGCCTTCGATATCGGACACCCAGACGTTTTCCAGCGGCAGCCCCATGTCCACCATCAGGTCGAGACAGGCCAGCGCCGCCGCGCCCGCGCCCGACACCACCACCTTGACCTTGGAAATGTCCTTGCCGACGACAACGAGGCCGTTGATGAAGGCGGAAGTGACGCAAATGGCCGTACCGTGCTGGTCGTCGTGAAAAACCGGAATGTTCATGCGCTCGCGCAGCTTGCGCTCCACATGGAAGCACTCGGGCGCCTTGATGTCTTCAAGGTTGATGCCGCCGAAGGTGGGCTCCAGCCCGGCAATGATGTCCACCAGCTTGTCGGGGTCCTGTTCGTTGATCTCGATGTCGAAGACGTCGATACCGGCGAACTTCTTGAACAGGACGGCCTTGCCCTCCATGACGGGCTTGGAGGCCAGGGCGCCGATATTGCCCAGGCCCAGGACGGCGGTTCCGTTGGTGATGACCGCCACCAGGTTGCCCCGGCCGGTGTACTGGAAAGCGTTCTGCGGATCATCGACGATTTCCTCGCAGGCAGCCGCTACGCCGGGGGAATAGGCCAGCGCCAGATCACGCTGGTTGGACAATTGCTTGGTGGGCGTGACGGCGATCTTGCCGGGACGGCCGTGCTTGTGATATTCGAGGGCGGCCTTGCGAAGGTTGGCATCCATGGTTCAAGTGTGCAAAAGTGAAACGGGGTCCTTCATTCTAGCCGCGAACGTCGGTTTTGTAGGGGTGGGATTTTCACCGCATGCCGAGTCGCGCGCGAAGCGACGCCTTTGGAACGGTCCGCATTGCATCAGTGCAGCTTCCACCGGCACTGCATTCGCCCGGCACGCCAAATCGGCGATAATGACCGTTTTTCTTTGCCTTGAAGGCGATTCATGGCCCGCCAACGCAAACATCCCATCAAGTCCATCGCGGCGGTCGAGCGCGCCCTTCTGGTGCTTGACGCTTTCCGCACGAGCGGCAAGGCCACCCTGGGTTTGAGCGAAATCGTCGCCTGCACCGGATTGCTCAAGACCACGGTATTCAGAATCCTGCTTACCTTCGAGAACATGGGCTACCTGACCCGCATGAGCGACGGTCGCTACCAACTGGGCGCCGTCTGCATGCAATTGGGCGTCATTTATCAAGGCGCCTTCCAATTGGAAGAACACGTTGCCTCGGCCCTGCAGCATCTATCTGACCTGACCCTGGAAAGCGCCAGTTTCTTTGTCCGAGAGAACGAGTCTCGCCTGCTGCGCTTGCGCGTCGATTCTCCGCAATCCCTGCGCGACGTCAACGCGGTGGGGACCATTCTACCCCTTGACGGCACGGCCACCAGCCGGGTACTGACCGATTTCTACGCTCAGTTATGGTCGCAGCAGCAGCCGGTGTCACAGGAGATGCTCAGGGCGACGAGAAACCACGGCAATACCGAAACGTCATCGATATCCGCTCCGGTGTTTGGTCCCGAAGGCTTGCTTGGCGCCATTACCCTATCAGGCCCGACCTCCCGCTTCCATGCGGAGGCCGTGACGTCCTTCAGTCATCACCTATTGCAGACGGCAACCGACTTATCGATCAGATTCTGCGGGGGACGCCCCCGCAGCGTCGCCTGATTGCCAAGGCGAGAAACGTAATCACACGAGTTGCCCACAAGCCTCGCGCAACCGTCTCGCTGCCTGCAGCAGCGCCTCGTCCGATGCAGCAAAAGACAGCCGGACATGAGCTGGCTTGAAGAAGGCGCTCCCCGGCACCAGTGCCACCCCGAAATTTAGCAGGAAATATTGCGCAAGCTGGATGTCGTCTTCCAACACCTGGCCGGTAGGTGTCTTCCGGCCCATCAGCGCGCTACCATCGC
>CAZKBT010000115.1:0-3824 GCA_964551305.1 uncultured Burkholderiaceae bacterium
TGGGCCGCTCGCGAGCCGGCGCCTTGGGGCGAGGCGATCTTCGCGCGCCCTGAGCCCCGTCGGGCGATGCTGCGCACCGCCCCCGCCGACGACAGCAAGGCATCGGAAGACAAACTGTCGGAATAGGCGAACGCTGTTTTTTCGCCGCTGAGCGCGCGCACGCCCACGCCCTGCTCGATGGAAAAGCTGCCGGTTTTGACAATGCCTTCCTCGAGGCTCCAGCCTTCGCTGCGCGTATATTGGAAATATAAATCGGCATAATCGACTTTATGCGTGAATATTTCGCCGAAAGCGCGCGCCATGTCCGTTTCGCTCAGGCCCCAGGGGTCCAGCAATACCGCTTTGGCGGTGGTCAATGCATTAATAGCTGAGTCTGCAGGTTTCATAAATTCATTCAAATAATGCCGCATCAAAGACGGCGATGTTTAAGCGCCGGCAGCGACGCCCGCACTTGCGTAATCCGTTCGAGGTCGAGCGTTGCGCAAACGACGCCCGGCCCTTGCTCAAGCCGATCGACGATATCGCCCCAAGGATCGACCAGCATGGAATGGCCCCAGGTCCTGCGGCCGTTTTCATGCTTGCCGCCTTGCGCGGCCGCCAGCACGTAGCACTGGTTCTCGACGGCGCGCGTGCGCAGCAGCAGCTCCCAGTGCGCTTTTCCCGTCGTGTACGTGAACGCGGCGGGAACGACGATCAGCGACACATCGCCCAAAGCCCGGTAAAGCTCGGGAAAACGTAAATCGTAGCAGATGGACAAGCCCACCTTGCCGAACGGCGCATCGAAAACGCCCGGTGCGTTTTCGCCGCGCCGGATCGTTACCGATTCGTCATAGGATTCATCGCCTTTATTGAAGCCGAACAAATGAATCTTGTCGTATCGGGCGCACGCGCGGCCTTGCGGGTCGAACACCATCGTGGTGTTGTATATGCGGTCGACATCGCCGCTTTCCAATGGCAAGGTACCGCCGATCAGCCAGATTTTGTGCTTTTCGGCCTGGGACGAAAGAAAATCCTGTATGGGCCCCGCCCCCTCGCTTTCTTTAATCAGCAACTTGTCCGTGTCTTTGTCGCCCAGTAAACAGAAATACTCCGGCAACAGCACCAAGCCGGCTCCGGCCCCCGCCGCCCGTTCGATCAATACGGCCGCGTCTTCCAGATTGCGGGCAAGGTCGGTGCCGGACACCATTTGGACGGCGGCAACGTTGAATCTTTCCATAAACGGCATAATTAAACCTATTTAACAATTCCTATCGGGAAAATCGTTATATATGCCAAGCATATTAAACAAACCGTATCAAACCCATATAAAAAACGCGTCTCAATGATAAAGTAATCAGCTAGAATAAATAAACGAGCAAACCAATATCGTTCGATAATCTATCGTCTCACTTTTTTGAATATCACTATTGGACCATCATGATTCGCGATTCCTACTCAGCGTTAAAACAAAAAATCGAAAAGGAAATCCAGAAATTGCAAAAACAGGCTCAGGCGCTACATGCAAAACGCCGCGGCCCCATAATCAACTCCATACTCAAATCCATGCGTGAATATGAAATCACGCCCGAAGAAGTCGCAGCGGCGTACAACCAGAAAAAGCCCGCCCGCGCCGCCGCCGTGAAGAAAAGTCCGGTACGCGCCGCCCCCAAGCGCCCGGTGCCGCCCAAATACCGCCACCCCGACACCGGAGAAACCTGGACGGGCCGCGGCAAGCCGCCGCGCTGGATCACCAACGCCGAAGCCGAAGGCAAAACGCGCGACGAGTTCCTGATCGCCAATTAAAACCAGGGCTAATTCCGCAACTCGTACGTCACGTCCCGGACCTGGCCGTTATTTCCCGGGAAACGATCGAATACGGCCTGAGCCAGATACGGCATGACCTCGGCCAGATTGTCGCTACTGCTGACATTCACGGCGCTGGACTTATAAACTTCGGCACCGCCGTTTTTATTATCCTTGATGCTGACGGCCAGGGTGTTTTTAAATACGGTAATCCGCACGTTGCCAACCGGCGGACTATAAAACACCCCGCCTCCCCAATGGGAATGGGCGCCATAATACCCGTAAAACGGACTGAAGCCCCAGCCGTCGTTCAGATAAGGATCATAGCTGCGCTGAACCCAGCGTTCGGCGGCCTCGCTTTCATAGCTGAATGACACGTCGAACCGGGCCGCCTGCCCCGACCGGGCCTGAACCAGGCCGGTGGGTCCGATCGACGCCACCAGCATATCGACATAAGCCTGATACTCGAGATCGTTCTTCTGGCCCGTATCGGGCACGATACGATAGGTCGCCCCGGCCGCATCGGCGGGCCATTGCTGATAACTGGTCACCCGCGCCGAGAGCGTCGACGCGCAGCCGGCCAAGACCAGCGCCAGGGCCAGCGCGCCGCCGGCGCGCGCCGCATGGGCATAGGAACGTAAACTGTTGAACATCCGCACCTCCTTGAAACATGGCCCGTCGGGAAAAAGACGGGCGTGCGCCGCCGCTTGGACCATGCACCATCAATATGACCATGAAACGCGGCCATAGGTTGCATCCGGTCCGTAAAAACAGCAACATGCTGCAAATACTACAATACTCCCATCCACTACATACTCGCGAGTCCGCCTCCAGCATGCGCACAGACACCGGCCAAGCCGTTTCCCGGCACGATTATCTTCCCTACCCTTACACGCTGCGGCAGGTCGAGCTGCAGTTCGACCTGGATGCCGAACGCACCCGCGTGCGCTGCGTGCTCAGCCTGGAATGCAAGGATACGAAGAACGAGGCGCCTCTGGTGCTGAACGGCCAGGACCTGTCCCTGCTTTCGCTATCCCTGGACGGCGTCGCCCTGAGCGCCGACGAATACCAGATCGCCGACGAAAAGCTGACCCTGCAGCCGCGCGCGGGCCGCTTTCAATTGGAAATCGTCAGTGAATGCCATCCGCGCGACAACTCCACCTTGATGGGCCTGTATGAGTCGGGCGGCAAACTCTTTACACAGTGCGAAGCGGAAGGCTTTCGCCGCATCACCTGGTTTCCCGACCGGCCCGACGTCATGGCGCCCTATCGGGTGATCTTGCGCGCCGACAAGAAAACCTATCCCCTGCTGCTGTCCAACGGCAACCCCATCGGTCGGCGCGAGCTGCCGGAAGGCCGCCACGAAGCCGTGTGGGAAGACCCGCACCCGAAGCCCTGCTATCTCTTCGCCCTGGTCGCGGGCGATTTCGCCTGCCGCGAACGGACCATCCAGACGAAAAGCGGCCGTCAGGCCTTGTTGCAAATCTACTCCGACCACGACGCCGCCGACAAGACCGAGTGGGCCCTGGACTGCCTGGTCCGCTCAGTGAAATGGGACGAAAAACGCTATGGCCTGGAACTGGACCTGGACCGCTTCATGGTCGTCGCCGCCCAGGACTTCAATATGGGCGCCATGGAAAACAAGGGCTTGAACGTTTTCAATGCGGCCTATGTCTTGGCGGACAAGGATAGCGCGACCGACGGCGCGTACCGCGCGATCGAAGCGGTGATAGGCCATGAATATTTTCACAACTGGACCGGCAACCGCGTGACCTGCCGCGATTGGTTCCAGCTGTCCTTGAAGGAAGGGCTGACGGTTTTTCGCGACCAGGAGTTTTCGGCCGACATGCTGGCCGAGGGCCTGTCCGGCCCTGAAGCCGCCAGCGCCCGGGCGGTCAAGCGCATCGACGACGTCAGCACCTTGCGCAACGCGCAGTTTCCCGAAGACGCGGGCCCCATGGCGCATCCCATACGACCGGAAAGCTATCAGGAAATCGGCAATTTCTACACCGCCACAGTCTACGAGAAAGGCGCGGAAGTCA
>CAZKBT010000116.1:0-3791 GCA_964551305.1 uncultured Burkholderiaceae bacterium
CTGCGCGGGTAGCGACGGCTTCTGCTTTCAGATACAGCTGATGGCCCTTGGGCGTGAGAGCCAGGATTTGTGATCGACGGTCGTTGGGGTTACGTCTGCGCTCAATAAGGCCGTCAGCCTGTATTTTGTCGAGCAGGGTGGCCATATTGGGCGGCGAGACCCTTATCGTTTGCCCAAGGCGTTTCTGATTGATATTGGGGTTGCTATTGATCAACGACAGAACGGTGTATTCAACCGGACGAAGCTGAAGCTTTCCCAACTGTTTTTTTATGTTGGGCACAATTTCCAGATACGCTTGCAGGCAACAGTAACCTACGGACTGGGTCAACGTGCCCTGGTCAATATGATCTGCCGGCATGGTCGTTGAAACGGGATCAGGAATCGGTCTGGGCATACTGACGCATTACGTCCGAAAGCATGGGCGGCTGGTTCTTGTGATTCGTGCTTTCCAGGACGTTATCGATAATCTGCAGCAATTGGCTGGTTTCTGGCAGGACGAAGTCAAAGTAATACTGACAGGTGCCGAGTTTTGCCTGAAAAAACACGGGGTCGTCAGTTATCTTGCTGTGAGCGACCCGACCGGCGCGAAGCCACAGCCATGCAATGGAACAATGCCCGACCAGACGCAGCATCTCGGGTGCGACGGTATGCGGCAGTTCGGGATGGCTTGTCGCCGCCTGTGCGATAGCTGCCACGCGTTCACGAATGTTATTTACCAGTGTGGATAAATCTTCGGCCGGCTCACGCAATTCGGTGTTTATCTCGGCGTCGATGGTTTCCTGTACTTGAGCCAGAAATTGGTCGAGGCGCTTGCCCCCGTCGGAAAGTATTTTTCTCAAGAGCAGGTCAACGGCCTGGATCTCGTTCGTACCTTCGTAGATCATGGCAATACGTGAATCGCGAAGATACTGCTCAATACCCGTTTCCGTAATAAAGCCGTGGCCCCCATATATCTGCAATGCCTGACTCGAACCGTGGAATCCCTGGTCCGTCATCATCGCCTTGATGATGGGTGTCAACAGGGCCAGCTCGGCGTCTTTGTCGGCGCGCACTTGCGGGTCGGGGTGATGTTCCGAGACGTCCAATGCCAATGAGCTGTAGTACGCCAACATGCGGAAGCCTTCCACGTACGCACGCTGTGTCATCAGCAATCGCTGCATGGCCGGGTGCATGATGATGGGGTCGGCAGGCTCGCTGCGGCGCTGTGGCGGCCGAACGGCTGCACGCATCTGCAAACGTTCCTGAGCGTACAAAAGTGCATTCTGATACGCGGTTTCGGCGCTGCCCAGCCCCTGGATTCCGACTGCCAGGCGCGCTGCATTCATCATGACAAACATTGCTGCCAGACCGCGATTCGGCTCACCCACCATCCAGCCGACTGCGTCGTCAAACTGCAGGCTGGTCGTTGCGCTGCCGTGGATGCCCATTTTATGTTCAATGCCCGTGCAAGTAATGGAATTGCGTTTGCCAAGGCCTTCACCCTCCGGCAAGTACTTGGGTACCAGGAATAGTGAGATTCCCTTGCTGCCGGCGGGTGCATCGGGCAAACGAGCCAGGACCAGGTGAACAATGTTGTCCGTCATGTCCTGTTCGCCGCCCGAAATGAATATCTTGCTGCCCGAAATGCGTACCGAGCCATCGTCCTGAGGCGTTGCCCGGGTACGCAATAACCCGAGATCGCTTCCGGCTTGCGATTCGGTCAGACACATTGTCGCCAGCCATTCGCCACTGACAACCTTGGGCAGATAACGTTGCTTGAGCTCATCGCTGGCGTGCTTGTGCAAGCACGCGTAAGCGCCGTGCAATAGCCCCGGATACATCGTCCAGGCGTGGTTGGATGAACTGAGCATCTCGTACAGCACATTGTTGAGCGTGTTGGGCAGACCCTGGCTGAAGGCCGCTTCGATATCGAGCATGATTTCGCCGGCGGCTTCTTTGACGCACTCGAGGGCGTCGGCATCGGTGACTTGCAGGCCGCGACCGAACTGCTGCGCAAAACCCTTGAGCCGCAATTGCTCGTTGACCTGGGGACGCGAGCCGTGGATCAGCACCAGACGGATGCCCAGCGCGTTGAGCAGGGAGAGATCCTGCACCAGGCTATTGAGTACGCCCGCCTGGACGAGCTCGCCGCCGAAGCCGATGACGAAGGTCTTGCCGCGGAAAGCATGCACATAGGGCGCGACTTCGCGGAACCAGCGGACGAACAGGGCGGGGGCGATTTCCGGAGAGACGAAGTCGGCGTCGGCCGACGGGGCAGGGTCTTCGGCGGGGGCGGTAAGTGTCATGGCGGCTGGGGCGTCGAAAGCCTGGTATTTTACGCCCCTACCCTCGAGGCGTCGGCCAAAGCGGGGTGGTTTGCCGGGGGATCGTCGCTTCTTTGCCACCCATGGCCGCCCGCGGGGCGGGGGACGATTCCGCGGCGAGCTTTGGTCCGAGGCTCGAGGCAGGCGTGCTGTCGTAGGATAATGACGGGTTTTCGCCTTAGCCGAGTCTTTTTGCGTGAATCGTCCCGCCAGCCGCGAGCGCCATCCCATCCCCGACATCACCTATCCCGACAGCCTGCCGGTCAGCGCGCGGCGCGCCGAGATCGCGCGCGCCATCCAGCGCCATGCGGTGGTGATCGTCAGCGGCGAGACCGGTTCGGGCAAGACCACCCAGCTGCCCAAGATATGCCTGGAGCTCGGGCGAGGCGAGCGGGGGATGATCGGCCACACCCAGCCGCGCCGGCTGGCCGCCACCTCGGTGGCGCGCCGTGTGGCCGACGAGCTGGGCACGCCTCTGGGGGAAGTCGTCGGCTACCAGGTGCGCTTCAACGATCGCACCGCGCCCGGCGCCTCGGTCAAGTTGATGACCGATGGCATCCTGTTGTCGGAATCGCAGCGCGATCCCTTATTGCGCCAATACGACACGATCATCATCGATGAGGCGCACGAACGCAGCCTCAATATCGATTTCCTGCTCGGCTATCTGCGCCAGTTGCTGCCGCGCCGGCCCGATCTCAAGCTCATCATCACCTCGGCCACCATCGACGCCGACCGTTTCGCCAGCCACTTTGCGGCGGCCGACGGCACGCCCGCGCCGGTCATCGAGGTCTCGGGCCGGATGTATCCGGTGGAGGTCCGCTATCGTCCGGTGCTCGAGCCTGCCGCTGCGGCCGGCGAAACGGGGCAGGGCGCGGCCCAGGCGGGCGCCGACGGCCGCGGGCGGGCGCGCGAGCGCAGCGCGGCCGACGAAGAGCGCGACCTCATCGACGCCATCGTCGATGCCGTGGACGAATGCGCGCGCCACGGTCCCGGCGATGTCTTGGTGTTTTTGCCCGGCGAGCGCGAGATCCGCGAAGCCGCCGAAGCGCTGCGCAAGCGTCATCCGCCAGGAACCGAAGTGCTGCCGCTGTTCGCCCGTCTGTCGCAGGCCGAACAAGAGGCCGTGTTTCATCCGCGCACCAATGCGCGGCGCATCGTGCTGGCCACCAACGTGGCCGAGACCTCGCTCACCGTGCCTGGTATCCGGTTCGTGGTCGATAGCGGCCTGGCGAGGGTCAAGCGCTATTCCTGGCGCAGTAAGGTCGAGCAATTGCGCGTCGAGCCCATCAGCCAGGCGTCGGCCAATCAGCGCGCGGGCCGCTGCGGCCGGCTGGGGCCCGGGCTGTGTATCCGGTTGTATGACGAAGCCGATTTCGCGCAGCGTCCGCGCTTTACCGATCCCGAGATCCTGCGTTCGTCACTGGCCTCCGTGATCCTGCGCATGAAGGCGCTCAAGCTCGACGACATCGAGGAATTTCCCTTTGTCGA
>CAZKBT010000117.1:0-3703 GCA_964551305.1 uncultured Burkholderiaceae bacterium
AGGGGCTTGGCGATGATGGTCAGCCAGCCGTAGTCGACCACCAGTTCCAGGCCGGGCGCCAGTTCGCTCATGGCCTTCTGGTCCTGCGGCCCCACCCACAAGCTGGATTCGACCGTCTTGCTGCCGTTGGGCTCGATGGCTCCGATGGCCTCTATCGTGCGAACCGCATAGAGATTGTTTGCGACTTGCAGCGCTTCGTTCGCGCGGACGGTGCCTTGCGGCGGCACCCATGCGCTGGCGAAATAGTGCTGCACCATGCCTATCCAGCCGTTGTCGGCCTGCTTGGTGTAGCTGGCCTTGCCCTTGCCGATGTCCGAGAACGAGATTTTCTGGAACTTGTTCTCTTCGGAATATAGGGCCGGGCCGGTGAAGGTGCTGTAGAACGACGACTTGTCGGAAGGATCGTTGCCGTCGCGCACCAGCTGCAGATACAGCGAGGGATTGATCGCCGCCGTGCCCAGGTTCCGGATCTCGTGCTTGACTTGTATGTCGTAGCGCCCCCGGTGCAGGGTGTAGGTCTTGATGACTTTGACGTGATCCGTCTGGCCTTCGAACACGATATCCAGGCGGTCGCCGGCAAGCGCGCGTTCGGTCGAGGTCATGGTGAACGGAGTCAGGTGCGTGGGATAGTTTTGGCCTTCGGGGGCGCCCACGATGCCGGTCTGGGCCAGGTAGGTGTTCTGGGACGTATTATCCAGCAGGACCATGGGCTGGTCCTTGGCGTCCGGCGCGGAATATTTCAGCAGCTCGGCCTTGACCAGTTGCGCGCCTGTCGTGTCGAACGTCAGGTTGTAGACGTCGGTGGTGACGGTGATCATCTCGGATGCGGGGGCGGCGGGCGTAGAACCCGGAACGCTATCCGCCGCCGTGGACGTCGTGGCGCCGGGCGCCGCCGCGGGGATGCTGGCGTCGTTCGGCGCCGTCGGGGCGCTTTGTGCCGGCGTTCCCGACGCGCTGTCCGTCGCCGCGGGCGTGGGGCCGAACAGCGAGGGTTTGCCGTTGTGCACTTGCCAATTGTTCCATAGCAGCAAGAGCGAGAAAGATAAGATCATCCAGAGGATGGTGCGTCGGATATCCATAGCGCCTGTTTCAAGTTAAAGCAGAGCAAAAGCCCAACAGTTTAGCGTAGCTCGTTCCGATCCAGTCAGGCCGAGCACGACACAATAATCTCCGATAACGCAAGGGCGCCAAGGCGGAGGTCAACGGGTTTTCTTTTTCGGTTCAAGTACGGGATCATAACCGCCCTTGCACCAGGGGTGACATCTGCCCAAACGCAGCGTCGTCAGCCCCAAGCCCTTGAGCGCGCCGTGCTTTTCTATGGCTTCTATCGCGTAGGCCGAGCACGTGGGGGTGAAGCGACAGCTTCCGCCTACCCAGGGACTGAGCACATATTGGTACATCTTGATCGGCGTGATGAGCAGTTTCTTGATCATGTCCGCGTCCGTTCGAGTAAAGCGTCAGCCTCCCGGCGCACCTGGCGCTTCAGTTCGGTCAGCGACACATCCCCGACCGGGCTGTGCAAGCGAAAAACCAGATCCCGAGCCGGCAAGGTGGAGCGTTGATGGCGGAAGGCTTCCCTGATCACGCGCTTGATGGCGTTGCGCGTCACCGATCGGGCGGCATAGCGCTTGGCGATGATCAGTCCCAGGCGGGCGTCGTGCGTGCCGTCGTCGGCCTCATGGGTACGTGGTGTTGAAACAACAAACAAAGCCCCTCTGGCTATGCGCTTGCCTTTCAAGGCCGAAGCGAATTCCGAGGGGCGATGCAGGCGTGCCGCAGGAGGAAACGAGGCGCGCATCAGAGCCTGGCGCCGGAACCAGGATGGCCGGCCGCCATGTCGGCTTATACTGCCAGGCGCTTACGGCCTTTGGCACGGCGCGCGTTGATGACGGCGCGGCCGCCACGCGTTTTCATGCGTACACGAAAACCGTGAGTACGCTTGCGGCGGGTAACGGAAGGCTGGAAGGTACGTTTCATGGTTAGTCCAAAATAAAAAGAGCTGACAGCGGTCGCTGGCGCAAAAAATGTCCGACGCGCCGTGCATAAGCCGGCTTCACGATGCGAATCCATCGCAAAGCCCGGGCTTTCGGGCGTCCTTTTTCACGATGAAGCGACGCAACTGACGTTGGGAATTCGTGGAAAAGCCCATCATTTCATCAAATTTTTCGTGTTCCGTCAAATGTTTAGCGCTGTATGCTGTAACGATGCAAACCGTCGCTGTGGATAACTAGGCCTCCAACAGGGTAGAATCTAGGTTTACTGAAGTGGTGGACATGAAAGATTTTTGGCAGACTTGCGTCCAGCGACTGGAGCAGGACCTACCTCCGCAGCAAATAAGCGCCTGGATACGACCGTTGGTACCGCTCGCGTTCGATGAAGCGCGAGCGGTGCTGCGCGTGTCCGCGCCGAACCGGTTCAAGCTGGACTGGGTGCGCAAGAATTTTTCCCTCCAGATCGAAACGCTGGCCACCGAATGGTACGAGCGTCCGGTGCAGGTTTCCTTCGAGCTTGCCGGCGCCGGGCAATCGAGCCCGCCTCCCGCGTCGCGGTCCAATGCCGCATCCGGCCCTTCTACCGAGGCGCAGGCCCAGGTGTCGGCGTTGGGCTCGTCTCCGTCGCGCTCCGCCGCGGCCGCTCCGGCCCAGGCGGCGTCCGCGCCCGCCGCTTCCGCCGCCGAGCCGGCGTATGACCGTTCTCGCTTGAATACGGAACTGACGTTCGACAATTTCGTGACCGGCAAAGCCAACCAACTGGCCAGGGCCGCCGCCCTTCAGGTCGCCGAGAATCCCGGCGTGTCCTACAACCCGCTGTTCCTGTATGGGGGCGTGGGCTTGGGCAAGACCCATTTGATCCATGCCATCGGCAATGCCCTGGTGGCCAACGGCAAGGGCGTGCGCATCCGCTACGTGCATGCGGACCAGTATGTGTCGGACGTGGTCAAGGCCTATCAACGAAAGGCGTTCGACGAGTTCAAGCGGTATTACCATTCGCTGGATCTGCTGCTGATCGACGATATCCAGTTCTTCGCCGGCAAGAACCGCACCCAGGAAGAGTTCTTCTATGCGTTCGAGGCGATGGTCGCCCAGCGCAAGCAGATCATCATTACGTCCGACACGTATCCCAAGGAATTGTCGAACATCGACAGCCGCCTGATCTCGCGCTTCGATTCGGGCCTGACCGTGGCGATCGAGCCCCCTGAACTGGAAATGCGCGTGGCCATTTTGTTGCGCAAGGCCGATTCCGAAGGCGTCACCATGCCCGAGGAAGTCGCGTTCTTCATCGCGAAGCACTTGCGCAGCAATGTGCGCGAGCTCGAAGGCGCGCTGCGCAAGGTGTCGGCGTACGCGCGTTTCCACGGCCGCGAGGTCTTGACGGTCGATGTCTGCAAGGATGCTCTGAAAGACCTGCTGTCGGTCTCCAACGGACAGATCACGGTCGAAAACATCCAGAAAACCGTGGCGGATTTCTACAAGATCAAAGTGGCCGACATGTATTCGAAACGTCGACCGGCCAATATTGCCTTGCCCCGCCAGATCGCCATGTACCTGGCGAAAGAGCTGACGCAAAAAAGCTTGCCGGAAATCGGCGATCTTTTCGGCGGACGCGACCACACCACCGTTTTGCATGCCGTGCGCAAAATAGCCGACGCGCGGTCCAAGCAGACCGAATTGAATCATGCCCTTCACGTATTAGAACAAACCTT
>CAZKBT010000118.1:0-3477 GCA_964551305.1 uncultured Burkholderiaceae bacterium
GGCAGGCCGCACTGGTGCAGCTTGAGCTGCGGACCGACCACGATGACCGAACGGCCGGAATAGTCGACACGCTTGCCCAGCAAGTTCTGGCGGAAGCGACCGCTCTTGCCCTTGATCATGTCGGCCAGCGACTTGAGCTGGCGCTTGTTTGCGCCCGTCATGGCCTTGCCGCGACGGCCATTGTCCAGCAGGGAGTCGACCGACTCTTGCAGCATGCGCTTTTCATTGCGCAGGATGATGTCCGGCGCCTTGAGCTCCAGCAAGCGCTTCAGGCGGTTGTTGCGGTTGATGACGCGGCGGTACAGATCATTGAGATCGGACGTCGCGAAGCGGCCGCCGTCCAACGGCACCAACGGGCGCAGGTCCGGCGGCAACACCGGCAACACTTCCATGACCATCCATTCGGGCTTGATGCCTGATTTCTGGAAGCCCTCCAATACCTTCAGGCGCTTGGATATCTTCTTGATCTTAGCCGTGGACGACGTCGCCTTGAGTTCGGCGCGCAGGGTTTCCACGTCGCGATCGATGTCGATGGTGCGCAGCAGCTCGCGCACGGCCTCCGCGCCCATCAAGGCATGGAAGTCGTCGCCGTACTCTTCGGTCTTGGCCAGGAAATCGTCGTCCGACATGATCTGGCCGCGTTTGAGCGGCGTCATGCCGGGCTCGATCACGCACCATGCTTCAAAGTACAGCACGCGCTCGATATCGCGCAGCGTCATGTCCAGGACCATGCCCAGGCGCGACGGCAGGCTCTTCAGGAACCAAATGTGCGCGACGGGGCTGGCCAGCTCGATGTGGGCCATGCGTTCGCGGCGCACTTTGGCGACCGTGACTTCGACACCGCATTTTTCGCAGATGACGCCACGATGTTTCAAACGCTTGTACTTGCCGCAAAGACATTCGTAGTCCTTGATGGGACCGAAGATCTTCGCGCAGAACAGACCGTCACGCTCGGGCTTGAACGTGCGGTAGTTGATGGTTTCGGGTTTGCGGACCTCGCCAAAAGACCAGGACCGCACCTTTTCCGGCGACGCGATGCCGATCTTGATGGCATCAAATTGCTCGTCTTGCGAAACTTGCTTGAATAGATCGAGTAGCGCTTTCATTATTTACGCTCCAGATCCATGTCCAGGGACAGGGATCGAATTTCTTTGACCAAGACATTAAACGATTCCGGCATGCCGGCGTCGATGACGTGATCGCCCTTGACGATATTCTCGTAAACCTTGGTACGGCCGGTGATATCGTCGGACTTGACGGTAAGCATTTCCTGCAAGGTATACGACGCGCCATAGGCTTCGAGGGCCCAGACTTCCATTTCCCCGAAACGCTGGCCCCCGAACTGGGCTTTACCGCCCAGCGGTTGCTGCGTGACGAGCGAGTATGGACCGGTGGACCGGGCGTGCATCTTGTCGTCGACGAGGTGATGCAGCTTCAGATAGTGCATGTAGCCTATCGTGACGGGTCGCTCGAACTGTTCGCCCGTGCGGCCGTCGTACAAATAAGCCTGCGTCAGCGTATCCGTCAGGTTCAAGCGCTTGGCGACTTCCGGCGGATACGCCAGCTTCAGCATATCCAGGATTTCGTCTTCCGTCGCGCCGTCGAATACCGGCGTCGCCAACGGCACGCCGTTCTTGAGATTGTTGGCCAGCTCGACGACTTCGTCATCGGTCAGCTTGCCGACATCAGCTTTGGCGCCCGTGCTGTTGTACACCTTGTCCAGGTACTCGCGCAGGCCCTTTACCTGAACGGCTTTTTCCGCCTCCAGCATTTCGGCGATGCGCAAGCCGATGCCTTTGGCTGCCCAGCCAAGATGCACTTCCAGCACCTGCCCCACGTTCATCCGCGAAGGCACGCCCAGCGGGTTGAGCACGATGTCGGCGGGCGTGCCGTCAGCCATGTGCGGCATGTCTTCGACCGGTGTAATGCGGGACACGACGCCCTTGTTGCCGTGACGGCCTGCCATCTTGTCGCCGGGCTGCAGGCGGCGCTTCACAGCCAAGTAGACCTTGATCATCTTCAGCACGCCCGGAGGCAGCTCGTCGCCTTGCGTCAGCTTCTTGCGCTTCTCTTCGAAAGCCAAGTCGAACTGATGACGCTTCTGTTCCAGCGATTCCTTCGCATGCTCGAGAACGAGCGCATGCTCCTCATTCTCCAGGCGAATGTCGAACCATTGCCAGCGATCGAGATCAGCCAGGTATTCCTTGGCGATGACCGAGCCCTTGCCCAGCTTGCGCGGACCGCCATTGACGGTCTTGCCCACCAGAAATTTGTTGATCCGATCGAAGGTATCGCCTTCCACGATACGCATCTGGTCGTTCAAGTCCTGGCGATAGCGGCGCAATTCGTCGTCGATGATCGATTGCGCGCGCTTGTCGCGCTCGATTCCTTCGCGGGTGAACACCTGGACGTCGATGACCGTGCCCACCATGCCCGAGGGCACGCGCAAGGACGTATCTTTGACGTCCGACGCCTTCTCGCCGAAGATGGCGCGCAGCAGCTTTTCTTCCGGCGTCAGCTGCGTCTCACCCTTGGGCGTGACTTTGCCGACCAGCACGTCGTCGGCGCGCACCTCAGCGCCGATGTGCACGATACCGGAGTCATCCAGGCGATTCAGCTGGGTTTCGGCCAGGTTGCTGATGTCGCGCGTGATTTCCTCAGGGCCCAGCTTGGTGTCGCGGGCGACGACCGTCAGCTCTTCGATGTGTATCGACGTATAGCGATCGTCGGCCACCACCTTCTCGGAGATCAGGATCGAGTCTTCGAAGTTGTAGCCGTTCCACGGCATGAATGCGATCAGCATGTTCTGGCCGAGGGCCAGCTCGCCGAGATCGGTCGATGCGCCGTCGGCCAGCACGTCGCCGCGCGCCACGATATCGCCGCGCTTGACGATGGGACGCTGGTTGATGTTGGTATTCTGGTTCGAACGGGTGTACTTGATCAGGTTGTAGATGTCCACGCCGACTTCGCCAGCGGTGTTCTCGTCGTCGTTGACGCGAATCACGACACGCTCGGCGTCGACATGATCCACCACGCCGCCGCGCAGCGCCTGCACGGTAGTGCCGGAGTCAACGGCCACGGTACGCTCGACTCCCGTTCCGACCAGCGGCTTTTCGGGGCGCAGGCAAGGAACCGCTTGGCGTTGCATGTTGGCGCCCATCAGTGCGCGGTTGGCGTCGTCATGCTCAAGGAACGGAATCAGCGAAGCGGCCACGGATACGATCTGCGACGGCGCGACGTCCATGTAATGCACGTTGGCGGGCGCGGTCAGCATGGTTTCGCCGGCTTGGCGGCATGCCACGAGATCGTCAATGAATCGGCCGGTTTCGTCCAAGGCCGCGTTGGCCTGGGCGATGACGTAGTTGCTTTCCTCGATCGCCGACAGGTAGTCGATCTGGTCGCTGACCTTGCCGTCGATGATCTTGCGGTACGGCGTTTCCAGGAAACCGTATTCGTTCAGGCGGGCATACAGCGCCA
>CAZKBT010000119.1:0-3401 GCA_964551305.1 uncultured Burkholderiaceae bacterium
ATCCGACAGTTTCGCCGGCTTTCCGTCATGCAGGCTGATGAGATGATCCGGCTCGGATACGAACCAGGCATGGGAACCCCATGCCAGTTCCGAGAGGCTCTTTTTGAATGGCGCGCCGGACCGGTCGAGGTATGCCGTCAGAAATGCCAGATGTTTTTCATCGAAACCGGCATCGATGGCGACCTCTGTCAGTACGGCTTTTCGCTCGCGATTGATCGGGCCGTCGGATGCGACGACCTCGGTAAAGACGACAAGCATGTCGTTGCCGCCGATGTCCGCGCCGAGATCGATCAGAATGATGTCGGGCAATGCTTTTGATGCGTCGATTCTCAGCTTGAGCGCTGAAGCCAGCCGTTCATCACGGGCAACGACTTTATTGCCGGACTCGGAAAGCCACAGCACTGCAGGCTGCTTGAGAAAGCGCGGCGCGAATTCCTCGATCACGGCTTTGGCGATCACGCTGGACGGCCCTGCCGCGAGTGTCCTTGTTTCGCCGTTGGGGAAGGTGACCGGGATGGCGGATCGCACCGCCGCGCCCGCGCCTTGCCTGACCAGGTGCTGCCGCGCCAATGCGGCCCTGGACAGGTGCGATGCCCGCCAGGCGACAATGGCGTCATCCAGCGCCGTGCCATCCAGCGCTGGGTCGAACAATGCGGCGAAATCATGATCCAGTGCATATTTTGGCGTGGAGGATGTGGTCGGGATGCCGTCCCGCTCGACAACCGCCCGGCACACGATAAACCCGGAGCGTAGCGTTTCATCGCGCACGGGCTCGCGTGTCGTGTCGGCATACCAGCGCACGCCGGATGGGCGATATCCGGGCTTGATGGATAGGCGGAACCATTCGGCACGCTCCGCATCGCTGGTACAGGAGGCTTGCTCGTGCGTCATGAAGTAGATGTGGCTTGGGCGAATCCAGCGATCTTTTCCCTCGATGGCGTCCGCATACAGCATGACGTAGACGGTGCGTGCCGCCATTTCCCGGATGACGTAGTTGCGATTCTCGGTCCCCTCCGGGAAGATTTCTGGCAGCCGCGCGGCAATCAGGGCGATGTCCGGGATGGCGGGGAAAGACATGTTCAGGCCATCCCGTAAAAAGAGGCGATTTGTCGCTCGATGATGGCCGTGGCGGCGCCTGACTGAATGGACCGTTCTACTTCAATCAGTTGCTGTATGGTCGGCAGGGGCAGGGCGTTCAGTTCGTAGGCCGAGACTGCGACACTGCCGCTGATGCATCGGAAGGCCCGATCGACGGCGTCGGAGCTCAGGAGGGCCGCGATCGCGCCCAGGGATACTCTTGGTGTCATGCCGACCGGAGCGTGCACGAGATTCAGGTGATTTTCGATCACCGCGCCACCGCGTCGATCGAGAAATGCCTGTGGCAGAACGGCCGCCAGCAACCGGCGATTCTGTTCCTTGGAGGTCGTGCGCTGAACCAGTATCGTCTCGTGGCGCGTCACCAGATGGGACTGGCTGGGTTCCACGTCGATATATGGCACATGGTTGCGCCGGTCGGCGCTGAATGAAAAGCCATTCGCCGTCACCGATTCCGCCCAGATCAAGGGAAGTGATTCCGCCCCCGCGGCAGTCCTCAACTGGCGCTTGTGACGATTCCAGACCAATTGGCCGGTGGTGACGACATATCCCAGATCCGCCAGCCTGGTCGGCATTTGAGCGATGGTATCGAGGAATACCACATCGCTGGCCGAGCGTGGCAGCAGCCATGGGGATCCCTCCTTGTCGATGTTGACGCATACGGCGCCCACTTTTTCGATGGCGGTGGCATTCAGACCTTTTGGAATGAGCGTGGCGACCGTGGTTGGCGCATCACGGGCGCCCTTGGTGTAAGTGGTGAGCAGCGTTTCCTGCAGGACGTCGTCGAAGACGCCTTCCCGGTCCGCCACGAAATCGACGGAGAAAGGAGTCGCTTCGTCATTGAGCAGCTGACGGAGCGCTTTGTAATATTGCCCGCCGAGAAACGAGGTGGGCGTGAGGTAGGCCAGGATGCCGGCGGGCTTGACCAGGCGCAGCGCCAGGTCGGTGAACAGCCCATACAGATTGGCGTGCCCATAAAGCGACCGCGCGTAATGCCTGCGCATGGGTTCTTCCAGTTTCACCCGGCCGTAGGGCGGATTCCCGATGACCAGATCGAACTGCCCATGATCATGGGGACGTAGCGCGTTTCCCACCATGACCACATCCGGCAGGCGGCGCTTTGCCGCTACGCACAGCGGCAATACGGCGGCCTCCAGCAGCACCGTCGTCATCCATGCGGCGAAGCGATCGATCTCAAGCCCTTTGAGACGCTTGCCCAGGCGGCGCAAGGTCCATTCTGGCGATGCCCCCCCATCATGCGCCACCATTCTGAGCGCCAGCGGCGCCAGAAAAGCGCCGCCGCCGCAAGCCGGGTCGATGGCCGTGCCCCGGGCAAGATCGAAACCGGCGGCCTCGGCCTGATCGAGGAGCCGCGTGACCAGCGGTGGCGGAGTGTAGTAAGCCCCCATTTGGGTACGCAGCGAGGACGGCAGCATGACGGTATAGATCGACCCGATCAAATAGCCCGCATCCTCCACGGGAAACTCAGCGACAAGCCGGCCGATATCGTCCGCCAGCCGATGCGCGTCCATTTCCAGGGCGGGCAGTGAGAGTGAAACGGGCCTGATCCGTAGCGCCGTGCCGTGCCGTTCGCACAAGACGCGCCAGAACGCCTTGATGGCGACCGCGCAAAAAGCGCGGGCATGGTCTTGCCGCGCGCTTTCTGATTGCCTGGCTTGCGCATAGCCGCGCGCCATCGCCTTGCATGCGTGATAGCGTGTCAGCGGATCGGCGCAAGGGTCGATGCCTTCGATTTGGACGAGCTGGCTGGACGCGGTCGTCATGCCTTACCTCTTCGGTTCATTCCCTTTCGCGGACAATCCAAAACAATTCCAGTATCGTTCTGCCTGCGCGACATCCCTTCAGGTCGTTCCGGGATGGAGACGCGTCAACCGCCGACAACCGTGCTCCAGTTTAGGCCAGGTCGTTGAGCGGCACACAGGATGACGGGCTGTTTTTGTCCTGCGGGCGGATCCTGTTTGCGCGGGCGCGCCGCAGCCGCGGCGGCGCGCCCGCGCGGGCGTCAGCCCCGTTCGCGCAGGATCTTCGCCGCGGCGATGGCGAAATACGTCAGGATGCCGTCGCCGCCCGCGCGCTTGAAGGCCAGCAGGGATTCCATCATGACCTTGTCGTGGTCCAGCCAGCCGTTGGCCGCAGCGGCCTTCAGCATGGCGTATTCGCCGCTGACCTGGTACGCAAAGGTGGGCACGCCGAACGCTTCCTTCACATCGCGCAACACGTCGAGATACGGCATCCCGGGCTTCACCATCACCATATCGGCGCCTTCGCGAAGGTCGGCTGCCGTT
>CAZKBT010000120.1:0-3301 GCA_964551305.1 uncultured Burkholderiaceae bacterium
TGAGCTACGGCGGGCAGTTCGGCAACAACGGGCTGCGTGATCACCAAGGCCAGCTGTCGGTGCGCTGGACGTTCTAGGCCAACGATACTCGGCCACGCCAGGGATCCCGTTCAACCCTCGTTGCGCGGGCCCCTTCCAAAAAAACATGGCCGGGGCGAACCCGGCCATGTTTTTACTGTTCTTCGCCTAGGAATCGACGTGCTTGCGGATGTAGTCCTTGACCCGTTCCGCGTCGCAATCCAGCACCTGCACGCGCTGCGGCAAGCCGGCCAAATGCTTCAAATGCCCGGGAACCTCGGGATCCTTGCCAACGGCCTGCCGTATCGTGTCCGCGAACTTGGCCGGCAAGGCCGTTTCCAGCACCAGCATCGGGATGCCCGGCTCGACGTAATCGGCCGCGACTTTCACGCCGTCGGCGGTGTGCGGATCGATCAGCACGCCGGTGCGCTCGTACACGCGGCGTATCGTAGCCAGCCTGTCTTCGTGCGTGCTGACGCCCGATACGAATCCATACTCAGATTCGAACTTGTCCTTGTACCCGCTCAAGTCGAACTCGCCCGTCTCGGCCAGCTGCTGCCAGCACTGTCGCACTTTGGCCGGATCCTGGTCCAGCAGGTCGAAGACGAAGCGCTCGAAGTTGGAGGCGCGCGAAATGTCCATGGAGGGACTGGAGGTCGCGTAAGTCTGGCTGGCGGGCCGCGGACGGTAAACGCCGGTGCGGAAGAATTCTTCCAGGACGTTGTTTTCGTTGGTGGCCAGGACCAGGCGGCGTATGGGCAAGCCCATCCGGCGCGCGATGTGGCCCGACAGGATGTTGCCGAAATTGCCCGACGGCACGGCAAAGGAGACCTGCTGGTCGGAACCGGTGGTGGCGCGCAGCCAGCCCCAGAAGTAATACACGATCTGGGCGGCGATACGGGCCCAATTGATCGAATTGACGGCGCCCAAACGGTAGGCGGCCTTGAACTCCAGATCGCCGGCCAAGGTCTTGACGATGTCCTGGCAATCGTCGAACACGCCGTGGATCGCAATGTTATGGATGTTGGCGTCTTGCAGCGAGTACATTTGCGCGCGCTGGAAGTCGCTCATGCGGCCGACGGGCGACAGCATGAACACCGATACGCCATGCTTGCCGCGCAATGCGTACTCGGCCGCGGATCCCGTGTCGCCGGAGGTGGCGCCCAGGATCGTGATGGTCGCCTTGCGCTTGGCCAGCACGTACTCGAAAACCTGGCCCAGAAACTGCATGGCCATGTCCTTGAACGCCAGCGTGGGGCCTTCGGACAAGCCCAGCAAGGTCAGTTCCCCCAGGGGCTTGAGCGGGACGACGGCGCGATCGGGAAAGGCCTGCGGGCCATAGGCAGCCCGGGTCAATGCCTGCAGATCCGCCTTGGGAATGTCGTCGATGAAAAGGCCGAGTATCTCGGCGGCCAGATCAGCATACTCCAGGCCGCGCCAGGATTCCAGCTGCCGGACGCCGACGCTGGGCAGGCTCCGCGGCAGCACCAGGCCGCCGTCGGGCGCCAGGCCTTCGAGCAGGATGTCGGAAAAGGACGAGAGCGCCTGGCCCCGGGTGGAACGGTACTTCATAGCAAGGACTCCACGCGTACGCGGGTAACGTCGGACAACACGAACGGCAGCCCCTGTATCGCAAGCAAGGCTTTGTTGACGTTGCCCTCACGCGATTCATGCGTCAGGAAAATGATGTCGGCCTGGTTTTCGCCGTGCGGCTCCTGGAACATGGAGCCGATGGAGATGCCGGACTCGGCCAGAAGGCCCGCCAGGTCGGCCAGCACGCCCGGACGGTCTTCGACGCGCAGGCGCAAGTAGTAGGACGAGACCACCTGGTCGACGGGCAGGACGGGGATGTCGAGCACGGCATTGGGCTGGAAGGCCAGATACGGCACCCGATGGCCGGGATCGGCCGTCTGCAGGCGGGTGACGTCGACCAGATCGGCGACGACCGACGACGCGGTCGGCAATTCGCCCGCCCCCGGTCCGTAATACAAGGTGGGGCCGACCATGTCGCCGCTGACCAGCACGGCGTTCATCGCGCCCTCGACGTTGGCGATCAGGCGCTCCATGGGCACGAGCGTGGGATGCACGCGCAACTCGATGCCGTCTTCGCGACGGCGGGTGATGCCCAACAGCTTGATGCGGTAGCCGAGCCGTTCGGCATGGGCGATGTCCTCTTGGGCCAGCTTGCTGATGCCCTCGACGTAGACTTTGTCGAACTGGACGGGAATGCCGAAGGCCAGCGACGCGATCAGCGTCAGCTTGTGCGCGGCGTCCACGCCTTCGACGTCGAAGGTCGGATCGGCTTCGGCATAGCCCAGCTCCTGGGCTTGGGACAGCGCCTGGTCGAACGACAGGCCGCGCGTGCGCATTTCCGACAGGATGAAGTTGGTCGTGCCGTTGATGATGCCGGCGACCCACTGGATGCAGTTGGCGGTCAGGCCTTCGCGGATGGCCTTGATGATGGGAATGCCGCCGGCGACGGCGGCTTCGAACGTCACCATCACGCTCTTGGCTTGCGCCTTGGCGAAAATCTCATTGCCGTGCTTGGCCAGCAACGCCTTGTTGGCCGTGACCACGTGCTTGCCCTGGGCGATCGCCTCCAGGACCCAGTCGCGGGCCAGCGTGTCGCCGCCCACCAGTTCCACGACGATGTCGATGTCGGCGCGGCGCACGACTTCCATGCCGTCCTGGGTAACGGCCACGGAGTCGCCCACCAGCGCCCGGGCTTTTTCCACATCGCGCACCGCGACGGCGACGACTTCGATGCGGCGTCCCGCGCGGCGGGCGATTTCGTCCGCGTTGCGCGTCAGCACCTTCCAGACGCCGCCGCCGACGACGCCCAAACCTAGCAAACCTACTTTTATGGGATTCATTTACTTATTTACCTAAACCGTCTTTCCGGAACATGTCCTTGATGCCGCGCACGGCCTGTCTGATGCGCTGTTCGTTTTCGATCAGGGCGAAACGCACGTAGTCGTCGCCGTAGTCGCCGAAACCGATGCCCGGCGACACCGCCACCTTGGCATCGGCCAACAGCCGCTTGGAGAACTCGAGCGACCCCATGTGCCGATACGCGTCGGGAATCTTGGCCCAAATGTACATGGAGGCCTTGGGGATATCGACGGGCCAGCCCGCTTCGTGCAAGCCCTTGGCCAGCACGTCGCGACGGTTTCTGTACATCTCCACGACCTCGGATACGCCGTCCTGCGGCCCGTCGAGCGCGGCGATCGCCGCCACCTGGACGGGCGTGAACGTGCCGTAGTCGTGGTAGCTTTTGATGCGG
>CAZKBT010000121.1:0-3063 GCA_964551305.1 uncultured Burkholderiaceae bacterium
ATGAGGATATCGCTGATACCGAAACGATCTATGATCTCCGCAGCGTGCCTGGGATCGAATACCCGATAGCCCATCACGCGCCGGTCATGTTTTGATGGGTCGTCGTCGAAAAACCCTCTCACCCGATATTCCGGCGTCATGACCAATGCATCACAGGCCTGCGCGCCTGCCTGTCCCGCACCATAAATCAGCACATTCCTGACGACAGCTTCGCCTGGCGTCGATCGGATGAGAAGCTGCGCAACCACCACGCGACTGCCGAAAACGAGCGTGAAAAACAGAATCGGCTGCAAAATGCCGATGGACCTCGGCACTCCAGGGAATTTGGCTATGAAGAGTACAATGCTGAGAACAACACCATAGAGAATGACGGCGCTGGCGACAGAGACAAGACTGGATACGCCTGAATATCGAAAAATCGCGCGATAAAGCCCCAGCTTGATAAAAAACGGAATGAAAAGAAACGTTGCCAATCCGTAGGGAATCCATTCGACTCCCGTGGGTGCGTGATCCACATCAAGCCTGAGCGAAAACGCAAGCCACATTGCGACAAGTGACATAACTACGTCGGCAAACAAGGCAAGAAGCTGCTTCTGCCGTCGCGGCAAACCGATAAGCTTTGGACGAATATTAAAAAGAGAGGCCATAACTCGCCATCTACAAGCAACACCCAATAGTTGAAAGACAAAATAGCGTTTGAATCAAAAAATATTTCTATTATCTACCGTGAACCCTAAATTTGGGCGGTACGGACCGTATCTGAGCAAGATGACCCTGACCGGGAGCACGGGGAAAGATGCAAAATTAAGCTTCGTTTTTTCCGGCCTTGATAGCGTAAAGCCTGTGTGTTCCTGTCACCTGTTTAAAGTCACAGCCATCAGCGCGAACCGAAATATATCCATGCTGTTTGCGCAGGACTGCGATGTCCCAGACACAGCTAAAAACGAAAAGGGCGCGCTCCCACTGCTCGGTTTCAGAACGCCTTAGTAATTCCTCTCATCCAGATCGCGCGAAACGCTGCGACCAAGGGACAGAGCAAAATCTGCCTGCTGGGCAGCCAGATCGATGACAGCCATGGCGAGAACCAACTTCAGCATTCGACTATAAAAGGAGAAGCAGGCTGCACACTATTTGCGATGCCGGCGGGAGCGCAAGACTGCTCCAGAATCAACAAGACTTCCGGATAATAGATTGTCGGATGGATTTCAGACGATCACATATTTTATCGTCGTCATCTCCAGACGTTATTCCCTCCGCATGCTTTGCCATCTGGTACGGCAGCATTTTCCAGCCTTACCTGAAAACTGGCGGCCCCCTGCTCAGCTTGCCTCGCGCATTGCTTCCGCTTCCTGAAGATCGACCGAGACGAGCTGGCTTACCCCCTGTTCCGCCATGGTGACGCCGAAAAGGCGGTCCATGCGGGCCATGGTGATCGGATTGTGGGTAATGACGACGAAGCGCGTCTCGGTGCTCGCCGCCATCTCGTCCATCAGGTTGCAAAAGCGCTCTACGTTGTGATCGTCCAGCGGCGCATCGACCTCGTCCAGCACACAGATCGGCGCCGGGTTGGTCAGGAACACGGCGAAGATGAGTGACATGGCCGTCAGCGCCTGCTCGCCACCGGACAGCAGCGTCATGGTCTGCGGCTTCTTGCCCGGCGGCCGGGCGAGGATTTCAAGGCCAGCCTCCAGCGGATCATCCGATTCGATCAGTTGCAACTCGGCGGTGCCGCCCCCGAAAAGATGCGTGAACAGGCGCTGAAAGTGGCCGTTGACGACCTCGAAAGCGGCAAGCAGGCGCTCGCGACCTTCGCGATTGAGGCTCTGGATGGCCTGCCGCAGCTTGCGGATCGCTTCGATAATGTCATCGCGCTCCGACACGATCACTTCCAGACGTCCGGAAAGCTCGCGCTGCTCTTCTTCGGCGCGCAGGTTGACCGCTCCCAGTCGCTCACGCTCGATCTTCAGGCGCTCCAGCGTGCGCTCCACATTGCCGGCGTCGGGCATCGGATCATCGGCCTGCAATCCCGTATGACGGATGACCAGATGGGGTGGCGTATTCAGGGCTTCCTGTATGCGTGCCTCGACCTCCTGGCGCCTGTCGTCAGCAGCCGTGAGGCGCTCTTCGGCGCGGGCGCGGGCCTCGCGGGCCTCGGACAATTGCTGGATCGATGCGGTGGCGGCCTTGTCCAGTTCGATCTGCCGGTTTTCCGCTTCCCGCAACACATCCGAAGCCGCGCTGCGGCTGGCTTCGGCTTGCGAAAGTTGCGACAGCAGCGAGCGCCGGCGCGCATCGAACTCATCCGGTGCATCCGCCAGTCCCTCGCGCTCTTCCAGCGCTTCGGCGCGGCGTTCCTGAAGTGCCCTTATGTGGCTATCGGCGTTTTCCGCCCGCACCAGCCAGTTGCGGCGCTCGGCTTCGATCGCCTGAAGCCGTCGGGCCCGTGCATCCGCTTCCCGGCTCAGGCCATCATGGATGGCACGCACCTCCGCAAGGGTGCCGCGGTCAGCTGAAACACGTGCCATGGCCTGTTCAAGGCGCAGTTGCAGGTCCGCCGGATCGGATGTTTCACGCAGCGCCCCTTCCGCCTCGGCATGGATGGAAGTGGTTTCCTCAAGTTCCTCCATCAGCCGCTGACGCGCATCTTCCAGAGCATCACGGCGGCTTGCGATCTCGCCCGCCGCCCGTTCCGCTTCAGCCAGCGCCCGGCGTGCATTGTCGAGCCCATGCTGCGTATCGCGCAGCGCCTGCCGTGCGACACGTTCCATTTCGGCATTGGCGCGGATGGCGGCTTCGGCGGCGGCAAGCGCCTCTTCCGCCGTACGCACTTTCGCCGTCGCCTCGATTGCCTCGGCATCAAGCTCGGCGAGCCGGTTCTTCTGCGCCAGACGAAGCGCTGCCGCCGTCGGCGCATCGGCGCTGGCCGTAAAGCCATCCCAGCGCCACAGCGCGCCTTCCCGCGTCACCAGCCGCTGGCCGGGCGCAAGCATCAGCTGAAGCGCCGGGCCATCCGCTGCCTCCACGATGCCGATCTGGGCCAGACGCCGCGCCAGTTGCTGCGGG
>CAZKBT010000122.1:0-1499 GCA_964551305.1 uncultured Burkholderiaceae bacterium
GGAAAGTCTTCGCCGCCCCACAGGCCGAGCCGCTGGGCGTAGGCGAGATTGTGGACGGTCGTGGCACCGGTGGCCGAGACATAGACGATGCGGGCATTGGGCAGGGCATGTTGCAGCCGCAGGCCCGCCCGGCCCTGCTGCGAGGCTGAGACATCGCCGCGCGCGCCCTTGCCGCCTGCTGCATTGGCCATGGCGTGCGCCTCGTCAAAGATGATGACACCGTCAAAGTCACGGCCAAGCCATTCGACGATCTGCAGGACCCGGCTCGCCTTGCCGCCCCGCTCCTGTGAACGCAGGGTCGCATAGGTCGTGAACAAGATGCCTTCCGCCAGCTTGATGGGGGAACCCTGCCGGTAGCGTGACAAGGGCGTCACCAGCAGTCGTTCCTGCCCCAAAGCCGACCAGTCGCGCTGAGCATCCTCAAGCAGGCGGTCCGATACCGAAACCCAGAGCGAACGACGGCGGCCTTTAAGCCAGTTGTCGAGGATGATGCCTGCGACCTGGCGGCCTTTGCCCGCGCCCGTGCCGTCACCCAGAAACCAGCCCCGGCGAAAGCGGACGGCAGCATCGTTTTCTTCAGCCGCCGCCGAGACGAGATCCCATGTCTCGTCAACGGCCCAGGCTCCTGCCAGGTGCCCGGAATGGGCCTCGCCAGCGTAGATTACGGATTCCAGCTGCGCGTCGGACAACACGCCGTCACCCAACAGGTGCTCGGGCAAGTGCGGGCGATAGGATGGCTTTGGCGGGGCCACCGAGGCCATCGACGCCGATTGAACCAGCGGCGTCGGGTGCGGCAATGCGCCGGGAATGACGACCGATTGAAGTCCATATCGTTCGTAGATGCTGTCCCCGAGTTGCCCCTCAGGCGGAGCCCAGTCAGCAGTCGAATAGGTGAGTTCAGGCGCATCGGCATCGACCATGGGATTGATCGGCGCAGTCCGAGCAACCGCGCGGCTTGCGGGCGACGGCGAAGAAGCGCAATGCAGTCCTGCACCGGGCAATGGGGCAATCGGTCCGCGCGGCGGCACCTGCGCTTCGACCCATTTGAGCAAGGTCGCGGTATCAGGAGCGGTTCCTGCGCTCGGAACGAAGGTCGTGGGATCGGAAGCGGGCAGCTTGTCGATCACCGTCAATCGGGTGTCGATCGTCGTGCCGTGCTTGCGATAAACCTTGCCGTCGATGGCGGCTGTAAAGACCACACGTCCGGCCCCCTGCAACCGGATGAAAGCATCGCGCCATGCTGGAGCATCCGGAGAACAGCCAGCGCCGGTAATGACCACCAGCCGCCCCCCCTGTTCGAGCCGGGCCAGGGCGGAAGCGATGTGGCGAAACGCAGCGTCCTTCATCGTCCGCTCAACATGCGCGACTGCCGAAAACGGCGGGTTCATCAGGATGACGCTCGGGTGTGCCGAAATGGGCAAACGATCGTCAATCGACGCGGCGTCATATCCGCTGACGGCCACGCTTGAGAACAAGTGCGACAGCAGCGCTGCCCGGCC
>CAZKBT010000122.1:1509-3053 GCA_964551305.1 uncultured Burkholderiaceae bacterium
CATTCAGCACGAGTTGTGCACCGGCCAGTTCGGCCTGAATCGCCAACATGCCTGTGCCCGCAGACGGTTCGAGCACAGTTTCGCCTGCGCCAATCGAAGCAGCGACAACGGCCACGAAAGACAGGCCAGCAGGCGTCGAATATTGTTGCAAGGCCTGGCTGGCTTCAGAGCGCCGGGTGTGGGTCGGCAAGAGAGCCGAAACTCTTTCGATCAGCGCAAGGGAGCGAGATCGAGGGCCACCGCGTGACAAGATTGCCGGGCCAAAACGGCGCAGGAAAAGGATTTGTGCAACCTCACAGGCATCATAGGCACTCTTCCAATCCCATGCGCCTTCAGCATCGGTGCCGCCAAAGGCTGCCGTCATTGCCTCGCGCAAACAGGCGGATTCAACGGGCCGCCCGATTTCGAGCAGTGGTAGAAGCGAGGTTACTGCGGTCAGCAGCGCACGCGCACGCGCGTCAAATGCGCAATGCGTGGCGAGCGGCGCAGCGCCAAGCGCTGCGTCCGTAAGGATGTGGGCCATTTGTGGGATCTCCGGGAGAGCAGAAAGGGCGGATCACGCCCGGACACTCTCTCTCAAACCCGGGCGGTTCGCCCGCTCCCGGCTAGCCTCTCACTCGATTACAGCCTGATGCATATTGGTCAGCTAATTGGAATGAGCCGATCCGCCGTTACTCCGGGATGAGTTTTTTGATCTCAAGCTCAGCGGAAACAGGCATATTCTCGCGCTCAAGCCTGCGAACCTCAGCCACAATCTTCTTGGCGCGCTCAACCTTGTCTTTTCGCCATTGCGTATCGGTTGGCGTTGCCAATTTTTCGAATGTTTCAAGCAGGTAGTCACGCTGGGTGCTGATGTAGAAATATGATTGATCGACAATCCATTTTTCCAGCGAGTATGAATCAAAGACATAGCCGTTCTGGGCATTCCAATACTTCACGAGCCTGATGGTCGGCTTGATGAGGTGGTGATTAGCAGTGTTCTTTTCGGTCAGCTTGCCATTGAAATCATTAGGGTTTGTATTTTGCCACGCGCTTGTTCCATCTGGAATCTGGTAGCTTCCCCACATGTTGGCAAGTGCGGGCACAAGGTCAAATTTGATGTGGTTGAGTTCCAGCACGATGGTCGGTGAGGACTGCTTGATGTCTGACGATGAGTAATAGGCATCGACGAAGGCCCGAAGGCGGTTGAGGTAGGTTTGAGGGGTATAGCCCCCTTCGGCAAACACCACCATGTAATCAATATCGGAATGACCATCCATGCTGCGAGGCAAAATCGTACCGCGCGTAGAAGAACCAAAACGAAAATGGCTGTTTAGTTTGGAACCAAAATATGAATTGAGGCGCGTTTGCAAGGTAGCAACCGAACGGTTTATTGAATCCTGTTCGCCGGTCGAAAGGATTGCGTTGCTGGCACGATTGGTTAGGTAACTGTTGACTGTCATAGAATTATTTATCGACTGCATGAGTGGATTCGCCAGCATCGAACCCGTCTCTTTCGACCTTGAAATCCTTCATTGAAAACTGTGCACTGGCTTGGTTCAATT
>CAZKBT010000123.1:0-3044 GCA_964551305.1 uncultured Burkholderiaceae bacterium
TCGTCGTCGAAGCAGCGCACCACGTGCACGATGGCGTCGGTTTCGCGGATGTTGGCCAGGAACTGATTGCCCAGGCCCTCGCCCTTGGAGGCGCCCGCCACCAAGCCGGCGATGTCGACGAATTCGACGATGGCCGGCACGATGCGCTCGGGCTTGACGATGTCGGCCAAGGCCTGCAAGCGCGCATCGGGCACTTCCACCACGCCCACGTTGGGTTCGATGGTGCAGAAAGGATAGTTTTCGGCGGCAATGCCAGCCTTGGTCAACGCATTGAAAAGAGTCGATTTCCCCACGTTGGGCAAGCCAACGATGCCACATTGCAAAGCCATGAGTATCCTGAAAAAGTAAAGATTACGTAAATAAAAAAGCGATTGTAGGCCGATTCGCCCGGCGGCATGCGCCCGCCCGGGCGATCAACCTCATGCGGCCGATCCCATCAAGCCCATGATCAGCCACACCATGACCAGCGGCCCGGCATTGAACAAGGCGTGCAGCAAGACCGATCCGCCCATGCCGTGACGCACGCGCACCCAGCCCAGCACGATCCCCGTGGCCCATTGCGGCAGCACCAATAAAGGCAGCAGCCAGGGCTCGGCGTCGAGCAGCTGGAAGTTATACAAGTGCAGCAAGGCGAATGCCAGGCACGAAGCATGAAAGACCCACGGGAACGCGCCGCGATAGAATCTGCTCCAACGCCAGGGCGTCGTGACGCGCAGGCTTTTCCGCCCCGCATGCAGCATCGGCTTCCAGCACACCAGCAGCACGGCGCAAAACAGGAGCACCGCATAGCCGACCGGCCCCTGGAACATGATCCAGATCGACACCGGCACCACCCACAGCGCATGCATGATGCGGCGCAGGCCATAGCGGAAGACGACCTCTTCGATCAATGGCGCCCACAATAGTATCTGCGCCCAAGGCAAGTTGTGGATGTCGAGCCGGTGCTGCGCGCTGAGCGTATCGGCCGCGCGCACCGCGATGGGACCGAAGACGAAAAGATTGATGACCCAAAGAAACGCCGCCCATTGCAGCATGCGCTTGAACGATACGCCGGGCAGCCAATCGGCCGTGACCGCGTTGCCGCCCCGGCGTCCCGGCAGGCGCGGACCCAAGGTCGGCCTGCGCAAGAAGCGCCAGAAGTCGCGCAGCTCGTGCTTGAAGCGCAGGGGCATGGAAATGGAATGCGTCGTCATGGCATATCGCTGTTCAAAGACACGGCCTCACGCATTCGCTCGATGCAGCTGCTCGATGGCGGCGGTGAAATTGCCGCTCAGCAGATCGGGTATGACGGCGCGGCACCGGTCGATGACCGGACCGATGGCCGCCAGGTCTTCGCGGCGCGGCGCGTTCAGCACATAGGCCGCCACGTCCTGCGCAAGCCCCATCGATCGCGGGTGCCCGATGCCGATGCGCAGGCGCCAGAACTGCGGGCCGCCGCATGCCTTTTGGATGTCTCTCAAGCCGTTGTGCCCCGCGTGCCCGCCCCCTTGCTTGAGCTTGGCCTGGCCCGGCGGCAGGTCCAGCTCGTCGTGCAGGACCAGTATTTGCTCCGGCGCCAGCTTATAGAATCGCATCAATGCGCCCGCCGCCTGGCCTGATCGATTCATGAAAGTAATGGGCTTGGCCAGGATGACCTGCTCGCCGCCGACGCGCGCCTTGGCGACCTGGGCGAAGAAAGCCTTCTCCAGCGTAAAGGACGCGCGCAGGTCGTCCGCGATGTGATCGGCCAGCCAGAAGCCCGCATTATGCCGCGTGGCTTCGTATTCCGGTCCGGGATTACCCAGGCCGATGATCAAACGTATGGGCGAGCTCATTGGATCTCCTGCGTTGGACGCAGCATAGCAGAGGACGACGGCGTGAAAACAAGAAGCCCCCGCCGGCTGACGCCGAACAGGGGCTCATGCAGAATTTTGCCGCGGCGCAACGGCCGGGAGCACCAAGCGACGCAGGCAAAAAACCGCGGGCGTTAAGCCGGAAGGCCGTCTTACTCCGCCGCGTCTTCCGCGCCGGCGGCTTCGTCGTCGTCACCGCCGCCGATGCCGCCCTTGACGATCGCCGAGGCGATGACGGGGTTCACGTCGCCGCCGTGCGCGACGTACGTCACGCCCTTGGGCAAGGTGATGTCGGCCAGGTGCACGATGCCGCCGGCTTCCAGCTTGCCCAGGTCGACTTCGATGAACTGGGGCAGGTCGGCGGGCAGGCAGGCGATTTCCAGCTCGGTCAGCACATGGCTGATGATGGCGCTGTGCAGCTTGACGGCCGGCGAGGTTTCTCCATTGACGAAATGCAGGGGAACCTTGGTGGTCAAGCTTTGCGACGCGTCGACGCGCTGAAAGTCGACGTGCAGGACCTGGAGCTTGAAGGGGTGCCATTGCACGGCGCGCAACAGGACCTTCTGGCTCTTGCCTTCCAGGCTCATGTCCAGGATCGATGCATGGAACTCTTCTTTACGCAGTGCGTGATAGATTTCGTTGTGATCGAGCTCGATGCTGACTGGATCGGCGTTTGCGCCATAAACGATGGCGGGAACACGACCAGCATTGCGCAGGCGGCGGCTCGCACTCGTACCCTTGATGCTGCGTGGCGTAGCGTTGAATTTCATGGAAAACTCCAAATGTGGGACATGCCGTCCCGATAAACCAGCGCGGCACATGCCGCGCCAAAACAGTTGCCCGCCGCGACCAGCGGACAACCAGAAAACCTATACGGACATCAATCGGCAAACAGGGAGCTGACCGACTCCGCATTCGAAATGCGAAGTATCGTTTCCCCCAGGAGCGACGCGCAGGACAGCTGGCGAATCTTGTCACAGTCGCGCGCGGCGTCGGACAGCGGGATGGTGTCGGTGACGACCAGCTCGTCCAGCTCGGACTCGGAAATGCGCTGCACCGCCCCGCCCGACAGGACCGGGTGCGTGCAGTACGCGTAGACCTTGCCCGCGCCGCGCTCTTTCAGCGCCTGCGCCGCCTTGCACAAGGTGCCCGCCGTGTCGACCATGTCGTCCATGATGATGCAGGTGCGGCCGTCGACTTCGCCGATGATGT
>CAZKBT010000124.1:0-2996 GCA_964551305.1 uncultured Burkholderiaceae bacterium
CGATGCGGGCCGACGAGTGTTCCGGACCCTGGCCTTCGTAGCCGTGCGGCAGCATCATGACCAAGCCGCATTGGCGGCCCCACTTGGCCTCGCCCGACGTAATGAACTGATCGATCACGACTTGCGCGCCGTTCACGAAATCGCCGAACTGGGCCTCCCAGATCGTCAAGGTATTGGGTTCGGCCGTGGCGTAACCATATTCGAAGGCCAGCACGGCCTCTTCGGACAGCACCGAATCGATCACGGTGAACTCGGCCTGGTTCTCCGATACGTTCTGCAAGGGGATGTACGTGCCGTCATCCCAGCGCTCGCGCTTCTGGTCATGCAGCACGGCATGGCGGTGCGTGAACGTGCCGCGGCCCGAATCCTGCCCGGTGATGCGGATGGGATAGCCGCTGGCCAGCAAGGTGGCGAAGGCAAGATGCTCACCCATGCCCCAGTCGAGGTTCATTTCGCCGCGCGCCATGGTCCTGCGGTCGTTCAGCAGCTTGTTGACCAGAGGATGAACGGTGAAGCTCTCCGGCACTGTCGTGATTCTTTCGCCGATGCGCGTCAGCTCGGCCAGGGGCACGCCGGTATCCGCCGAGTCGGTCCATTTGGCGCCCAGGAAAGGCGACCAATCGGTCGCATGCTTGTTCTTGTAGTCGGTCAGCACGGGTTCGATCGTGCGCTGGCCGTCTTCCATCAACTGACGATAGGCTTTCACCAGCTGGTCGGGCTCGTCTTCGGCCAGCACGTTCTGGGCGACCAGCTTGTCCGCGTACAGCTTGCGCGTGCCCGCATGCTTGCCGATGCTCTTGTACATCAGGGGCTGCGTCAGCGACGGGGTATCCTGTTCGTTGTGGCCCAGTTTACGGAAACACACGATGTCGACCACGACGTCGTGACGGAACCGCATGCGGTAGTCCAGCGCCAGGCGCGTCACGTACACGACGGCTTCGGGGTCGTCGCCGTTGACGTGGAATACGGGGGCTTCGATCATCTTGACCACGTCCGTGCAATACAGCGTGGAGCGCGTATCGCGGGGATCGGAAGTCGTGAAGCCGATCTGGTTGTTGATGACGATATGCAGCGTGCCGCCGGTGCCGTAGCCGCGGGTCTGGGCCAGGTTCAGTGTTTCCATGACCACGCCCTGGCCGGCGAACGCGGCGTCGCCATGCACCAGCACGGGCAGGACCTGTTCGCCCAATGTATCGTCGCGCCGGTCCTGGCGCGCGCGCACGCTGCCCTCGACCACAGGGTTGACGATCTCGAGGTGGGAAGGATTGAACGCCAGCGACAAGTGCACAGGGCCGCCGCGCGTGGACAGGTCGCTGGAAAAACCGTTATGGTATTTCACGTCGCCGTCGGTCAGGCCTTCGGCATGCTTGCCTTCGAATTCCGCGAACAAGTCGGCGGGCATCTTGCCCATGATGTTGACCAGCATGTTCAGGCGGCCGCGGTGCGCCATGCCCACGACGATTTCCTGTACGCCGTTCTCGCCGGCGTGGTTGACCGCTTCGTCCATGCACGCGATGAAGCTTTCGCCGCCTTCGAGCGAGAAGCGCTTCTGCCCCACGTACTTGGTGTGCAGGAAGCGTTCCAGCCCTTCGGCCTCGGTTACCTGCTGCAGGATGTGGCGCTTGCGGTCGGCGTCGAACGCCGGCACGCCCAGGGTCGATTCCAGGCGCTCCTGTATCCAGCGCTTGGCGGCCGGATCGGAAATGTGCGTGAACTCGGCGCCAACGCTGCCGCAATAGGTATCGCGCAGGGCCTTGAGCATGTCGCGC
The DNA here is from genome assembly GCA_964551305.1 of uncultured Burkholderiaceae bacterium. Taxonomy (GTDB): domain Bacteria; phylum Pseudomonadota; class Gammaproteobacteria; order Burkholderiales; family Burkholderiaceae_B; genus JBAZDC01. The sequence goes on from CAZKBT010000124.1 coordinate 1,770, forward strand.
AAGGTCATGGTGTCGGCTTTGGTGAAATAGGTGTTCGTCGCCGCGTAGACCTGGTCCAGGTCGGCTTCGGTCAGGCCGTAGAAAGCGGGATCGAGTTCGGGGATCTCTGGACGATCCTGGCGCTTGAGCGGATCGAGGTCCGCAAAACGGGCGCCCAAGGAGCGATACGCTGCGATCAGCGATTGGACATAGACTTGCTTGCTGGCGACCGACAGGTCCGGTTCCTGGGCGCGCTGCAGGAAACTGTTGCTCTTTGCCCTTTGGGCGAAGGATTCGACGACGGGCGCATGAGCGCGGTCTCGCGTCGCCTCGCTGCCATCCGTGGCCGGCAGATGCTGCAACTGATCGAAGTAGCTGCGCCACTGATCAGGCACCGAACCCGGATTATCGAGATAGGACTCGTAGAGTTCCTCGACATAAGGAGCATTCCCGCCAAAAAGGTAGGAATTGGACAATAGTTCTATTTCCGATGACATATAGCGCTTCACCTATCCGAGTGCTTCACTCGTTCTGATGCAGGAAAACAACCTTCCGCGACACGGCCAGACCGTTTAGCGGATAGCAGGGCAGAAGGCAACGTATACGACGCCTCAAGTAGCCGTAGTGTCGGTAGTATACCCGTGAAGCCGAGGCAGGATAGGGCCTGTGCCCCAAAACGGCCCGATTGGGGGCAAAGCGTTGGCATTAACAAACAGCCCGATGCGCAATACCGCGGCAATTCGCGGGTTGTTTTTCGTCCCGTTCGGATCGGGACCGTAATAAACTTGACGCCTGTATGTAAAGATCGCCCGTGAACGGGGCAAACTATACAATGCGGACTTGCCCGGCGCCCATGAAGGCCTGCGAAGGCCGGCACAAACAACGACCGGCAATCCATAAGACATAGACATACGATTCATTCACCTGGAGCTCGTTCCTCATGGACGCTACTACCGATCTCGCCAAACTCGCTCTCGACTACCATGCCTATCCCAATCCGGGGAAAATATCGGTCGTGCCCACCAAGCCCCTGGCCAACCAGGATGATCTGTCGCTGGCCTATTCGCCGGGGGTCGCCACCGCCTGCATGACGATCTTCGACCAGGGCGAGGACGCCGCCGCCAAATACACGTCGCGCTCCAACCTGGTCGGCGTCATCACCAACGGCACCGCCGTGCTGGGCCTGGGCAACATCGGGCCGCTGGCCGCCAAGCCCGTCATGGAAGGCAAGGGCTGCCTGTTCAAGAA
>CAZKBT010000125.1:0-1137 GCA_964551305.1 uncultured Burkholderiaceae bacterium
TCGTGCCGCGCGATTCCACGAATGGAAACAGAATGGCGAGCACGGCCAGCCCCAGCAACAGGGAACCGACCGGATCGAGTGAAAGTCGCCTTCTGCGCGTACCGGAAGAATCTGGTGCCGGGCGATCAGGCAGGCGGATCAGCGGTTTGGGAAACCACCACAACCCCAGGGCGATAGCAAGCAGGCCGATGGGAACATTGACCAGAAATGTCAGCCGCCAGCCAAGGCCGGGGCCGCCAAACTCGATCAGCAATCCGCCGAGCACGGGGCCGATGGCGAGGGAAACGCCGACCGCGCTTCCCAGATATCCGAACGCCCGGCCGCGTTCGGCGCCACGAAAATACTGCTGGATCATGCCCAGCCCCTGAGGATTCAGCAGGCCGGAGCCTAGCCCCTGCATGAAGCGGGCCGCGTTCAGCCAGGTGGCGTCGGGAGCAAGTCCCGCCGCGACCGAGGACAGGGTGAAGATGACGACGCCCAAAAGGAAGATGCCGCCGCGTCCGACTATATCTCCCGCGCGGCCGGCGGCCACGAGGACAACGCCGAATGTCAGCGCATAGCCTGAAAGCACCCATTGCAGGTCGGAATGGGAAGCGCCCAGATCGTGCTGAATGGAGGGCAGGGCGACATTGACGATGCTCACCCCCGCCAGCGACATGAAAATGACGCTGAGCAGCACGGCAAGTATTCGCCAGCGTACCGGATCGGCAGTCGATGCAGGATTGATTTCCGGCGAGGGAAGGACGTCCGGTTTCGACGGCTGCTGCATTTTGATCAGGAATCTTGCCCGTTTCTGGGAAATTGCGCCAGTGACGCGATTCAACAATAACGTGCAGAACCGCGCAAACTGTTCATGGCATCATCCTGAACGCCTCGTCCAGAGGGCGTTTTCGATTATGTCGGAGCCAGAAGAGCGGAAGTCCTTGTCGCGGCCTTGTTACGGGGACGGGGGCGAGGACCTGGCTGTGGCCTGATATTCATGGATAGGACCAGCCATCATGCTCGACGCGGAAGGTGCGGAGCGGGGCGGCAGTGCTGGCCGTCTCGGCGCGCAGGTAAAAGATCGCGCGTTGCGGCTGGCCGAAATTGGTGAAGTCGACATTGATGGTGATCATCCCGCGCAGCATGGGCTGGTCC
>CAZKBT010000125.1:1147-2880 GCA_964551305.1 uncultured Burkholderiaceae bacterium
TGTGGCCTGATATTCATGGATAGGACTAGCCGTCATGTTCGACGCGGAAGATGCGCAGACCCGCCCCGTTCGACGGATCGGCGCGCAGGAAATAGACGGCGCGCTGACGCTGGCCGAAATTGGTGAAGTCGACATTGATGGTAATCATGCCGCGCAGCATCGGCTGGCCGGAATCCGGCACGATGCGGATGATCTGGCCGTCGAAATCCTGAGCGCCGTAGAGCGGATGCGCACCGACGCCTCCGGAGCGAAGCATGGCGACGATGTCGGCGGTGAAAAACCTGTCGGCGGCGCGACCCTGAAGCGGGTCAGGCCCCTGGCCGCGTTCGGCGCGGGCCTGTGCGTCGTAAAGATCGCGAACCAGTTGCTGCGCCTGGTCGATCATCGCATCGCCGGAAGGGGCGGGTTCGGCCTGTGGCCGGGCGGTCGTCCCGGCTGCTTCGGGAGCCGGTCGCATTGCCCGGCGCGGGGCGGCGACGGCGTCATCGGGCGTGATGAAGCGCTGGGCGACCCATCCGGCCTTGCTCATCGAGGCGTTGCGTATCAGGCACCAGCGCGCCGGCAAGGCCTGAATCTGCGCCTGGCTCATCCTTTCATAATGGGCGGGCGTGTAGAACGGCACGCAGGTGATCTGCTGCAAGCCGCGTTCGTCATGCGCGAATGTCTCTATCACCGGATAGCTGGTTCCCGGACCCATGCGCGCATTCAGGACATCGCCTGACGAGACGTCGGTGACGCGCCAGGCGTCCGGCCCGTGACCGTCGATTTCAGCCACGGCCAAAGACGGAATGACAGAAAGGACAACTGCCCAGAGCGCCAGTTTCAGGCCGAAGCCGCCTGTGGTTTTCGCCATGATCGTTCCACCTTTCCGGTCGTGCCGACATTCAGGCGCGGCCTGATACGCTTTACCCTTGCAGCCATGGTCAAGGATGGCTTTCAGCCGGGATTCGCGTAAACCTAGCGGCAACACGCTGGCCGCGCCCCGTTCGTCTGAAGGGGGACGTTGGTCAAAACCGCGCTATAAGAGAAGCCGTTCGGAGTTTTCCTGCAATAAGGGGATAACAAAGCAGGAGCTCGTGGCGAGGGAATATATCCCGGAGGGGGAGGAGGAGAACCTTGCAGCAGGTCGTGATTTTCGTGGTGATGGTCGTGCTGCATTGCCTGCCGGCCATGGCGCAGACATCAGCGAGGCTGCCGCCGCCACAAGGCAGCCCGGTGCTGGAGGTGCATGGCGCAATCGCCAACGCCAATGCGGGCGATGCCGCGCTTTTCGACATGGAGATGCTGAAGGCCCTGCCTGCCGCGCGGCTTGAGACGCAGACCGCCGTCACTGACGGGGTGCGCCGCTTAGACGGCTTTCTCATGCGCGATCTGCTTGAACTGGTGGCGGCGAGGGGGGCGACGGTGATCGCCAGCGCCCTCAACGACTATGTGATCGAGTTCGAGACAGATGAGTTCAATCGTTTCGACGTCATCGTCGCCTATGAAATGGACGGAAAGCCGCTCCTGCCTTCCGACAAGGGGCCGCTGTGGATCGTCTATCCACGCGACCGGCATGCCGAACTTCAGGATATCAGGTATGATTATCGCTGGGTGTGGCAGTTGCGGCGGCTGGACATAAAATGAGCGGTTCCAGGCGTGCAGTGCTGGGGATCGCCCTGCCGGTGCTGGCCATTGCGATCTTCGTGGTTCTGCTGGCGTTTTCGCTGATGCGCCTGTCGGGGATCGAGCGC
>CAZKBT010000126.1:0-2859 GCA_964551305.1 uncultured Burkholderiaceae bacterium
GATGCCCCTGGCGGCCGACCAGATGATAGCGTTGGGCGCCCAGATCATCCGATTGCAGCAGGTCGGGGATGTCCTCGGGCGAAAAGCAAAGCACCAGATCCAGATGGCCGTCTTTCAGGCTTTCCAGAAGAATGCTGGATACTTGCATTTTCAGGTCGAACCGGACGCCCGCATCCTGCTTCACATAGCGCGCGACGACGGGCAGCATGGCCGATTCCAGCAATGCGGTGGCTGTGCCTACCCGTATCAGTCCTTCGGACGATGAGCGCATCGCCGACATTTCCGCATAGGTGTCGCCTATCGCCGATTGAATGACGGCCGCGCGCTGCAGCAGTAGTGTACCGGCCGTCGTCAGCGCGATGCCCCGTCCGCTTCGGTCCAGCAATTGCACGCCGAACTCGCTTTCCAGGCGCTGCACGATTTTGGTTATGGCCGACTGTGTCAATCCGCATTTCTGGGCAGCCCGATGCAAGGACTTGGCTTCGGCAAGCTGCATAAAAACACGAAGATCCTGTGTTCTCATTATTTTGTCTCCAGATGGCGTGGCTGAGCACGATTGATTCCTCGTAGGAATCAAAACGATACTCGCATTTCTGCCGGTTTGATTCAGAATGCTTGCATTCGACTGAACCACTTGGCCATATGGCCCTGGACTTATGATGACTACTGCCGATTCCCGTTCCTGGACGCATGCCGGTTCGCATGCCCCTGCATCGCCGGACGATGATTTACTGCACGCCGCTGTCGGCGAAATACGGCTCGTGTGCAGGGATGTCGCCATGATCGAGCTGCGCGCCTGCGAGCTGGCGCGGCCCTTGCCCGCGTTTGACGCGGGAGCGCATATCGACGTCCATTTGCCGAACGGCCTGATCAGAAGCTACTCCTTGTGCAATGAGCCGGGTGATCCGGGCCGTTATGTCATAGGGGTGCTTCGCGACAAGGCCAGCCGAGGAGGCTCGGCTTGGCTGCACGACCACTTGAAGCGGGGCGACGCGCTTCGAATTTCTCGGCCGCGCAATAATTTTCAGTTGATCGAGGATGCGGGGCGCATCAGCATGATCTCGGGAGGAATCGGTGTCACGCCGCTGCTTTCCATGCTGCGTTGCCTGGACGCGAAAGGGGGAACCGCCGATCTGCTTTATTGCGCCCGGTCGCGGGTCGAAGCGCCCTTTCTGGATGAGATCGTCCGGCTCGCCGCCGGCGGCGCTGTTCAAGTGAGGTGGCATTTCGACGATGAGGCGGGGGGACCGCCCGATCTCCGGCCCTACCTGCAGTCGATATCGCCGCAAGGGCATGTCTATTGCTGCGGTCCGGCGGCGATGCTCGGCACGTTCGAGGCGACGTGCCGAGAGCTGGGCTTGGGCCGCGCGCATACGGAACGCTTCAGGGCGGAAGAACCGGCGGCCGGTGTTCCTGTATTTGACGGCATCTGCGAAATAGAGCTGGCGCGCAGCGGAATCAGATTTACCCATCCCAAAGGGGCGCCCGTCTTGAAAGGAATACTCGCCGCCAACGGCGAAGCCGACTACAGCTGTGAGGAAGGCGTGTGCGGCGCGTGCGAGACGAGAATAATTTCAGGCCAGGCGCAGCATCGCGACCACGTGCTCAGCAAGGCGGAGCAGGATGCCCAGGAGGTCATGATGATATGCGTTTCGGGTTGCCGCTCCAATCGGCTCGTGCTGGACCTTTGATCGGATGGCGAGCATGAAAAAACCCGCAAGGCGGCAGCGCCCTGCGGGTTTTGGCTTTTTCACTGGCTTGGAAAGCCATGAAAAGGAGTGTCCTGGTAGGCAGTACTGGATTCGAACCAGCGACCTCTACGATGTCAACGTAGCGCTCTAACCAACTGAGCTAACCGCCTGCAAAGAACGAAATTCTACAATATATTTCCCAAGTTTGTCAAAGTAAGGCGATCGCAGCGAAACGGGGCTTTCAGCACGGATTCGCGTTTTTGCAACAGATGCTTCGGTACGGGCGATGAATCTAGGGAGTTTGGGGCGGGGCGCTTAGGCGGGCGGGACGACGGTGTTAAACTAAGTACATGATAACTTTGTATAGACTCGACTTCATGCGCCTGGCCACGACACGAACTACGACCTAGGATGACTAGCTGTCGCGCCGCGTCTTTACTTAACAGACTAGTGAAATCGAGCACACCAGAAACGCGGCCTTTTGCCGCGTTTTTGCATTTTCAGGAAGCATAATGGTTCAGATTACCTTGCCGGATGGTTCGAAGCGAGAGTTTCCCGGCCCAGTGACGGTCAGCGACGTAGCGCATTCCATCGGTACGGGACTGGGGCGCGCCGCGCTTGCCGGACGGGTCGTCTTCGACGGCCAGCCGGCAAAGCTGGTGGACACCAGTTTCGTGTTGGATCAGGACGCCCGGCTGGCGATCGTCACAGCCAAGGATCCGGATGGCTTGGATTTGATCCGGCACTCCACCGCGCACTTGCTGGCCTACGCCGTCAAGTCGCTCTATCCCGATGCGCAGGTGACGATAGGTCCCGTGATCGAGAATGGCTTTTACTATGATTTTTCCTACAAACGGCCTTTCACGCCGGAAGATCTGGAAGCCATCGAAAAGCGCATGGCCGAGCTGGCCAGGAAGAATGAAATCGTTACGCGCGAGGAATGGTCCCGGAACGACGCGGTTGCGTATTTCAAGAGCATCGGCGAAGACTACAAGGCGGAGATCATCGCGTCCATTCCATCCGACGACGCCATCAGCCTGTACCGCGAAGGGGACTTCGTCGACCTGTGCCGCGGGCCGCACGTGCCGTCGACCGGCCACTTGAAAGTCTTCAAGCTGATGAAGGTCGCCGGAGCCTATTGGCGCGGCGACAGCAACAATGAAATGTT
>CAZKBT010000127.1:0-2839 GCA_964551305.1 uncultured Burkholderiaceae bacterium
GTTGCGACAGGGCGCGGTTGTGATCCAGGCGCAGCATGGCGGTGAAGTTCTTCGCCGGCAGGTCGGGCGCCGATTTCATGGCGATGTAGGCATTCGTGTTGGCCGGATTGCCGACGACCAGGACTTTGACGTTGCGGCTGGCGACGTCGTTCAGGGCCTTGCCCTGCGCCGTGAAGATCTGGGCATTGACTTGCAGCAGGTCCTTGCGCTCCATGCCGGGGCCGCGTGGGCGCGCGCCGACCAGCAGGGCGACGTCGGCGTCCTTGAAGGCTTCGCGCGGATCGCTATGGGCCGTGACGCCGGCCAGCAAAGGGAATGCGCAATCGTCCAGTTCCATGATGACGCCTTGCAGCGCTTTCTGGGCTTTTTCGTCGGGGATTTCCAGCAATTGAAGAATGACGGGCTGGTCCGGGCCGAGCATTTCACCTGAAGCAATGCGGAACAAGAGCGCGTAGCCGATCTGGCCGGCTGCGCCGGTAACGGCGACACGCAAGGCGGGTTTGGACATGTGGAGATCTCCGGTATGAGTATGAAATAGAGGATAGGGTTAGGCTGATTCTGTAGTTTAAAGCTTAGCGGCGGCGTCTTTTTGATCGTTAGTCCCTTGTTACATATCATTGGCGATGCGGCCTCTGCGCGGCTTTGCCGAGCCGCTCGAGCGGTGGGGACGAGACGCCCGCCATGCGCGATGCGCCGCGTTCGTTTCAGGGGTGTATAGCTACGCCGTCATGGCCCTGGAATCGATACGCGGGATCGTCTCGGATCAACTCCTTAGGTTAGCTAAAATCGCTTTTATCGTCAACTATCTTATATCTTATATAAGACACAAGAGTGTTAGACAGAAATCCCGACTCATGAGACAATACCGTGTGTTACAGCAACCCATTTTTCCGGCTCGCATCCTGTTTTGCGCGTCGTACAGTCTTCATGTCCGATAACTCTGCGCTAGACCGAACCACGGATGCCGAACGCGTTGGCCACAGCGCGGCGTACAGCCCGTTATATCAGCAGATCAAGGCGCTGTTGCTGCAAAGCCTGGATCGCGGCGAATGGAAGCCGGGCGAAGCCATTCCCAGCGAGCTGGATCTCGCCTCTCGTTTCCAGGTCAGCCAGGGCACCGTGCGCAAAGCGATCGACGAGCTCGCGGCGGACAATCTTGTATTGCGGCGCCAGGGCAAGGGCACGTTCGTCGCCACGCACAACGAAGCCAAGGTCCGTTTCCGCTTCCTGCGCCTGACGCCCGACGACGGCCGCCAGGCCGCGCCCAGCAGCCGCATCCTGGACTGCCGGCGAGTCAAGGCCGCGGCCGACATCGCCGCGCTGCTCGAGCTTCGCGCGGGCGACGTCGTCGTCAATGTCCGCCGTCTTCTGGCGTTCGACCAGGTTCCCACGATATTGGACGACATCTGGCTGCCCGGCTCCGTGTTCCGGCGCCTGACCGCCGATCTATTGGCCAAATACCGTGGTCCGTTGTACGCACTGTTCGAAGCCGAATTCGGTGTCAGCATGGTCAGGGCCGACGAGAAAATCCGGGCGGTATCGGCCGGCGCCGAGCAGGCCGAGCTATTGCAAGTGGCGCCTTCCAGCCCGTTGCTGCAGGTGGAGCGCGTGTCGTTCACCTACGGGGACCGGCCCGTGGAAGTGCGCAGAGGTTCATATGTCACAGAACGTTTTCACTACAGGAACAGCCTGAATTAGCGCGCCTGAGTGGGCCGATTTGATGCGCGGTCCCTAAATCGGTGAAAATAGCAGCTGCATTTGTAAATGTTTTATTCGTTATCACGTTGAGGCCGTCATGTCCGATTCCGTTTCAAAGCCGCGCCCGCAGTTTCGCAATCTGAGTATTGCGCGATTGATGGGCTACCGGCTGCCGCTTGCGGGGAAAGCGTCCATCATGCATCGCGTAAGCGGCGCATTGCTGTTTCTCTGTCTTCCGCTGGTCATTTTGCCGTTGTTCGCAGCAAGCGTGACGTCGCCCGAAAGCTACGCGGGTTTGCGTGAATGGGCTTCCAATCCCGTCTGTAAGCTGGTGGTGCTGGTCCTCATCTGGGGCTATTTGCATCACTTTTGTGCAGGCATACGCTATCTCGTCCTGGATCTGCACATCGGCATGGACAAGGTCTCCGCCCAGAAGTCGGCGGGCGTCGTGTTCGGCGTCAGCCTGGCGCTGACCGTCGTTTTCGGTCTCAAACTGTTCGGAGCTTGGTAATGACGACACAAGAACGCATCGGCACGCACCGCCTGGTGGTCGGGGCGCATTACGGCACGCGCGACTTCATCGTCCAGCGCATCACGGCCATCATCATGGCCGTCTACACGCTGGTCCTGTTTTTCGGTTTCCTGTTTTCGGGTGAAGTGAACTTCGAAAACTGGCGCAATCTCTTTACGTTCACCGTTCTCGGCGCGCCCGTGGGCCAGTTGCTGGCTACGCTCGCGTTCGTCTCGCTGGCCTGGCACGCCTGGATCGGCGTGCGCGACATCTGGATGGACTACGTTACCGGTGCCGGCCTGCGCCTGGCCCTGCACGCCCTGACTATCTTGTGGCTGGTCGCCGCGGTCGTCTTTTTCGCAAAAATTCTCTGGAGTCTATAAGCCGTGGCTGCTGTCAAAACTTCTTTGCCGCGCCGCCAGTTCGATGTGGTGGTCGTGGGCGCCGGCGGCGCCGGGATGCGTTGTTCGTTGCAACTGGCGCAGGCTGGCCTGTCCGTTGCCGTTTTGTCCAAGGTGTTTCCCACGCGCTCGCACACCGTTGCGGCGCAGGGCGGCATCAGCGCGTCGCTGGGCAACATGAGCGAGGACAACTGGTACTGGCACATGTACGATACCGTCAAGGGGTCGG
>CAZKBT010000128.1:0-2737 GCA_964551305.1 uncultured Burkholderiaceae bacterium
GCCGTTCGGTCATCGTGGTCGGTCCGCAGCTCAAGCTGCACCAGTGCGGCCTGCCCAAACTGATGGCCCTGGAGCTCTTCAAGCCCTTCATTTTCAACCGTTTGGAAATGATGGGGCTGGCCACGACGATCAAGGCCGCCAAGAAGCTGGTGGAAAGTCAAGAGCCCGTCGTCTGGGACATCCTGGAAGAAGTCATCCGCGAGCATCCGGTCATGCTGAACCGGGCGCCCACGCTGCACCGTCTGGGCATACAAGCATTCGAGCCGGTGCTGATCGAAGGCAAGGCCATCCAACTGCATCCGCTGGTCTGCGCGGCGTTCAACGCCGACTTCGACGGCGACCAGATGGCCGTACACGTTCCGTTGTCACTGGAGGCGCAATTGGAAGCCCGCACGTTGATGCTGGCTTCGAACAACGTGCTTTTCCCAGCCAACGGCGAACCGTCCATCGTGCCTTCGCAGGACATCGTGCTGGGCCTGTATTACGCCACGCGCGAGCGCATCAATGGCAAGGGCGAGGGCATGTTCCTGGCCGATCTGTCGGAAGTGCAACGCGCCTACGACAACAAGGAAGTCGAGCTGCAGACTCGCATTACTGTTCGTTTGAACGAGTACGAGAAAGACGAGCAAGGCCAATGGCAGCCGGTGACCAAGCGTTTCGAAACCACGGTCGGCCGCGCGCTGCTTTCCGAGATCCTGCCCAATGGCTTGCCCTTCTCGGTGCTGAACCGTCCTTTGAAGAAAAAAGAGATCTCGCGTCTGATCAACCAGGCGTTTCGCCGTTGCGGCCTGCGCGCCACGGTGATCTTCGCCGACAAGCTGATGCAGTCTGGATTCCGCTTGGCGACGCGCGGCGGTATTTCGATCGCGATGAGCGACATGCTGGTGCCTTCGGTCAAGGAAGACATCCTGGCGCAGGCCAGCAAAGAGGTCAAGGAAATCGACAAGCAGTACTCGTCGGGTCTGGTGACCGCGCAGGAACGCTACAACAACGTGGTCGACATCTGGGGCAAGGCCGGCGATAAAGTCGGCAAGGCCATGATGGAGCAGTTGGCAACCGAACCCGTCGTGACTCGCCAGGGGGAGCAGGCGCGGCAGGAGTCGTTCAACTCCATCTACATGATGGCGGACTCCGGCGCCCGGGGCTCGGCGGCGCAGATACGCCAGTTGGCGGGCATGCGCGGCCTGATGGCCAAGCCGGACGGCTCCATCATCGAAACGCCGATTACCGCGAACTTCCGCGAAGGCCTGAACGTGCTGCAGTACTTCATCTCGACGCACGGCGCGCGTAAAGGTCTGGCCGATACGGCATTGAAGACGGCGAACTCCGGTTACCTGACGCGTCGTCTGGTCGACGTGACGCAGGATCTGGTCATCACGGAAGCCGATTGCGGCACCACCCGCGGCTATGCCATGAAGGCCCTGGTCGAAGGCGGTGAAGTCGTCGAACCCCTGCGCGATCGCATCCTGGGCCGCGTGGCGGCTGTCGACATCGTCCATCCGGACACCCAAGAGACCGTGATTCCCGCCGGCACGCTGCTGGATGAAGACGCGGTCGAGCAGGTCGACGAAATCGGCGTGGACGAAGTGCGCGTTCGCACACCGCTGACGTGCGAGACCCGTCATGGATTGTGCGCGCGCTGCTATGGCCGTGACCTTGGCCGAGGTTCCATGGTCAGCCGAGGCGAAGCGGTCGGCGTCATTGCCGCGCAATCCATCGGCGAGCCCGGCACGCAGCTGACGATGCGTACCTTCCACATCGGCGGCGCGGCCTCGCGCGCGGCGATGGCCAGCACCGTCGAAACGAAGTCCAGCGGTACGATAGGCTTCGCCATCGGCTTGCGCTACGTCACCAACGCCAAGGGCGAACGCGTGGCGATCTCCCGTTCCGGTGAAATCATCATTTACGACGACAACCGTCGCGAGCGCGAGCGCCACAAGGTACCATACGGCGCCACGATCGCCGTGGGCGACGGCGAGACCGTCAAGGCCGGCCAGCGCCTGGCGAGCTGGGATCCGCTGACGCGTCCCATCGTGTCGGAGTACGCGGGCACGATACGCTTCGAGAACATCGAAGAAGGCGTGACGGTCGCGCGCCAGCTCGACGAGGTGACGGGCTTGTCGACCCTGGTCGTCATCACGCCCAAGACGCGCAGCGGCAAGATCGTCATGCGTCCTACGATACGCCTGATGAACGAAGCGGGCGAAGACGTCAAGATCGCGGGCACGGATCATTCAGTGAACATTTCGTTCCCGGTCGGCGCGTTGATCACCGTGCGCGACGGCCAGCAGGTTTCGGTCGGCGAGGTCTTGGCCCGTATTCCGCAAGAATCGCAGAAGACACGCGATATTACCGGCGGTCTGCCGCGCGTGGCCGAGTTGTTCGAAGCCCGCTCGCCCAAGGATGCCGGCATCTTGGCCGACGTGACCGGCACGGTCTCGTTCGGCAAGGATACCAAGGGCAAGCAGCGCCTGGTCATTACCGACCTCGAAGGCGTGAGCCACGAATTCCTGATTCCGAAAGAGAAGCAGGTGCTGGTGCACGACGGTCAGGTCGTCAACAAAGGCGAGCTCATCGTGGACGGTCCCGCCGATCCGCACGATATCCTGCGCTTGCAGGGCATCGAGCGTCTGGCAAGCTACATCGTCAACGAAGTCCAGGACGTTTACCGCTTGCAGGGCGTGAAGATCAACGACAAGCACATCGAGGTGATTGTTCGCCAGATGCTGCGCCGCGT
>CAZKBT010000129.1:0-2617 GCA_964551305.1 uncultured Burkholderiaceae bacterium
TTGAGCGCGCGCAGCGCCTCGACCGCTTGCGCGAAGCTGGCATACTTGGCCAACGTGATGCCGGTCGGGGCGAAATGTTCTATCGACATCGGTTGAGGCAGGGTCTGTTGGATGACTGACTGGACGTTGTCCGGGGCTTCGGATACGACTATCCCGTTTTGGCTGATGCCCACCACGCCTTGTTCGTTGAGCAGCAGCGTATCGTGGCCGCCGCTGTATTGGGCGGGGATCTCTCGGATGCGGCTCGAGCCGATGTCGTACGTGCGCAGCTCGCCCCATCGGGCGATCTCTTCCTCGGCGAGCATATCGCCCGGGCTCATCGCCTGGCAGACCGGGCCGGCCAGCGCCAGCGCCAGGCCAAGCAGGCGGGGGGAGTGTCGAAGTTTGTTTTTCATGTTCGGGTTCCTGAGTTATGGGAGGGTACGGGTCACTGCGCGATCACACGTGCTTCGAACCCCATGAGAAAGGAATCGCCGCTGAACAGACTCCACGAGGAGCAGGGGCGTGTGAGCGTATTCTCAGCGTTCGTCGCATCAGGATTGGCTGCGATGACAAAGATCTCCCAGTCGCCTTGCGCTGGTTCACCATAGAACGCATAGCTTCCCAAGCCGTACCGGGGGATGGTTCTGAAACTGGTTTTCGTCCCCCCGAGACTTGTGAAGTGATCGTTGGGTTGCTTGAGCAGGGACGTCGTGCCCGAGGGGGACCTGACGGCGATGCCCAGCGAACCCCGGCAGACGTTCGCGCCCGACAGTCGCACTTGGAACTGGTCCACGGTTTGCGCGGTATTCCAAGTGAACTTGCCCACCGATGTGACTTGCCGGTAGGGAAACGGGCCGCTGCGCAGCCGTGTTTCGTCCAGTGTGGCGAAAACAGACTCTGCCGTGGGCGGGCGGTCCTTGTGCCAATAAGCCACGGGCCGGAAGTCGGGTATCTGGACGTCTTCGGCGCGGCTCAGGGCGGGGTTTTCTCTGTACGCCAACGCCAGGGCCACCGCTTTTTCGGCATCCGGCACGCCGAAGCCATACCAATTGGAGTAATCATTGCCCGCGGCGTTTTTTTGCCATCCCAGCTCCAGAGGGAAGGACGTGGCGCCGTCGAAGATGTCCGACGCGCCGCCCAGGACACCGTGGAGCAATTGATTGGTGCGTAGATCCATCATGGTGGCCGAGGGGTGGGAGTCGGCCCGACGGACGACACGCTCGTAGCCCTCGTCCACCTTGCGCGCCGACAGGCGCAGGATGTCGCGCACGTCGCGCCATGTCAGGTCCGGATTGGCGCTGAGCATGAGCGCGGCGACGCCTGATATGGTGGGGGCGGCCGCCGAGGTCCCGTTCATGTGCCTATAAGCACAATTAGGATTTTCAGGCTCGCCGCGCACGGTTTGCCCAGCGTTGAAATGGGTGTAGTCCAAGAAGGGAAGGAAGCAACCTCCATCACTTTTATCAGTGGTGAAAATGGTTGGGCCGCCGAGCATACTCGTTTCCCACCAGGGGTGCAGTCCTTCTCCATAAGCGCCATAGCCGCCGCTTTCGCCTCCCATGCCGGTCACCCAAAGCACGGAACCCGCGCTGCTGTAATAGCTGGCCGACCCTTTGGCGTTAAGAGCCGCCGCCACGATGACGTTGGGCTCGAGTTTAACGATGTCGTTGGCCGGATTGACGCAGCTGAAACCACTAGTTTCACACCCTTCTTCACTGTCCTTTGCGTATTCGTTTCCTGCCGATTTGACGTAGATGGCGCCTTTGCCGTCACGCAGCCGCTTTATGGCTCTGATGGATGGAGTATCCACGCCCGAGTCCTCGGATTCATAGGGAAGCATGAGCTTGGCGTCTCCGAAAGACGCATTAAAAATGTGCGCCTCACTGGACCAAGGCGCTCCGCCGTGAGTCTCGATGTAATTGCGGTCCTCTTGGTTGGCGACATAGTCCACCGCACCCAGATTGGCCCGAGGCGCAATGCCCATGACGCCCTTGCCGTTCTGAGCGGCGGCTATGATGCCGGCGACTCCAGTGCCGTGAGACTTGCGGGAGGTATTTCGCGAGTAAGTCCAAGATAATTCGGCCTTGAAATTGGGCTGGATGTCTTCATGAAGCGCGTCCACTCCTTCGTCTACGACCAGCACGTTCACGCCCTGGCCCTTGAAGCCTTGCCGATGCACCGGCTCGACGTTCAGGTCCATTCCGCCGCCGAACGTTTCCGGGAAATAATTGAAATAGCTGTCTTTATAGTTCAGCGCCCACTGGTATGTGTATAGCGGCTCCGTTTCTCCGGTGTCGGTATCCGCGTCACAGGGAAGGAGGTCCATTTCGTCGGCGTAGTAGCCGCTCGGTATATCGGCGGAGGCGCTCATCAGGCGGACGCCGGAATTGGCGCCGCAGGCAAGGGGATGGGCCGCGGGTGCGTCCAAGCCCGAGCCGGCGCCGTCGCAGGCGGTGAGCAGGGCGGCCATGACGATGAGCGGACCGAAGCAATTTTTCTGCATGGATCTAAAATCTTGATAAAGAGTAAAAAGATCCGTATTACATAAGCAGTGCGGTTTCTGCTCAATCCGTTTTCGATGAACCGGCTGGTTTGCCCGACGAATCGCGCCAGTGATGTGGTAAATGGGTCAATA
>CAZKBT010000130.1:0-2575 GCA_964551305.1 uncultured Burkholderiaceae bacterium
CGACGGATACGGCTGAAACGGCGCGGATTGTTCAGGTCACGGTGGCAGCCTGCAAAGCAGCGGGCGTAAGCAAACCCGGTCCGTTCGGGTTTCAAGGCGCTTGCGATCTCGTTCATTTCATCGAGGCGGGCAGCGAGGGAGTTGTGGTCGGACCTGGCGACATACGCGTTGCCCATCGCCCCGACGAGTTTGTGCCCGTGGACGAATTTATCGCCAGCGCCACAATCTATTCGGATATCGCGTTCCGTTTTTTCGAAGCTTGAACGGGCGGCTGGGCGTTTCGGAGAGTGACAGCCTGATCGGAAAAGGCTTCAGGGTGCGTGAAGGCTCGGTTGGTGGAGAATGAGATGGATACCGCAGGTGTTGTTCTTGGACAGGAATCGGCCTTTCCAAAAGAGGAATATGAAGCCAGACAAAAGCGTGCACGCGCCGGACTTGTTCGTGCCGAACTGGATGCGCTCATCATAACGGGGCCGGAGAATATCTTTTATCTCACCGGGCAACAAACACCGGGCTATTATACATTTCAGGCATTGGTGCTTCCTGCGAACGGCGATCCTGTATTCGTTATCCGCCAGCTTGAGTATTTCAACTTCATTGCAAATACCTACATCTCCGATGCCGAGATTTATCAGGACACGGATGATCCAATCGGCTTTCTGTTGAAGGTTGTGAAGCGCAAGGGCCTTTCCGGCAAACGCGTCGCGATCGATAAGCGCGGTTGGTTCTTGCCGATCGCTACATACGAAGTTTTGCAGTCCGCGTTAGGAGCGGTCCATGACGGTGGCGGCATTGTAGAATCACTGCGGGCCGTCAAGTCCTTAAGGGAGGTGGAAAAGCTTGAGAAAGCCGCTGCCTATGTGGACGCAGGTATGCGAGCCGGACTGTCTGCCGTTAAGGTGGGCGCATCGGACAATGATCTGGTGGCCGCAATGATGGAAGCGGCAATTCGTGCGGGTTCAGAATATATGGGCATGGAGCCACTTGTTTCGACGGGGCGTCGTACCGGAGTGCCGCATGGCACGTGGCGCCGAACGCCTCTTTTGGCAAATGATCCGGCCTTTCTTGAGATGGCTGCCGTTCATGACCGATACCATGCCGCTCTCATGCGATCCGCGTGGGTGGGCCCGGTTCCGCATGAGGCGGAAGAAATGATGAAGGTCTGTCAGGATGCACTTGCCACGTCTCTTGAGGAAATTAGGCCCGGCGTAGCATGCGAGGTACCGCACATAGCATGTCAGAAAGTGATCGACGCGGCTGGCTATACTGACAGTTTCCGGAAACGCCTTGGTTATTCCGTCGGTATCTCTTTTGCTCCGGATTGGGGCGAAGGCGCGATCCTGTCGCTTAACAAGGGCGTTAAAACGGAGCTTCAGCCGGGCATGACATTTCATCTGCCCCCAGCGCTTCGTGTTTATGGACGCTTTACCGTCGGTGTTTCCGAGACAGTCGTCGTTACGGAAAAGGGCTGGAGACAATTGGGAACTGTCCCGCGTGACCTCACGCGTGTTGGTACGTGAACGAACCTAGCTACGAGGGAGGTTCATAAATGGCACCTTCACAAGGTCGGGGCTTTCAGGGCGTAGGCGCTGTTTCGATCGGGATGGTGATCGGGCTACGATCTTCAACCTGAATTGCCCAATATCCGAGAGACTGCGACGGCAGCTTGATCGCCTAACCGCTCGAAACGGCATAGCGCCGTCGCGCAAATCCTAAAACCTGCAACAGATCGGCCGGCCCCGGAAAATCAGGGGTTTTCGTGTCGCATGTCTTTGTCGCGAGTGGTAGAAAACTTGCGACATGATTTTCGACAGGGGGAGCCGTGAGCCGCCAACCAGATTCCGACGCCGGCCGGGTGTTCATCGGCTACGCCCGCGTTTCCACGCGCGGGCAGGACCTCGACCAGCAGCGGGCCGCCCTTGGCGCGGCCGGCTGCGTCCGTATCTTCGAGGAAAAGGCATCCGGGGCGAAGCGTGACCGGCCGGAGCTGGCCCGGATGCTCGACCACTTGCGCGCCGGCGACGTGGTGACGATCGCGCGGCTAGATCGCCTCGCCCGATCGACGGCCGACCTTCTGGCGATTGCGGAACGGATCAAAGATTCCGGCGCTGGCCTGCGTTCGCTAGCTGAGCCGTGGGCTGACACGACGACTCCGGTCGGCCGCATGGTGTTGACCGTGTTCGCCGGCATGGCTGAGTTCGAGCGATCTTTGATCGTGGAGCGCACGAGCGCCGGCAGGATTGCGGCGAAGGCCCGAGGCGTGCGGTTTGGCCCCTCCCCTGCCCTATCGACCGAGCAGATCGCGCACGCTCGCCAGCTCATCAACGAGGGAAAGAAGCCGGTGGTAGAAGTTGCCCGGCTCCTGAAGGTGCATCGCGCGACCCTCTACCGGGCGCTAGATAGCGCGGAGGGATTTCGATTGATGGTGTGAATGGCTCCTGCTCCCGGCGTCGCATTGCGCCATAGTTGGGATGTTGTCATCCCGAGCGACGCGGCATTCATGTTCCTTTTTCAAAATCCGACGATGTTCAAGACGCTTTGTTTATGAAGCTGGTTGAGATACATTTCCAGCGAA
>CAZKBT010000131.1:0-2552 GCA_964551305.1 uncultured Burkholderiaceae bacterium
GTAGGGTGCGTCACCGCGGTCGATCCGCCCCTGGTTTTCGCGTCGCAGGTGGCCCGCGTAATGACGCGCCAAGAGCGGGAAGACGGTCTGCCATTCGTCCACCACCTTGCCGCCGAAAATCGAGGTCATCGAGCCTTGGCTGTCGAGGTCGATCACCAGCACACGGTAGCCGTCGAGCGCCGCCGACATCGCGAGATGCGCGCATGTAGAGGTCTTGCCCACGCCGCCCTTGAAATTTGCCACCGCTACGATCTTGGCCGGCAGCCCCCTCGGCCGGTAGGGGCGGTATTCCTTCGCCTTGGAACCTTCCGAAGCGAAATGCGCCCGCAGCCTGAGCACCTCGTCGAGGGTGAACCACTTGGCGCCGCCCTCTGTTTCCGACAGGCCTTGGGGCAGCTCCGGGTTGGCTTTCAGCACACGGCGGAAATGGGCCGGCGCGACCGGGATCAGGTAGCGCGTGATCTCCCAAGTCGAGAACAGTCGCAGCTTCTTTCGCCCGTCGCCTTCGAGTCCGCGGCTTGCAAGGTCGTTCCGGCCGAGGGTGCAGGCATCAGCGATGGCCGCAAAATCGTTTGTGGTGGCCGGGCCTCCCAACTCAGCAAGGGCTACATCGGGGTCGATGTTGAAATAAGGCGGAGGACTGTCGCCAACCTTGTTCGTCATGGGAAAATCGCCCTATGTGCTACGTTTAAGTCAACGTATCACAAAATACAGCATGCGGAAGCATTTTGAGCATAACCCCCTATTCTTCTAAGCAAATCAGACGGATTTTTCTGGATGGTACGCAAGTAGTCGTAGCGAGAATGCAAAAAAGTAATGTTAGAATCTAGTTATTTTTACGTTACGGGATCTGGCAGTCTTTCCTAAGAGTTTGTTCTATAATGAAGAATAGTTGGTTTGGGATGAGAGAGCGACTCCGATCCCACGATAAAGCGACTCCGATCCCACGGTGAGGCGATTCTGATCCGACGATGCGGTGGTTTACCAAGCCTGTGGATAACTTTAGGGTAAGCGTCAATAAAACCACGAAAGAAGATTCGGGCTGTGATCAGGAAAAAGGCCAGATGAACGGGGCAGGGGCCCTGTTGCCGGATCGGCACCCGACGGCGGATTTCTTCGTCTGCGACGTATTTGACGCCGCGTTGAAGGATGACCTCGGCTCGATGGAGCATCCAATGTTCTCGCTCTCGACCCGGCCTGACCGGCGGATCCTCAATTACGAGCATAACGGGACGCAGGTGACGGTGACGCCCTCGGTGCGGGGGCTCGCGACAATGCATGACAAGGATATCCTGATCTTCTGCATCTCGCAGCTCATGGCGGCGCTGAACATGGGCCGGGCAGTCGGGCAGGTGCTGCACCTGAAGGCCCATGATCTGTTGGTCGCCACCAATCGCGAAACCTCGGGCGACGGCTACAAGCGGCTGCGCGAAGCTTTTGAGCGGCTCGCCGGCACCCGAATTACCACGAATATCGTCACCGGAGATCTGGAAACCACCAGCGGTTTCGGGTTGATCGAGTCCTGGGAGATCGTTCGTCACAGCCGGGGCGGGCGGATGGTCAGCGTTTCGGTGAAACTGTCGGACTGGCTCTACCGCGCGGTGCTGTCGAAATCGGTGCTGACCCTCAGCCGGGATTACTTCCGTCTGCGCAAACCACTGGAGCGGCGGGTCTACGAACTCGCCCGCAAGCATTGCGGTCGCCAGCGCAACTGGCGCGTTTCGGTCGAGGTGCTGTTGAAAAAATCGGGCTCCACCTCACCGCGCCGCGTGTTTCGCAAGATGATCCGCGACATGATTGTCGCCGATCACCTGCCCGACTATGAGATGGTCGAGGAAGAGGGCGATATCATTCGCTTTATCCGCCGCGGCCAGGTGATCGAGACTTATGATGGCGTGTTGCAGCTCGATCCCGACACGCTCGAGGCCGCCCGCGCGCTTGCACCGGGTTGGGATGTCTACGTGCTGGAAGTGGAATGGAAGGGCTATTGGGCCGATACGGGGCGGCAGAAGCTCGCAAATCCGGATAAGGCGTTTCTTGGCTATGTGCGGGCGCGCATGGCCCGAGGGACCCAGTGACGCGGCGCTGAACGTATGCGGAGGGTTACTGGACGCTGCGGCCGCTCGCAGTTTCGTCGCTACAGCGTGGCAACTCGCTGATGGCGTAGAGCACCAGAGCAATCGTCAGCGCGGAGAGTGTGCCAACCAAGGCATAGAGCGAAAGTGCCGTGAGGAAGGATTGCCCGGCGATCAGGGCGATCGCTCCGGTGAGGGTACCGAGAAACATTCCCAAGCCCAGTACTCCGATCAGCATGCTACAATCCCCGTCAAAGTGGTATTTGTGTTGAAGCATACAACCATGGGGCGTGTTGTCCATCGTTTTCAACCCTTCTGGTAAGCCTGCGAAGGCTTTGTGGCGAAATTTAGGCACAGAACAGTTTACAGGGTGCTAACGGCGTAAGGATGATAGTCTGGCGGCCCAATGCGGCGCTATTTTCCTGACGAACAGGATGATCTGGCTTGGTTGTAGGCACCGGGCTGCTCGAATGCTTT
>CAZKBT010000132.1:0-2536 GCA_964551305.1 uncultured Burkholderiaceae bacterium
GAAGCAGCGCCTGCGGGGGAGTGGCCGCGAGCCCGAAGACTTCGACTTTGCGATCGCGTTCCTGGATCCCGATCCCGACGGCGCCGGCATGTTTACCGTGCGATACGAAGTGGGGGTGACGAACAGGAAGAGCCGCAAGGGCCGCTATTTCATCGGCGGCATTGGCCTTGCCTGGGTCGATGATTTCACGTTGGCGCTGAGGGCTGGCGATTTCGACTGAAGCGCCGGCACGCTGCAGCAGGCGTCGTCCCGGCCGTGACCGGGACGACTACATGTATCCTCAGTTGGCCCGGTCCTTCAGCCACTCTCCGACAGGCGCGTGGGGCAGGCCGACGTCGCGCAGGCCCAGAATACCCGGCCGCGCCTCCTTGATCTGGAACAGCGCGTTGACGGCCGGCATCGCGGTCATCGTGTCCCAGTCATGGTTGGTCCAGTGCTCGGGCGGAATATAGCGCAGCTTGACGTCCATGCTGGGATCGCCCTTGATGACGAGGCGGTGCTGATCGTCGTCTATTTCCCAGCCTTCGGCGAGCTTCTTGGTCAGATACCAGATCACGCGCATCTCGACGACGGTCTTGCCGCCGATCTTGCCGTACCAGCCGCCGTTCAGCGCCGCGTTGGTGCCCTTTTCCATCTTGAACCAGCCAAGGTCGACGGTTTCGGCGGCGGTGGCATAGTCGCAGAAGAATTCGATATCGTCGAATTCCAGTTCCAGCGCCTCGCCGATGCGCACGACGACGTCGCGGAACAGGATCAGCCAGTCATGCGCGCGCTGCATCAGCTCGTCGGTCTTGCCGCCGGGCTCGCCCATGCCGAGGAAGCTCCAGGTCTCCACCGATTCGTAGACCGAGCAATCCGCCGATTCGGTCGTGCCGACATATTGCACGTCGCGGCATGCGGCGGTGAGCGATGTCACCACCGAGTTTATCCAGCCGGGGCTGATGCCGGTGATGTAGAGCGAGCTGTTGCCGCGCTGGCAGGCGGCCTCCAGCTTGTCCTTCACTTCGCCGACGATGCCGCCGACATTGAGGAACAGGTTGGTGCTGACGACATCATGGCCGGTTTCCAGCAGCCGGATCGCCTGATCCAGATCGGCCTCGAACGGCGTGTAGAGCACGGTGTCGGCGCCCAGCGCGATCAGTTCCTCGATATCGTTGGTGGCCTTGACGCCCACTTCCGGCCGGCCGCACAGTTCGCCCGCGTCCTGCCCTTTCTTGGCATCGGACCAGGCATAGACGCCCACCAGTTCCATGCGTGGATCGTCCAGCACCCCGCGCATGGCAAGGCTGCCGACCTTGCCGGTGGTCCATTGAATGACGCGCAGTTTGTCCATCTCTTGCAGTCCTTTCAGATCCTCTCGGGGGGCTTCGGGCGCTTCGGCCCAATGCTTCGCGCCACCTAGAGCATGAACGGCAGGCTCGCTGCAAGCGATTGCTAACCAGTCGTTCAGCGGTGGGCGGAAACGATGTAGTTGAGGCTCGTGTCGGAGGAGAGGTGCAGTCCCTTGATCGGACCCCATGCGATCCCGCGCGGTTCGCCCATCGTCAGGCCGCAATCCCTCAGCATCCCAGCAAGCTCGTCCGGCGTAATGAAGTCGGCCCAGTGGTGCGTGCCGCGCGGGATCATCCCGAATCGCTCCGCGGCCTCGACCATGAACAGGCGCGATTGCGGGGTGCGGTTGGGCGATGACAGGATCATCAGCCCATCCGGCTTCATGGCCGCCGTCAGGGCGCGCAGGAACGCCGGCTTGTCGGCGACGTGCTCGATCACTTCGAGCGCGCAGACAAGATCGAAACCCGATAATCCCAGATCGCCGATCTCGCCGGCGCGATAATCGATTGGCAGGCCCATGGCTTCGGCATGCTCGCGTGCGGCGGCGATGTTCTCAGGCGCTGCATCGACGCCAGTGACATCTGCGCCGAGGCGGGCGAGCGGCTCGCACAGCAATCCCGCGCCGCAGCCCGCATCCAGCGCCCGCTTGCCCGCCAGCGGACGCAGGCCGGCGCTGTCCGCGCCCCAGTGCAGATCCACCGCTTCGCGCACAAAACCAAGGCGCACCGGGTTCAGCCGGTGGAGCATGGCCGAGGAGCCCTTCGGATTCCACCAGTCCGCCGCCAGGGCGCCGAAATGGGCGGCCTCGTCCGGCCTGATCGTCGCCACGCTCTCGTTTCCGGCAGTTGCATTGTTCATGGCACGATCCTAACAGGGCCGACCACCGGCCACTAGGCCGGTATCATGCATCTTGTGACTGGTGAAGGAGCGATCCTTTTGGCGCGCATCGTGATGAAATTCGGCGGCACCTCGATGGCTGGAACGGAGCGTATCCGCCGCGTCGCGGGCATCGTCAAGCGCCAGCAGGAGGCGGGCCACGAAGTGGCGGTCGTCGTTTCCGCCATGGCCGGCGAGACGGACCGGCTGGTGAATTTCTGCCGAGAGGCCAATCCGCTTTATGATCCGGCCGAGTATGACGTCGTCGTCTCGTCGGGCGAGCAGGTGACTTCGGGCCTGCTGGCCCTGACGCTGCAGGCAATGGGCT
>CAZKBT010000133.1:0-2531 GCA_964551305.1 uncultured Burkholderiaceae bacterium
TCCTGGCACTCCACGACCAGCCCGGTCGGAATATGGGTAATGCGCACCGCCGAGTCGGTCTTGTTGATGTGCTGTCCGCCCGCCCCGCTTGCACGAAACGTGTCGATACGCAGGTCCGACGGGTTGATGACGATGTCGCTCAGCTCATCGGCTTCCGGCAGTACCGCCACCGTGCATGCCGACGTATGAATGCGTCCTTGCGTTTCCGTTTCCGGCACCCGCTGCACGCGGTGCGCGCCGGATTCGAACTTCAAGCGGCCATAGACGCCATCCCCGTCTATCCGGGCGATGACTTCTTTATAGCCCCCGATCTCCGATCCGCTCTCGGACATGAGCTCGACGCGCCAGCCGCGGTTCTCCGCGTAACGGCTGTACATGCGCAGCAGATCGCCGGCAAACAAAGCACTTTCATCGCCGCCGGTGCCCGCGCGGATTTCCAGGAAAACGCTGCGGCTGTCGTCGGGATCGCGCGGCAACAAAAGCACTTGCAGCTCGGCGCTCAAGGCCTCGAGCTCATCCTTGCCAAGCTGCAACTCTTCCTCGGCCATCTCGCGCATCTGCGGATCGCTCAACATGTCCTGCGCCGCCTGGATATCCCCCTCGGTCCGGCAATAGGCATTGAACACCGCGGCGACCGGCTCGACCTCCGCTCGTTCTCGCGACAGCTTTCGAAAACGGTTCATATCGCCGGCGATGTCAGGCTCGGCAAGCAGGGCGTCGATTTCAACCAGACGGCGAGCCAACTGCTCCAACCGGTTTCGCATGGAAAGTTTCATAGAAGGCAAGGAATGCGGGGGAAAACGAGAAGCGCGTACGACGTACGCGGCAGGGAACGGATGCGGGCAAGCGTCGCTAACGGCGACGTTCCACGCTAGGCTGGATCCGTGGCAACAGCTCCAGCAACTGCTGGCGTTCCTGGCTCTCGCTGCGGTTGAGCGCGGCCATCGGGCCGTGCATGTATTTTTGCGTCAGGCCGTGCGCCAGCAATTCCAAGACCTGCTCGGGATCGTCGCCGCGCGCAAGCATCCGGCGGGCGCGCTCCAGCTCGTTTTGCCGCACTTGGTCGGCCGCGCGTTGGAAATCCACCAGGGCGGGGATGATCTGGCGATTGTCCAGCCAATGCATGAAATGCTGCACGCGGGTTTCGATGATGGCCTCGGCCTGGACGACGGCTGCGCGGCGCGCGTCCGTGCCGCTTTGCACCATGCGCCCCAGATCGTCGACCGTGTACAAATATACGTCGCCCAGGCGGCCGACTTCGGCTTCGATGTCGCGCGGAACGGCCAGATCGATCATCACCATCGGGCGATAGCGGCGCGACCGGGTCGCGCGCTCGACCATCCCCAAGCCCAATATAGGCAGGGTACTGGCCGTACAGGACACAACCACGTCGAATTGGGCCAGGCGATCGGGTATGTCGGCCAGCGTCATGGACTTGGCGACGAAACGCGACGCCAATTGCTCGGCGCGCTCGATCGTACGGTTGGCGACCACCATGCTCTGCGGCTGCACGGCGGCGAAATGCGTGGCACAGAGTTCGATCATTTCGCCCGCGCCGATGAACAGCACGCTGGCTTGGGAAAGATCGCCGAACACGCGCTCGGCCAGGCGCACCGCCGCAGCGGCCATGGACACCGAATGCGCCCCGATCGACGTTTGCGACCGGACTTCCTTGGCAACGGAGAACGTGCGCTGGAACAACTGATGCAATAGCGTGCCCAGGGACCCCGCCTGCTCGGCGGCGCGCACCGCCGTTTTCATTTGCCCGAGGATCTGGGATTCGCCCAGCACCATCGAGTCCAGCCCGCTGGCCACGCGAAACGCATGCCGCACGGCGGCGTTCTGATGATGCTGGTACAAATGAGGCTGCAGGCTGCCCGGCTCCAGGCGGTTATAGTCCGCCAGCCAGAGCGGCAGCTTTTCCGTCACGTGGGGTTCGGCCGCACAGTATATTTCGGTGCGATTACAGGTCGACAGGATCGCCGCTTCGCGCACGGACGACCCGAACGTCGAACGCAATCCGTCCAGGGCGGGCTTCACCACATCCATCGGAAACGACACACGTTCCCGCATCGCGACTGGAGCGGAAACATGGTTCAATCCAAAGGTCAAAACATCCACAGACATGGCATTCGCAGAAAAGAACGGCTGGCGACCGACGCTATTGTTTGTATCTGGTTACCGGCAGGGTACGCCCGACATTATAGCCCCGCAAGAACCATTCCCAAAAACCAGGTATCATGCGGGACTTGATCGAACGCAAACAAACGCGATTTCGTAGCGTAAAGCATACGCTCTGATTTTCGTGTATCATTTCGCCTTCCTTCAGTGGCCTGGTAGCTCAGTCGGTAGAGCAGCGGATTGAAAATCCGCGTGTCGGTGGTTCGATTCCGCCCCAGGCCACCATCCGCCTGTCCCGCACGGTCTCACCAAGTCCCGTTTCATCCACGAAATCAAGGGCTTGCGCCAATCCCCCCAGGCTCTACCCCATAAACGGGGGATCTAGGCATTCATCAGACTCGGTTAATCAC
>CAZKBT010000134.1:0-2353 GCA_964551305.1 uncultured Burkholderiaceae bacterium
AGAAGATCGTCGTGGAGAAGGAAAACACCACGATCATCGACGGCAAGGGCAAGAATGCCGACATCAAGGCGCGCGTGGAGCAGATCCGCAAGCAGGCCGAGGAGGCCACCAGCGACTACGACAAGGAGAAGCTGCAGGAGCGCGTCGCGAAGCTGTCCGGTGGCGTGGCCGTCATCAAGGTCGGCGCGGCGACGGAAATCGAGATGAAGGAAAAGAAGGCGCGCGTCGAAGACGCCCTGCACGCGACCCGTGCGGCCGTCGAAGAGGGCGTCGTGCCCGGCGGCGGCGTGGCGCTGATCCGTGCCCAGAAGGCGATCGAGAAGCTGGAAGGCAAGAACGAGGACCAGCAGTTCGGCATCCGCATTCTGACGCGCTCGGTCGAGGAGCCGCTGCGCCAGATCGTCACGAACGCGGGCGTGGACGCCGCGGTCGTGCTGGCGAAGGTGAAGGAAGGCAAGGGCACGTACGGCTATAACGCCGCCACCGGCGACTATGGCGACATGCTGGAGCTGGGCATCCTGGATCCGACCAAGGTCACGCGCCTGGCGCTGCAGAATGCTGCATCGGTCGCCGGCCTGCTGCTCACGACCGAGGTGATGATCGCCGAGGCCCCGAAGGATGACGATCATGCTCATGGCGGCGGCATGCCCGGCGGCATGGGTGGCATGGGCGGCATGGGTGACATGGGAATGTAATCACCCTGGACCGGCTCCCCGGATCGGTCCCTCGGGCCGATCCGGACCCTTCCGGTTTTCGCGGCGGCGCCCGAGGCTTCCGCGACAAAAGCCCCGCCTCGTGCGGGGCTTTTTGTACAGACGCATTCCTGCTGGTGAATAATTAGCAGGTACTGATCAATCCCTCCGTCTGTAATCGCTTAGCCACACGACGTTTCCCTCCCGCCGGACCACTTTTCGGTCCGGGAGCAGAGCGGCCGGCCTCATAGGCGCGGATCAGCCGATCTACCTCCCTCGATGAATTGCTTCTCGTGATTGGTGCTGTCCGCATCTCCCTGTGGCTTGCCCCGCCGATCTTGCAGCTACATACACCAAACGCAGATAGTGTTGCATTTAGTAATCCCATATGAAAGCCTAACTGCATGCGGTTACGACCTTTCTGGAAAAAGGCACTCGAACGGGCATGGGCAAAGCGCTCTGTTGTCTGGCTCCAAGGCGTGCGCCGGGTTGGCAAGACTACGCTGTGCCAATCAATTGATAATATTGAATATTTTGACTGCGAACTGCCTCGTCAGCGACGGGCTATGGAAGATCCGGAGTCCTTTCTGGAAGGGCTCGGCGGCAAACGCGTCGTCCTGGATGAAGTGCATCGTCTGCGTAACCCCTCCGAATTGCTCAAGATCGCGGCCGATCATTATCGTAAGGTCCGCATCGTAGCTACGGGGTCGTCCACCCTCGGCGCGACTCGAAAATTTCGCGACTCTCTCGCTGGGCGCAAGGAGGAATTGTGGCTCACGCCTGCGATCGGCCAGGATCTCCGGTCGCTGCAGGTTGAGAATTTGACACAACGTCTATATCGCGGCGGCTTGCCGCCCTTTCTGATGGCGCCACTCCCGGTGGAGCGCGACTTTCAGGAGTGGATGGATGCTTACTGGGCGAAGGATATACAGGAACTGTTTCGACTGGAGCGCCGGCAATCGTTTCTGCATTTCGTGGAGCTGCTATTGGTCAATAGTGGCGGTATTTTTGAAGCCACCCGATACGCGCGCGCCTGCGAGGTGAGCCGCCCGACCATCGCCAATTACCTTTCGGTGCTGGAAACCACATTTGTGGCACATGTCGTTCGTCCGTTTTCCACCAGCAAGACCGCAGAAATCGTGGCAGCGCCCAAGGTCTACGCTTTCGACACCGGATTTGTCTGCTATTTCCGCGGATGGCGGGAGCCACGCAACGATGACATGGGACAGCTCTGGGAGCACTACGTGCTCAATGAAATCCATGGTCGCTTGCAGACCCGGCGCGTGAGCTACTGGCGCGACAAGCAAGGCCACGAAGTCGATTTCGTAATCGCGCGCCGCGGCTCCGCTCCGGTAGCCATCGAATGCAAATGGTCAGCGAACGAATTCGATCCTGGGACACTGAAGATCTTCGCGGCCCGGTATCCGAAGGCTGAGCTTTTCGTTGTTGCTCAGGATGTGAGTCGCTCATACAAAAAGACATTCGGTTCCCTCCAAGTACGCTTCGTTGGTCTTGATGCGCTGATCAACGAACTCGAATCTTCGGGCAACGTGTGATGTGCGCTGCGGGCAACTATCATTAGCCATGCATCCCGCTTCCCATCCGCTTCCGTAGAATGGCCTCTGACCAAATGCAGGTAAATCTTCATTTGATAGTACCAA
>CAZKBT010000135.1:0-2304 GCA_964551305.1 uncultured Burkholderiaceae bacterium
GTGGGGCTTCTTTGGCGATGGCGAAATGGATGAGCCGGAATCCATCGGCGCGCTGCCCCTGGCGGCACGGGAAAAGCTCGACAACCTGGTGTTCGTGATCAACTGCAACTTGCAACGCCTCGACGGTCCGGTGCGCAGCAATGGCAGAATCATCGATGAGCTGGAAGGGGTGTTTCGCGGCGCGGGCTGGAATGTGATCAAGGTGCTGTGGGGCTCCGATTGGGATGAGCTTTTCGCCAGAGACCGCAGCAATGCGCTGCTGAAAGCCTTTGCCGCCACCGTGGACGGCCAGTTTCAGACGTTCTCCGCCAACGACGGCAAGTACAATCGGGAAAACTTCTTCGCCAGCAGTCCCGAACTGGCGGCCCTTGCCGCGCACCTCAGCGACGACGATATCGACCGCCTCAAACGCGGTGGGCACGATGCCCGCAAACTCTACGCCGCCTACGCACGCGCGCGCTCCTGTAACGGGCAGCCCACGGTGATTCTCGCCAAGACCATGAAAGGCTACGGTATGGGCGCCGTGGCTCAGGGCCGTATGACCACGCACCAACAGAAAAAGCTGGATTTCGACGACCTAAAAGCCTTTCGCGATCGCTTTCAGTTGCCGCTGAGTGACGACGACGTGGCTGAGGTTCGCTTCTACAAGCCGGCGGACGACAGCCCCGAAATGAAATATCTCCATGCGTGCCGCGAGGAACTTGGCGGCTACCTGCCGCGGCGCCGCGACAAGACCGATGATCCGCTAATCATTCCAGCGCTGACGTCCTGGGGTGGCTTCGCCTTCGACGGCGCGGGCAAGGAGATGTCCACCACCATGGCGCTGGTGCGCATGTTCGGCAATCTCCTCAAGGATAGCCAACTGGGGCCGCGCATCGTGCCCATCGTCGCCGACGAGGCGCGCACCTTCGGGATGGCCAACATGATTCGCCAGGTGGGTATCTATTCACCCCAGGGGCAGATGTACGAACCGGAGGACATGGGTTCGCTGCTCTATTACCGGGAAGAAACCGACGGCCAGATTCTCGAAGAGGGCATCTCCGAAGCCAGCGCGCTGTCCTCCTGGATCGCTGCGGCCACGGCCTACAGCGTGCACGATCTGGCGATGATGCCCTTCTATATTTTCTATTCCATGTTCGGCTTCCAGCGCGTCGGCGACATCATCTGGGCGGCGGCGGATCAGCGCGCGCGGGGATTTCTGTTCGGGGCAACCTCAGGCCGCACCACGCTGGGTGGCGAGGGTCTGCAGCATCAGGACGGCACCAGCCAGTTGATCGCCTCGACCATTCCAAACTGTCGCGCCTACGATCCCGGCTTCGCCTACGAGGTGGCGGTGATCGTCGACGAAGGCATGCGCGCCATGGGCGAGCGCCAGGAGGACGTGTTTTATTACCTCACGGTGATGAATGAAAATGCACCGCAGCCATCGCCGCCAGAGCAGGATACGGGCGCCTTGCGCGACGGCATCCTGCGCGGCCTGTACCGCTTTGCCGGCGATGAGCGCGCGCAGGTGCAGCTACTCGGCTCGGGCGCAATCCTTTATGAAGTGCTCGCCGCCCGGACAATCTTGAAGGACGACTGGGGCATCGAGGCGGCGGTGTGGAGCGTCACCAGTTTCAGCGAGCTCCAACGCGACGGCATTGCCTGCGAACGCCAGGCGCGGCTCGGGCTCGATGTGGCGCTGCCGTACGTCGGTGAGCAGCTGGCCGGGTGCGCAGGCCCGGTAGTTGCGGCCACGGATTATGTGCGCGCCGTCCCCGAGTTGATTCGCGCGTTCGTGCCGGGCCGCTACCTGACGCTGGGCACGGACGGCTTCGGGCGCAGCGATTCGCGCCGGGCGTTGCGGCGCTTTTTCGAAGTCGATCGCCATGCCGTGGTCATCGCCGCTCTCAAGGGACTGGCGGACGACGGCATCGTCGACGCCGAGCTGTGGCGCGCGGCTCTCGCCAAATATGGCAGCGGCGATGCCGCACACACGCCGCCCTGGGCCTGCTGAGTTGTCTGTAGGAACCTGCCTGCAGGCGACCCTGTTGCGTATCTCGGTGGTTGTGTCGCCTGCAGTCCGTAGGGTGGGCAAGGCGTAGCCTTGCCCACCGTCACGACAGCCATGGCGGCCAAGGCTGCGCCGTTGACCGCCCTACGTTCAGAAAACGCGTGCCTTCGACCTTCCTGCACAATTGCACGTTTCAGTTTGTGGGTCGAGGCGGCGTTGGAATGTCCGCAGGCAATGCCTGGACGATGGCCTCGTCGATGCCCAGTTCGTCGATCAGCACGCGTTTGCGCTCGTCTTCGCTGAGGGGGCGC
>CAZKBT010000136.1:0-2195 GCA_964551305.1 uncultured Burkholderiaceae bacterium
GCCTTGGAGGGAATGCAGCCGACGTTGGTGCAAGTGCCGCCGGGCGCGGGCTTGCCGTCCGCCGTGCTCCAGGCGTCGATGCACGCCACGCTCATTCCCAATTGCGCAGCGCGTATCGCTGCGATATAGCCGCCAGGCCCTGCGCCTATGACGACGACGTCGAATTGTTTAGCCATTGATGTCATCCAATCGATGTGTAAATGTGACAAGCCCCGGCGCGCCGCCATGAGGGGCGCGCGACGGGGCTTGGATTCAAGCTGGAAGCGGCAGGCGCATGCTTAGACGTCCAGCAGCAGGCGCTGAGGATCTTCCAAGGCCTCCTTGATGGCGACCAGGCCGAGGACGGCTTCGCGGCCGTCGATGATGCGGTGATCGTAGGACATGGCCAGGAAGTTGATGGGACGGATCACGATCTGGCCGTTCTCGACAACGGGCCGGTCCTTGGTGGCGTGTATGCCCAGGATCGCGGACTGAGGCGGGTTGATGATGGGCGTCGAAAGCATCGAGCCGAACACGCCGCCGTTGGAAATCGAGAACGTGCCGCCGGTCAGCTCTTCGAGCGCGAGCTTGCCGTCGCGGGCCCGTGCGCCGAAGTCGGCGATCTGCTTTTCGATTTCGGCGATCGTCATCTGATCGGCATTGCGCAGGATGGGCACGACCAGGCCGCGCGGACTGCCGACGGCGATGCCGATGTCGAAGTAGCCGTGATAGATGATGTCCTTGCCGTCCACCGACGCGTTGAGCACGGGATACTTCTTGAGCGCGGCGACCGCGGCCTTGACGAAGAACGAGGTGAAGCCCAGCTTGACGCCGTGTTCTTTTTCGAACTGGTCCTTGTACTTCTTGCGCAGATCCAGGATGCCCTGCATGTTGACCTCGTTGAAGGTCGTCAGGATCGCGTTCTCGGCCTGCGATTGCAGGAGGCGTTCGGCGACGCGGGCGCGCAAGCGGCTCATGGGCACGCGCTGCTCGGGGCGGCCGTCGAGCGACAGCGTGGGCGCAGCGACCGGGGCCGCCGGCTGCTTGGCGGGGGCGGCCGAGCCGGAGCCGGCTTGCAGCGCATCGCCCTTGGTGACGCGGCCGCCACGGCCCGATCCTTCCACCGACGCGGGATCCACGCCCTTCTCTGCCAGGATCTTGTTGGCCGCGGGCGATGCGATCGCGCCCGACGTGGCCGCGGCAGGCGCGGGAGCGGGCGCGGCGGATGCCGCGGGAGCCTCGGCAGGCGCCGGCGCGGCGGCGGTAGCCTTGCCTTCGGAATCGATGCGGGCCAGGACTTCGCCCGAGGTGACCGTCGAGCCGTCGCCCTTGACGATTTCGGCGAGCACGCCCGAGGCGGGCGCCGGCACTTCGAGCACGACCTTGTCCGTCTCGACTTCGATCAGGATTTCATCGGCCTGGACGGCTTCCCCCGGCTGCTTTTTCCAGGTGAGCAAGGTCGCCTCGGAAACGGATTCTGAAAGCTGAGGTACGAGAACATCTGTAATAGCCATGGTATGTATTCCGTTTAAGTATTTTCTTTACTTGGTGAATGTCTTGAGCTTGGGGGAAAACGCCTGCTCCAGCAGGTTGCGCTGCTGCTCCAGGTGCTTGGCCAGATAGCCTACGGCGGGCGACGCCGACGCGGGACGTCCGGCATACCCCAGCTTCTGCCCTGTCGCCATGTTCTCGTAGAGATGGTGCTGCACATAGAACCATGGTCCCTGGTTCTGCGGCTCGTCCTGCACCCACACGATTTCCTTGGCGTTCGCGTACTTTTCCAGCTCCGACTGGAACGCCTTGTGGGCAAAGGGATACAGCTGCTCGATGCGCAGCACGGCCACGTCGTCGCGAGCCGCCTCTTTGCGCGCGTTCACGATGTCGTAGTAGACCTTGCCCGAGCACACCAGGATGCGCTTGACGCCGGCCGGGTCGATGGCGTCGTCCTGCTCGCCGATGACCGGCAGGAACTGCTTCTCAGCCAGGTCGGACAGCGCGACGCTGGCGTCTTTGTTGCGCAGCAAGGACTTCGGCGTGAAGATCACCAGAGGCTTGCGGAACTGGCGGATCATCTGGCGGCGCAATACGTGGAAGATCTGGGCGCCGTTGGTCGGTTGAACGACTTGGATATTGTTGTCGGCGCACAGCTGCAGGAAGCGCTCGATGCGGGCCGACGAGTGTTCCGGACCCTGGCCTTCGTAGCCGTGCGGCAGCAT
>CAZKBT010000137.1:0-2137 GCA_964551305.1 uncultured Burkholderiaceae bacterium
GTCGTAGAAGGCCTCCAGTGGCGCGATCTTCGTGGACGCCGCCATGCCGATCCACCAGACCGGGATCGCGGCCCACCACGCCTTCGCATACCAGGGACGCCACAGCCAATCGGCTGCTTTCAGCTGAGGCGCTGCGGGTTCGGTTGCTTGCATCTCGACCGCGGTAGTCATCGCTAAATCCTCGCGGCAGGACTATAGCAGAGATCTTGTCAGTGTTCCATCATTCGCGATCTGGTGTGTGCTGGAAATTACACCGGAAAAGATTTGAGCCCCTTGATTTTGTTCCACCTCCTGCGAACTACGCAGAAACATGCCATCGACGTTGTGGGCTCTGGGCGATGTCACGGCTCGGTGCCCACGAGCGAGCGCAGATCCTTCAACAGCAGGAAGAAGTGCATAGGGTCGCTCGGGGATTCGATGAAGTCAAAGTGCCGGTAGAACGACTGTGCTTCCTCATCCTTTGCGTGAACCGCAAAGGCTCGAAGGCCTGCGATGTCGGCGGCCGCAAGTGTGCGGGTCATCGCATCCTTGAGCAGACCCGAGCCGATCCCCTTGCCCGCCCAGGTGATCGATACGGCCAGCCTGGCCAGCACCATCAGCGGTATGGGATGACGCGCCATGCCCTTGCGCAACCGCTCCGGTGCATCCTCGAAGCCGACGTCACCGAACACCAGCGTGTAATATCCAACCACCTCCTCGCCCGAAAGGGCGGTGTAGGTCTGCGAGCTGCCGGAAAGCTGCGCCTGATATGCAAACCGGCTGAGGAATCTATTGAGAGGCTCCTTGCCGCAATCAAAAGCATCGACCTTATGATCGCGACGCAGCTTCTCGATGTGAAGCGCCATGAAGCTATCGGGTCTGCTTTGCCTCGAATACGCTCGGCACTTCAAACAGGCGCTTCACGCGCGGGATCGGGCGCGACGGAGCATCCATCGCCTCGAGGAAAAGCTTCCAGCGTTCCGCATCCAGCCCGAAATGTTGCCGATCTGGCAACGCTTCCTGCGCGCGCGCCAGCGCGCTTTCGAGAACGAACTCGCTCACCGAGCGGTGCGTTGCCTTTGCGGCGGCACTGAGTGTCCGCTTGGCGGCTGCGGTCAAGCGCAGGTCCAGCTTCTCGGATCGAACGGATGTGGCTGCCATGATTCAGTCTCCAATTTCGCACACTTTATCAAAACGCGCGCGCGTTGTCACGACATTGTCTGGCATGAGTGCCAAGCTCGATAGCCCGCGTCGCTGTCGCTTCGCAAAAGAAATCGCCGCCCGTCATCCCCCTTCCTTTCCCAACTACCCTCCCCCCACAACCAACCTCCACCCTTCCGCGCTGCTCGCCGCAAACACGTTTGGGTCGGGTCTGACACACATAGGCGATGGGCTAGGATCGAAATATTCCGCGACCGCCACGCGGCGGGACTACGCTATAGAGTTATCCTCGCTTTGGCGTGTCGCCGGCGCTCTCGGGCACTTTGCTATCTTTGCCTTGGTCATCACGGATGACTTGAGCATCGACGATCGCGCGCGCTACCAGCTCCGAGCGCCTGAAGACGCCGTAGCGTTGCTTGGCTCGCGAAATGAAGTACCGCACAGTAGTCTGGGCGATGCCGAGGATTTGGCCGATCTCCCAGTCGGTCTTGCCGAGCGCGATCAACGCCGTACATTCGGCCTCGCGGCGTGTGAGCCGGGGAACATTGCGGCCGTGCATGGCGTGATGAAGATAAAGCGCCGCCTTGAACGCGAACCCCGCGACGATCTGGAGCGTGGTCATGAGCGATGGCGTAACCTCGACCAGCTCCGGACGCGCAAAGCTACATGATGCGTGGGATTCGCTCGGAATGTGGAGCGGCACGGTGATGCCATGGGTGATCCCATACTTTCGCGCCTCGTCGAACAGTGCCGCTTGCCGTTCGGTCAAATCCACGAAGTTCGGGATCTCTTCCCAGCTGAACGGCCGGCCGAGCTGTTGGCTGACGTCATAGACAGGATCGATCACATAGTGATGGTTCGCGATGTAAGACTGAACGAACTCTGCCGGATAATTCGTGACCAGCATCGCTCCCTCGACCAGCCGTGGAAGACCGCCATGCTGGAACAGCGCCACACAAGGAAAGCCCATTTGTCGGGCCGCGTTAGCCAGCCCGTC
>CAZKBT010000138.1:0-2098 GCA_964551305.1 uncultured Burkholderiaceae bacterium
GGGTGGTGCGCGTCGCGAACATGGAGCGCGCCCAGCTGTTGCTGGAAAGCGCGCATCGTCCCGCCTTGCAGGCTTTCCTGGGCGCCTGGGCGGCGGGCTTGTCCGAGCTGGCCCGGCTTTGCCGCGTGCGATGCCACCTGGAAGTCGACCCGCTGGAAATCTGAAAAAAGAGCCTTGCCGTGGATTATTCTCGTGGCCACACCCTTCCGCATGATCTGAATCCCGAGCAGCGCCAGGCGGTGCTGTACCTGGACGGGCCGTGCCTGGTGCTGGCCGGCGCCGGCAGCGGCAAGACCCGGGTCATCACGCAAAAAATCGCCTATCTGCTGCGCGAATGCGGATACGTCGGCCGCCAGGTCGTAGCCTTGACGTTTACCAACAAGGCGGCCAAGGAAATGGAGGAACGGGTAAAGTCGCTGGTCGAGCGCAAGCTGACCAAGGGCCTGACGATCAGCACCTTCCATTCGCTGGGCTTGCGCCTACTGCGCGAGGAAGCCGCGCATGCGGGATTGAAGCCGCGATTCTCGATCTTGGATTCCCATGATGCCCTGGCCATCATCCAGGAGCTGTTGGCGACGACAGACAAGGCGCGCCTGCGCGGCGTGCAGCAGACGATTTCCCTGTGGAAGAACGCGCTGATGGATCCGGATGCGGCCGAGCGCGCGGCGGCGTCCGCCAGCCAGGCGGAGGCGGCCAAGGTCTATCGCAGCTACACCGCCACGCTGGCCGCCTACCAGGCCGTGGATTTCGACGACTTGATCCGCATCCCCGCCATGCTGCTGGAGCGCAACGAGGACGTGCGGCGGCGGTGGCAGGCTCGCGTGCAGTACCTGTTGGTGGACGAGTACCAGGACACCAACCTGTGCCAGTATCGCCTGGTCCAGGCCTTGGCCGGCCAACGGGCGATGTTTACCGCCGTGGGCGACGATGACCAGGCCATTTATGCGTGGCGCGGAGCGACCGTGGAAAACCTGGCCAAGCTGACGACCGATTATCCTCGGATCAAGCTCATCAAGCTGGAACAGAACTACCGTTCGGTCCAACGCATTCTGGCCGCGGCGAACCAGGTGATCAGCCGTAATCCGAATCTGTTCGGTAAAAAGCTCTGGTCCCAATTGGGGCAAGGAGAGACTATACAAGTCACCCCGATGGATAGCGACGAAGCCGAGGCGGAATCCATCGCGGTGCGGCTGTCGGCGGCGCGTTTCGAGCGGCAGGCGCAATGGCGCGATTTCGCGGTGTTGTATCGCAGCAACCAGCAGGCGCGAATCGTGGAGCAGGCCTTGCGCAACTTTCGCATTCCCTACATTTTGTCGGGCGGCCAGAGCTTCTTTGAGAAACCGGAAATACGGGACATCCTGGCGTATTTGCGTTTGATCTCCAATGACGATGACGATCCAGCCTTCATCCGGGCGGTTACTACGCCGCGCCGAGGCATAGGCCAGGCGACCTTGCAGGCCCTGGGGCAATTCGCATCGGAGCGGGGCTTGTCGCTTTTCAGCGCCGTTTTTGAGATCGGCGCCACGGATCGCCTGGCCGGGCGGCAGCTAGAGTCTTTGAACGTCTTTGCGGAGTTCATCCAGCGCATTCAGACCCGGGCGGGAAAAACGCGGTTGTCGGCCGTCTCGGCCCAGGGGCAGATGTTTGCCGAAGCGTCGACGCCTGCCGAGGCGGAGGCGGGCGTCATATTGGATGAGTTGCTGGACGCCATACAGTATGAGCGTTATCTGTTCGATATATACGACGAAAAGCCGGCCCAGACGCGGTGGCAGAATGTCCTGGAACTGGTCGGCTGGCTCAAGCGCAAAGCGCAGGAAGACGGCCTGACCTTGATGGAGTTGGTTCAGCACGTCGCCT
Organism: uncultured Burkholderiaceae bacterium; assembly: GCA_964551305.1. GTDB lineage: Bacteria > Pseudomonadota > Gammaproteobacteria > Burkholderiales > Burkholderiaceae_B > JBAZDC01. The sequence goes on from CAZKBT010000138.1 coordinate 1,858, forward strand.
TGGTGACCATGCTGGAACGCAGCGACGACGAGGAGCCGGATGCGGTCAAGCTGTCCACCTTGCATGCATCGAAAGGGCTGGAATATCCCCACGTGTATTTGATCGGTGTCGAGGAAGGGTTGTTGCCGCACGTGGGCCGGGACGAGGAGGAGCTGGATCCGGAGACCGCCGCCGAAGCCTTGGCGCAGCGCATCCAGGAAGAGCGTCGATTGATGTATGTGGGCATTACCCGCGCCCAGCG
>CAZKBT010000139.1:0-2070 GCA_964551305.1 uncultured Burkholderiaceae bacterium
TGGAGGTGTTGCCGGTCTCGGCGAATTTGCGAAGGGCCTTGCTGCGGAAGCTCTTGATCATGCCTCCATTGTAAGGTATTGCCTTACACGTGTCAATAAGAATGTAGGGCGACGCCTTACATATTTCGACGAGAGATTGTGGCGGGGCACGACAGGCGCCCATAGCGCTCCACCGCGTGTCCTGCCGCAACCTGTGCACATGACAGGTCCACGCCGCCCGCCTCGCAGCGGAGAATGGCCCGGCGATAGCGATCCGTGTCGATCTGCACGCAGCGCACCGCCTTGCCTGCGATCAGGCCCCGCAGATGGTCCCGGCTGGCGTAGGGGTCGCCCGGCGTGCATTGGCGGACGGCACAGCACGCGCCGGGCATCTCGATCAATTGACTTCCGGGTAAATGAGTGCAGGTTGGGCAGATCGGCACACCCGGCCCTAAGCGCGGTGCTGACAGACAGCAGATGGAGAGCTGCCGCTTGAACGGAGGCTCTCCATGGAGGCGTCTTCTGGCATAGAATATTTCGAACGCCGCCGTACCGAATCACTCGAAAGGGCTAACGCTACGAGCGAACCGAGCATCGCGAAGTTCTATCGTGAAATGGCGGATCGGTATGCGCTGGCTAGCGTAGAGGCGAAGCGGAGCATGGCCGTTCCGGCGGGGTAGCGGGAATCGGCGGATGGAACGCTGCCGTCGATGCCGCCAACAAGCGGTTCGCGCAGCTTCGCGCCTTCTTCGAGCGCCTGCCAGACTGATGGCCGTCTGCGGTGTACGTTGGCATGGAGTGACGTCGGAAAAGCGCTGCAGCCGACTGGAAGGCAGCCGCAGCGAGTTGAAAGGAGAGGATGCCTGTAAGGCGGGGGCTCCCTAGCGCATTGTAAGAATGATTCGCGAGAGGGTGGCTCGGCTCAGCCCTTACTCGTAAACGAGTTCGATGAGTCCGCCATTGGACGGTCGCGCGCATTCGATCGGCAGCCCGTAGAATGATGGTACATCGCGCTGTTCAACCCCCGGCATCTTGATCGCCACCATATTGGCGTGAAGCGTGACCAATTTCATGGTGCCCGGCAGCATGCGCCATCTGGCGGGGGTTTGTCCGTGCAGGTTCGCGTCCTGGACCTGCGAAAGCGCCTGACGGCGTATCAGATCAATGCGTTTTGGCATGGGCGGAGAAATCGCCCGTATTGATTAATGAATCGTTACAGACACGTCCCCTCTCCGCCGCTGTCTGCAATTCGGGAGCCTGGAAGCGGCTTCGGAGATTTGGATCGATCAGGCGTGCCGATTGTTCTTTCCTTTTTAGGAGAGCAACCGTGAGCCATGGCTCTGACATTGTTGAACGAGGCGGAATGTCATCGCTCTTGATCGCGGTCCTGACCGTAAGTGCCGCTGCCGCAGCCTTCACCTTTTTGAGAAGAAGGCGATCTTTGCCCCCGCTTCCGGCAGCCATCCGCTCGCCCCGGCGATATTTCAGCGCGTTCAAGACAGCGGCTCAGGAAGTGGACGATATGAAAATGCGCCAGGGCTGGGAGAATGAGGGAGGAGCGATTCAGACGAATGCTCCCCCGAAAGCCGATCAGCGGGAAAAAGATGCTCAGCAGATTGCTTGAATACGCCGAACACCACGAACTGGTGGTCGGGGTCCGCGTGCGACCAGTCAGTGAAGGCTTTGCCGTTTCCATCTGGATAGGGCCGAGTGCCGGCGACCGGAACGAATGGCAGATGGAGTTCCCACAATCCGAGACAAGGATGGGAGGCATTGATCAGGTCGCCAAGCTGGCATTGCGTGCTTTCCGCCGCGATGATCAGAGCTAGCGCTGGAGGCATAGCGTTGCCGCCGAACCGACGACCGGGGAGAAAAGCGCCGCGGTCGACTGAAAGACAACCGCGGCAGTTCAAAGAGAGGATGCCTGTAAGGCGGGGCGCCTTTATCGTGAGAGCGCCGGGCTTTCAACCCCGCAGCCTATCCACCTCTGCCTGCAATGCGTGAAACTGATGTTGGACTTCAGGCCGTCCCGATCGCGCGTCGGCGGCGGCTCTGCGAATAGCGCACCGCACCCCCTGCAATCGCAAACCC
>CAZKBT010000140.1:0-2049 GCA_964551305.1 uncultured Burkholderiaceae bacterium
CGGCGAAGGGCACGTTGAGCACGCCCTGCAGGCGGTACATGTCGTAGTTGCCAACCGATCCTTCGATATAGCCGCCCAGTTCGCCATTCGGCTTTTGCGGGACGATCAGCACGGCGCCGCCCGTGGTGTTCCGCCCGAACAGGGTGCCCTGCGGCCCTTTCAGCACCTGCACGTTCTGCAAGTCGAAATATTGGCCCACACCAGCACCGTTGCCGCCATTGGTGCCGCCGTTCCCGCGCGGCCCGATGACATCCGCGAAATAAGTGCCCACCGAGGGCGAGGTAAAGTTTTCCTGCGTGAAGCCGCGGATCGCAAACGCGGCCGTCTCGCTGCCAAATCGGGAATTCGCCGAAAGCGAGGGAGTGTAAGTCGCCAGGTCGGCACCAGAAACCACGTTGCGGTTAGCCAATTGCTCCTGATCGAAAACAGTGATCGAGATCGGCACGTCCTGCAGCCGTTCTTCAGTACGACGGGCCGTGACCACGATATCCCCTCGCGACAGGCCATCGTCCTGTGCCCATGCGGGCATGGCGAAACCGCCCAGCGCCGTCGACAATGCGAGGGCGAGTTTAACCGTCGATTTTCCCATTCTGTCCACTCCCATATCCCTGCGTAACCGGCTAATTGTGCCGCCTTTTTTGGAAACGCTGTTCTCGAACACTGACCTAATGTGACGCCTCCTGCAAGCCCCCCCTTTTCAGCACTGCACATACAGGCTAAGCGCGCCCCTCTGCTGGGGCGTCGCCAAGTGGTAAGGCACCGGTTTTTGGTACCGGCATTCGCAGGTTCGAATCCTGCCGCCCCAGCCATTTTCAAAAAACCATTGTTTTTCAAGACACTACGATTAGTGTCGCAACACTGGCCCATAACAGTTTTCGTAACACTCGAACGAAGCGCCCAAATGGCAACGACGACTGGATCGGATTCGTGATCAGCGGGAATGGGTGCCCGGCGATGGTCAACGATGCGGCTCGCAAGACACTCCATCGCCATCGCGATCCAATGCGGACTTGTCCTGATTAATAATGGAGCGGCAACGGCGGTTGCACGGAGGCCACGTACTCCGGTAGCACCATCGTCATTCTGGCGACGATAAGCTCTCCGAGAGCGGCAGCCGCTTCCTCTCGCGAGGCACTGTCTGCAAGATCAAGCAGCACATCGCGCGGGGCTCGCTGATCGATATTCTGTGCAGCCTGCTGGTCATGAATCCCGCGTGTTGAACCGGCAAACGATGGACTAATAATAACTCGGGGAGCGCCAGAATCCACCCCCACATAGTCGCAAAGCCAGTCGACACGGTCTCCAGACGATTGCAGCAATGATGCGGGTTCAACACAGTTGCCAACGAACGATGCTGAAGACACATTAGGCCTATGCAGATCAGTCGGACCGATTGGGCGGATTTCAGCTATTTCCTTGCGATTGCGAAGCACCGCAATTTCCGCCGCGCGGGCCTTGAACTTGGAGTGACTGCATCGGCGCTGAGCCATTCACTGAAAGGCCTGGAGACCCGTCTGGGAGTTCGCCTGCTCAATCGCACCAACCGCAGCGTCACGCTCACGGCCGCCGGCGAGGAGCTGCAGGTCGCGATCGGCAGTCATTTCGATGCCATCAGCAACGCCGTCGAAGTGCTGAATCGCTATCGCGCCGATCCTGCAGGTCGCATCCGGCTGAATGTGCTGGAACACGCGGGCACCCTGCTGCTCGGGCCAGTGCTGCCTAAGTTCATCGAGCGCTATCCGGACATCGAAATCGACGTTGTTATCTCCAACCATCTCGTGGACGTGATCCTGGAAGGCGCGGATGCAGGCATACGCTATGGCGGCACCGTACCCGAAGACATGATCGCCCAACGGCTGTCAGCCGACATCCGCTGGGTCGTGGTGGGCGCTCCGTCCTATCTGGAGCGATATGGCATCCCCGAACATCCACGAGACCTGCTCAATCACCAATGCCTTCGGGTCCGGCTCGGGGATGACAGCATCTATCGCTGGGAGTTCGACAAGGGCGGCGAGGAAATCGCGCTCGACGTTCCCGGGGCGACCACCA
>CAZKBT010000141.1:0-2033 GCA_964551305.1 uncultured Burkholderiaceae bacterium
GTTCATTGGCTTCCCACGATTTCCTGACGTTCTCCTCCAGCGCGCGCATGTCTTGTTCGTCCCAGCGTTCGCAGGCCAGGCGGGCCACTGCCGGCCCCAGGATGAGGCGGGCTTCCGTCAGGCTGGCGGGCTTGACGGCTCCCAGACGATACACATCGGCCAGGGCCTTGGTGACGGCATCACCGCTACCGCTATGGATAAAAGCTCCGCCTCCCGGCCCCTTTTTTATGCGCAGCACACCACTGTTTTCCAAAGATCGCAGTGCCTCACGCACTGTGTTGCGGCTGACCCCAAATTGTTCCGCCAGTTCGCGCTCAGCCGGTAGCCGATCGCCTTGCCGCAGTAAACCATTGTTGATCTGCATGCGGATCTGCTCGATCACGCCTTCGAAGGTACGTTTTCGAGAAAGCTTGCTGAACGGCGCCGGCGGGGCGCTGGATGGAACGGGAGGAGGCGAAACCGGCATGACATGAAAAAAGGACGGGTCGGCGGCGATCGCCCAATGCTGCGCATTCTAAGAGGACGCCAGGCAAAAACTTCGCTTGCAGAGCGCGGACTATATTTTCAGATCAATCAAGCCATTGTCCAATGCGACCCCCGGGCGCCCACTCGGACTCACTCGAAAGCTGATGGTGTTTCCGTCGCGCCAGAAAGAGACGTCGACGGTGTCTCCGGGAAAGAGCGTCCCAGTGAAACGGCACGCAATGGTGGCGATGCGGCCAGGATCATTTTCCGCATAACGTTGCATCGCCTCGCGAGCTACTTCACCGAAGACCTGGAGACCGTGGAGGATGGGGCGATCAAAACCAGCACGCCTGGCCATTTCAGGGTCGGCGTGTAAAGGGTTGTAGTCACCGCTCAGTCGATAGAGAAGGGCAATATTGGACGGCAGATTGATGGACACGACAGCATCGGGCGAGCGCTCGGGCAGGCGGTGCGGGGAGGGTGCCTGTGTGACCGGCCCGCCAAAGCCCCCATCGGCGCGGCAGAAAGCCGCCATCGTAGATGTCGCCAGCAGGACGCCGGTGGCTTTATCGCGCAAGGTTCGCTCCAGATAGAGAATCGCCCCTCGCCCTTCGCCCTTGTCTACCACGTCGGCGACGCGCGTATGACTCAGCACCGTAGCGGCCGCTGGCAGCGGAGCATGCAGTTCGAGCCGTTGCTCGCTATGGACTACCCGCGTGTAATCGATGCCGAGCTTGTCTTCGCGGATTGATCGGAACCCGAGCGCTACGGCCAGTGTGGGGGCCGCCCGCAAATCTCGTTCATATATGTAAGGCAGGTCAGAAAGCGCCAGCGGATCACGGCCAAAACCTACGGACAAGGCATAAAGCATGCAATCGCGCGCACTATATGTTTGCTCTACAACAGGAAATTCGTGAGAAAGAAGCTTTTGGTAATCGAGGGTCATAGGTGTCAGTGGTTCGTTTGTGACAGGCCGATCAACGCGTCGACCGCAAGCACTCCATCGGCGTTGCAAATCAAGGGATTGACATCCAGCTCCGAGACGTGTTCTCGCTGATCGTGAATGAAGTGGGAGATGCGAACGATTGCGTCGGCAAGCTTTTCGCGGTCCACGGGCGGCAGGCCCCGGAATCCCTCGAGTGCCTTGCGCGTCCGCAAGCCGTCGAGCAGGTTCAATGCCTGAGCAGCATTCACCGGCGCGAGGGCCAGACGTGTATCCTTCACGAGCTCCACCATCACGCCGCCTAGCCCCACTACCACGAGCGGTCCGAACAGCGGATCGCATCGCGCACCGATCAGCATTTCCAAGCCCGGGCGGGCCATGGGCTGTACCAGCACGCCGGCGATGTGCGGGGCGGGGTCAATGCTTCGAGCTGCGCTTAGTATTTGCTCATATGCAGCCCTTACACCCTCCGAATCAGGCACGTTCAGGCGGACCACGCCCGCGTCGGTCTTATGTGGGATATCGGAAGATTCGACTTTCAGCACCACGGGATAGCCGCAGCGCTCGGCGGCGGCTATCGCATCGGAGGCGGACTGCACCAACGCATCTTGCACGACCGGAACGC
>CAZKBT010000142.1:0-1974 GCA_964551305.1 uncultured Burkholderiaceae bacterium
CCCTGGTGGGCGCGACCACGCGCGCCGGCATGCTCACCAATCCGCTGCGCGACCGCTTCGGCATCGTCTCGCGGCTGGAATTCTATTCGGCCGACGAACTGGCCCACATCGTGCGGCGCAGCGCCGGCCTGCTGGGCGCGGACGCGACGGACGACGGCGCCGCCGAGATCGCCCGCCGCTCGCGCGGGACGCCGCGCATCGCCAACCGCCTGCTGCGCCGGGTGCGCGATTATGCCGACGTGCGGGCGGGCGGGCGCATCGACACCCCGACCGCCCAGGCGGCGCTGGCGATGCTGGAAGTCGATCCCCAGGGCCTGGACCTGATGGACCGCAAGCTGCTGGAAGCCATCGTGCACAAGTTCGATGGCGGCCCCGTCGGGGTGGACAGCCTGGCCGCCGCCATCGGCGAGGAACGCGACACCATCGAGGACGTCATCGAGCCCTATCTGATCCAGCATGGCTATCTGCAGCGCACCCCGCGCGGCCGCATGGCCACGCGCCGCTGCTGGGAGCACCTGGGCTTGAAGGCCCCGGCCGCCGGAGGCGGGGGGGAACGGTTTTAGTGTTTGGCGTGCTGGCTGCGCCCGAAGGGCGGCAGATCCGCTGCGTTCAAAGGGTGGCAAGCCGTTCGACGGTGTCCGGGTAACGTTCCACCAGGCGGATCAGCAGCGCGGCCTGGGCGTTGGGCTTTGCGCGCCCCTGTTCCCAGTTTTCCAGCGTGCGCGGATTGGTGCGCAAGTAACGCGCGAATACGCCACGCGACAGGTTCAGGCGCTGACGCAGCTTGGTCAGTTCGTCCGCGGTGATTTCAAGTACAGGACCCACGTCGACGACGTGGCGGCGCAAGGTGATTTTCCCTGCGCGCTCGGCCGTCAGGGCCTCGAATCCTTCCGTCAGTTCGGCAAACAGGTTGCGCTTGTTTGTCATAGGGCGCGTGCCTTCAGTTCGTTGTGCAACAGAGTGGCCAAGAGCGCACGTTCTTGAGTGGACAGATCGTCCATTTCATCTTTGTCATACACAGTGAACAACCAGAACTGATGGCCTGCGGTCCAGGAGTAGCAGATTACGCGCAACCCACCTCGTTTGCCCTTGCCGCGATGTGCGTCGAGGAATCGGACTTTGCGCAGCCCGCCAGTCCCTGGAATCACATCACCCGCGTACGGCTGTTGGAGCAGAATGGATTGCAGAGTACGAAAGGCAGAGTCGTCCAGGTATCGTTCACGGTGCCGCTGGAACGCCGGCAGCTCGATGAAAATGGCCTTCATCGCTATTTTATCCGTTAATTGCGTATAGATAAAGAAAAGCTGCTGTGCCGCGTATCACTAGGCAGGTTGCACGGTTTGGGTAGGCGCGTGCAGGCATGACCGGGATCCAGTGGAGATGGGCGGCCATTGTGAGTCAGGCGTATCGACCTCGCCAGCCTGGAAAATCCGGACGGATAAAAATGTCCTGGCGGGTCTTGGGTGCGCAACGGGCCTTGCTTCGAGACTCCGGCTTCAAGGTTCGCCTAGAACTCCAATGCCTCGAAACGAACGGCCTTCAGGCGGTCTTTTTCGAACTGGAACAGGGGCATGACGGCGCCGTTGGCATCGCCGCACAGGGGGATGACCAGTTGCGGGGCGGTCTCGACCGAGCCGCCGTCGGTGTCGTCGGGGTCATAGGGTGTGCCGTAGCGCCGCAATGCCGTCACGGTCTCGGCCCGGGAGGCGCCGATCTTGAGGCCCGCGGGCAGATAACGGGCGGGATCGGCCGCTTTGGCCAGGAAGTCCATGTCGCCGAACAGAGGGACGTTTTTCAGGGGCATGCAGGTGTCCAGGTTCTGCAGCGTCCCCAAGGAAAAGCTGTACAGGACGGCGTGATCGGCCGGCGGGGGGTCGTCCGGCTGGTTTTCGGGGGCCAGCGCGACGCGCTGGGCCCCGAAAACCAGCCGGACGACCCCCCGCCGGCCGATCACGCCGTCCCGTACAGCTTTTC
>CAZKBT010000143.1:0-1928 GCA_964551305.1 uncultured Burkholderiaceae bacterium
GCGAGATCACCGTCAAGGATTCCATCGCCGACGCCTTCCTGCAGCAAATCCTGCTACGCCCGGCCGAATACGACGTCATCGCCACCCTCAACCTCAACGGCGACTACGTCTCCGACGCCTTGGCCGCGCAAGTTGGCGGCATCGGCATCGCTCCGGGCGCCAACCTGTCCGACTCCGTGGCCATGTTCGAAGCCACCCACGGCACGGCGCCCAAGTATGCCGGCAAGGATTACGTCAACCCCGGTTCCGAAATCCTCTCGGCCGAAATGATGCTGCGCCACATGGGCTGGACCGAAGCCGCCGATCTCATCATCAGCAGCATGGAAAAATCCATCCTGTCCAAAAAGGTCACCTACGACTTCGCCCGCCTGCTCGAAGGCGCCACGCAAGTCAGCTGCTCCGGTTTCGGCCAGGTGATGATCGACAACATGTAATCGGGTATTTTCCCGAAGCCTCACACCGAAGCCGCGGCATTCCTGGTTGGCGGCTTCGGTAGAGGTTTGATGGCAGCCCCGCGCCCAGTGCGCGGTTTTTTTTAGCGTATTCCGCGATGGTACTCGTCGGCAATCCGCAATTCGCCGCGTGCATCCTGCAGCAGTTGTATGGCGCGGGCGGCATGGTCGCCAAAGTTCGGACCATTTGCTTCCTGGGCCGCCCGGATGCGCGAGATGGCGTTCTCGATGGCGTCGTCAGCTGCCTGGAAATTGGGATGGGACAAAGCGTAGGCAGCCGCGCAGACACTAATGGCGGCCACCACGGAAGCGCCGGCGAGCAAGCGTTTGGGAGAGAGCATGAAGATTCCTTTAGAGGAGTGCGGTGCGAGCCGCGCCATCTCAACGCCAGGCTAGCGCCTCACTAGCATCGCGACAGAGTTGCGCGACGGAATATTTTCTCACGCCTGACACGGGCGAGGACCGCAAAATAGCCGAGGCCACCAGGGCGGGCCGGCCCGGGAGGTCAGAGGCCCGGAATCAACCCGCCATCCACCCGGATCATGCTGCCCGTCACGTAGCTGGCACGTTCGCTGACCAGGAAGGTCACGACGTCGGCGTATTCGTCGGGCTTGCCGTAGCGGCCGATGGCGATCGACGCCGTGCTTTCGTGCTGGACGTCCGCGACGGCGCGGCCTTCCTTGCCAGCTTTCTGAGCATCCAGATACGTGATGCGAGGCGTGGCAATGCGACCGGGCACCACGATATTGCACGTCACGCCGTCGCGTCCCACTTCGCGCGACAAGGTCTTGGACCAGCCCACAAGCGAGAGCCGCAGCGAATTCGACAAGGCGAGGTTGGGAATAGGCGCCACGACGCCCGACGACGTACTGGTGATGATGCGGCCCCAGCGACGGCGACGCATGCCGGGCAGTACCCGGTCGGTGGTTGCGATGACGGACATCACCATGGATTGGAAGTAGGCGCCCCAGGTTTCGGGGTTTTGCCCGCTGGCAGGCGAGGGCGGAGGGCCGCCGGTGTTGTTGACCAGGATATCGACCGGACCCCAATGCTGTTCGATCTGCGTGATTCGTGGCTCGATGAGGGACAGGTCGGCGAGGTCCCAGGGCAACACCAGAGCCTGCCCGCCGGCGCCACCGATGGCGTCGGCGGTGCGCTGCGCCGCGGCGGCGTCGAGGTCTGCCACGGCAACCTTGGCGCCTTCGGCGGCCAGGGCCTGGGCGATGGCGCCGCCCAGGCCGCCACCGGCGCCCAGTACCAACGCGACTTTGTCGTGGATTCCGAGGTTCATGATGGGCTCCAGGACTCAGTATTCCAGTTCCCGCGGCGGCGGCTGCTTCTTGGCCGGAGCTTGCCCCTCGGCCTGCCTGGCGGCGTCTTCTCGTTGTTCGAACAGCACTGCGCCCAGGGCGGCCGCAAGCACCATCAGGCCCGTGCCCAGCACCCAGGCCAGATACCAGGGTCCGTAATCGCCGA
>CAZKBT010000144.1:0-1910 GCA_964551305.1 uncultured Burkholderiaceae bacterium
TGTCGGCCTGCAGGGCGATGTCACGCTCGGACGGCAGGGCATCGCCCGGCCCGAGCACGCCGCCGTCGACGGCTTCTTCTATCGCGCGTCTCAGGCGCAGATAAAGCGGCTGGCCGGACGGCGCGCCCTTCACATCCGCAAACAGATGATCGGCGACTTCAGCCATTCACCCCGCCTCCACGAAGGTGCCGAACCGGCGTGCGGCCATACGGACCGCGCCCAGCAACGCATCGCCGCGCGGTTCGCGCAGCAGCGGCTGGTAGCGCGCGGCAAGCAGCGGCGCATAAAGGCCGGCAAGCCCGCCGAGCAGGCACAGCACGTCGCCTTCGCGCAGGTCCAGCGCACCAAGCGCGCCTTCCACATCGGCGATTGCCTTGCTGACGATAGCGCGCGCCACCACGTCGCCCTCGGCCGCATACTCAAAGACCTTGGGCGCGAACCCGCCATAGTCGCCGGGCTTTGCCCCCACGGTGAACTCAACCAGATCCTCGGGATTGTCACGAAAGACCGCCATGATCTCGCGCGTCAGCGCAGAGGCTTCGCATATGCCGTCATAGGCAAGCAGGGTCTGCTCCAGAAGGTCGCGGCCAACGCGCGCGCCGGATGCCTGATCGCCGACCTGAAAGCCCCAGCCGCCGACGGGACGCGAGACGCCACCCCGGCGCACCCGGTAGGCGCTGCCGGTGCCAAGCACGGCGATGGCGCCATCGCCGGAGCCCACCGCGCCTTCCAGTGCGATCTCGGCATCGCTTTCGACCCGGCTTTCGCGAAACGGCAATATGGCCTGCAATTGCTGGCGATAGGTGCCGACATTGGCGCCCGCCAACCCCAGCACGGCCGGCGTGCGGACCAGCAATTCGGGATCCTGCCCGGCCTCGACGAAAGCGCGGCGCGCGGCCTCCACGATATGGGTGCGGGCATTGGTGAGGTCGGTGCGGATATTGGCGGCACCCGAACTGGCGCGGGCCAGAACCCGCCCGTCGGGCGCGGCAAGGGCTGCCCTGCAACTGGTTCCACCGCCATCTATGCCAAGCACGAAATCCATTCGGCGATCCTCCAAACTTACAATACCACTTAAATACCAATATCCAAGCGTTAATTTTTACAAGATGGACGCTCCGCGGAAGTCATTGATAATTTGCTGAAAATACGAGCGTTTTCAATATATCTTACCGCACTCCGTCTGAAATCGTTAATCAATGTGGACAAGTGGTATTTTTTTGGTATCTTTTTAGCAGAAACAAAAGGGAGGGAAAGCAGCATGGGGCCATCGCTTCCCATGACATATGCGCCGGGTCGACCGCTGGCAGACCGGATTTGCGCACCTTTTCCTTATCTATCGAATATTTGCCAAGCTCCGGAGTGGAGGCCTGCCGCGACAGGTACCGTTCATGCCGGCGCAATCTGAAAAGAATCAGGGATCAACAGGGAGACGAGCATGAAAACGAAACTTCTTACGGCAGTGCTGCTTGGATCGAGCGTTCTGTGCTCGGCAGCAGCCTTCGCACAGGATGGCACGCTGACCATCGAAAGCTGGCGCAACGACGACCTCGCCATCTGGCAGGAAAAGCTGATCCCGGCCTTCCAGGCCAAGCATCCCGACATCAAGGTCGTCTTCTCCCCCTCGGCTCCGACCGAGTACAACGCCGCCCTCAATGCCAAGCTGGATGCGGGCTCGGCCGGCGACCTCATCACCTGCCGCCCGTTCGACGCCTCGCTCGACCTGTTCAAGAGCGGCAAGCTCGCCGACCTGACCGAGCTTTCGGGCATGGAGAACTTCTCCGACGTCGCCAAATCCGCATGGACGACCGATGACGGCAAGCAGACCTTCTGCGTTCCGATGGCCTCGGTGATTCACGGCTTCATCTACAACAAGGACGCCTTCAAGGAACTCGGCATCGAACCGCCTG
>CAZKBT010000145.1:0-1573 GCA_964551305.1 uncultured Burkholderiaceae bacterium
CCATCTCCATCGCCTTGGTGATCTTGCTCGTGTTTTGCACGCTCTTGATCTTGGTACGGATTTCCTTGATTCCGGCCATAGCTCTTTATCCTAAACCCGGGACGACGGCCGCCGCCCCGACTGGGTGCAACCCGCCTGCGCGGGGTGACGTTGCTCAGTAAGACCCGTTTTTCTTGAAGTCCTGGATGGCTTCGGCCAGCTTGGCGTCGTCTTCCTTGGACAACTCCTTGGTGTCTTCGATACGGCCGACGAGGTCGGCGTACTTGGACTTCAGGTAGTCCTTCAGGCTCTTCTCGAACGACAGCACTTGCTCGACATCGATGTCGTCGAGGTAGCCGTTGTTCACGGTATACAAAGAGACGGCGAGTTCCCACACCTGCAGTGGCTGGTATTGGGGCTGCTTGAGCAGCTCGACCACACGCTTGCCGCGCTCGAGCTGGCGCCGCGTGGCGTCGTCGAGGTCGGAGGCGAACTGGGCGAACGCGGCCAGTTCACGGTACTGCGCGAGGTCGGTACGGATACCGCCAGCGAGCTTCTTGATGACCTTGGTCTGGGCAGCACCACCCACACGCGACACCGAGATACCGGCGTTGATGGCGGGGCGGACACCCGCGTTGAACAGGTCGGTCTCGAGGAAGATCTGGCCGTCGGTGATCGAGATCACGTTGGTCGGCACGAAAGCCGAGACGTCGCCAGCCTGGGTTTCGATGATCGGCAGCGCGGTGAGCGAACCGGTCTTGCCCTTGACGGCGCCGTTGGTGAATTTCTCGACGTACTCTTCGTTGACGCGGGCGGAACGCTCGAGCAGACGCGAGTGCAGATAGAAGACGTCGCCAGGATAGGCTTCGCGACCAGGCGGACGACGCAGCAGCAGCGAAACCTGGCGGTAGGCCCAGGCCTGCTTGGTGAGATCGTCGTAGATGATGATGGCGTCTTCGCCGCGATCGCGAAAGTACTCGCCCATCGTGCAACCCGCGTAGGCCGACAGATACTGCATGGCCGCCGAATCGGAAGCCGTAGCGGCCACGATGATGGTGTACTCGAGCGCGCCGTGTTCTTCGAGCTTGCGCACCACGTTGTTGATCGTGGAGGCCTTCTGGCCGATCGCCACGTACACGCACGTGATGTTCTTGCCCTTCTGGCTGATGATGGTATCGACCGCAACGGCAGTTTTACCGGTTTGGCGGTCGCCGATGATCAGCTCGCGCTGGCCACGGCCGATAGGCACCATGGAATCGATGGCCTTGAGGCCGGTTTGCACCGGCTGCGACACCGACTTCCGGGCGATCACGCCGGGCGCGACTTTTTCGATGATGTCGGTGGCCTGCGCGTTGATCGGGCCTTTGCCATCGATGGGATTGCCGAGGGCATCCACGACGCGGCCGCGCAGTTCGGGGCCAACCGGCACCTCGAGAATGCGACCGGTGGTCTTGACGGTATCGCCTTCGGAGATGTGGCTGTATTCGCCCAGAATCACCGCACCCACCGAATCACGCTCGAGGTTCAGCGCCAGGCCGTAGGTGTTGTTGGGGAATTCGAGCATTTCGCCCTGCATCACGTCGGACAGACCGTG